>NZ_AP024597.1:0-600000 GCF_019704315.1 Stygiolobus caldivivus | reverse complement strand
CTCTCTCCGTTATATAATAACCTAAAGACTCTAGTCCTTCTCTGATCTTTTCAGCTGTACCTGAAACACCTATGACCCTGACTTTAGTAAAATACAACTCGTAATACTTATACGTAAAGATGTTATATAAATGTTTAATTTATGGTTTTAACATTAATCTTTGTTTTTTAAATAAAGTAATCTTGTTTTTTAAATAAAGAAGGTAGCTATACTTTGTCAACACTATAGGGCAAGGTCAACACTATAGGGCAAGACCTCGTCCTACTGCCCATAAAATGTGTACGTTTCATACCAAAGTACTTTTGCCCTTTATTAACCGACTGGGTATAACTGCTAGAGTAACAGCATTAGGACTCTGTCAATGAGTAGATCATTAAGGTATTCATTGCAAATTAAAATATTTTCTCCCGAATTAGTATAATTTATATGCAAATAATAAAGTGTACGTGAAACTACCTGAATAAACTAAATTGTAAACTTGTCACCTTAAGCTTTTGCACGTACTATGTATTAACTATTGCTTAGCATGTTTTTATGGTTAGTCTCACTATACTTAGGTAAATACAATCTGTAAAATAAATCATGAATCTACCTAATCAAGTCCGGCCCTACTTACACGACAAAAAATTATTTCTTAGACCTAGCTGTCACTACCGTAAACCTCTCCTTCAGCATTTCAGAGTAGTCCGTCCCCATGTCTTTAGAGTACTCCTCCACTACAAGCAAAAGCTCCTTAAACTCAGCCTCACTTAATTCCCTATATTCGTACTCGGGAATACCGACTTTCTCTTCGAACAGCCTCTTAGCGTATTCCTTAGCCTTCCCGCTTAGCAGGTCCATAACTTCAATGTACTCCTTTTCACGTAACGAATCAAACTCTTCTACACTAATCAGGTTATCGAGGAGTAACGCCTTTAAGAGCCTTATTACCTCACCCTTTGGCGGCTGTAGACCTATTTTAGAAGGGGAAACCCTACCCCTGATATATATTCTACCCCCTACCATGCCAGTCCCCACGAAATTACCTACAGGCTCGTGCTTTACGTTACTGCCTAAGACCAAAATAACACCCCCTGCCATATATTCCCCGAGGTAGTCATCTACCATGCCCCCTATGACCAGATAAGGCCTCCTGTCCTTATATTCACGCATCTGGATACCCACCCTGTTCCCCGCATTCCCCTTAACGAACACCCTACCGTTTTGAAAAGTCTGAGCTAACACGTCCCTCGCGTCCCCGTAAATTACTACCTTACCGCCGTGCATCGTATCACAACAATCATCGGCAACATTACCGTACACGTAAAACTCGTTGTCCTCATTTAAGTTAGCCAAGGAATTACCCACTACGCCGTAGAGGTTCACCCTCACCTTGCTTATACCGAGGCGCTTGAAACTTATACCTATAAACCTGTGCCCCATAAGGTTAGCCACAGTGACTTCTTTCTTACCTTCGTTCTTGACCACAGATGCAATTAGTTTGTTCAGCTCATTATACTCCACATTCCTAGCGTCTATGTCATACTTTTCAGGGACGAAAACCGGCGGTGAAGAGAACGACCTCCTCTCCTCCTCATCCCTACCATAAGCTATTACACCTTTGTAAAGAGAAGCGATAAAGTAAGAACCGGGCTTTAAAGTCCAGACTTTAGCTTTAGGGCTTATCTCCCTTATCTCGTTCTCCTCACTCGCGACATAGTAATAATAGTCGTCCTCACCTATTATTGCAGGCCTGAACTTCGAACGGTCAGCGAGTGCCACAAGGTAGAGGTCGTCGCCCGAATCGTAACCTATAACAGCGGTGAAAGGACCGTCAAGCCTGGCATTCCTATAAAAGTAATCCAGTTCCTTATTTATTACAGAGAACCTCCTTGAAGGGTTAACAAGGATTTTTGTAGCCTCTTCTACTGTAAACCCTTCGCTCAATAACTCCTCGAATAGAAACGCGATGACCTCACTGTCAGTACCTACCATCCCTTCCCATCCCCTCTCCATTAAAAACTCTAGGTTCGCACCGAAAGAGCTCACGTCACCGTTATGAACTATAGCTATATTGAAGGACGAGAAGGGATGGGACCAGTAAGGGTAATGTCCCGGAGAATTAGTAGGTTGCCTAGTATGGGCTAGCCATAAGTCTCCCTCCAACTCTTCGACCTTATAAGTCATCGCTACATCTTTCGGGTACCCAACACCTTTATAGACCTTCAGTGATGAACCTATACTGTATATCCTACCCAACCTACCATGTTTCCACATTATCTCGTTTATATTCCTGAAAGCTTTTCTCAATTGGGTTAAGTCCGATATAGTGATCTCGTACTTGCAATCGCATACATCCCCGTCCATATACTCAATTTCCCGTGACTTTACCTTGATCCCGTGGGACTCAAATATAGATTCGAGCTGAGAGGGGTCCTTCTCAAAGAACACCTTTATTACGTACTTGTTATTGGAACTCTTATCAAACACCGCAAACCCTGCTCCCCTATCACTCCCCCTGTACCTTACTCTCTCTATACCCCTTACAACAGCCTCTCCTTTAATTTTAGGAGCGTCTTTCTTCCTAATTACCCCTAATACACCACAACCGGAAGGATGGATCATAATGAACCAGCCACCTTAACCCTTAATTTCCTCAAAACATACGAGTTCAGGTTAACTGCCCTCAATAGCTCCCTATTCCCGGTTAACGATGACTGTACACTGTAAATCCCAGCTGCACCTGCTAATAGCGCAATTTCCTTCTTAAACCCCGCGATGAGGTTAAATGCCTTGTCCTTCAACCCCGTTCTGGAACCTTCTCCTATAGCCACGTCCAAGACCTTATGGCTCATTACCACACTGTCAGCACCTAAGGCCACGAGCTTGAAGACATCACCGGAGTCCCTAATCCTGCTGGACTTCGCGATTACGTCAAACTTCTTCCTAATACCCATTTCTTTGAGCTTAGTATCTACCTCAGAGATGACCACTTCTAGGTCTTCATTCCCACTGTCCTCATCTATGATAAAGCCTAATACTCCTTTTAACTCCACGACTTCTTCAACGGCTTCTGAACTAGAGGGGAGGTAAAGGTAAGTAAAAGGCTTGTAAGTCTTACTCCACGTTATTGCACCCTTCTCGTCATTAGATAAAGTCACTTCACTAAACCTAACGTCCGCCTCCACTGTGAAAATACCCGCGCTGAGGGCTAGTGACGCCCAACTCAGGGCGTCCCTAACTTCAGGCTGTGCGTCTGACACGTCGAAGATAATAGGTAATGAGAGGTAAAACTTACCTTGGGCTAAGTAAAAACTAGTGTCAATATCTTCCCTATAGGGGTCTATAGAAGGCCTAGTGACCTGAGCGCCATCAGACCTTAACCAATCAACGACCCTGGCCGGTTTTTCTATATCCGGTGGCGCTGTACTACCCATACTGGTTATTACGGGTTCACCCTTATTGATCAACTCGTGTAGATATACCTTCCTCCTCTTACTCCATAGTTCCCCTATCTTAGGCGGTAACTCTTCCTCCTCACCGTGGATCCCTAACACCTCAAGGGTCTCCCTAGATAGGCCCTTACCTACCAAAAGCTCTCTCCTACCCCTTAATTCACTTACACTTTTCAGACCGAGGTTATCGAGGATATTCCTCAGTTCCAGAGTAAACCCCCTGATGTAGTTTGTAAGCGTTTTAAACCCGAACTCCATATCCAACTCCCTTGTCCCGTCTATCTTGTTAGTCAGGGCCGAAGGGCAGGAACCTATGTGGCACTTATGGACCATCACACAACCCATAGCTATTAAAGCCCCAGTACCTATACTCACCACGTCCGCACCTAACGCTATTAACTTAGCCGCATCGGTAGCGTCTGCGACCCTACCAGCAGCGATAATCGTAAAGCCATCCCTCATCCCCTGCTCCTTAAGCACACGGTCACTTACGGCTACCGCTAATTCTATAGGGATGCCTACATTGTCCCTTATCACGACGGGGGTGGCTCCAGTGCCAGCACCGTGCCCGTCTATTATAACCCCATCAGCACCCATCCTAGCTATACCCGAGACAATATAAGGTATGTAATTCGTCGCTGCTACTTTTACGAATACCGGCTTTCCGGTCGCCTCTTTTAAAGCTTCTATCCTCTGCCCCAGATCCTCAATAGAGTAGATGTCGTGGTGTGGGGCTGGTGAAATCGCATCAATACCCACAGGGATACGCCTTGTCATTGAAATAGGCCCCGTGACTTTACTACCCGGTAAGTGACCACCAATACCGGGTTTAGCCCCTTGTCCTATCTTTATTACCACAGCTGCACCGTGGGAGAGGACATCATAATCTACTCCGAACCTGGCAGAAGCCCACTGTACAAAGATCCTCTTGTATTTAGCCACTTCAGGGTGTAACCCGCCTTCACCAGTCCCTGCTAGAGTCTGAGTATAATCCGCAGCTTTCGCTATTACGATGTTCGGGTTCCCGCTCAGGGCACCGTAGGACATGTCTCCAAGGTATAATGGGGCAGACATGTATATCCCTGCTACCTCAGTAGAGCTATCAGAACTAGGGTTATCCACTACCTTACTCTTCTCGTTTTTAAACCTTACACGGTCTAAAATCCTTAATGATCCTTCCCAGTCAGGGAAGACCTTATAGGGCTTACCCGTAACCGCTAGCCTCCTTATGTGGTCTATCCTTTCAACGTTCCAAAACTCACCGTCCAACTGCTTAGGCAGAGGGAGGTAATCTTTTATGATCAACAATGGCGGTCGCTGGTATTAATTAACTCAATATCACTATATATTTGTTTATAAGAATTAAAACAAACTTTAGGGTTCCAATTTACGTCACCAAAAGTAATAATTAAGTACTATTTTGGTCTCATTCCACGATATAAGCTCTCATATTTTACAAATTATAGATAAAAGCTAAAAAAATATAAAAAGTGTTTAATTATATAAGCCTAGTTTTGCTCCAAAAACGAGGACAATACGGAATAAACTAAAAATTATAAAAAGTCATAAACCGTTTAAAATAAGTGCGGCCGCCGGGATTTGAACCCGGGATTACTGGCTCTCCCCTTTACATGGGAGGCCAGCGTCCTAATCCAGACTAGACGACGGCCGCAATTTCTATTTAATCAGTCATCGTAATAAATTTTACTCATTTTCCCTGTCAGGATATAAAGGGAAAAGAAACAGCATTGAAAAAATAACTACTAAGAACAAGTAGGAAGAAAGGAAAGAAAAGAAAAAAAAGGATTTTAACTTATTTTTCTATAGACTAATATAATAGCTATTATTGCTACTATTAGGCCAATTATTCCAGCTATTATACCGCCATATACTAAGGGCAGTATACCGTCAACCTTAGAGTTCAATGAAGACACTTGACTACTTAAACTCCCCACAGTCCCATTTAACGAATTTATTTCGCTCTGCAATTTTGTTACAGTCCCTGATAGCCCGGTAGCGGTCTGGTTAACGGACTTTAACTCTGTGTTTAAGGTATTAATGTCGTTATTAATCGTAGTTATGCTCTGGCTCAGTGAAGTTAAAGTAGTGTTTAATGAAGTTATGCTCTTGTTCAGCGCAGCTACATCTTGCGACACGATGTTAATTTCGTTCTGTAATTGAGTTAAAGTCGTGTGTATATATGTGAGGGCATTGTAGTAAGCCTGAACCTCCACATAGCTGCTCTGAGTATAAGTAATATACGTAGCGTTTATATCTAAGTCAACCTCGTATGGGACACTCGTGTAGTTTTCAACAGCAGCTACAAAAGTTATATTGTAATCACCAGCATATTTTCCAGAAGTTATTGGAGAGTAAGACACTATCTTTATCTGACTTGGTAATGCGGAACTCACCGAGAGGGTAGCATTTGTCACGGGCTTACCAGCAAACATAACTGCAACTATCATAGAAGCAGGGAGTCCCTGAGTGACTACGACTGATTGCAAAGGTGACTGCATAGTACCGGCATCAACTATAGAATTATTCTGTATAACGTATAAGGGTACAATTGTTAATATTGCAGGGTATAGATGAATAACCACATTAACAGTCTGGTTACCAATTACTGAGACATTAGCACTTGATGATACATAACCGGACGCACTAGCCTCGACCTCAAAAGTCTGAGTAAAGTTATAAGATATAACATGAAAGGTCGCAACTCCACTAGGGTTAGTAGTATTTTGTGATATTAGAGTATGGACACCGTTAGTCACATTATAAAGGTACACTGTAGCTCCACTAACCGGTAAATTCTGATTGTTCAGCACTTCTACGTTGATAGTAGCCTCCGCCGGTATGTACACCACATTTATAGTACCAGTTTCAGGGGGTGTACCTGACGTCGATACTATAATAGTATAAGTCCCGGGAGAGGTCAATGAGCCTGTACCAAAAGTACCCAGATCGGCATATATATATCCTTGAGCATTAGTATGAGCTGCTGGATTAACATACACATACTTACCGTTATATTCTACGTAAATAGTTACTGGGACATTAGGCTCTCCAGTACTTGCATTCAATATTAACTGCTGGCCCGAATGATAAACCTCGTTATTAGCAACTGGTGAATAAAATGTTATGCCTCCACTAGTATAGCTAGCACTAAAAACTGGAATTGACACTACCATTGCAATCATTAACAAAATT
This sequence comes from Stygiolobus caldivivus, assembly GCF_019704315.1. Classification (NCBI taxonomy): domain Archaea; kingdom Thermoproteati; phylum Thermoproteota; class Thermoprotei; order Sulfolobales; family Sulfolobaceae; genus Stygiolobus; species Stygiolobus caldivivus. The sequence continues at coordinate 593,353 of NZ_AP024597.1, read as the reverse complement.
GATATCAAGTAAGATCTATTCATTTAAACACCACCTGATTGTATACGAAACTTATAAAAAGATATTAAAAAACAAGATTTAACTTTTATCCACGATCCCCGCTTTAAGTTGTGACGTTGACGTTAGTGAATATTAGTGATACTGGGTATTCTGATAGGGCAGGACCGCCAGCGTATGGCACTGCAAATAGCACTATTACATACTTCCCTGGTGGTAGTGACGCAATACCGTTAAGCTGTACGTAGACCAGCAAGTTAGGTACTGGAGTGCCTATCCCTAATGCTGGTTTAGCTACTACAGCCTGGTACGAGTAGTAGACTAACGGTGCGCTGGGTTCAGGAGCTCCTATAGACACATTGAACTCTTGAGCTGGATACACTAGTGCTTCTATCTGGAACTCTAACGGGTACGGAATCACGCTAGTCACATATATCTTTACGACTTGATCTGTTGGAGTTATCACTAGGGACTGGTTGTACTCATATACATACTTAGGTGCATGAGGTATAGGAACTACCGGAGGTACACTGAATGGTGCTAACCTAATCGGAGTGAAGTTAATTGGCTCTAAGGAGGTATTGAAGGTTACACTCTGTATCGGGTCAGACACTGTCACGTAAACTTTCGCATTAAATCCTACTGATATGTTCTTATATGGTACTGATGGTAACAGGAAGTATCCAGCTGGGCCTAGTACGTATGTCTTACCAGCAATTATTATGCCTAAGCTTCCGTTCGTATATACGGTAGTATTGCTCACCTCTTTCACTGGCACTATAGTATTGTTAGCTATTATGACGAAGGGTATAGTACCGTTGAATACACCGCTAGCAGGAGCAGTTTCAACCAGTGTTGGAACTACATCACCAGATACCATAGTCTTTACACCATATACATTCATAATTACCGTTTGCCCGCTTGTAGCGTTGTAGTATACCATAGCCATGTACTTTGGTCCTACAGTATTGCCAGTCACTACGGTTATGTTGCTTAGTGTTAAGGACAATACTGATGACACTGCAGATTGTGCATACTGTTTATCAGATATTGACAAGTGAGGCTGGAATGATACGTTCTCAGCAATAAACCATGGAGGTGCAAACGTGGGTATCGGATAGAACGGATAGGCTGTTAAGAAGAACTCTACCTCACCGGGCTGGATAGCTATCGGAGCTATTCCTTGTAGAGCTTCTAACTTCGCAGTAGCGGTTAAAGTCTCACCGGTTATGTAGTCGTGGTAGGATATTGTGAAGTTGCTACCGTTCAGTGCCTGGACAGTTGTGTGCAGTACTTTAACTAGACCCGCTATACTGAGCTCAAAGTCATATGTGCCATTACAGTATAGCTGCTGCTGTCCATCTAGAGATATGAATAGTGTGGTCAGGTTACTGAACGATGGTATTATGGATACTGTAGTTCCATTTGGATACGTGACTTTAATAGAGAACATGTACCCTAGTAACTGAGATACTGCCGGGACATTGACTAATTCATATGTGCTAGACACCCACTGTAAGTCAAGTAAGTTATTTACACTACCTATTGCTAGATATGTTGGCAGTGTTGAGCCATAGTACGGTTCTAACAGTACTAGGTTTGCATATGTAGCATATAACGGAATTACGTTACCGGGTATGTAGAACTCGTCAGTTACGTTGGGGACTGTCATCCTTGCTATGTCCTTGTACGCACCTGTCGACTGGAAGTCATGGTATACAGCATAGTCAGTAGTCTCATATAATATACTAAAGCCGCTGTTGACGAATGAGCCATTGGGGACTGTTAAGTATATACCCGGACCTTGCCCTACATAGGTACCGTTCACAGTTACAGTACCAACAGACGCTAAGTCAGTCTGGTACCTTACATATAACTGTACAGTAATGTTAGGTGTTGCAGCTCCTGGGAATGGAACAGGTGGCAACGCAGCTTGAGGTGTGAGATCTATGTAACCTACTTGTCCACTGCTACCAGGTAAGACATTCATGTTCGCTGGTGTGATTACACCTGAAATTATCGATGACACGTTTAGTCCTGCTATACCGTAGAACGGTACTGAGTAATTGTATACCATCCCGCTAATCTTCACGGTCTTTACTTGTGATTGCTCAAAGTAGTAGTTAACGGTTGGGTTATTACTACCAAAGTACTGTAACCCATAAGATGCTATAGCCAAAGTTGGATTAGTAATTCCAGTAGCATAGATTTGTGTAGTCTGGCCAGTAGCATATACGTAAGCCTCTAAGTATGTTGGCTCATACGGTTCATTAGGATTGTTATGGGGGGAGTAGCACACCTCTGGAGATAATGAAAGATATTCTTTCGTTCCATTAACATACCCTACTGGGAACACACCGGAAGATTTATACACTGTACTGGAGCTTATTGCAGTCCCACTTGGATATATAGTCCCACTGTACAATATCACTGGCCCACTGACCGGCTTATTATTGTAGTTCAAAGCATAAGGTAAGGTATAAGTAAACGTACCTGCCGGATACCCTGGATCTAGTATAGCGTCGGGGTCATATATACTTAGAGTAGCATAGTTCTGGCATATAAAGTCTGACGGAGTTACAGGTGATATATAGACTTTAGGCGGTATTACTACAGCATAGAAGTAACCTTTATTGGCTGATAGCGTGTTACTCTCAGCGTTGTATGCAGTAACTACTACGCTGGTCTCATTAGTCCATAAGCCGAAGTCAACTAATTCTATATATGCGTACTGAGGTACAGTTGATAACTCTACGAATAGAGGTGCGGTACCGGTGGTCGTAGCTGGGACGGTAGGTGCACTTAATGTTAACTGGAAGTAAGGTAATAGAGTAAAGCCGTACATCTCAGGGAGATTATTATACATCTCTGCTATGAAGGGCTCTTCAGTACCGGTTATTGCTACTTCGTACTCATTGAAGCCGGATAACACAGATGGGGTCTCATATACTGCTGATAGAATATATCCCATTGCAGAGGTACCGTTTATGTACGCGTACGCAGGTGTCAGTAATAAGCCATTGAAGCTGAAGTTACCTTCAGTCACGTTACTAAACGTTAGAGTAGCATTTGTGAATAATGTAGCTTTCACATTCGCCATTGAACTATACAAGTGACCTTCTGCGTCTATACTAGATTCTCCGGTCACAGAGATATTAGATGGTGGAGTAGATAATAATCCGCCATAATAGTATGGGAAAGAAGCGTGTGAAACCTCGTACACACCTTCATACGCCACAGCCCTTAACTGGATCAGAGCTGAATAGAAGTTTATCGTAGCTGTCTTTGGCTCGGTTATAGTGACCGAGTACTGCTTACCGTTAAAGTATGAGGTAAATGTAGTCGATGCAGGATATGGTACACAGAACTCAAATACTGGTAACTTCCCAATTGTAGTATTAGGTTTATACCCTTTGTAAAGAGCATATACTTGAGTTTTTTCAACTTGCTCAACACCATAAGGCTTTATCTCTGGAACTTGAATATACAGATTAGTGACGTACTCTGATACAGTACCATTCTTGACTCCGGGTATGAAGGTCAATAGGTAAACATAGTAGGTTGTAGTTACTATAGTATTCCCTTCATAATGTGAGACATTAAAGTACCCAGAAGCGTTTATTGTCTTACCGCCTAACGTTGTATCATTACTTGTCGTAATTATTCCGAAGAACTCGTGGTAGCCGTTAGAGAAGTTATACGCGTTAAACATGAAAGTGCTGGGATAGTTATCTAGCGAAGCTATATACCCTAAGCTGGCGAAACTTAAAGATACTGGACCTGGTGTGGAGTAATTAAGCTGGAACGTAAAGTTACCTGGTGCGTTATTGAGTAAGCCGTCAACCAATGTGAAGTTTATTAGAGCTCTACCCCATATCTTTGGTTGAGTAGTCGATAACGAAGCTAATGCAGGGCCTAGGTTACCGTTAGCTTGTATCGGGTTGAAGAACCCTGACTGCGATGGGGATGTAGCAAATACTAACGGAGAGAATATTATTATCTGGTTACTCGTGTATGGGCCTAGAGTAGCACCCCCTATAGTGAAGCTCGACAATGTAGCATACCCTATATACTCTACGTGGTTTGGGCCGCTAGCATTTTCTTCTAGTATAGTTTCACTTGATAGATATGAACATATTTCCTGAGCAGGAGTCCCCGTTGACGCGCTTACTACTTTACCAGTTTGAGTATCGTATAATGTACTAAGAGGGTTAGTTAATAGGTAGTTTATATGTACGCTAGCTACAGTGTTTACTGTACCTGTGGTTACGTTATATACATAAGTTTGGGACGCTGATAAGTCTGGTATGTAGTTCTGTAAAAATGTAATAGGGACTTGGACTGTAGTGTTAGTTGAGGGGGGGGTTAAGGGGTGTCGGTGTTCATAACCTACACCTATCATGAAGAACACTAGTTTCGACACGTTGTTATAGTATACGTAATACTGATAGGTAGTCCCTGGTGGTGTCTGTAAATCGTGGTAGAAGGTAACTTCTGCTGGGCCTAGAATAGCTTGTCCGTTTACTGCGTTTTGAGCTACGAAGTACATCTGGACGTTATTTGCAACGCTCTGCAGTAATTGTGCAATCGCATTATTCAAGTTTGTACTTATCTTTGTCAAGTTTACGTTGGATACGTTAACTACGTACATTATAGACTGTACATAACATGTTATACCTTTAGCATTAACATAAGAAGACAAATATATAGCCCCTATTTGTCCGGCTGCAGGCAATGGGGTAGCTGCTTGTGGTACTATAGATGTTAGGAGTGGGCTTGCTTCAATTATTATCGAAGCTATAAATAACGTAGATAGGATTAAACCTAGGGTCCGATTCATATCACTTCTAAGGGAAAGGAGTAGTCTCTATTTATAAATTCTTTTATACACTTGTATACATCTCAATCCTTTAGGTTTAGCGCTCATCTAAGTAGATATATAGCGTGTAAAAATACAAAATTTATGCCCGTATTACAGCTAATAAATTACGTAACTAGTAATAGAAATTATAGCTATATTCGACTCCAAAAGGATTTGCGTCCAAAATATCCAGTATCTATCTTTATAACCTATGTAGAGTATGCCGTTAACTCGAATTCCTTAATTCCGTAAACATATACTTGGTCATAGGGTATATACTGCGAGTTGTAACAAAGTAGAGGTTAAAACTAGTGTTAAGGCCGTGGCTAACTTAGGTCACTTTGTAACCTAAGCTCTTTAATAGTTATGGACTTTAAGCTTTAAATACACAGTTACTGTATAAAGGTGGATAACAAGTGAAATATCCTTAAATTGATATTAAGCAAAATTATACTCTAACATCTACCTTAAGTCGGTATAAAATATTCTCCCTATCATTACTTTTAACCTTGTAATTTTATCCCTATTAAAGGGTGTTATCTAACCCTAGTTTTATGTAAATTCATGATATAGTTTTTGTTAAAAAATTGTGGCGGCTGATGGTCGTTTACGTACCTTTGTAATTTCTATTCGTCTTACCAAGGTAATATTTTAGCTGTTAATTTTACGTTAATAAGGACAATATTAATACAAGAAGGCTAGTAGGACTGACAACAGGAATACTGTAATTTTAATTGCATGGAACATTTGACGCATACGTGTTATTTGCCGACTTGAGAAAAAATGCTTCAATTCACGATTAATATTTTAACGACCCAATCGAGTATTACCCTAAACACTATTTATATGTCTTTACCTTGTTTTATGCAAAACGCTTAGGGGCTTAGCGCTCAAACTGGGAGTACGGCATGTAGTATATTGTATATATAATTTTATTTAAGTAAAAATCTCGGAAACTTGAGGGTTTTGGGTAAGACGTGACGTGAATCCTTTCCCTAAAACTACTTTTCCCTTATTAAGCCCGATTTTAAGCTGAGTGCTAGTTTTTTACTTAATGAACCACAATGCATATATATAAATACTTACATTTGAAAACTCGTCAATAATACCATATGCCAAAGAACTTATTTACCTTTTTATTTTAACCTGATCTAACATGTTGAGAAGACTAATAGGCTTAATGATAGTAATACCAATGATATTACTTATTTTTAGTACTTTGCCAATTTACTTAGCGCAGTCCCCTTCAATATATTCTACCACGGGCATAACGGTGCTTCCAGATTCGTCAATCAACCCGCTAGGTGCTTCGACACCCCAAATAGTGCTACCGACGTCGAGTGGCTCCGCGACTTTTAACCTTATCATAATAAACAGTAGAGATACACCAGCCCAAGTCCCAGTGTATGTAGACTCCTCCCTCTACTCTACGGTTACGTTACAACCTTACTCGTACCAGATCGAGTCCATTTCCCTTTCAGTAGGGGTACACCAAGTAGAAGCTAACGGGCAGACTTTTGACGTGAACGTCACTGAACTGAAAAACGCGGTAACTGGGACCATGAGCATTAACGGGAGCGAAAACGTATATGTGTTTAATGCAGTCCCAGGCCATTACTACACTGTAGATTATAACTATAGCTCGTCGGTGGGTTCGCTAATACCAGAAGGACATTTCGTCTCTGACCTAGCTAATAATTATTATGAAGGAGTTTACTGTTCACCTAGCCCGTACGGCACTTTCGGAAAAATAGAATTTGTAGTGCCCAACGATATACCGCAGGGGCTTTATTACATATACATTTACCATGAATTCACAAATAGTTCTGGTGCTCCCTTATCCTACGTATACGGTCTGGTGCTGATCAACGTCTCTTACGGTATAATGTCATCACTACCTTCTCCGAAAGTATATTCTCAGAACGGCATTACAGTAGAAGCACAAAACATAAGTGGGAACACATATCTAGAAATTAACTACCCGTTCTCCTTCGCTAACACCTACACTATAACACTAACTACTCTAAGCGGTACCCAGACAATTACCCTAACGAATACTAGTGGAGGGACTTACTCTATATTCCCTCCGCCTCTCCCAGCGTTTAACGCAAACGTGTACGGGGCTAATATACCGTGGGCGTACTCTAACGACTCCGTGATACTGAAGTTACCCCAGTTCTACCAAGCTCAAGTCCAGATTAAATCACCAACGGGGACAGTGAGCTTAAGTATACCGAGCAAACCGGTAGCCCTTAGCACACTAACTATTGAGGCTGTGACCCCCGCGGGGTTACCGATACCGGGCGCTAAAGTAACGGTGTATAACGTAAGCACTATGCAGGCTATCAACACTTATACTACAAACTCTCAAGGGTTAACTCAGCTAACTCTCCCCACAGGCAGCAAAGTAAACGTCTCAGTCAGTGCTTTAAAATACATAGCTAACTCTACAGTGATAACACTAAGCAGTAATATGACGGTAAAGGTGTATTTGACCCCGATATACTTAGGCTTGTCACTAAACCAAGTATCTGAAAAATTACCTAACGGTAGTACGATGACAATTAGTCCATCTCCTACAATTACAGTGTATGAAGGAACCGCGGTGACTTTCGGTATCAAAGTAGCTACTAACAGCCCGTATGGTGTAACGTTAACGGCTACGATTAACGGGGTCCCGGTCAATATAACGATGAATAACGGGGTGTACACCTTGAGTTACGTATTCAGTAACGTAGCCACTTACCATGTAGAAGTAGAAGCGAGCAGTAACGGTGCCACGAACAGCACTACTATAACAGTAAATGTAGTAAGCCCACCGTCTACTCATACTAGTACGATACCACCAACAACAAGCACAACACCACCAACCTCTACACAGCCTAGTACCAGTACTCATACCTCTACAACACCACCAACAACAAGCACAACACCACCAACAACAAGCACTAGTTCCTCGGTGTCGATAACTCCACCGCCTACCCCACCTTCTACCTCGCAAACGACAACATTGAGCCTCCTACCAATACTTATTATCGTAGTAATAGTAGTTATTGCTGCTGTAGTAGCTGTAATATTCCTAAGGAAGTAAAATGTAAACGATAAGGTTTTTTATTAAGCGAGTTAGTTTTTATTTTTTTATCTTAACCCCCCAGAGTTCAGGGTAAAGTCGTACAAGTACCCACTTTTTATTGGACTAGCTAAATTTTCCTTATCCTTTCCTTAATTTCCTTAGGGTCTTTTAAGGTAGAAACTATCAGTGTAATGCCGTCTTTCTCTGCGAGTAATAGGGCTAGAGGGTCTAACTTTACCGGTCTGTGGAGTACTATTATCGAGGGCTTAATAGGGGCTATCTTTAAGGCGATCAGGGGTGACCTACCTGAACTGACGTTAGTAAATACTACTACCCTACCCAACATGAAGTTTAACAATTGGTAGAACTCAAGCCCCTTAAGGCTCGTTATGGCCTTTATACTATCAGTTATTACCCAACCGTAGACTCTGGACTCCGGGACAAAAGAGTTGGGTATTACCCCGTCTATTGCCATCACGATTTCGTCCACCCCTACTGGGGACTGGAAGTCCCCCAAGTCGTCTATAAAAGGGAGCATTAGGGTATAGCCCTTGATCAGTTCATTGATGACTTTGAACCCCCTTTCTCCGTCTATCTCTATTAGGGCTGACACGAACTTCCTGAGGAAGTCGATACCGGGCTTTCTCCTCCCCCTCTCATAGTCTGCGATAACAGACTGGGAAATGCCCATATGCCTCGCTATTTCCCCTTGCGAGATGTTGAAGGCTTCCCTCCATTTCCTCATAGAAGCCCCGGGGGACTCGCTCCAGCTTATGTCCCCCGCGATCCTTTTAGCGAGTGTCTCGATAAGGTAGTCCATAGAAAAAGCTATAAGTAATGGGGGAATTAATCTTATTGGGCCCGTGGTCTAGCTTGGACTAGGATGCGGCGTTCGGGTCGCCGTGGTCCCGGGTTCAAGTCCCGGCGGGCCCAACCCTTTTATGACCTAAAGCTTTTTTAGCGATTATGGTAATATTACTTTGGGCCGGTAGCTCAGCCTGGAAGAGTGCTCGGCTCGCAACCTAGGGCAAGAAACCGAGAGGTCCCGGGTTCAAATCCCGGCCGGTCCACTTCGAAATTAAGTCCCTTAGAAACACCTAAGGATGTTTTATAAATAAAATTCCTAGGTGGAAGGAGATAAAGAGGGGAGTCGGAGTTAAGTTGGGTAAAGTGGATAATGGAGCATAGTAATGCCCTTTAAAACTTAGTAAGCGGTTTTTAGAGTGAAAGGATAAAGAGTACTTGATTACAGATCTGATTTCTAGAGAGGTTGGGTTTTAAAACCGTGATGTATAAGCTAATTTAAGTAAATAGTTATAAATATTTTGATAATAAGATAGTGATTTATTCTTTGGTTTGAACTTTAAAAACTAGATTTTAAGAAAAACTGGAGAAACCGATGGAATATCATAAAAAAATCAATAGCTTAACGTACTCATTATCACGAGTAATATATCCTACTGGTGTCTGAACACGTAAAATAGGGCACTCCCAATCCTCGTCCTAATATCAATGTCATGCTGGTTTTGATGTGTCTTGAACTTACCTTTTCTAAGGGTAACGTTGTAATGAAAATTGGTTTAAGATTTACGTAGTATTTTAGCAACACCGTAGAGTGGCTTAGGAAAAACTTAAATCTAGTTAATTATTATACTGATTTGAGTGGGCCGGTAGCTCAGCCTGGAAGAGTGCTCGGCTTGCAACCTAGGGCAAGAAACCGAGAGGTCCCGGGTTCAAATCCCGGCCGGTCCACTCTTCTTAGTTTATAACAATTTACGTCAGCTATCTCACGCCTTTGAGGGTATTATGGAAAAAGACCTCTCCATTTTTGACCTTAGTCTTGATGAGAGTAGGACACGAGGGTTAATCGTGTATAAAGTATTCTGCCTTGATACTCCTTATTTTTCCTTTGTAACCCTTAACCCGCTACCCTCTCATCTGTACATTAGGGCTATTATCAAGGACGTGATAAAACCTGAGATGTGTTAAAGCTGCGCCTTTAACTCAGGATGAATTTACGGGGAATTACTCGTGGGACTTGGGCTTTTACTAAATCTTAATAAATTTAAGCCTAAACCCTCAGCACTTAGTCCTTGTTGAAGTCAAAGGAGATTACTCGTTTAGCGTTTATTAAAAATCGTTGTGCTCGAGTATTACCTCTAACACTTTCCTCAGTACTTATACCTTAATTTTTTACGTTTAATGCTTAGGGTCAGATGATCTAAACCAGAAAATATATGCTATCTTTCTATTAATAATAGATAATATATCCCTATTTAATGAAAACACATGAGATGTAAGGATTTTACAGATAATACCACTCGTTCATCTTTTTCCGCCCCTTTAGCGGGATGACCAAGCATACGCCCGCGACACGTCATGAACGTGGGGGAGGGGGTATATATAACGTCTGCACTGCTCTTATAGTCCTTTCCATAATAAATGTAACGTGACTTAACGTCTGTTTAGGTGTGGTGTAGTGGCATGGCTTAATTTATTCCCCTCTACCGTAGAAAGCCGTCACTTTCATATCTTTATATCCAAATACGTAAATAAGGGCATTTAACCCTCACTACCTTTAGGTAAACAGTCCATATCTGGTACCACGGTTTCTAAGAAATACCGCACGTATAAATAAGAAAATTTCACAGTTTATCTGAGCCGTTAATACGCATCTCGGGCTGACCCCTCTAACTTTTTTCCCTAGCTTTTTTCTTGCCATTCCTCGATGTGTTCACTAAAGTCAAGGGAGTAGGTTCATAAAGATAAAAACGGGGTATTTACCCCTTATTCTCTCCCCCGGTAAGTAAGAGTATGGCTTGTGCAATGTCCCCGTTTGTCTTCTGTAATGCTTCCCTGACCTCGTTCTCGCTCTTCCCCGTCTGCTCCATCACGAACTTCACGTCTTCATCACTAATTTCTACTTTCTGCTCTTTAACTTGTTCCTTAGCACTGCCTATTACTGTGTATATCTCTTGTCCCTGTTGTGTCATCTTTAGTACTGAAGGGTTTTCGATCACTAACGTCTTGTCTTGGAGCTCTATTATGACCTTAATAGCGTCTATCTGTTCTGTCTTTATCCCCAGCATCCTCTCCAAGTTTTTAAACTGGTTAGGTTTTACTTTCACATATTAACTTCAGTAAAACAAACTTAATAGCTTGGCGGTCAGAGATTAATGCATAATGAGTAATTACACAATAAAAATTCTAGGCGGAGGAAAAGAAGTAGGCAGAGCGGCTATTGAGGTAGAGAAGGGAGGTTCGGCAGTAGTACTCGATTACGGAGTAAACTTTGACCCAAACGACAACCCCAATTTACCTTTGCAAGACGCACCGGGCAAGATTAAAGGCTTTGTAGTTTCCCACTCACACTTGGACCATGTAGGTGCTTTGCCCCTATACCAGATTTCAGGGAACTACCCGGTTTACGGGACTAGGATAACGAGGCTAATTACTGAAATAATGTTAAAAGACTTCTTGAAGTTATCTGGTGCAAAGCTCCCCTTTGAGTGGGTAGAAGTGAAGAAGACTATGGACAACTTTAGGACCGTTGATTACTATAAAGAGTTCGAGGTAGACTCGTTTAAACTGGAACTGGGCAACGCGGGCCACATACCGGGGAGTGCTATAATTAAGGTAAAGACAGATAAACATGTCATCGCGTACACGGGGGACATAAACTTGACTAACACACATTTAGTAAGCCCGGCTGACTTGGACTTCTTGAGGGACGTTAACGTCCTAGTAATGGAGAGCACTTACGGTAGGTTTAACCACCCCGATAGGAAGACAGTTGAAGAGGAGTTCTATGAGTCAACTAAGGAAGTACTAGAAGAAGGTGGGACAGTCCTAGTGCCGGCGTTTAGCCTTTCGAGGAGCCAGGAGATCCTCTCTGTTTTAGCTGATAGGAAGCTTGAGTACCCCGTATTTTATGACGGCATGGTAAAGGAGATAACTGAGCTTATGATCCATAACCCCGAGTTCATAAATAATTATCCGGCTTTAAAGAGGGCTTACGACAACTTTAAGTACGTTGAAGGGTGGGGGAACAGGAATAAGGCTACGAGGGGCGAAGGTGTAATTGTAAGCAGTGCGGGTATGCTCAAAGGAGGGCCTGCCGTGTACTACTTCAAAAAGGTAGCCGACAACCCGAAGAACGCCGTATTTCTGGTAAGTTATCAAGCTGAAAATACTCCAGGGAGGAGGTTGCTCGAGACAGGGAAATTTGATGAGTATTCCCCTATGTTAAAAGCTAGGTTTCAGCTCTTCGACTTTTCCAGCCATGCAGGGAAAGAGCAACTCAAACAGATCATCAAGGCAGCTAGGAACTTGGAGAAAGTGGTGCTGGTGCACGGCGACCCTGCGAGCTCCTCTAAACTTGCCGAAGAGGTTAGGAGAGAGTTAGGAATATATGTCGAAGTTGCTGAAAATGGTAAGGAGATAAGTGTATGATCCTTTTACTTATCCACGCATCTAAATTCTCTTTCTCGGTCAAGGAGAAGGCTATTAAGGAGCCTGAAGAGCCGAAAATACCGTCTTTAGAAAAGGAAAACGTACTAGTAGTATTTACTACTATCGAAAAGGGTGATAGTGAGGAATTAGTGGATAAGGCTGTGAGCGAAGTGGTAAGCGTCTTCAACGACGTTAAGGCGAGTTCTGTCGTGATTTACCCTTATGCCCACCTTTCAGACAATTTAGAAAGGCCGGCCCAAGCTATTTCATTGCTCAAGTTATTTGAGGACAAGATGTCTAAGGCTCTGGGCAAAGAAGTCTATAGGACACCTTTCGGGTGGTATAAACAGTTTATGATAGACTGTTACGGGCACCCTTTAAGTGAGCTATCAAAGCGTATAAGGGAAGGAGAGGTAAACTACCAGAAGAGCGAGGAACTTAAGGTTTGTGAGAAGTTTGGTTTTTCCAGCTCTCCCCATTCTACCTTTATGAGGAGGGCTACACTCGAGTATTTAAGGTACTTAGCTAAGCCAGATGTGATAATAGAAGGAGAAGGGGAGCCGGAAAACGGGGAAATGGTAATATCCTATTCAACTCCTTCTGGGAGGAGGCTCCCTTGTATAAATGAGGAACCGACCATTAAAGTAAAGACCAAGAGCGAAGTCAACGGTATACCAGATAGTTTTACTGACTCTAAGAATACTTATATCGTGAGGGCTAAGGGCAATAAGGGCTATTCCACGATCAACGTTAACCTACTCACCTATTATTACCTTTTAAATGCGTCAAGGGAAAACCCCCCTACATTACCCTTGTGGCTTTCGCCAGTTCAAGTCAGAATAATCCCGGTAAAAAGGGAGTTTATAAATGAGGCGGTAACACTGGCCTCACAGATAGGGTCGAGGGTAGATATTGATGATACAGAAGACGGTTTAGGCTCCAAAATTGCTAGGGCAGGTAAGGAATGGATCCCCTATCTAGTGCTACTAGGGGAGAGAGAAGTTAAAACCGGTTCGTTGACGGTGAAGATACGAAAAGGAAACGAGCAGAGGAGTTACACCGCGGATGAGTTACGAAAAGAGATAAAAGCACAAGACCCCTTATCTCTACAGCCTTTCTTACCCTTACTTGTCTCTAAGAGACCTAAAAAGTATGTTACTCTACAGTAACGGTCTTAGCCAGGTTCCTCGGTTTATCTGGGTCTAACCCCTTACTTACGGCCGCGTAATAAGCGATCAACTGTATAACTGGAGATATTGAGAGTACTGGGAACTTGGAACTGAGGAAGACTTCTGTGTCAGCCTCTCCTATCTTCTTGTTTACACTAATTGTGAATATTTTACCCCCTCTAGCCTTCATTTCCATTACGTTATTTTTCAGTAATTCGGGCATTTCACCATCATTAATAAATACTACGGGGAACCCGCTCTCTACCAGAGAAATAGGGCCGTGTTTACTCTCACCAGCAGGGTATGCCTCTGCATGTACATAGGACACCTCTTTGATCTTCAGTGCACCTTCCATGGCCAGAGGTAGTGAAAGCCCCCTTCCTAGATAATAGACACTAGCCTTTTTAGATAGTTCTTCTCCTATTCTCTTAGTAAAACCTTCCGTTAAGTTTATAGCCTGTTCAACTTCCTTGTCAGCTTCCTTTAAGGATTTCCACTCTTTACCGAATGTGTAAGAGTATAAGAACAGGAGAGTTGCGACCTGGGTAGTAAAAGTCTTTGTAGCGGCTACACCTATTTCTGGGCCTGCCCTCATGTAGACCTTATAGTCGCTTTCTCTCGCTATTGCACTTTCTATAACGTTAGTAATTGAGACTATTTTAGCACCTTCACTCTTAAGTTTACGTATAGACAGTAATACATCGATTGTCTCTCCGCTCTGGCTAATTGCTACCACTAAGTCCCCCTTCCTTCCTTTCAAGTTGTAGTATTCTGAAGCGACTAGGGGGATCGCGGTTAAACCCTCCCTCGATAACAAGAGAGAGAAATAAAGCCCTGCGTGATAACTGGTTCCCGCACCCGTAATGATAACCCTTTCAGCTTGTCTTATCTCCTCACTTATTTTCTCCACTACATCTAGGTCTGAAACTAAGCTGGAGATAGTATCCCTCACAGCCTTTGGTGACTCATGGATTTCCTTTATCATAAAGTGGGGGTAACCTTCTTTTGAAGCTGTTTCGACATCCCAGTCTATAATCCTTATCCTCTTATGGATATCAACGGCATTCCCGTTTAAGTCCTCTATGTACACGCTTGAATTAGTTAGGAAACCGACTTCACCGTCGGATATGACTAAAATCCTCTTTGTATAAGGTAAAAATGCAGGTATATCACTAGCTATATAGTTTTCCCCTTCTCCGAGACCTATTACGAGGGGGTTGTCTCTCTTTGCGAAGAATATCCTCTTCTCCCCTTGGATTATACCTAATACTGCGTAGCTACCGTCTAGGGACTTTATGGCAGACTTAAATGCAGTAAACGGATCCATCCCCCTCTTCATGAATTCCTCTATTAAATGTGGTATTACTTCTGTATCCGTCTCACTAGTGAACTTGTGGCCCAACGATTCAAGTTCTGCCTTGAGCTCCTTAAAGTTCTTTATGGTACCGTTATGGATTACCGCTATTTTGCCCGAACAGTCCGTGTGCGGGTGGGCATTGTAGTCAGTTGGGGCACCGTGGGTAGCCCATCTAGTATGGCCTAGAAATATATATCCCGACATATCGGGGATTTTCTTCCTGACAGTGACTTGCTCTACTGTACCTTTGGCTTTTCTCACCTCTATCCCTTTACTACCTAGAGAAGCTACCCCGACACTGTCGTATCCCCTATATTCAAGCCTTTTGAGTGCTGAAATCGTAATTTCTGAGAGCTTCTTGCTCTCGTTTGATGATATCACGCCTATTATACCACACATAGTTTATTTTTACACTAATTGCACTAAATTAATTTTACCGTAACGCCTTGAAAAGTCGGGTTAGCGTTTACGATCCTGCCTCCTAGAGCGTTCATTAATAGTTCTGCCCTCTGGTCTTTAGTACATATTACAGCTCCCCCACCTCCTCCTCCGCTCACTTTACAACCTTTAACTCCAGAAGCCCTTGACATGGAAACAAACTGATCCAGTATAGGGACCGTAACGCCCAGTGAAAAGAGTAGCCCGTGGTTCACATACATTAATTCGCCTAAACGGTCTATATCGCCTGAAATTAACGCTTCTTTTGCCTCTAGCGTAACCCTTTCAATACTGTCGATAAGGGAATTGAATAGGGAAGGATCCCTATCTTTGAGGTTTTTAACGTTACGTAGCATCTCTGCAGTGGTCATTATCCTCCTGAAATACCCTGCCGAGAATGTCAGGGGTACCGGTATATTCAAGTTTTCAACTTTATTTTCCCTTATGAGTAGAAAACCGCCATATGTTTCAGTATGCGTGTCCATAATGCTCGCAATACCCTGGACTCTAAGTTCTATTTCGTGGGAGATCTTTGCTATATCTTGTTTTTGTAGGTCTAAACCCAAAAACTTGGAATACGCTATAACTGTCCCTACTACTACTGCGGCACTCGTACCTAAACCGACAGAAGGGTCTACGTTAGACTCTATCTCAATTAGTGCTTTCCTTTCGTTATTAAACCCGTATTTTTCTGAAAAGTAATTAATGACCTCTGTAACGTATGAGATTACCTTTTTTACGTTCTCGTTTTCTATCTTGAACTCGTGTAGGTCTACCCTTATCCCCTTTAGCTGTAAATTGTCAGAAGCTACATAGAACTTCTCGCTCTCCCTCACTCTTACTTTAAGGTTTTCCGATATAGTATACGCAATAGCTGGTTTACCATACACTACTGCATGTTCTCCGAATAGCGTGAGTTTAAGGGGTACATTAGCTTCGACGATCATTGTTATTAATTCCCCGAATATATGTGAAAGTATGGAGGCTATTATCCTTGCGGGAGGTAAGGGAGAGGGGTTAAGTCCCTACTCGGACAAGGAACAAAAGGAGACGATAAGTCTCTTGGGTAGGATGCTTATTTCATATTCAATACAAGGTCTAAGGAAAGCCGGGATAAAGGACTTCATAGTCGTGACTACTGAAAAAGGTAGGAAACGGTTAGAAGAAGACCTAGAGTTAAAAGATATAAGTATAGATATAGTCGTCCAAAAGAGGGAAGGGATTAACGGAGCAGTAAAGGACGGGATCGAAAAAGCAAGTGAGGACACATTAGTGGTGGCTTTTGGAGATATCTTAGCACCGGAGGAGTTCTACATCAGCCTAGTTAACGCTTACCTCACTTCAGGAGCAGAAGTCGTAGTACCCCTGATCCCTATAAGCGAGGGGCTACAAACTTACGGACTCGTTAAACTTACAGATAGGGGGATTATAATAACTAACGAAGGGTCGACTCTAGCTTTAGGCGGTGCGTATGTGATCAGAAACGAGGAAATTGACGACTTCTTAACATATCTACAGTCTAAAGGAGATAAGCTAAAATACTTTATTTGGAGCGAAGAATGGCTAGATATAGGATACCCAGAAGATATTATAAACGGAATAGAGATGATGCTTAAGAGGGAAAAAACCGTGATTTCAGATACTAGCGAAATAGCTAAGACAGCGATAATCGGGAAGAAAGTTATAGTAGATGATAACGCTATAATAGACGACTATGCTGTAATTAAGGGACCTGCGTATATAGGTAAGAACGCTTACATAGGGACATATTCCTTAATTAGGGACTACTCCTCCATAGAGAATAACGCTATAATAGGGGCTTATTGTGAAATAGCCAGGAGTTCTGTTCAACCTTATGCAGAGGTAGGGTCCAAAAGTTATCTTACTTCTACCATTGTAGGGAGGAAAGCAAAGTTAGGAGCTAGTGTTATTACATCGAGCTATCCCGCTAGTGTGATAAGGGGTAGAATCAGTAAACTAGGAGCTCTAATATCTCCTGAAGTACAAGTACCCCACGGGGAAGTCCTTAAACCGGGGAGTAAACTCTAGATACGAAGGAGAATAAGCAAAACACGTTTTCATGCCAATAAACCTTCGAAATCGCGATCAAAGCCAATGTGAGCTATAAAAAAGATAACTAGTGTATTTGATTTTGTCTAAGAAGCGCATAGGACAAATGTCACAGAACGCCTTCTATTGGAAAACCTCTACGGTTAAGTATTAACTGAATAATTACAATGCTTATACTCTAATTTACGTTAAATATTTGAGGTTCTAAAGCTTAAATGGGAAGTATGTAATAATAGTCGTTTAGCTATTATACTATGTCAGACACTATAGGGCAAGACCTCGTCCTTCTGCCCAGAAAATGTGTACGGTTCATACTAAAGTACTCTTGGCCCCCTATTAACAGACCGAGTATAAAATATATCACACATGAAGATTTTTAGGTAAAATATTGTACGTAAAATTCTAACAGGATAAATAAGTAAGTAAGGCTATATACCGTGCGTAATTAGGTAAAAAGATTGAAAGCTAAGAAAACACGGACAGTTAAGATTAGGCCCAGCGGTCAACCAGTTGGTTTCCTTACTTTTCCTGCCATGATTGTCAAAAATATACCGGCTAAGACTATCGCTGAGCCTAGTAACTGCTGTATAGTTGGCACAATACCTAAGATCACGTAAGAAAACACGTAAGAGAGCGCGGGTACAAGTAGAGAAAGTGAACTAGATAAAAAAGGTCCTAACGTCTTAATAGAACTAAACCACGCTATAAAACCTACTGCTTGTGCCGTAACTCCTATCAGTACGGCTACAGAGATCCCGATTAAACTTAATTTGAAGTAGTAATTAAAGGGGGTAAAGGGCAATAGGAAAATTGATGATATTAGGGCCATAAAAGAGTTTAACTTGACAATGTCTCTACTGTATAAAAACACTTGGTAGTATAAAGTACCTATTGCCCAGACTAGCCCTCCAATTATCGATATTATACTACCTAGCCCGAACCCGGTTATCCCAGCTGAATAAATAGCACCGCTTATAGCTATAATTGTTCCGAGGATCTGGAGTACTGACGCTCTCCTTCTCAAAAATATAGCACTTAACAGTATGAGAAATATAGGCTGTGTGTAGATTAAAGTGGCAGATAAGGCCGGATTTTCAGAATACATGACACCAAAATTTAGAAATAACATGAAAGCACCTACATTAATTAGCCCCCCTATCAGTTCCTTTTTACCATAAATTATCCCTTTGCCGTAAATTGCAAGGATAATTCCTCCTACTAGTAGCCTTATTATAGCTAGGACTATCGGGGAAACATATTCTAAGGCTATTTTTATCAAAGGATAAGCAGAGCTCCATACCAAAATTACTGTCAAAATTGGTACTACTCTTTTCACTTGAAATAGATGTGAGCAAAGCTAATTAAAGCTAAGTGGAGATGTTAAGTTATAATGTGGTATACTGGTACAGGCGATAGCGGTAAGACAAGAGTACCGTCTGTGGGAGAAGTGTGGAAAGACGAGGACGTGGTGAACGCATTAGGAGATTTAGATGAGTTAAATTCTTCCTTAGGTGTAGTATCTTCTCTTTTTCCTGAAATAAGACAAGACATTGAGAAAATACAAAACGATATCTTTTCAATTTCATCAGAAATAGCAGGCTTCGATCTACATTTTGATGGGAACAAGGTAAGAGAAATTGAAGACCTCATAAGAAAATATTCTGAACCCCTTGAGCCCCTGAAAAATTTTGTATTACCCGGAGGGCATATAGCCTCGTCATTTCTTCACTTATCTAGAGCTATATGCAGGAGGGCGGAAAGAAGCGTGGTAAGGATATCGAAGACCCATCCAAAAGTTAAACACGAGCACGTCATTTATCTTAATAGGCTTTCCTCTCTCCTCTTCGTCATGGCACTCTATATAAACAAGAGGACGTCTAACCCTAACGTGATCTGGAAGCCTAAGTGATCTTTACCCCAATACCTTTCTTTACTGCCTCTTCATAAGCGACTAGGGCTGTTATGTTGTCCTGAGCGGCAATACCTACGGTCTTGAACACAGACGGCCTCTGTACCTTAACCCCTTTGTTAATAATTTCCCCTATTTCTAGGGCTTGCTTTAAGATACCGGCCTTGGTTGGTTGGATATAGTCCCCAGCCTCTTTACCTACAGCTTCTAATGAGTCTACAAAAAAGGTCTTAGTTTTCTTTATAGTTTCATCATCTATTTCTCTGGATTCAGGTGTATGAGCCCCAATACTCGAAACATGAAAGTCGTCCTTTAGAAATTTCCCGAGTACTACTGGGCTGGAAGAAGATGTTGTGGCAAAAATGACATCAGAACTTTTAAGCAACGTCTCTAAATCTACAGCCTCCGCTCCAAATTCTTTCGCTAGTTGAGTATGAGAGCTCCTCGCGGTCACCATTACCTTCGAATATTTCAAATAGCTTGTAGCAAGCTTTATATGATACCTCGCCTCCGTCCCCGCCCCTATGACTCCTAGGTTTCCTATATTCCTGCTGTCAAAGGCTAACTCTGCTGAAAGGACGCTCGCTGCTGAAGTCCTTATCGCAGTAAGGGTTGTCCCGTCTAAGAGGGCTAAGGGTTCTCCCGTCTCAGGTGAGAATAGCAGGACAGAGCCCTGGACAGCTGCTATACCCCTTCTCTTATTATCGGGAATTACATTCACTATCTTGATTACCACAGACCTTTCCCAAAAGGAGGGCATAATTCCCCACCAATTTCCCTTTATTGTCAACACTTGCCGTTGGGGCTGTGTTATTTTACCTGATGAGTATAGAGAAAAAGCTTGTCTAACTGCATTAATGGCGATATCTGGCGTCAGGACTTGTTCAAGTTGTTCAGAAGTAAGAACAATCATTAAATAAAATCAAATCATTTAACACTGTTAAAGGTTTTGATTAGAGTTTTATGGTATAATTATCTTTTTAAGCCTTTCCCCCAAATATAATATATGTTAACTCATCTAGCAGAAGAAACTGTGAACGCTAATTCAACTAGCGTAATTTCAGTGGTAAAAGATACTGATACATTACTCTCTTATTTTCCATATCAAGTAGAAAGAGGAAGAAACACTATTACCTTACAGTTTTCTAGATTTTTGCTATTAAGTTTTAAGGACACTTTCGAAGTCTCTTTTTCTCAACAGTCATCATTAATGTTCGGCTATACTCTTAAGTCATTAACAGGAAGAAATAATAGATTTCAAATTTTTATCAATGTGAGAGATAATAAAAACTCTACTAGTTTAGTCCATGTTGCTATAGAATATAGCGGAGAAAAAGAGTGGATTGTGAAGAAATATTTATCTGATATAGCAGAGAGTTTACTAGAAGGAATAAGTAGAGAAGTTAAGAGAGTTTCCGAAATAGAAGCTAAATCTAATGAAAAGGAATTCGATTATTCTAAACAATTAAACAAGTTGAGTTTCGTCTCAAAACTTCTACTGAAGTCCCGTCTGGTGAAGTCCGAAGGAATATCAATACCTAAGGGACAAATGCTTGATACGGTTCTAGGTTCTATAGGAGAAGTCCTTTCAAAGTATAAAACTATCTACGTATCCGCATCGGCTACTTCAGCCTCTTTCAGGTTACTCTTCATTAACGGCGAGCTAAAAGGGGTCTATGTAAACGATAATGGGAAAGAGTACTTCAGTGACGAAAACGCATTAAGTTCGCTCTCAGGTGAGTTCAAACTTAACGTATACGTATTACTTGTCCCAGAGATCCCGGGTGTTGTTGAAGATGAAAGTTCATGAGCCTTACATACTATATGAGTCAAATGATCACAAATTTATTTGGCTGGGGCTGGACGAAAGCGAAGCTGAAAAAGGTATATTGACTAACCAGTACCTCGTCATGCACGGCGATGAGGGAGTACTGATCGATCCTGGCGGTTATTTCGTCTTCGAAAGGGTCTTCGAAAACGCTACTAGGTTCGTTAAACCAGAAAACGTTAAGGCGATATTGTATAGCCACCAAGACCCAGACGTTATAGGCGGACTAACATTATGGCTCGATATGGTGCCCAATGCTAAAATATATGTGTCATATTTATGGGAAAGGTTCATCCCCCATTTGGGAGTTGACCTACGGGATAGGATTATAGACCTACCTGATGAAGGTATGGACATTAACTTCGGTAAGTTTATGATCAAAGCTATACCAGCTCACTTTATGCACTCTCCGGGTAACTTCCACTATTACGACCCGATAGCAAAAATTTACTTCTCTGGCGACATGGGTGCGGCTGTCTTTAAAGATAAGTGGTATTTAATAGTAGATAATTTTGAAGAGCATGTTAAAATTATGGAGTGGTTTCATAGGAGGTATATAGCTTCAAGGAAAGCTATAGAACTTTGGTCTAAGAAAATAGAAGGTTTGGAAATTAATATTGTTGCTCCCCAACACGGCTCAATATTTATAGGAGATAACGCTAAAAAATTCCTTAATTGGCTTAAAAACCTCGATAAAGTAGGGCTTGATATACTGTCCTAGACCGATTTGTATACATTTGAAATAAATTCTTTTTTATCTCTTCTTTAGATTTTACCTATTTTAACTAGTAAAACTACCCCAACTACTATGAAAATAATAACTATAGCTAGAACGATGTAATTAGTGAGAGTAGTACTAACTTGTGTTTGTTCATTTTGATTATAGTGGGCCACTAATGTTAACTGGACATAATACCCGTTGTAACTGCCGTTTAAATAGTCCAGAGTACCATTTACATAGTACGCTTTAATCGGTATTTTAACCCCGTTAAACAAGAAATACCCGGTATATACAGAAGAATTTTGTCCCTTAAATAATTCGTAACCGTAAAATGTCAGGTTTTCCGTGTTAAACAATGAACCATTATAAGGAAGGTATTTTAAGTCGGTTGTAGGGAATACGTAGGTCTCCGAAGCGGACGTATCGTTGTTTAAGTTTATTACGATCATTGTAAAATTGATCGTCCCTCTATTTACTGAATTTATTATAAATGTGTAATTGTATGTAAATAACTCGTCCTGATGAGAGACTGAAAGTTCATAAATAAAAACGTCTCCAGGGGAAAGAGTTATGACAGCATTTGCAGTATATGCTACTACAGTTAGTAATAATAAAAAGATGATTAATAGCTTCATCAGTTTTATTATTCAGGCGTTATAATTTAAGTTAATGGACGAATATTGGCTGAAGATCTTTGAATCAGACCTTTATATAAATGAGATGTTGAAGTTATGGGAAGAGGGTAATAAATGGGCAAAATGGATAGACGAAATGTCTAGAAAATTTAACATTAAAGGGAAAAAGGTTCTTGATGTACCTTGTGGAATAGGTAGAGTAAGCTACTTCTTGTCAGAACTCGGTTATGAGGTCACTGGAGTAGACATCTCAGAAAAAATGGTAAAGAAATCCAAAGAAAATGTGCCCAAAGGGAATTTCCTTAAAGGGGATATGAGAAAATTAACCCAACTACTTAATGGAGGATCTTATGATATTATTATAAACATATTTAACAGCTTGGGGTATTACGAAGAAGAAGATGATTTAAAAATTTTGAGGGAGTTCAGGGGAGTGATAAAGAATGACGGGATTCTAATAGTAAACCTCGATAACAGAGATTTTCTAATTTACGACAGACCAGAGATAATACATTCCTACGTACCCCCTTTTCTGGTCATAGATAAGAACAGTTTCGACCCTTTTACTTCAAGGCTTCAGGTGACACGTTCATACATAAAGGACGGAAAGGAAGTAGAAAAAATAACGTTTTCTCAGAGGTATTATAGTCTCCATGAAATTGTACAATTAATGAGAAAAGCAGGGTTTGAGGTACTAGATGTGTATAGCGGCTATTCATTGAAAAAATTCGAAATAAGCGACCCGCAGATGACTATTATCGCAAAACCTACGTGAAATTAAAAAAGTACCTAATATACACTGTAAAACCTCTGTCGAAAAGTAAAATTTATAGAACGAAAACTGTTGGATAAAGACGATGTTAATATAAATAATTTAAAAATTTCGAACTTGTTAATATCATGATGTCAGACTACACGCCTAAAAAAAGGTCGAACACAATATACGGAGGTTACGAAAAAGCGCCTAATAGGGCATTCCTTAAGGCAATGGGATTAACCGACAATGATATATCAAAACCTATAGTAGGAGTTGCAGTCGCATGGAATGAAGCAGGGCCTTGTAATATTCATCTTTTAGGACTTTCAAATATAGTCAAAGAAGGAGTAAGAAGTGCAGGGGGCACACCTAGAGTCTTTACGGCACCAGTTGTAATTGACGGAATTGCTATGGGAAGTGAAGGTATGAAATATTCACTTGTAAGCCGAGAAATAGTAGCAAATACAGTAGAACTAGTCGTAAACGCTCACGGTTATGACGCTTTTGTAGCCTTAGCTGGATGCGATAAAACGCCCCCTGGCATGATGATGGCGATGGCAAGGCTAAATATACCTTCAATTATTATGTATGGAGGATCCACACTACCAGGTGATTATAAAGGGAAACCCATAACCATCCAAGACGTATATGAAGCTGTAGGAGCGTATTCTAAAGGAAAGATAACAGCCGAAGACTTGAGGTTAATGGAAGATAACGCTATACCGGGCCCGGGCACTTGTGGGGGGCTGTATACAGCTAATACTATGGGGCTAATAACTGAAGCATTGGGCCTAGCATTACCAGGGAGTTCATCTCCTCCTGCAGTAGACGCAATGAGGACGAGGTACGCGTTTGAGACGGGTAAAGCGTTAATGCACCTAGTAGAAATAGGACTTAGGCCCAGAGATATCTTGACCTTTGAGGCGTTTGAAAACGCTATAACTGTACTGATGGCATCTGGTGGGTCTACAAATGCAGTACTCCACCTACTAGCAATAGCACATGAAGCCGGAGTGAAACTAACTCTAGAAGATTTTGACAGAATAAGTATGAGGACCCCTGAGATCGTAAATATGAAACCTGGAGGGGAGTATGTCATGGCTGACCTCCATAGAGTAGGCGGGGCACCCCTACTAATGAAGAAACTACTAGAAGCTGGCCTACTTCACGGTGATGTTATGACCGTTACTGGTAAGACGGTAAAACAGAACTTGGCAGAATATAAAATTCCCCCTATACCCCATGAACATATAGTAAGAGATGTTAAGAACCCATTTGCTCCTACAGGTGGGATAAGGATATTAAAAGGGAACCTTGCTGAAGAAGGCGCTGTTATGAAAGTCTCTGCAAGCAAAATAAAGTACCATAAGGGCCCTGCAAAAGTATTCAACTCTGAGGAGGAAGCGTTTAAGGCTGTACTAGAAGGTAAAATTCAAGAAAATGATGTAGTAGTCATAAGGTATGAAGGACCTAAAGGAGGCCCCGGCATGAGGGAGATGTTAGCGGTAACTAGCGCTATAGTAGGACAAGGGCTTGGTGAAAAAGTCGCCCTGATCACGGACGGGAGGTTTTCAGGTGCAACAAGGGGAATTATGGTGGGGCATGTAGCACCAGAAGCTGCTGTAGGTGGGACTATTGCATTACTTAAAGATGGAGACATAATTGTTATAGATGCCGACAAGGGAAAACTTGAAGTAGAACTTACAGCAGAAGAATTAAAGAAAAGAAAAGATGAATGGAGCCCTCCACCACCTAGGTATAAGTCTGGGTTGCTAGCCCAATATTCAAAACTGGTCTCCTCGTCATCGAGAGGGGCTGTCCTTTTGACATAATCTTCTTTTAACATAAACTGTTTTTTATCAAATTGTAAAGCTTATATTTTTAAAGCAAATTTATATTTCCCAATTGAGTAATATAGGTGATACTTATGAGAAGAACTCTTAAAGCCGCAATTCTCGGTGCAACGGGACTAGTAGGAATAGAATACGTTAGAATGTTAGCTAACCACCCTTACATAAAACCAGCATATTTAGCCGGTAAAGGTTCCGTAGGAAAACCTTATGAAGAAGTGACGAGGTGGCAGACAGTAGGTCAAGTACCGAAAGAAGTAGCTGATATGGAAGTAAAACCTACAGACCCGAAACTAATGGAACAAGAAGGTGTAGATATAATCTTCTCCCCATTACCAGCAGGTGCAGCAGGGCCGGTTGAGGAACAGTTTGCAAAGTTAGGTTATCCGGTCATAAGTAACTCTCCCGACCACAGGTTTGATCCAGACGTCCCACTATTAGTGCCCGAACTGAATCCACATACTATATCGCTAATAGACGAGCAGAAGAAAAGAAGAGACTGGAAGGGTTTCATAGTTACCACACCTCTATGCACTGCCCAAGGAGCGTTATTCCCGTTAGCCCCTATCTTTATGAACTTCAAGATGGACGGGGCATTCATAACCACAATGCAGTCTGTCTCAGGTGAAGGGTATCCAGGTGTAGCATCACTCGACGTAATTGACAATATAAAGGTTCTGGGAGACGCATACGATGCCAAGACTATAAAAGAAGTGTTCAGAGTACTGAGCGAAGTAAAGAGGAATGTAAACGAGCCTAAACTAGAAGAAGTTACGCTATCAGCTACTACCCATAGAATAGCTACTATAGTGGGCCACTATGAAGTACTATACGTAACGTTCAAGGAGGAGACTCCTGCAGAGAAGGTTAAGGAGACATTAGCGAACTTTACAGGATTACCTCAGGAACTGAAACTACCTACAGCACCTTCAAAACCGATACTGGTAGCTGAGAAGGACAACAGGCCTACAGTGTACTTTGATAGATGGGCCGGTGATGTGCCGGGTATGAGCGTAGTAGTAGGTAGAATATCACAAGTAAATAAGAGGACAGTGAGACTTGCATCCTTAGTACATAACACCGTAAGAGGAGCTGCTGGTGGTGGAATACTAGCAGCTGAACTATTGGTAGAGAAAGGATATATTGAGAAGTAATAATTTTTTATTTTTGCCTCTTCTTCTTTTATATAGTTGATGACTACACTCTTTGCTGAATCAGTGAGGAGAGTGGCCAGGTCTGAAGAGGTAAGGTTACTATGAATTATATAGCACTAGCAGAAAAAACCGGTTTAAATAAAGATCTAGTAGTGCCAGTGTATAAGAAGATAAACGGTGGATATTTTGTATCTTTAAGTTACGCCAAACCGCCAATCTTGTATACGTTAGATAATTGGCCTAAAAAATATGTAAGGAAAAATTTTTTGCTATGGGGGTTAACTAAACACTTTGAAAACATTGACAGAATTTTATCACTGTTTATAACTTTAGACGTTTATTTTTTGCACTCTATGGCCGCAATACTGTCTCGACGCAATTTTAGCCTATCGTTAGCAGAAAAAGATATAGAGAAGATATTTAAACTAATAGAAGAAGAGGCCTTATCGCAAGGCTTTACTTCATATCCGAGAAGAGAAGACATCACAATAGACCCAGTTGATATTCAGGCATTAGCGGTTGAAGTGGTGGAGAAAAGAAAAAGAGAAGAGATCAACGCTGATTTGTATTATGTAGTTGATGAAATCGCTTATCAAAGTGATTATGTGAATGAATTAAAAGGAAAGAAGAGCTGGGTTAAGTCAGTCAAAAGGGGAGATATGCTTAAGGCCATAGGTATTCAAGGAAAAATGGACGAATTTTTTGAAGCCGAGAAAAGCAAGTTAGTTTATCTGGTGGCGTCTACTACGCTCTATTTTGATAATAAAGTTACCGAAGTAGGGATAACGGATACTATTAAGCAAATAAAGTCTGAAGACCCTATACTTATAGAAGAACTAAATAAATTAAGGGAAGAGATAAAGAAAAAGGCTGAGTATTTTTAACCCTTTACAATTCATAGACTAATTTTTCTCCTCTTAGACCCCTTTTTAAGTTCTCTACTGCGATTTCGGCCATCTTATGCCTAGTCTCGAAGGTAGCACTACCTATATGAGGAGTTACAACTACGTTATTAAACTTTAAAAGAGGGTGGTCCTTATTGATTGGCTCTTCTTCAAAGACATCTAATGCAGCTCCTGCTATCCATTTTTCTTCTAATGCTTTCACTAAAGCTTTCTCGTCAACTGTTCTCCCTCTGGAAGCGTTTATCAAGAATGCGTTTCTTTTCATCATTTTCAACGCCTTTTCATTAATCATATGATAAGTCGACTCGTTTAAGTCGACCGTAACCACTACGAAGTCTGACCTTTGTAACAGCTCGTCAAGAGATACGTATTCAGCCTCTATATCATACTTCTTGCTTCTGGAATAATATATAACATGCATGTTAAACCCCTTAGCCCTCCTATAAACTGCTTTACCTATCCTTCCCATCCCTATAATCCCTAAGGTTTTTCCATAAACGTCATAACCTAACAAAAAGTCTGGTTGCCACGGGATCATCCATTTACCTTCCCTTATGAGCTTATCTCCCTCTACTATTCTCCTCGCTACAGCTAAAATTAGCCCAAATATTAAGTCTGCAGTAGTCTCTGTTAGTACTTCAGGAGTATATCCAATCTTTATTCCTTTGCTCTTAGCCTCTTTAACGTCTATATGGTCAAAACCTACGCTATAGGTGCTTATCACTTTTAGCTTTTTAGCAATAGAAATTATATCCTTATCTATTCTAGTATTTAATGTGCATAAGATCCCGTCAACGTCGGTCACATTGTCCATGATCCATTTTTTAGGAGGTGCTTTCTCTTCTTTCCACTGTATAATTTCTATCCCGTTTTCCCTTATTCTGTTTACCCATTCATCAAAAAAGCGGAAAGTTATTAGGACTTTCATGTGCCTCTCGATCTTTAAGTTGAAACAACTTATATAATACTATGACAAAGTATATTTGTGGAATCAATATATCTACCGTTGGCTATTGATGCTAATAAACAGCCTTTGAATATAGAAAAACAGATGGCTATTGCATTGGTTAGGGCAACCGGTAGGGAAGTAAAGATAAAATCCGGACAACTAATTGGTTGGCCTTTAACATTGGTTAAGAACGAAAAAAACGGAGGGTATATAATTTTTGACCAGACCATGAATATAACTACAAAATTACAGTTTACAATTCTTCAGAATTACGACCGTACATTAAGTACTCTTCAAAACAGTAAGAATGAAGCTGAAATACTCGCTTTACTCAAGTCTTTTAAATGGCATGCTACCAAAGGTTACGAAGAAATGACTTTTAGGGGGCTTGTAAATAATGACATTACTCCAATACTTTCCACTGGAAGTCCTCAACTCCCTGTAAGTATTTTACAAAAGGAGGCTTCACAGTTTGATTTAGATACACTACTACAAGACCTTAATTTACGAGAAAAAGCCATCACGGATAATATCTTAATAATAGAAAGTGTTATCAGCAAAGTAACTACTATAATAACTATTCTCAAAGGGAAAAGGGCAGAGGAGAGGAAACAAATTGAAGACAAATATGATCAATTAATATCGGCTAAGAAAGAAGAATTAAAGCATAAGATGCTCGAAACAAAGAAAAAATTAGAAAGTGAATTATCCTCTGAGTCAAAAAGACTATACGATAAATTAGCTGATATCGAGGTTTTAATAGCTAAGACTGAAATTGATAAAGAGGCAGGTTTAGTATCTGAGAAAGACTTAGAAGCATTAGCTCTTACAAAGGTAAAGTACATAAATGAGATAAATTCTTCTATCACTAACATTAAAAATAAATACAAAAATGAAGTAAGAAACCTTGCTTCAGAAATAAATCTGTTAAACCAGCAAAAACAGAAAGAATTAGAAGACATTAACAATAAAATCATAGAACTAGATAACTTACTTCAAAATGTGGTAAACCAGCTGAGCTCAATAAAACGTGCTTGTGAAGAAGAACTTAACAAACTAAAAGGGATGTATAAAAGAGCACCTTATCTGGATGAAAAAGTAGACGTTATTGTACCCTTTTTACTAGTTAAAGACTTCGCAGATAGGGCTATTGCCATTGGCACGCAGGTGTATAAGTATAAAAAGAGCTTCTTTGGTTTCTTTAAGAAAGAACCTCATGATATTGCAGAAAACTTTATGGATCTTAATGAGTTTGTTCAAATTCTCGAATCTAAATATTCGCAAAACATGGCAGATAACCTAAAACAATTAAAGCGTGACTTAGACAAAGGTCTTGAAGAATTATACGATGAAGGCTGGAATGTAAGGAGAAGAATAGAGGAATATTATATATAACTACAAGGTAGAATTTCCTTAAAATTATTTAACTTCAGTTATGACACCCATCCATTTGCCTTCATCATAAATCATGTATTGTACTTCAAGGTTTATCTTCTTAGAACCGTGTCTAGTCTTCACTTTAACCGGGTAGATAAAGTAATATATGTCCCCCTCAATGTCTTTTTTAGCTCTCTCAGGGAATTCAATTTCATAACCGTATGACTCAGCTATCTCCTCTAATTTGGAGGTAAGCCTAGTTACGATGTCTTTCATATTATCACCATAAATAGGTTCAAGCACCATAGCCTTAAGCTCTTTTTTAAACGCTAATATACTCTCTTTACTTTTCTTCCTCTTTTTTTGTTGTCTACTCCTATTGTTCTCCACAGTATTCTTATGACTTCATTGAGGTTAAAAATAGTTTCCCCATTGACTTTATTTGAGTAAAACCCGATAAAAGATAATAAAAAACTACTTCTTCCTTAAACTGAAATATATTAAAGGTGCAAAGGATATTAAGATAGCGATTACCACCTCGGCTGTGAAGAAATTACCGTGTAAGGCACTGGTAGAGTGATTACTACTATAGTTAGGAGTACTGGATGAGGAAGAAGTTACAACATTAATGTTACTTTCTGTTGCCGTAGAGATATTCTTTAAAATCTCCGAATTTATTAAATCTAGGTGATGCACTTGCGTATTTATTAGTAGAATAGATGAGTTAACAGCCGTTAAGTTTTCCACGATAGAGTTAACCAGTGTTACATTCTCGTTTTTAAATACGGCATTCTCGATATAGAGCCCGTAAGCTAGACTACCGCTAAAGTTCTCCACGTAAGTATAAGGTAGTACCACAAAAGTCAAACCGTCATATAAAGGACTAATTGTTAAACTCTCGTAATTAAGAGTGGAGTTAAAGGGAATTGCATAACCATTATAAGAGGACCCTACAATATATACGTCCCATACACCAGAAGCGTCACTACTTGATATACCGCTGTTAGGACTATTTCCTGAAGGCAGTGTGAAATTACCTAGCCAAACACCGTGATTATATGTTAGAGGTACCGTATTAGATATTTCCAGGTCGTCCAGTTGTGAGACTAGGTATCTCGGGACTATTATAGCACTAAATGTCCCGAATTTAACTGGCGTGCCATTGGGATAATAAATACCTACCTTGACCGTAACTGTTTGGTTCTCAAACGCTATAGAACTTATGTGCGCTCTGTAACTTAATGAGCTGGAAGCTACATAGACTTGTGTATACCCTTCACCAAAAGTAACATAAGTACCGTTACTGTATATACCGTAAGCTTTAACATCATAATATCCGGGTGTTAAATTCATAGGGACTGTAACTTGCCTTATATAATAAGCAAGACCGTTATACGTTATAGAATTAACAGTGAAGTTCCAAAATACTTTACCCCCCTTAATAAAGGAGACGCTCACGTTAGGCATACCTAAGCTTTCGACTGCTACCTCTGCCGTAATATTTTCACCAGGATATATCACAGTAGGCTCTGCAAAAGAATTGGGTATAATTATAGGTACTACATAAGAACCTAGGACTATCTCATCGAGACCTAAAGTATTAGCTACTTTTAACACTAATACCCCTCCCAAATCTTTTACACTTGTATAATTGATGTAACCCTCCAGTATGCCAGTCTTATACTTAATAGATATCCCTAAAGCCGTTATGTTAATGATAGGGACACTGGTCAAAGTCGTGGAACCTATCACTGTTAATTTACCGTTTAGTTGGTTTTCCGAGTAAACCTCTAATTGAGTATTATTGAACGAAGGTACTAAAGTGCCGTTTGGATAATCTACCATCACCAAAATTGGAATTGCTGTAGGAATAGGATATATCGCTAAAACTGGAAATATGAAAATAGCTTGATAACCGTCAATAAAGTACGTAAAACCTTCTAAGTTATTATACCTCGTTACAACCTCATAAACTCCAGACTGAGGAGCTGTAAATGAACCTACATAATATGAGCCGTTATACACTAATTGGGTCTGACCTAAGATATCAGTCCCATTGTAAATAACCGCAGTTAAGGACATCGGTTTATTGTTTACACCGTTTAACTTAGCTATGACCTGAACTTGTTGACCAGGCAAATAAGTCGTGTTCTGGACGGCTAAAGACAGCGTAGCCTTAGGGACTTTAAGGAGCTCTACTAAATAGCCTGCATTTATGTAACCTAGACCGGTGACAGGGTTATAAGTAGAATTGGCTACATAAGGTGAATTATAGCCGAAAGTTATAGGGACGAGTGCAGGAGTGCAGTTCAACGAGTAAATTAAATTATTCACAAACCCTAACTTTCCGTGGACTTCAGTAGCTAAGTCTATTATACCAGCAACGGTAGGGGTAGCTAAAGAAGTCCCGCCTACAAGGATACTTTCTCCGTGGTAATATACTATGTTAACTCCAGTGTAAGGGTTACCTACTGCCACTACGTCTGGTACTTGCCTGAACCCCTTCATCCCCTGATAAGGAGGTGCGGGAAATATGCTACTAAACCCACCTGTGGTACTCCCTATTACACTTTCTCCACTCCACGCTGTCTGTACACTCTCATTCCCTGATACATAGAGGCTACTCCCTCCTACAGCCAAAATGTAAGGTATAGCAGCCGGGACAATTTGAGAGCCTAAAGGACTCAGATAGAAATTATACCCGTTACCACCTGCATCACCGCTTGCACCTAGGAACGTTATACCTTCTACCTCACCTATCCAATACTCATAGATCATTGATTGGAGATATGATAAGGGTAAAAGCCCCAATAGAAAATCAATTTCCGGGATCCCAAAGCTCTGCGAAACGACGTTCACTTCATCCTGTTGGTCAATATACGCAATAGCCTGGGGTAAAGATACCGAGGGGTTAGCTACGTATAAGACAATACCTGCCCCTGGAGCAGCAGCATGGGCATATTCCACGTCGAGAGAAATCTCTAGTGCCCAACCGCTCTCTATACCGTCATTAGGGTTATAGGCTCCTATTGGGACTACCTTAAACATCGGGGGCGCTGAAATGTTGTATTCTTGGTCAAACTTTTCCAGTTGCTGATAAATGTAAGGATCACCTTCAAAGTCCAGAATCCCTATATTAGTCCCGCTACCGTTAATCCCGTGCTTAAATAAATAAGTTATGTTATAGGCTTGTTGGATTTCACTTGGAGTTACACATGAATAAGCTACAGCCTGCGTTATGTTATATAAAGTACTGGGCTTACTGAACAAGGCTTCTGTCAAGTTAGTAGCTATTATAACACCGGGTATTGACGTATCGCGGGACAAGAACTCGTAGACTTTTTTACCTTCAAAGGTGAAGGTAACAAATTCCCCATGAAAGAGTTTTTCTACAACCGGAGCGGGTGCTGAAAAAGATATTACGTTTAGGTTAACGGTAGCGTTTATCCCATGAGACCTCAATTGCTGGACTAGATCGGAAATCTTTTGAGTAGGGATAAACGTCTTTACGACTTGAGACTGGTTTAAGACCACGTGTTGTTGAACGTACATTTGTAATAGTTCTACGTTCTTTGGAGGTATAACTATAGTTACGTTAACCATACCCTGAGGAGAGCTAGTGGTTACACTTTGGGGAGATAAGGGAAGTACAGCTACTCCTACCCCAGTCAATAAAAGTAAGAGTATTGCTAGAGCTGACCACATGGTATTATGCAATTATCCCATGTCCTTAAAACCTTTTTCGTAAAGCCTAATAACTTAGTGGTAAATCTACAAAGTGATATGTTATACAAAGAACCTGGAGATGGAGAGAGGATCACATTTGAAAAAGGTAAATGGGTTGTACCAGATAAGCCTGTTATCTTATATATAGAAGGAGATGGGATAGGACCCGAAATAACTCAAGCCGCGATTAAGGTAATTAACGCCGCAGTGGAAAAGGCATACGGGAGTAAGAAGGAGATAAAATGGATGGAAGTATATGCGGGAGAAAAGGCCGAAAAAATAGCTGGAAATAGGTTCCCTCAAGATACTCAAGATATGCTCCTTAAGTATAGAGTTGTATTAAAAGGACCCCTAGAAACACCTATAGGCAAAGGATGGAAATCTGTAAATGTAGCTATACGGCTTATGTTAGACCTCTATGCAAATATAAGACCGGTAAAGTATATCCCAGGCTTAGAAAGCCCTCTGAAAAACCCTGAGAAAGTAGATATGATAATTTTCAGGGAAAACACCGATGATTTGTACAGAGGGATAGAGTATCCTTATGATAGCCAAGAAGCTAAAAAAATAAGAGAATTTCTAAGAGAACAGCTAAAAGTGGAAATTGAAGACGACACCGGGATAGGCGTTAAAGTAATAAGCAAGTATAAGACGCAGAGGATCACTAGATTAGCAATCCAATACGCTCTAAATAACAGTAGGAGAAAAGTTACTATAATGCATAAGGGAAACGTAATGAAATACACTGAAGGGGCATTTAGGGAGTGGGCTTATGAAGTAGCCCTTAAAGAGTTTAGGGAACATGTAGTTACTGAAGAAGAAATTAACCGGGGAGTAAAACCAGAAGGAAAAGTCATAATTAATGATAGGATAGCCGATAATATGTTCCAACAGATTATAACGAGGCCAGATGAATACGATATAATCTTAGCCCCTAATGTAAACGGTGACTATATTTCTGATGCAGCAGGTGCTCTAATAGGTAATATCGGAATGCTAGGTGGGGCAAATATAGGTGATGATGGCGGAATGTTTGAAGCGATACACGGTACCGCACCGAAATACGCCGGTAAAAACATAGCAAACCCCACGGGGATAATAAAAGGCGGAGAGCTGATGCTCAGGTTTATGGGTTGGGATAAAGCTGCTGACCTAATAGAAAAGAGTATAAATAAGGCTATAGAGAGGAAACAGGTTACTCAGGACCTAGCTAGATTTATGGGAGTTAAACCGCTAGGCACCAAAGAGTTCTCTGACGCACTAATAGCTATAATTAATGAAAATTAACCTATTACAGTATTTTTCCTTTGTTTCCATCCCTTACATACCCTAACCTGTAAACACAGAGCCAGGTTTTCCTTCGTAAGCCTAATTTAATAACTCATTAGTACAGCGACGAAAAATATCCCTTATTTTTTAATTATACAAACTCTCTTTCAGACTATCACAGCCAAATATTACGTGAAACGGAAGAAGTTTACTCTCTCTGTCAAGCCCTGCGGAAATACACTCCGCACAGTATTATGTTTATAAATAATAATTTCGATATAGTAAAATTATTTTAATGTATCTGATTTAGGGTATAATGGGTATCGTGAAACGATTGAAATTTACTGTATAACTGGGGAGTAAAACAAATGGTATTCTTATCATTCTATATGATTTGGTAAGACCATTAGAAATAACTGATAACCAAAATAACATAAGAAACATCTGAAATGACACGTGGCGATCAGAGAGACACTAAAAGGAGGGAAAGGCGAGGTCATAAAAAACCCTAAAGTGTTTATCGACCCGTTAACTGTATTTAAGGATATACCATTTAGAGAAGACATCCTGAAGGAACTTGCAATAGCAGTGAGGTATTTTGTCAAGAACTCCGTTAAGTTCTCTACATTATTCTTAGGTCTGACCGGTACTGGTAAGACTTTCGTTGCTATGTATATGTTTAATGAAATCGAAGAGGTAAAGAAAGAGGATAAAGATTATGATGGTATAATACAGGCTTATGTAAATTGCAGAGAAGTAGGAGGTACACCACAGGCAGTATTGTCAGCCCTCACAGAAAAGCTGACTGGGATCGATGTCCCGAAGCACGGTATTAACTTGGGGGAATATATAGAAAGGATCAAAGAGGAACTGATGCACCATAAGGCATTAGTCTACCTGGACGAGGTAGACACCTTGGTCAAGAGACGGGGAGGGGATATAGTACTTTACCAGCTACTACGTGTGGACACAGATATCTCTGTGATCATGATTAGTAATGACATAAACATTAGGGATTATATGGAGCCCAGGGTCCTCTCATCGTTAGGTCCGACAGTGTTCTTCAAGCCTTATGACGCGGAACAATTGAAGTATATCCTTTCAATATATGCCGAATATGGTTTATTTAAAGGGTCGTATAACGACGAAATCTTATCCTATATTGCTGCGATATCAGCGAGGGAACATGGTGATGCCAGAAAGGCAGTAAATTTGTTGTTTAGAGCAGCTCAGTTAGCGTCTGGCGAAGGTATAATTAGAAAGGATCACGTAGATAGGGCAATTACTGAGTATGAACAGGAGAGGCTTATAGAGGCTATAAAAGCATTACCTTTCCATTATAAGTTGGCGTTAATGGCTTCTATAAGGGCAGAAGACGTGGTGACAGCTCATAAACTTTACACAGACCTAGCGACTGAGTATAAACAAAAACCGCTTTCATATAGGAGGTTTTCCGATATCATATCTGAACTGGATATGTTTGGTATTATAAAGGTGAAGATTGTAAACAGGGGGAGAGCAGGGGGGATAAGGAAGGTGATCGAGGTGGCTGATAAAGAGAAAATCATGAAAGCGTTAGAGGAAACAATGCAGTTAGAGTACGAGGAGGGCTTGTAACGCTGTTAACATACTGTAATTAAGTGGCTGTAATTAAGGTGGTGAAATTGATTTGGGAGAGAGTTAAAGAAATTGAAGAAAGGAAGAAAG
Source organism: Stygiolobus caldivivus (assembly GCF_019704315.1). Taxonomy (NCBI): domain Archaea; kingdom Thermoproteati; phylum Thermoproteota; class Thermoprotei; order Sulfolobales; family Sulfolobaceae; genus Stygiolobus; species Stygiolobus caldivivus. Next base: position 557,149 of record NZ_AP024597.1, on the reverse strand, counting down.
AGCTAGATGCGGAAATTAAAGTATTAACTGAGCAACTAAAGTCCCTGCCTAATGGCCACTTAGAGGAGAAGTTAGTCAAAGGCAAAAAGTATTACTACCTAAGGTATTGGGAGGACGGTAAGTTGAAGAGTAAGTACGTAGGAAAGGACATCGGTGATTTGGTAGAGAAGTTTAGGCTAGCTAGTGAAATTAAAATAAAAATAGATAAATTGAAAAGAGAAAATGAAAGGTTAGGAAGAATCCTAGAAAAAATAAGAAAAATAATAGATGAAGATAAAACAAATTAAATGCTAATGTGTCATTAGTTTTTTATAAGGATAGAAAGAATAGTATAACTGATGTTATTCCTATATCAAGCAACTAGTATATCTCAAGCATTAACTAATTTAGCGACGGAAATAATAAACGCAATACCATCGATAATATTGTTTATAATTATAGTGTTAATAGGTTACATAGTCGCTGTAATAGTGAGTGATATAGTAGGGAGAGTTTTAAGGACAGTATTTACCCATTCTTCAGTTAATATAAGTGCTTCGTTAGTAGCGGGTACGGTAAAAGCGTTAATTATCTTATTGAGCCTAGCTATAGCCCTTTCTATACTTCAACTTGGTGCTGCGTCTACATACATTGCTATAATAGCGAGGTATTTACCCTATTTGGCTGGTGCCATATTATTACTGACACTAGGTATGAGCCTGATCAACGTCTTATTAGACTATATGGCTAGACAGATGCCTATACAAGACCAGTTTATATCAGTGATATTGAGCGTATTAAGGTTCGGCCTTTATGCTGTGATAATAACAATTGCGGCCGAACTGGCAATATTTGAATGGGTTCCCCTAGTAAGTTCCTACTTGTTTTATGACATCCTAATTGGTTCTATAGTCTTGCTGTTCAGCTTCTCAATAACTGACAAAGCTCTAGATACTATAGCGAAGAATGACCCTAACGCAGGTTACATAACTACTTACGGGAGGTTTTTGCTCTACACGATATTCATACTAATCGCTGTTGCGATAATAGTACAGCCTTTCGGTAATGTAACTTCAATATTGCAGACATTAGCATGGGGATTAGCTATAGCCTTCGGTATAATGCTAATACCATTAATTTATATGTTCGTAAAGAAGATGGTAGCTGAAGTAAAGTGATGACAACTCCCCAGTCGGAGTTGTGAAGACTCCTTTAAGTACTGAGTTTTTATATTATGAGTCCAAAAGAAATAGTATGAGAAAACTCGATAGAAAAGAAATCGATGTTTTTTTATCACAATCTTCTGGTTGGAGCCTAAAAGAAAATAAGCTAGAGAAAGTATTTCTTTTTAAGGACTTCAAGCAGTCTGTAGAGTTTATAACAAAGATTCAGCCTATTGCGGATTCCATGAACCACCACCCCGACGTATGCATATACTACAACAAAGTAGTTGTCCAACTTACTACGCATGATGTAGGAGGAATAACAGACCTAGATGTAGAGCTTGCTAAGAAGATAGACAGCGTTAAGTTATAAGAAATCTAATACCTTCTTTTCCTCCCACTCTGGTCCCTTTATTAACTTTTAACCTGAGAATGTTTTCTCGCACTTCGGCTTCGCCGGCCATGTCAACCTTAATTATTCTACCCGGCAAGATCCATAGAGCTTCATATGGATATTCAGCTATTTCTTCTTCATACGTATTGTAATATTCATTTATGCCTTTCTTTAAGCTCCCAGTAAACGTTATGATGAACTCGATCATAGGGTGGTGTGGGTCTAATAACTTAATCTTGACCCATTTGACGTAAGCTCTTACCCTTTTTCCATTTATCCTGATTTCCTCTTCATCTATGATAGCTTGCAAGTTATTCTTAATAGTCTTTAATTCTTCCTTAAGTCGCCTTTTACCTAATGATAAGTAATAGCCTCTTCTGTCTAGGTAGTAAAATGTGGTAAATTGTGTTACTTGCCCATCGCTACTGAAATTAAAAAAACCTGAAGCATAAACTGGTATAACGAAGTCTTTGCTCTGCATAGTTCTATCTTTTACGTTTTCTTTTTCCGCTGGAATCTTGGTGTAGCAGAGGGTCTAAGCTCTCCTTAAGGCTAGGACATTGGTCCAGTTTAGCCAGGACTAAATTAATGAAACAACATAAGCTCTTTAGCCTTTCAAATGAGGTAAACTTGATAGAATTCTGTGGCCTTTCAGTGGAAATAGTAAGGAACTTCACCTGTCCTGCTAGTGCTTTTAGGACTAGTCTTTCAGTAGATAGGAGCTCTGTAGAAGACCACTTTCCTTCACTCTGTTCTGGTAACTTTAGTTCTTTCTGTGTGATACCCTGGCATTCCTCTTTTACATCAACTTCTTCTCTTTTATCCATTAAGTCTACTACCTCGGATTCGTTAGAGGTCTGAGAGCTGAGGAACTTATCAAATAGTTCTTTCAATTGTTGATTATTATAAGCGCAACAACTGAGTTTTCCTAATTCTTCTAATAGCGTAAAGTCACGGAGGGTTATATTATTAGTCCCCCTACTTGTAGATATTGATAGTAGAGTGGGCCCGTTAGATATCATTAAGACTTCAAACCTGAAATAGTTACTTTCAGCCAGCCTTATAATGTATGTTTTTCCGCTTTCATTTGAGAGTTTTCTGAATTCCTCAAATTTTGAGGTAAAGAATTCTTTGTTACAATCAGAAATTAGGAAATTAAAGCCCCTAATGTCTTTCACAGACTCTGTCGAGCACTTCATATTCCTATTTGATCTCCATTTGTAGAATATAAAAATAATTGGTGTTATTTTCCTGTTTTATACGAGTATTGGAAGAAAAGTTAATAATCTCTTAAGAGCAGCTTTGCGTTTTTGGTAAGCTCATAGTAATATTTCCTGCCTTTTCTAATATTTACTAGACCAAATTTTTGCAATAATTCGAGGTGATATCTTGCTGTAGAATAGTTTATGTTTAGCTCTTTAGAAAGTTCATAGGCGGTTTTTGGTCCTTCTTGCAAGCTATCTATTATTTTCTTCCTTGTTTCCCAGCCGGGTAGTGTTAAGAGTTCATCTACTTTTGTGATGCTCATGTGATTATACTTGTTTTCTATTATGCTTAAATCTAAGCCGTTTTAGATAGTAATAAACTCATTTTCATTTTAAAAATTTGTTATCTGATAGGGAAGTATCTCTCTCGGTTTACAAACATAAATAGTAATAGGAATAGTAGTAGTGCTAATACTACAAACGTATAATAGGGCTCCCGTAGTCCTAAGAGCAGTAGAAGAAATATCGAAAAAGGTATAGGCAGAAAACTTTTGTTATTTAGACTGTGGAACAGAGAAAACGCAATAGCCGGTACTAAAAATAATGGGTTATATATAGACAATATTAACAATATTAGTAATAGTAACAGTAATATTCTACCAATACTAATTCTCTGTGTCAGCATAATTATTTGATATTAGTCGGTAAAGTATAAATTTATAGCTTATGTAAAACCTCGTGGAAGCCTTGTAAATGTTCTCTGAAACTGCTGAAAAATCTATTTTTTCTCACTTCGTCTAAATTTATTTCGGTAATAACTCTATCCTCTTCGAATAATTTTGCTGAAGTAATAATTTCACCTAATGGAGAAATAACCATAGAACCGCCCCAAAAGAACTCCTCTTCCTGGCTTCCTACAGTATTTACAAAGATACTCCAGATACCGTTTATAATAGAGTGCGCTTTTAATAGAGCTTCCCACTGGTCTTTAATTACTAAACTCCTAGAAAGTCTTCTCATAGGCGAAGCTGCAGGTACAAATATCAGATCCGCACCCATTAGAGCAAGGGCTTCTATTGGTTCGTAGTGCCATGCGTCTTCACAGATAACTACCCCAAACTTATATCCCTTATATTCATTAACAATAAGGTCTGTCCTTGGGTCACCTGCTTGGAAATATCTCCTTTCTTCGAAAAGCCCATAAGTAGGCAGATAGAACTTGTAAATGTAATTTGTTTTTTCATCAGTTAAAATTACTACGCTATTTCTTAGAATGCCAGGTCTAACTTCTTTTACTAATCCTGCAATTACACACTTTTTTCCCTTATTATCAAGTAGTTTATGTACTGCTTTTTCACTTTCTTTATACACGTCAAATACTAAATCTCTCAACACGTAGCCAGTAAGTGACAATTCCGGGAATATAATACAGTCAGCGGATGAGGTTTGTATTATTTCTATGTGTTTATCTAAGTTATAAGGGACATCACCTAACTTCGGTTTTATCTGTGCAAGTTCTATTTTTAACCCCATTGTCTAGGATATCTCCAGTCAGAATTTATAGCCCTACCGCTTATTCGAAAGATTTCTGGCGGTAGTCTCTTGTGTTGGGAAACTTTGACCATTTTAATTATTTTTTTCACGGTAGGTAGTTCCGTACCCGTCATTTTACTTATATCTCCTTCATCGAACATTTCCTCGAACTTCAGGTAAAGTATCGAATCTATCGTTTCATAGTCTACTCCTATTTCACCTTCTGCTGTTTGCCCTTCCCACAATCCAGGTGAGGGAGGTTTATCTACTATTTCTTTTGGTACACCTAGATAAGATCCCAGGGCCCTAACTTGTGATTTGTATAAGTCACCTATCGGGAGTATATCTACCCCACCGTCTCCGTATTTCGTAAAATACCCTAGCATTAGTTCACTTTTGTCCCCAGTACCGATAACAAGGTAATTACGTTTCTGTGCATAAGCGTAAAGCAGTACCATTCTTATTCTCGCTTTTATATTTCCTATGATTAATTTGTCGTCGGTGTTTATTAGTCTACTAAATTCTTCAGTGAGGTTATCAATATTAACTAGAGAGTACTGGTCATCTCTAGCTTTTATTAATTTCAAGATCTGGTAAGCATGTTCGATGTCTTTTAGGGGAGTAGATTTTGAAGGCATTAACAAGAAATAGGTTTTTGGCGTTGCCTTTGATAATAATATTGCTGTTACTGAGGAGTCAATTCCTCCACTTAGTCCTACTATTCCTCCTTCTTTTCCACTTTCTTCAATATATTCTCTAATTCTTTTCGTTATATACTCTATTATTTGGTCATAATTTATGGAGATAAGTTTTTTCCTAACATATTCTGGCATCATTTATGATACATTCGGCGAAGAGGTATTTACAGTATATGTTGCGAAATAATAATTGTAATATACTTGGACTGTGAAGACAGTACTGTTGATACTTTCATTTAGTTCTGGGGCGTATGCAAATACTAACCCCGTAGAATTAGGTGGAATGCTTCCTGCTGAGAAGTTCCATACCATGTTCAGGTTGTTAGGGAGTGATACTCTAACTAAGGTTATATTTATCGTATATGGTTTCGTATTATATACTTTTATTAGAAGCGCATTATAGGGTAATTTACCCAATGGATATACTCCTTCTATATTCAACGGGTCTGATTGGACGTAATTTATATGAGCATAGACTGCTAGTGAACTCAGTAAAGTTATTACGAGGAATAGTGGGAGTAATATCTGTCGCTTAATATCTATTCTAATATTCGGGATTTTATTATAATCTACATTATATAAAGATAAGAATAATAAAGGAATCCATATAAAGAAATATTCTGTTAATGTCCTCCATAAAAACCAGCTGATTATCAGAGGAAATATCCATAGACTTTCTTTAATCAACTCAAAATGTTTTGCATAAATATAAATCAGGAATAACGATATTATTCCTAAGCTTAACGTGAAAAACCAAGGCTCTAGGGGGAAAACACCTGAATAGGATATAACTGTAAGACCTAGTTGCCCTACGGGTATTGTATAGGAATCTGTAGTTATAACGTTGTAGATAAATGCGTGCGGGTCCCAAAGTAGAAAAGGTAATGATAACGCTGAGATCGTGATTAGAAAGGGTACAAAATATCCTTTAATGGTTTGTGTAGGTTTTTCCCTGTTATCCTTTATTCTGTATATTAAGACAAAAGGTACTGCAAGCCAAGAGAGCTGTGTTAACATTGTAGCTAGACCTAATGATACTCCGCCTATTTTATCTCGTCTAGTGTAGGCTATTGCCAAAAATGTCGTGGGTATTACAGCGAATACTCCGTAGAACGGAGGGACTGAGGCAGCTGTCATTATATAGATGAAAATTACCGGTAATAACGCAAAAGGGTCTTCCTTTTTCCTACCCTCGAGGTAAATTATAATTGATAAAATTACGTCAAAAATTACATTTTCTAAGTTCAAATAATAGGGTGGTAGACTCAAAAACTTTAGAAGTAGATAAAATGGTATATAGATTATAAAAGAGAAAGGAGGATATATAAAGTGAGCAGCATACCCTCCGTTTAAGGTATAAGTTGGGCATACACCCTTAGGATAATAGTTTAATGAGTAAGGATCCTTACCGCTGAATAGGTTATTTAGTGCTTCGTAGATGTATTCCATATCATCGGTACCAAAGGAGTTAATCAGGGTAACGCTAACTAGTAGAAAAGTTATACTAGATATGAAGGCCACATAATCATCTAGGATGGTTATTTTTCTATAAGGGTTTAGGAGATGTGGGTTTACTACTATTATTATCATGGCTATAACTAGGAAAAAGGAGATCGATATTACTGAGGCAGATATAGGATTAGAAAGGACGCTCGTTCTAAAATTTAGTACGATAAGTACATACAATATTACTGAAGTTAGTATAATGTAGGTTATTCTATGTCTAAGATTGTTATCCACACCATTTGAGTTACTCTGGGCCTTTAATTGTTTTTTCTTAAATTCAGACTGCTATTGTTTTTTCTCAGAACAGCTAAAACTTGGTCTAGTAGTTGGGAGAAAACAGCATCTCTGTTATTTTCTGTTATTTCTATTAATTTTCCTTCTAATTTAATAGACCTGTGTAGGACTGCTACTACAAAGAAGTCTGACTCTAAGACTTTATCTATTAGGGTCTTGAGGCTAGGGACCGAGAGTTCCATTGGGCCTATTTCATCGATAGCTATTACGTCAGGTTTTGCGAAAATTTCATTTTCAAGGTTTTTTACGTAATTTTCATTTAGAACAACAAAATACTTGCCAACCTTAACGTTACTTTTTTTCTCCGTTGTGGCTAGCAGTTCTTCCTTGCCTGAAGGTATACTTATTATCTTAAAACCAGTCCTAATCCCACCTTTTCTAATCTCGGGACAATAGAAACCTGTAACATTTACGTTTAACCTTAAGAGTTCATTAACCAGTCTCATTAAAACCTTTGTTTTGCCAACACCTGGTTTACCAGTTATAAATAGCCTATTACCCATTAATAGGTAATCTCAGTTATAATAATTATATTCTCGGTGAGTCTACAAAGGGTAACAAGACCGTTAATGTGGGCGGAAAAACTTGATATACGGGAGGACGTGGTCTTGCCCTTTAGTCTCTAAGTAAGTGTAAAATAAGGTTATTAAGATAAGGGTTTTGTAAAGATTATGGGAGGGAAATATTATTCATTATTAATGGAGTTCGTGTAATAAGGCGTTAATATGAGTTAGTATTATATTAACTTATGTCAATTACTTCACAAGGCGTTTTCATGTATGTTATATCGTTAAAGTTTTCTGATAAATGGTGGGAATTAAGCAAAGCTCAAAGAGGCCAATTTATCTCGACAATCGGTGAAGTGGAAAAGTCACATTATAATAAATTAGGTTCTATAAAGAGATACAATTCACTGAGAGATAACGGAGATATTATATATTGGGTGGCTGATACCGATACGTCGAATTTGAACGAGTTCAGATATTCTGTTTTATCCTCTCTTTCTGGGCTTGTCAGTGAACGTTTATTATTCTTTTCTTATTTCAAACCTTCTCCTTATACCGGTAAGACGTCTGTGGAGATCCTAAAGTACATTAAGCAAGAGCCATTAAGGTATTTTGTCGCTTATCCGATGAAAAAGACCGTAGACTGGTATTTACTTCCTTTTGAAGAAAGGAAAGAGGTTATGGATGAACATATAAACGTTGCAAGGTCACACCCCGATAATAAAGGGATAAGGTCTTATACTACTTATTCCTTCGGTATAGGTGATTATGAATTTGTCGTAATCTATGAGATACCCGAGTTAGATAAGTGGATAAATGTAGTTGAAAGGCTTAGGGAAGTAAAGGCTAGAAAATGGGTCGCTTTTGAAGAGCCCATTATTGTAGGAGAAATAGGAGATCTCTATATTTTCTTGAAATAAATAGTAAAGAGAGGATCGTCTTCCCATCTTCTATTTTCCCATCTTCGACTAGCCTTATTGCGTCATTAAGCTTAATTTCGAATGGTTCGATCACTTCATACTCCTCCAATTTTTGGGCAGTTTTCTCTAATTTAGTAGCTAGGTATAAGTGCATTACTTCAGTCATTACACCTGGAGAGACATAAAATGACAAGATTTTCTGAAGTTTACCTGCTTTGTATCCTACTTCTTCTTCTAATTCCCTTGAGGCAGTAGTTTCTAATTGTTCGCCTTCTTCTATAGTGCCTGCGGGAAATTCTATCAACCATTTTCCTATTATAGGCCTATATTGCCTTATCATAATTATTGTCTCATTATCTAGAAATGGTGCTATTACTACCGAGCCACGATGTCTTACGTAAGGTTTTTCTACTGTCTTACCATTAGGTAGAGTAAAATTGTTTATTTCTACGTCGAATTTTCTTGAAGAGTAGATCTTCATTTGAGACTATAAACTGAATTTAGGGTATTTTTGTTTAATTATTACGTATATCCTTTCCCAATCTATTTTAACCAGTATTATTCCTAGAATTACAAAGGCTACGGAAGAGATTATTGTTAACTCCAGTGGGCTTAATCCACTTATGGAACTTATCTGAATTATTCCCAGTATTTCTAAAGGTATCTCTATGCTGCTTTTTATTATTTTAGCTGGTATAGTTATTTTGATCATTCTAAGCAAGGAAGTCTTTACCAGACCTCCGCCGATGTATAAATAATCATCTAGTGGAAGACCGGGCAGTATTGCTAAGATAAATAATGATAATAAGAAATATTTAGAGTTTATAAACCGTTTCAAAATCGGTAAATTCTTATTTTTATTGAGAGGTTTTTCTAGTCCTACGCCCAAAAGGTACGTTAAAATTTTAGCTAAAGCTGCCCCAATGCCAGAAACTAATATATATATTCCAGCTAGGAGTAAAGGAGCATGATAATGGATTATGAAATACGATGTAATTATAGTGTAAGGAGCCCCTGCAAACGGTATTATATTTGATATAAAGCTTAAACCAAATACTATTAATAATGTGAGTAAGATTGCATTCACTGCTTCATATACTTGCTTGTTAAATTTTAATTTTTCCAAAGTTTTTGTATGCGATTAGTTAGTGAATTTAATAGAATTTATTAGGAACGAGAGTTTTGCAATGATAAAAAATATTATTTATTGTTACAAAAGATTATAAAGGGGTATAGGTAAAGGTTATTTACAATAATGAGGTGTCATTAAGTTGGGAATAAGGGAAGAATTAGAATCACGTTTTGGGAATAACTTTTCCGATAGTATTACTGAGAGGTTCTCACATTCAGCTGACATGGGGTTTGTACCTCAACTAGTATGGTCTGGTGGATTAAAATTAAATCTTATTCCAGATTACGTGGTCTATCCTACGTCTATTGAAGACGTCGTTGATCTCGTAAAAATTGCTTTGAAATACAAAGTCCCTATAATACCTTACGGTAGGGCTACAAACAGATACGGTAATGCTATTCCAGTTGACGGCGGGATTATAGTAGACTTTGCTAAGATGGACAAGGTAGAAATAGACGAAGTTAATTCACAAGCTATATCTGAGCCGGGCGCTACGTGGAAACTAGTTGACTTGGCTGCACAGTCTAAAGGTTTACAGTTAAGGACCTTTCCCTCGTCATATGATTCGACCGTGGGTGGGGGAGTAGCGGGCGATGCATTAGGTATAGGCTCTTACGAGTACGGCTTTATATCAGATAACGTTTCCTTCGTAGACATGATTAACCCTAAGGGAGAGATAGTCAGGTTAGAAGGTTCTAATTTAGCTTTAGTTTCTGGTGCAGAAGGTATAACTGGGATTATAGTAAGAGCCGGGATTAAGTTAAGGAAATATGCCCCGACAGAAGCGATCGTATTAGCTTTTAACTCATTTGAAGACGCCATAAAAGCTGTAGGAGAATTTTATAGAGAAGTAATACCCGCTTGGCACGTCCAGGTTAGAGGTCCATCTATATCGACGAATATAGTAGATAGGTTTAACGCGAAACTAAGCAGAGGAAAATGGAACATGATCATTATGTACCCATCTACTAGGTCTACTCTAGTAGAGCCTAAGATCTATAGGATAGCGCAAATGTTTAATTCTGAAATTTATGAAGGGGAGTGGACGGGCTGGTGGTCTTTTAATCACGGTGTAGTTGCAGCTTTAAGGTCTAAGGGTCTCTTAATACACCAGCATGGCCTTATTCATTATACTAAATTAGGGGAACTTGTTAACGAGCTAAAAGGATTTTTAGGTGAATTAGGGAAGTTGGAACCTAATGCCGGGTTTGACCTTGATATAGACCTTGAGAAGAGAGAAGTATTGCTGGTGAACGCCTTTACGGAAGTCTCGCTTAAGAATGAAGATAAAAAGATCATTTACGATTTAGCTAAAAATACGTTAATGATGGACTCGTTTATAAAAGTTGGAGGTGCCCTACTCTCTGTAGGTATATTTGCACATAAGTACGCTAAGAATAGGCTCAGTGCGATGGGTAAGACGTTCCAACAATTAGGAATTGATAGATATGAAGTAATCAAGAAGTACAAAGAGGAAATGGATCCAGAAGAAATATTCAATCCGGGTAAAGTCCTAGACCCTAAGAAGAGGGGTAAGGTAGTCCTTGAAATAGTAGGTAAGCAACAAGAGGCTTTAAGGTTTAGGTTTGGTATAGGTTTTGCTAAGGCTATAACACCTGGTGGAGAGGTCAACGGGTTTACATACGTTAAGAGGTATTTGGATATATTTACGGACTATGCTATGCAGTGTATAGACTGTGCAATGTGCGTAACGGTGTGTCCACAATTCAAGCTAATTCCACAAACGCCTTATGCCCCTAAAGGGATGTTTGATTTTGTTAAAGGTGCTATAACGTATTACCACCTTAAAGGAGGAGTAGATATAACAGATGATGCCATAGTTGAGTTATCAGGTTGTCATAAATGTGGGTTATGTGATGGTGTATGTCCAGCTAAAATACCTATTTCTTCACTATTAGTCAGGCTAAACGGTATAGTAGCTAAGAAGATGCCAGAGGAGCCCCCAGTTGACGTTCCTTTACTTCAAGACCCTGAGTTAAAGTCGGTAAACGATAGCTCAAGCGATATAGTATTATGGGTTGGAAGGAACTTAGTTGAAAACCCTAATGTAGCGATAACTGTTCTAAGGCTTTTGAAACTTTTAGGTGCTAAAGTAAGAGTAGTTGGGACTACCTATGATAGCGGATTTATGGACTATATCAGCGGAGGTGAAAAATTAAACGAGAAAATGGAGAAAAACAAATCAATTTTATCTACAGCAGTAGAAGTTATAACTATATCGCCTGAAGACTATAGGGTGTTTTCTGAAGCCTACAAGGACTATTCCAATATGAACAGTATGAGAGTAGGGTTTGAGGTGTCACCGATAGAGCTGAGATTACTCAAGTCATTACAAATAGATGGAAATGGAGAAGAGATATATCTACATGCGGCGTGTTTTGCTACCCCTTACGTCGGAGAGATTGTAAAGAGGCTTACGGATTTAGGTTTTAGAGTTAAAAAGGTAGAAGGATGTTCAGGTGCAATACTAGAGAAAAACTTAGGTAAAAGAGCTGATAAAATGGCCAGGGCCTTAGGTGCTAAATATCCCATGTTAATAACCTTGTGCCCTCTAGCTGCTCTCAAGTTTAAGGAAAATGGAGTTCCCTCTAAAACACTAGTAGAGTTCGTAGCAGAGAAAGTGGGACTGACGCCAGTAGTTTCAACTTCAATGAAAGTTAAATTAGAATTATCAGATACAGAAAAGCAAGACCTTAAGAACTCTATCACGACTTCAATTATAAAAAGTCTGTCTAGTAAGTCAAGTATCATTGCTGATACGGTGACCTTTACAAGCAGTGGGATAGATGAGTATAAGAAAATTATAGAGAATGTTGTTATTGAAGCGTTAAATGAGGCAGGGAATGGGATAAGGACCTATATAAAGAAACTTATAGATAATAAGAAATCGCAAGGTGCTTCATATGATGACATAGTAAATTACTTGTCTACGTTAATTAGGGAAATAAGTAGTATAATTTCGACTATGCCTCTAGATCCTATAGTTGACGTTGTAGTAAACCAAGTAAAAGGATTAACTACAGAACAGTTTGATGAAGGAGTATTAAAGCAGACTCTAGTGTTATTAGTGAGAGAGAATGAGAGAGTGATTAAAGAGAAGGCGACTACCTTGACTGCGGATGCAACTAGCTAGTCGAAGTAGTCTTACTCTTTTAAATCCTTTTTACGTATAGCACAATTATGGTTAAGATATATTTAGGGCCTGCAGGGGTTCCTCTATCTTCAAAAAAGAGGAATACAATAGACGGGATAAGGACTGTTAAGGAATTAGGACTAAACGCTATGGAGGTGGAGTTTGTTCAAGGAGTTAAAATGAAACCTGAATCGGCGGAAGAAGCAGGGAAAATTGCAGAGGAGTTGGGAGTTAGACTTTCTGTTCATGCACCGTATTTTGTGAATTTATGTTCTAATGAACGGGAAAAGGTAGAAGCGTCTAAGGCTAGGATCTTTGATACTGCTGATAGGGCTGAGAGGATGAAAGCTGACGCGATTGCTATCCATATTGCCTTTTACGGTAAGTTAAGCCCTGAGGAATGTTACCAACAAGTTAAATCAGAATTGGGAGAAGTTGTCGATAAGGCAAGGTCTCAGGGAATTAAAAATGTAAAATTTGGCGTAGAAACAATGGCTAAAGATACGGCTTTCGGTACTCTCGATGAAGTGGTTTCTATCTCGAAAGAAATCAAAGGAGTCATTCCTTATATCGATTGGGCTCACACTTTTGCTAGACAGGGTGGGAGAATTGACTACGGAGAAATCATAGATAGGCTTAAAAGAGAATTAGGTCTTACTCATATAAACTCTCATTTTGAGTCTCTTGTCTTTAGGAATGGTAAGTATGTTGATGAGCACCTACCAATTGAGAATGATGCACCTCCCTTTAAACCTCTAGCTGAAGAATTAGTAAAAAGAGAGGACTTGTCAATCACGTTGATATGTGAAAGCCCGGAACTTGAAAAGGACGCCCTTAAGATGAAAAAAGTATTAGAGGAATTAGGTTACAAATTTACCTAAAATGAGTTATCTATTTGCCTCTGATTACGATAGGACATTAGCAGATGAAAAAGACAATTTCGTCATAAAAAAGGAAGTAGCTGAATTCATAAATAATTTTTCAAGTAGATACCCTTTTTTTGTAGTTACGGGGAGGGAAAGAAAGTTTATCTCCAAGTTGGCTCCCGCCCTTAAGCCTACCGGTTGGGTTCTTGAAAACGGTGCAATAATAATTTATCAAGGTAAGGTATTTACTAACGCACCGAATAATTGGCCTGAGGTAAGAAAAGAAGTATTAGAAGAGCTAGATCGGACAGGTATACAGTACAGTGTAGGTGAGGTGATTGTTTATGTTAACAACGTTATTAATCCTTTAAATATAAATGTAAAAGGTGTTAAAGTGGAATGGAATAGAAATGACGCTATGATATTACCTGATAATGTTGATAAAGGGAGTGGTGTCATGTTTGTCAAAAGCCTCCTTAACTTTTCTGGTAAGGTAGTAGCTCTAGGCGATAGTCAGAACGATTTGTCTCTATTTAAGGTAGCTGATATTAAGGTCGCTGTTGGTAACGCATTACCTGAGATTAAGGCTATTGCGGATATAATCCTTGATAAACCAAATGGAGACGGGATATTAGAATTCTTAAAAGGGATAACTTCTGGGCGGATGTCTCTTTAAAATGTAGAGGTCTACCATAAATATATGGTGCCTCTCCTTATGCCAAGGATAATAAGGTCTCAGCTCGTAGTTTAGAGTGACAACTTCTGTAGACCTATTGAACTCACCGGCTAATCTTTCAATTAGTTTTCTAGTCATAATATTGGACTTATGGATAGTGTATACTGTATCAGCTATTTCTAATGCTTTTTTAAGAAATGTAATATCAATACCTTTTCTTACTACTCCAAATGGTGGGTTCTGGATTACAGTATCGATTTCCCTTGAAATATTAAGCTTCTCTACATCAGCAAGCAAGAAATCTGCATTTAAGCCGTTTTCTTCAAAGAATTCTCTAGCAAGATAAATACTCTCCTTGTCTATTTCTATACATAGGCAATCTGAACCAAGAATAACTGCACCAGCGCAAAGCCTGCCCGTGCCACAGCCTAAGTCCGCAACGTATTTTTCTCTACCTATTTCGTTTCTTAAATAAGCTGTCCACAGTAGCGTTGATGCTAAATTTGAAGGAGTGATATATTGCTCTAATTCGTATTTAGGGTTTGGATGTGGTGGGACTTTTTCCAAAAATATTTCTAGATATTTTTTATTAATTCTAGGACTTCTAATAGGTTTTTCACCTTATTAGCGTTGATATCGTCATAGTAGTTATATCTATCAAGGAGTATAGGAGTTATCCCAGCTCTTAAAGCTCCTATATAGTCAATTTCGTAAATATCACCGATGTGGAAAACTGGTTTACCGTATTTCTCTATACCGATTCTGAATATACGAGGGTGGGGTTTCATTATACCAAGGTCGCAAGATGCTATAATATCATCGAGATAGCTAGTGAGGTCTAAATCGTCGACGATTTTATATACGCTTCGCGTAGCGTTTGTAATCATCACAACCTTGTATCCGTATTTCTTTAACTCACTAAGAAAAAGTTTTGCATCGTCGAATAGCTCCCAATGGCCCGAGAGTAATACTAGAGACTTTAACTGCTCTATAAGACATCTCTTAGGGCATATTTTTAGATCATAAAGCACCTCTTTAAAATCTAGTTCGCTTAGCCCTCCAAGGACTGGGTCAGGAAAATGGTCTTTCCCAAGGCTCTTATATACTGCACGAAATACTTGTTTTTCATTAACCTTATACCCTTTCTTGACTAGAAACTCATATAAGGGTTGGTGAAATTTTGGCGAAAAACTCACTAAGGTCTCTCCCATGTCTACAAAAATTACTTTACCCAAACTTGATCACCTGATAAGGAATCTAGGTGGTTCAATATCCTCACTTTTACACTTTGGACATTTACTAGGTTTTTTAGGTTTTTCGAGGTTAAATACATATCCACATTTCCTACACTTAGGTAAATATACTATTAACTGCATATTCTTTCTTTTCAACGATTTAGCTATATGTAATAGGTGTTCATATACAATTTTCTCATTTTCTATGCATAATCTCTCTTTGATTTCTTTAGCTGTTAAAGGATAATCAGAATATTTGAGGAGTATAATAATTTTTTCTCTCGTAGTAAGGAAGTCAAAATCTGCTAGCATTACTTGTTATTACTCATTAATTGGGAATATATTTCTTCAACTTTATTTAAAATGTCTTCAGGAGTATATCCATGTGCTAGGGCTAACCCTGAAGCTCCTCCGGCTCCTACTCCTTCTTTAACATATCCCTTTTCATAAGCTCTTAGACCCTCAAATTTTGACCTAGAGAAATCTAGAGTAGATGCGGCTAAAGATACCCCTACTTGCTTAGCTAAACTAACGATATCAGAGGAGGTGTCTTCAACTATCCACTTAGTCGTAATTATAGTGGCTTTAGTTAGTGCTGATTTATCAAGTTCTCTAATTAACGCGGATGCAGCTGTCATTTGTGTCCCTCCGGCTAAAACGACATCCCCTTTAAACCCGATTGTTAACCCTGCAGCTGCCAATAACATAGGGTCTGCCAGCTTACTGACCTTACCCAAGGTGTCTTCTGGCAAGTCCTTAATAGCCTCTAAGACAACCTTTCTCTTAAGGTCTTTT
Source organism: Stygiolobus caldivivus (assembly GCF_019704315.1). NCBI lineage: Archaea > Thermoproteati > Thermoproteota > Thermoprotei > Sulfolobales > Sulfolobaceae > Stygiolobus > Stygiolobus caldivivus. The sequence goes on along the minus strand of NZ_AP024597.1, from coordinate 541,093 downwards.
GGGTTCTGGGGTGATGCAGAACTCACTTTATCTAGTGCGTCATAGCCCAGACCCGTTAGTAACGCCATTGCCGTAGTAGTCCCTGCTGGTATTGATTCTCCAATAATTAAAAGGTCAAAGGATTTAGATAGTTCCTCTCCTAATATTATACTGTTCTCCAGTATTTTTTGGGCTGCTTCCTTTCTTAACGAGAATTTTCTAATATCTCCTCCAGGCTCTCCTCCAATATCTATAATAGGTAGTCGTGGGATAACCCTACTACCAGCATTTATTATTAGCTTTGGTATTTTAACTAGTTCTAGTGAGGCTCTGGTAATAATTGCTGGTGTAGGAATGCCGTCAGGTGTTATCGGTATTGTGTTTATCGATCTACATTTCCCTAGGATCAAGAACTCAGCATCCGCAGCAGGGGTAAAATGGGTCAATTCGGGTGTAGCTCCTGCTACTGTAATCCCTGGAATAAGGCTCACATCAGTTGTCGCTATGACCAGTGTGAATAATGTTCTTCTGTCTTTTAGATCCTTTACACTCCCTAGTATTTCCTTTATGTATTGCATAAGTGACTTTTTGTTAAAATGCACACATTTTAATTTTGATGGATATATTCTGGGAATACTACAGAGGTATTGAAAAGGGGACAAAGGTTACTTTTGAGGAATTTTCTTCTAACAAGCAATTGAAAAAAGAAGTAACGGACGCTATAAAAGGACTTTACACTCTTATACTTCAAGAAGTGCAAAAGAAGTTAAACTTGGCAAAGATCGAATCTAGTGATTTTATATGGGATTTGGCTAGACTTAAGGCCATTAAACCAGAATTGATACAAGAGTATTTAGATATAATAGACGTGGTGAGTAAGATAGATAAAGTAGACGATCTAACACTATACACTATGTTGGTCAGAATTATGGAAGATTTGGAGGAACTATATTTTTCAATAATAAAGTTTAAAACTGATTAAATCATAGAACACATGTTCGAGGTATGATCTCTGCTCAATCCAACATAATGGCCGAAATAAAGAAATTGAAAAAAGAGAAGAATGCTATTATCCTTGGACATAACTATATGGAGTATGGTGTCCAATTAGTCTCAGATTTTACCGGAGATTCTTATGACTTAGCGGTTAAGGCTATGAAAACCGACGCTAAAATGATTGTATTTGCCGGAGTTTATTTCATGGCCGAACAAGCTGCAGCACTAAATCCGGATAAGAAAGTACTTTCACCTGATCCAAATGCTGGGTGTTCTCTGTCGGACTCTTTAGACGTAGAGACGTTAAAGAGATATAAGAGTATCTATCCCGATGCACCAGTAGTCCTATACATTAATACTAGTATATACACTAAGGCGTTAGCTGATTATATAGTCACGTCGTCTACAGCTGTAAAGGTAGTAAGTAAACTTGATGCTAAGAACATAATTTTTGGCCCCGATGTGAACCTAGCAAATTTTGTAGAGCAAAAGACTGGTAAAAAGCTAATTAAGGTCCCCCCAAACGGTAGGTGTATTGTTCATGCAAGTTATACAAAACAGTTAGTAACGTTAGCCAGAAGAAAATACCCAAATGCTCTATTAATGGCACACCCCGAAAGTCCTATAGAAATTTTAGACGCAGCGGACTTCGTTGGTTCAACTAATCAGATGATAAAATTTGCCAAAGAGAACCCAAATAAAGAATTTATCGTTGCCACTGAGTTAGGCATGATAAACGCGTTAAAAATCCAAGTCCCTGAAAAGGTCTTTTACCCCTTAGTGACCACTGAGGCGTGTGGGTGTGCAAGGTGTCCTTATATGGCTATGGTAACTTTAGAAAAGATTAAGAGGTCATTAGAAGAAGAAGTTTATGAAGTTAAAGTACCAACCGACGTAGCTGAGAAAGCCAAAGAGGCATTTGAGAGGACTATGAAAATTCTTGAGAATACTTCCTAATTTCTTCCATTAGTTTGTCTACTTCTTCATACGTGTTGTAAAAATGTGTTGATATCCGTATACCCTTTCCTCTGGGTGATACTATCATTTTCTTCTTCGATAAATATTCTGTAATCCTTTTCGGTTCGCTCATTTTTATTACCACAATTCCAGCTTTCTTTTTCTCCGGTGTTATTACTTCTAAATTGTTTTCTTTGGCTAATTTGATCACATAAGAAGAAAGGGAACTGACCTTGTTGAATATCTCTTCCTTATTTTGGTTAATGATTTCACATGATTTGGCCAAGCCTAAATTGGATGCTACATCAATTGTACCTATCTCAAACCGCCTGGGTCCTCTTTCTAAATAAAACCTTTCAGGATCAAATTCTAAGAAGATTGACGAAGTCTTCCAGCCATAAAATGGGGGGTCTTCTAGTAACCCTTTCTTTACATAGAAGAACCCAGAGCCCTGCGGGCTCATTAACCATTTATATCCACCTGCAACAGCAAAGTCTATATCCAAGTTTTTTACATCAACTTCTGTAGCTCCAGCACTCTGTATTATATCTAGGAGGACATATGCTCCTACTCGCCTTGCTTCTTTAACAATTTTATTTACATCTACCTTTACCCCCGTACTAAAGCTTACGTGGCTGAGACTTACTATTCTAGTGTTCCCATCTATCTTTGAAATGATATCGTCTTCTATCGTTTCTGGAGACGCCCTCGCTATTCTCAGTTCTACGCCCTTAATTCTAGATATTTTAATAAAAGGGTATACGGTTGCGGGGAACTCAATGTTATCGGTAACTACGTTTTCCCCTTTTTTTAAGTCTATCCCGTGTGCCACTATATTGATCCCGTAAGAAGTATTAGGAATTAAAGAAATAGTATTAGGTTCCGCATTTATTAGTTTGCCTATTTTTTCTCTAATGTGATAAAAATCATCTGACTCTTCCTCATTAACGGCTATTGTCCCCTTAAGCATAACATTCATTAAATACTTATTTACCTCTAGATACACTGGCAAGGGTGTAGGTGATATAGCCGCATGATTAAGGTAAACTAGGTGGTGTGTTAAAGGTACGTTATCTCTGAATTTCTCACTGAAGCTCATTTTTTACAGCCTCTTTTATATCGTTAATTACGTCAGGGTCTTCAAGGATTGTAGGGTCTACTTCTTTACCCAACATTAGATCTCTTAGCATCCTCCTAACTACCTTACCGCTTTTAGATTTAGGCAGCCTATTTATTCTAATCACCTTGTCTACTAGGTAAATAGGCCCTAACGAGTCCCTTATTTTTTCTTTTATCTTTTCTTCATGTACGTTACTATCTCCAACTACGAAGATTACCATCTTCTCTCCTTTTATTTCGTCTGGTATACCTACTACAGCAACTTCCTTTATTCCTTCTATTTCCATCAGTAAGTTCTCTACTTCTCCGGAAGTGATCCTGTGTCCGGCTATCTTGATCATATCATCGCTTCTCCCTACTATTTTTATATAAGGAGTATCTATTATTCCAATATCACCAGTATCATGGTACCCGAATTTGGAAAAATAAGACTTGAATTTTTCCTTGTTGTTTAACACGCCAATGAACTGTGTGGGAAAAGGTGTTTTACAAACTAAATACCCGGGCCTATTATAAACCGGTTTTCCCTCATCGTCTACCGTCTCCAACAGCGCACCTGGAAACGGTACACCGGCATAACCCGGTTTAGGCTCTATTCCATCTAGTGAATATGGTATACCTACTACGTAACCTAATTCCGTTTGGCCGTATACGTCTGTTACTCTATCAGCAAAAGTTTTAGCGTATTCCCATGTCTGTTCATCAAAAATCTCTCCAGCAGTAGCCAAGTAGTCCACTCTCGGTAACTTCAAGCCGTACTTTCTTAATGTCCTCAGTAGGGTAGGTGAGGTGAACAATACCTTTGGTCTCATTTCGTCGAGGATCTTTACCAATCTCTCCTTGGGATAGTCTGGAGCTCCCTCCATGAACACAAAAGTAGAGCCGTGTAGTAGTGTACCATACATTATCCTTGAGAACGTAATCCACCCCATGTCTGAGGTAGTTAGTACAACGTCTCCAGGTTTTAGGTTAAACATTAAATCAAAAACTGTAAAATCACCCACCATCCAGGCACCGTGAGGTAGTATTATCCCTTTAGGCTTCCCGGTGGTTCCAGAAGTATACATTACCTTTAGAGGTTCATTAGCTTCTATTTGTTCAGCCTTTACTTTTTCCTCGTTAAAGCCGAGCAAATCCTCAAGTTCTTCACTATCTTTCTTTTCTCTAAAGTTCAAATTTCCCTTAAATAAGAGGGGAATTCTATTGCCTCTACGTACAGTATAGGTAGCAGTTATTTTAAAGTCGGGTTGGAAGTCCTCTAATCTTTTTTTAATTGCCTCCTCACCTAATCCTGCAAAAATGATGGTATAAATTGCCCCTATCCAGGCTGAAGCTAATACAGAGATAATTCCTTGAAGGGTATTAGGAGTATAAATTGCTATCTTAGAGCCTTTTTTTAAGCCCTTATTTGCCAAAATAAAGGCCAAATGTTTTACGGCTCTTTCGAGATCCCTAAATGCGAGTTCGACCTTTTTATTATCTTCACTATACCAGACAAGTGCTTCACCGCTATGGGAGACCGAGTTAAAAGATATGTTAGTTTTTCCATTTACGAACCACTTCCCAGTATAGCCTTGTTTGATGAGTGTTGAGTCCCATCTGTCGAACCATTTAAGTTTTTCAGCATATTGGTTCCAATACCATTCAGGTTTTTCTAAGGCTTTTTGGTAAACGGCAAAATAATCCATTTTACTCAATTTTTATCTTAGGTATTTTCCACTTATTATCTTTGAATATTTCAAAAGGGATGCTAAAACCATGAGCGTAATTTAGGTCTTTTACTGCTAAAATTATTTCTCCAGTATTTTTATCTAAAATATTTTTTAAGTTTTCTTTATCTGTATGGTATTCAGCAAGGTATTCTCCGTTGTCTAGTTGTGCAGACCATACTAGGTACGGATTATCAACTATTTTCCTTGACTTTATGTCTATAATATAATTAGTTTTACCTAATGTATACATAAAGCCGTGCAGAGTGGCTTTAATGTGCTTGTAATGTAAGTTTCTCCAGTAAGGTATAGACGGGTTCACTTGAATACTTGTAAGTAAGTCTACGTCTTTTTTATCTAGATTAATAAACTTCCTTGAAGGGACTGAAATATATACATCTTTTCTGTTACATATCCATTTTCTAACATCGAAATTATAACAGTTTTCATCATTTATAAATCTGAAACTTTGTAAAACTAAATTGACAGAACAATCCATGTTTAATTTTTTAAATATCTCTTCATAATTGGTCTTAGCTTCTTCAAAAACAGTGGGATTCGTATAAAATATTAATAAAAACGAGTTGTCTTCAATATCGCCTCTAAATATATTAGCTAACGGTCCTGCTAATTTTTTTGCCTTACTATATGTTATTACAGATTTTTCGCACCAGATTACGGCTTTCCAGAGACCAAGTTTTTCAGTATTTAAAATAGGGAAAACTGATATTTGGTATTCATGGAATAATGAGAGAAGTAAGGAGTAGACGTTATTTAAAGGTTCTTTCAACAGCTTAGAAATTAAATGGGGGTTTAAGCCTACTAATTTTATGAATTTAATAAGCTCACTATAATTCAACTCTAAAAAATTTAGCACGGTAAAAATAAAAATTTTTCTTCAAAATGCTGGCGGATATTAGAAGAATTTTATTCGTTTTATTTTTCTCTTATCATGACTATTTTATGTCCACAGTAAGGACATTCTATATAGCAGGTATTAAAGATTCTGCCACATGCTGTACACTTGTACTTTGCTGTTTTCTTATTCCGTAATTTAAAGGACAATTTTACCGAATTAAATTCTATTCCTAAGTGCAGTAAGACATTTTGTACTCCTAAGTCATCTGTAAATACTATTGACGGTCTTAAATCGTAAGCAAGTGCTATTACACTAATATCAGTTTGAGAAAGCCCTTTCTCTTTAACTCGACTAATGGTACTTGTAACTTGGGCTAATGTACTTGATGAGGGCATAACTACGACTATTTTACCTGATTCCATTGACAACCTGAGTAAGTTAGATGACCTTAGATCCTTAACTTCATCGAGGACTAAAGGTGTAGTATAAACTTGTGGGAAAAGGTTTTGTAAACCTGCAAGAAATCCAGCTGTATCAAATATGATCTTTTTCATTATAAATAACCAAGGTTAATTTGTCTATAGAATCTTAATATTTTAGCTTTTCTGTCATGTTGTGTTATCATTGCTTCTTCATCCTCTCCGCTTCTTAGGTAACCAACCACTTCTCCGTCGACTACTACTTTAGCTATCTGGGGGCGTCCTTTATTCTCGAGCTTTACTCTTATTTTTTCCTTTATAGGAATAATAATGTTCCGCACGTCTGGAATTATACAGTTCATAAACGTGATCTCCAGTCCATTAATATCTCTGTGGAGTAATGTCCGCGTTGCTGAATAACTCCATGCCCAACTCCCTTGAGGGGTAGAAACAAGTACCCCGTCTCCCTCGAAAGTTACTTTTTTATCATGTATTATAACGCTTCCTAAAATAGTCTCTGGGTTATCGAAGAGGATTGCTACCTCATTAAAAGCTATAGCTCTAATCTGATCTGTTTTTATATCGAGCATAACGTATTCTTCGACAGTGTATTCTCCTTTAATTAATCGAGTAAAGACGTCTTTCACGTTTTCTGGGTTAACATCTAATAGAGCGGATCTCCTGCCAAACTTAATACCTATTATAGGAGAGTTAAATTTTACAGCTTTAAGAAACGTACCATCTCCACCTATTACTAAGACATAGTCTTGATCATTTTCTTCTGTAATTTTAAATCCCATTTCTTCAGCTATTTTCTTAACTTTCTCACTAAACTCTATTGCATCGGGCGAGTTTTTAGTAAGTATTTTGAGTAGCATCTACGTTAGTTATGATACTCCTTTAAAATAATAACATTTACCGTGAAAACTTTACTTTCATTAATTAGTTCTACTTCTCCGTGGTGATTTATGAGCCTCACCTTATAGATTTTTTGTTTTATCCCATTATACTTCAATGTTATCCAACTATTTACTCCCGACACTATTATAGTAGTCTTCCCGTTTAGTTTTAGTATCACGTGCTCGCTAGGTTTTAAAGTTAATACGGTCTTCTCGGGATTTTCACCTACATATTCTACTGCAGCCAGCATTATCTTTCTATAATAATATAACCACCCTCTCATAAGCAAGATGAGACCTAATGACATTGCAAAAAATAAAAGTGCGAACACAGCATACATAGTAATCTCTCATTATAAATTAATGTGAAGGTTTAAATAGTATAAGCAAAATGAAAAAATGGGGATTTGATTTTGGCAGAATTCGATATGGTAGTCATTGGTGGAGGTCCAGTAGGGCTGTATGCTACTTTTTATGCGGGTTTAAGGGATATGAAAGTAGCTCTTATAGATGCCCAAGACGAATTAGGAGGCCAGTTAGTTACTCTATACCCAGAGAAAATGGTTTATGATGTAGGAGGATTTCCGGGCATATTAGCCTATGACCTTGCGCAAAACTTAGTTGAACAAGCTAAAATGTTTTCACCGGAAATAAGAGTTAAAGAATGGGCTGATACCCTAGAGAGAACAAACGATAATATGTGGGTCGTAAAAACTGATAAGGGTACTGCTCTAAAAGCTAAGACTGTTCTCATCGCTGCGGGAATAGGGAAGATAACTCCATCAAGGTTAGGGGCTAAGGGTGAAGTAGAGTATGAGAATAAAGGAGTTTTCTATACTGTTAGGAGGAAAAAGGACTTCGAAGGGAAAAGGATATTAATAGTAGGTGGGGGTGACTCAGCAGTAGATTGGGCATTAACACTAGCCCCTATAGCTAAGTCCGTCACTCTTATACATAGAAGAGATCAGTTCAGGGCACATGAAAGAAGCGTGAAACAGTTATATCAAGTAGCTACGGTATATACGTGGCATGAGCTAAAAGAAGTCGAAGGTGATGGTAATAGAGTTACACGTGCTGTGATCTTCGACAACAGGACTAAGGAAGAAAAAACGTTAGACGTTGATGCAGTGATAATAAGTATAGGTCATAAAGGAGACTTAGGCAATATGTTAAAGTGGGGTCTCAACATGAAAGGTAGAGATATATTAGTAAACGCTAAGATGGAAACTAATTTGCCTGGAGTTTATGCATCAGGCGATATTGCGAACCAAGAAGGAGCTCCCAAATTAGCTTTAATAGCGGTGGGATTTGGGCAAGCTGCTATAGCTGTTAGTGTAGCAAAGAAATATGTTGATCCAAACGCTTCGTTATTTGCAGGACACAGCTCAGAAATGGATAAATTTAAGAAATAAGATATATGACAAATTCTTTTTATCTTCTTTCTTGCTTTAATTATTAAGTCAAAGTGGCACCTAAGAAGATTACTCCCAGACTTAGTGATATAATACGTGGAGTAAGAAGTTATTATATAATAGGAGATATAGCTCTTGTTTCACCCAAAGATGATATAAATAAAGAGGAACTGGCTAAAGTCCTTTTACAAATAAATCCGCGTATAAAATCCGTTTTTATCCGTAAGAAGGTTGGCGGTGAGTTAAGGATAAACGAATTAGACTTCGCTGGAGGAGAATACAAAACTACCACTATATATAAGGAAAGCGGTTTACGTTTTAAGGTAGATATTTCTAAGGTATACGTTAATGTTTCACTCTCGTCGGAGAGAGATAGGCTAGAAAGTGAGGTTGAGTGCAAAAGGGTTATAGGTGATTTATTTGCTGGTTACGGTGCTATAGCAATTCATTTAGCTAGAAAGTGTGGTTATATCGTAGCAGGTGACTTAAACATCGATGGTTTAGTACTCCTTAAAGAATCTATACTTTTAAATAAGTTGAAAGGTTCTATAGATATAGTTCAGTATGACGCTCACTATTTACCTTTTAGAGATAAAAGTATTGACATAGGTATTGCCGACAACCCTACTATGATTAGCTCCTTTAAGGACGAAATATGTAGAGTTGCACGGGAGGTTATTTTTTACATTCTGTGTCATTCTGAAGAGGAGGCTTCGAGATATTTAGGAAAAACTGATTGGATAAAAGTTAACGATTATTCTAAAGATCTCTTCGTCTTTAAGGGCAGAGTCAGATGTAACGAGGAAAAGCAATAATTCTGAGCCTTTCTGGAGTTTCTGAACTATTTTTCTATCAACATCTTTAGCTGCCTTGTTTGCGTTTATCATTACGGTAGCATCGGAAATAAAAGTTGACCTCCTCAGGATTATTTTATTAGGATCAGATAAAGTGAATTTACTTGATCCTTTTCCTGCTATTAAATCGTATAAACCATCCACTACAATTATGGCGTAAACGTAAGTGTCGTCCTTCCTCAACTCCTCTTTCAGTCTATCAGAAAGTTCCGCAGCACCTTTAGTTGCGTTAATTCCTATTATACAGTCTCCATTAGGAGTTAAATAGTCATCTTTCGTTACCTCTAGAGTGGTCTTGTGAATACCTCTTACATTATAATGACCTTCAGCTTTTATTAACTCAATCATCTTTCTTAGCTAGTATAAATGTATACCCTCTTACCTCTATCAATCTTGCGCCAACTTTTTCCGCAATTTCTTTAGCAAATTCACGTCTATCTTCTATTTCGATCCCTATTTTTACCTTCACCACCTTATGTTCCTTAAGCCTTCTCTTTATCTCGTTTATTACTTCTTCAGTAACTCCTTTTTTACCTATCCTTATCTCAGCATGACTGGCCTTAGCTTCCTTTATCAGTTTTTTTAACGGGATATCTTCTGATCCAACCACAACATACACATGATACTACGATGACTTTATTTTTTATTCTCCTTCTCTCCGTTAATCCTGGAATTAATGGTGTAAAACATTTTCTGCAGAATTTTCGTTTATATTTTAAGGGTAACTTAAATTTATACTTGTTAGCGTAATTTACAGCTAAGCTTACGTATCGTCTAGCTAAATCCAGCTCGTTCTTTTCAGCCTCTTTTATCGCAAGGTCTATTAATTCAATAGCTCTTCTCTTATGTTCTTTCATTACTTTTATTTTCATTAGTCTTAACTCAAGCTTTATGGGAAAAATTAATCTTATCTTGTTGGATTCCTCCTTAGAACTAGTCCCTAAGGAACTTTTATCTCATCCTTCTGTGATTTCAAATGCTAAGAAAAAAGGAAAAGACCCCAAGTTTGTACTTTTGGATAAGTCATTACATTATAAAGCTATGTCGAGGTTAAAAGATAAGGAAAAAAGAGGCAGACCCGACATAGTTCACTTAGCCATGTTGAATTTTCTATTTTTAGAGGACGAAATTAAAGGTGATTTTTTCCTTCACACAATAGACGGTAAAATAATACGTGTTAGCAATAAGACAAGAATTCCGAAAAACTATAATAGGTTTACGAGTTTAATGGAGCAACTGTTAAGGTATAAGAGAGTACCAGTTAATTCTAATGAACCATTGATGGAAATTACAGATTTAACATTAAAATCTTTAAAGAAAAAGTATAAACTTGCGGTTCTGTCGGAGGGCGGTGAAAAAGTCCCAATCCGTGATATTTGCGAATTAGGCGATAGCTGGCTTATAGGTGTCGGGGCTTTTCCTCATGGTGATTTTTCCGACGAGGTAAAAGCTAACGCGGATAGATTTCTTTCAATCGGGGATAATGTTTTAGAAACATACCAAGTGATATGCAGGTTGTCTACGGTATGTCTTTCATTACTTGGTCTTATTAGAGTTTGAAGAGTTAGGGATCTTTGCTTTAACTAGTATTATCCCACCAGGGGTAGGGTTTAGTGAAAGGACTTCGAAGCCATATTCTTCAAGAATTCTCTTTAGAATGATAGATGCACATGTAGTAGATTCTAAGCCAAACCCTGTACCCGTAATCCTAATATCTATTGTTTCACCGTTTTGTTTTATCGATATATCTTTGACTGGAATTAGTTCTTTTATCTTCTCATATAATTCTATTAGATCTGATAGGTCGCTAGCTTTAGTCCTTAAATAAGACGCTAACTGTACACCGGTTATTTCACAGATTTCAGATGCCTTATTTTTATCGTGTTCATAAGCTAGCTTAACGATGTTCTCTAAATACCACACAGTAACTGGTACTATTTCTAAATCTTTTATAGTTTTGTAATATTCTACTAGCGAATTCAACGTTTCTGAATCTCCACCTTCTTTTAAGATCTCTAGGACAGCTTTTAACGCTAAATTGGTAATTGCATACATAGTATATCCTTTTTTCTTTACTTCTTGCTCTAATTCCTCTATTAATTCAGCATCTGCAGCTAGGTTAGCTCTCGGCACTAACTATCACAGTAATTTATTTTTAAAAAGTGTGTTAAATAGCTTATCTTTATATAATTTTATTAAGAATGAGGTGTGAATAGAACTACATCTAACAGAACGAACAGTATAAGTAATATTACAAATCCTCCTAGATACCAATTATCATACCTAAATAGTGCTTTTATTAGATCCGTAAAGGAGTTAATCTCCACTTCATCCTTTTTATTTTCTGCCATCTTTATCCCCATTGTTGTTTTTACCTTTAAACTAATAAATTTTAATTAAATAGACAAGTCTTTCTCTAATTAACACTGTTTTTTAAGAATTTTATTTATATTATTATTTTATTTCAGAATTAATATTAAATAATTAAAAATTTTAAAATAATTGATCTGTAACAACTACTTTTTTATAGAGTCACATTAAAAATACTTTTTGTAGATTCGAGTATAACAGAAAATTATTTAGACATAAAAAGCATAATCATACATAGAAATTAATGTGGAAGAATACTTAAATAAAATAGCTAATGATATAGATAATTAAAATGCAAGAAAATTTGTATAATACTATTCTATAAGTTATTTATATAGCTAATACTGTATTACTAAATTATAAGGACCACGATAGTTAGTGCCTAATTCTGACATCGGGAGTTTTATTATATCTAATCCTAACTGCGAGAATATACTGCTGACGGATTTATCTGTTTCTTCCTTTATGACTACTTTATTATTAGTTATTAGAAAAGACATATCTTGACTATCTACAATTATAATTTTCTCATTTATCATGTTCAAAAAATCTTTTAGATTATACGTATATTTGTAGTGATAATTATCGGTGGTATACTCATATATATCAACCCTAGTTATGTTCAATATATCTCTGTTTACTAGTATATAATCTTCATTCAAAATTCTTAGAAAGGTCGAAAGAGGTAATTTATTGAAGTTATCACTAATGTAAAGCTCTGCTAGTATCGGGTACTTTAATCTAAATAACCTGGCTAATCCTTCTACGTTAGTAGAGCCTCCTATTTGTGCCAGTATCGAATTCCTATTTTTATCTATAATTATATCGTCGAAGTTTAATAAAGCAGGAGGATAGTCAGCAATTACAGGCTCTTGACCAGTCTCTTTACATAGAGAATAATAAATTAATTTTATCTCAGTTTTACTACTGTTAATTGAAGGATATCCTATTATAACTGCGTTATCGATAATTGCATATTTGTGAAGCCATAATAGTTCTCCTCTTATTTTTTCTGAAAATAAACGTAGCTTAGGGACACTTCTATTTGAGCTTTCTGAAAGTATTAAAGTAGGATTTAAAACAAAAAGATTACAAAGTGCATCTTTATCTAGAGAAGATATCGAGGACTTAAACTTTTCCTCCTCTAGTTTGCCTTCTCCGATGATAGTCATTGACTCCAATACTACTTCAATTAATTTTTCTTTGTCTATTATATTACAAATGTCTTTTACTTCTCCTAATTCGCCTAGAATTTTAATCAGATTCTCGAACTCGACTTGAGCCTTACTCGGTTCTACAAATTTTTCCAAGCCAAAATCAAAAGGATCTATGGATAATAAGTCCCATCTTCTAGGGTTAAAGACCAAAAATGCCATTACTGGTGATAAAACTACAAGAAAAATGTATAAAAAACTAATCCTATTACATAAAGTGTAATGCTAACGCATGTTCAACTTATACGTCAAATGAGGGTTCTGGGCGATAATTACGATTTAATCGCGTATTTAGTTAAAACAAATGTAGAAGATATAAGAAGGCTTGCAAACAGTATAAAAGACCTAAGCCTCACTCCGATAACTAAGTTTGATGGATTCTCTTTATGTAGAGGTTTAGTTAAGGATGACATTTTTAGGCTGAGCATTAAAAATAAGAAAATGCTTCTAATAGATCAAGAGCTTAAGACGATTGAGATCAGAAATTATTCAGGAAAACCAGAAGAATATGATCCATATTTAGATATATGGAGTCCTAATTACGACAGAAAGGCCGACTACATTTCTATAAGTTCCACCGAGTTCGGGGAAATAACAGCTAGTGCCAAAGGGAATACGGTAGATCAACTAAACCTGCTAAATATTAGGGGTTTCATAGTAGATTACGGTAAAAGAGATTTTTTCGTAGACGTTTTAACCTATGAAGAAGAAATCTTAGATGAATTAGAATATTTTCCGTTTATTAGAGTGGCATATAAGGTGATTAACCCTGAAAATATTATCCTTTATTTGATAGAATTATATGTACCAGAATGTTACATTAACTTGGTGATAAAAACAGTTGATTACATGTGTAGAGCTAAGTTATGTGAAAAAATAATAAGTTCCTCAGTCTGAGCCTCAAATAATATCTATTTCGAGTACCTTCGGTAGTATTCCTCTCTCAGCAGTTAATCTGTAAAAGGTTTCTAGCCCTCTTTTTACGTCACTCAAGGGCACGTTATACTCCTGTATATCTGCCCATATTGTCTTTCGTATAATTTCCTCCTCAATGTTTTCTTTATGTGCATCTCTCATAATTTCAGCATCCTTCTTAATTATTTCATCTAAATGTTTCTCAGCATAGGCTTTACTCCTGAGGTAAGCCTCTTTAAACTTTATAGCTATCTCCTTTCCTAAATCTTTATTTACTACTACCGTTCCCATAGGCATAGGTGAATCTCCTGCAATTTGTTTCCATAATTCCCACATGCTAGCTATTCTATGTACTTTTACGCCTAATTTTTCAAGTGCATACATCATTTTAAGCTCATGTACGGCTACTAACGCGTCCCCTTCTTTACCTAGCCCTTTTATTTCGTCTAAGACCTTTCTTATTATTACTAATTTTCTATATTTACCTACGAGAAGCCTATATAAAGTGTATGCAGTGGTGTTATGTCCGTGGACAATTATTCTTGAATTCTTTAAATCCTCTATTGTTAGCGGAGAAGTAGATAAAATAGGCATACCTGTTATTCCGTCAATTGCAGAAGCTACAGCTTCTCCGATTATATAATAATCTTGTTGAATATAAGGGTACATAGCCGCTGACGGTACAGCTACATCAACCTCTTTTTTTAATACTTTTTCATTAGTATCCTGTACTGTGCTGATGATTTCAAATTCAAGGTTTATTCCCTCTGGTTTTACTTTTCCTTCTATAAGAGGTATAAACGGATACAGATCTCCTGAATCTGCTAGTGGCCCAACTTTTATTGTTACCATAACCAAACTTTTTGGTAGTGTAAATAAAAATGTTTGTTGCCATAGGTTCTACAAATAAGGCTAAAGTCGAGGCAGTTAAAGAGGCGATTAAGATAATAGGTCTTCCTGCTAAAGTCGAGGCAGTTAAAATAGACCCTGAAGTCCCGCCACAGCCTATATGTAATCAGACATTCGTAGGTGCCAAAAGGCGAGCATATAAGGCCCTAAGAATAAGTGGAGCTGATATAGGGGTAGGAATAGAAGGTGGGATTTTTTATTATGAAAATAAGGTGCTAGGCTATGCCGTAGTATATGCAGTTAGTAAAGAAGGGATGGAGAATTTCGCTTTTTCAGCGTCATTTCCGTTACCTCCTTCAATTGCTTCGTTAGTAGTTCAAGGGAAAGAACTAGGTGAGGCTACTGATATAGTATTTTCTACAAAAGATAGTAAACAGTATGAGGGGGCCATAGGCTATCTCACTAAAAACTATATAACTCGTAAAGACCTTTACGTCCAACCAGTTGTGATAGCCTTATATCCTTTCTATAATAGAATACAGTGATGCCGTTAAAGAAAAGAGTATTAATACTTGGTTCAGGATTTTCTGGTCTTACTGCAGCACATAGATTAGCGGAACATGTACCAGATAAAGTTGATGTTATAGTAATTTCAGAGTCGGATCTGGTTTATGACAATACAATATTTCCAGCACTGTTAACCGACGAGGTAAATATTCAAAATACGTACTTCGACGCATCTAAAAGATTACCGCCTAAAGGTATTAAATTTTTGAAATCTAAGGTTTTAGATATCCTACCACAGTCTAACGAAGTAAAGACAGATAGAGGTGTATTTGACTATGATTATCTGATAATAGCTTTAGGTGGAGCTTATGATGAAAATTTTGAGAAAATAAAGGGCCACGAAAACGCCTTTATGCACCATCCTCTAGAAGGATTCCTAGGTATTAAAAATATGGTTGAGAAAGAGGACGAACTAGTAGCACTCGTGGGTAATGCTAAGAATAGCCCTATTGAGGGCCCTTCCTACCAAGTAGCGTTAATCCTTGAATACTTGGGAAGGAAACTAGGTAAAAAGTTTACTGTGTATCTAGCTACACAGAGCCCTAAAGGTATGTTTGGTATATTGCCCGTGGACTGGATACCAAACCAAGTCAATTCCTATGCCGAGAAAAGAGGTATAAAGTTAATAAAAGGCGCTTATGTCCAAGAAATATCTGGACACAAAGTATTACTGAGCAACGGCCTAGAAGTAGAAGCGGATTTAATCTCTGTCCTTCCAACTCTATCAGCACCGACAGTGGTTAAGAATGCAGGACTTACCGACGACTCTGGCTTTATTTCGGTTGAGCACCCTACTTTTAGGTCAACACTATATAAAAACGTGTTTGGAGTAGGAGATGCTGCAAAGGGTATGATTCCTGCTAAAACGGGGAGGGCAGCTATGATATCGGCTGAAAACGCAGCTGCTACAATTATTAAAGAGGTAAGCGGCAAGTCCTTACCGTATTATGTACAAGGTGTTATCTGTATGATGCATTCAGGAGATTATGCAGGAATGCTGGTGTTTGATTCTAATAAATACGTCAAGAAAATAGACTTTAAGTGGGGGAATGTATATAAATACCTGAAAAAACTATATTCAGCTATGTTAATATCATCTTCTTTTAGTACACCTTATCATATGGCACTAGAATATTATAAGTGACTGAGTTTTATTATTAGTTTTTCCTAAGCAATAGTTATATAAGGAGTTTAAAGGGCTGGATCGAGCTAATCTTTGTCGAGAGCGAATAAGTCATTCTAGGTAGTTGTACCTCGCATAGTTCGATGCCAAATTATCTCCACATTTATTCATGAAAAAATGGCTGTATTTGTCTCTATTTATTTAATTTTCATTTAAGATAATTAAATTTAATAGTAAAAATTAATAAAATACCTCCCCTTTAGCTAGCTTAGAGAATAGTATTCCTAATTCTGGTAATTTCACTGTGTCATGTTCATTAGGTCTTGGCACAGTAGATAAGAATATCCCGTAGTCTTCATGCTTATTACCTTTAGGCTCTCCGTAAATTGAAAATACGATAAAATCTTGGATCTTATTTACAATCTCTTTAACAAATGAGTCAATCTCGTTATATATCAAGCATTTATTTGCATTTCCGTCAGTTATTAACATTCTATCCAGTGCAGTTATATCGGCAATGACAGGGCTATCATCTATATTTTCAAGGATAGCTTCCTTAACCTTATTCAGTTCATCAGTAACAGATACACTCTTATCATATGGTATCTTTACTTCACCATAGGTAGGGTTAGTTATAGGTATATTAATGGCAACAGCTTTAGTAATTTTGATCAGTTTTAAGTCAGGTAACGAAGTCAAAAAGCCTGTACTAGGTATATCATCTGTCATTTCCAGGATGCTTAACCAAGCGGGCGTAGGGTGTGTGTTCTTACTTTTGTTAGCTACTACACCCCTAAAAGTGCTGCTGAAGAGCATCATTAGAGTTCTCGGATTACATTTCATAAAGCTAGAGTAACTAAGGCCATCGATCCCTAATAACAATGGTTTCATTTTTTATTCACCTAGAAGCGCTTTGATTCTAGTTTCAATTTCTTCTCTGGGCACAGCACCTAGAACTTCATCTACCGGCTCTCCATTTTTGAAGAATATGACTGTGGGTAAACTCATGACGCCATATCTTGATGAAATGTCCGGGTTTTCATCACTGTTCACCTTTCCGAAACCTACTTGCGGGTAATCGTGGGCTAGTTCCTCGATTATCGGTGCCAAAATTAGGCAAGGTGCGCACCATTCAGCCCAGAAATCAACGACCGCTATTTTGTGGGAGGCAATGAATGAGTCAAAATTGTTAGAATCTAAGTGGGCTACTACCTCTTTGTTTTCCTCTTTTTCTTTTGGTGTTGACATAGCAAGTTTCTTGGCTTTCTCCTCTAAAAGTTTTTGTAACTCAGGATCATTTTCCTCATTCATAACAATCTATATACAATCTTTCCCACACTTTAAAAAATTTATTTTATCTAATTTTTAAAAATGATAGAATGGCTGAAACAATTATTGTAGGTAGTGGGATAGTAGGTGCAATTGCAAAGGAGAAGATGCTAGAAAAAGGACATGAAGTTAAAGTCATTGATAAAGAGGGGTCTTTTAATAAGTTAAACTCTAACCAGAGTGTATGGACTGTGATCCCGCCTCTATGCGGTGACCTTCTTGAAAAGTGTTTACATTCAATTAAATACTACATCAAACTATGCGAAAAATACAATGTTAAGTTCAAAAGGACTGGTATAATATCTGACAAAGAGATAGGAAAGAGGATTTCCTATGATGATGCGAAAAAAATTGAAAGTGAAGTTAGTTTTCCAAGCAATACCATGCTATATTATTATGAGGAAGGTCTTTTCATAGATGGGCGAGACCTCTTAAGGAAAATAAATTCTAAAATAATTCAAGGCGAAGTAATTGCCTTCAAGAAGGAGAGCGGTAAAATAACAGAGTTAGAATTATCTTCAGGTGAGAGGGTAAGTGTTGAAGGCAATGTCATATTTGCTCCAGGCTATATGACACATAAACTATTCAACATCCCAGACCTAGAAATATATAAGGGTCATCTGGTTATATCTAGGTCTTCCTTCAATTTAAACACCATTATATTTTATAAGGGGAAAATATTTCTACGGGATAATTCTGGAAATGTTTTAATCAGTTCAGATACTGAGAAATCATCAGATGGTAGAATAAATTATGAAAAGGTTATTGATGCTCTTAATGTAGTAAGCTCTATATACCCTCTGAGTAACACGTTATCGATATCGGTAGGATTTAGGACAGCATCTAGCAGGAGAAAGTACGTATTAGAGAAGGTTGCTGATAACGCAGTCCTGGTAACAGGTTATAGGTTTGGGTTAGCTATGACTCCTTTTATAATAGATGAAGCTATTAGCTATTTACCTAGATGATAGGAAGTATGAAGGTCAACTTTCTCATTTCACTCAAAGACCCGGTAGGCTTGACGATAAAAAAATTAGGCTATAAATTTGAGGAAATTGAAGAAGACGTGATCGACTTTAAATATGATAAGGGTGATGCTATTGTTATATTTTCTAGGCACGAAAGTTCTACAAATACTCCTTCGTTTACGGTACATTACCCCGGAAACCCGGGTCCTAATGTATTGGGTGGGGAGCCCTACAGACTAGGTGTAGCCTTCCCTAGACTATTAACTTCTATATATAGAGAAATCTCGTTATTACAAACTAATATTAAAAAAGCTATAGAAGCGACGCATCACGGCCCCACTTATCAGGTGCATCCGGTCGTTTTTGTCGAGATAGGGAGCGATAAAAGATATTGGGAGAATGAGGGTCTTGTAAGGGCTATGGTGGAAGCTACGTTAAGGGCGGTTGATAATCTGGGAAATACTGAATGTGAAGAAGTAGTAGCGGGGCTAGGAGGTACTCATTATACTCCTTATTTTTCTAAGGTTAGTATAACTAAATGTATCTCTCATGTGATTTCTAAGTATTACCTTGACTCAATTACACCCGATGTGGTCTTTCAATTAATCTCAAACACAATACAACCTATTGATAAAGTTATTTTTGATAACGTGAACTCAACTACAAGGAATAGGATAATAGAAACTATTCAAAGGATTAATAGTAAAATAAAGCTAGAATTTAGATAATATTTCACTTGTCAGAATCGGTGTTCCTATAGCTAATATTTTGCATTTTTTTGTGTCTATGCTCTCGCACTTTATAATACTTATACTAGCATTTGGTAATGAAATCCCCCACGATCCTATGTCATCTAAATCTAATATATGCGATAAAAAAGCCCTGATAGGGTCATAATGGCTGACCGCTATTATTATCCCTTTTTCGTTTTCTACAATATCTTCTACAAAGTTTGCTATTCTTTTCATTAATATCTCCCAAGGTTCGAGTCCCTTAGATGGGAGTTCTCTTCTATATACTTTAATCCTCCAATTGTGTATTTCATCTATCTTTAAGTTGTTTAACTCACCCAATTCTCTCTCTCTGAGTCTATCATCTATTATAGGTACTAAGCCTATTTCTTCGCCTATGATAGTTGCAGTTTGATATGCCCTTAAGATAGGACTACTAAAGAGTTTATTAATACTATTGAGTTTTCTCAATTCTTTGGCTACTTCCTTAGCCTGTTGCCTTCCTTCATCAGTTAAAGGGTATTTATTAATATCGTCAGAGAGAATTCTATTTAAATTAGAGACGGATTGAGCGTGTCTAATAAATACTAATACTACCATGTCCATACTGTTATCTTTAAATATTTAAAAATTGCCGTGTTTTATAAGGTCAGCTTATAAAGGTAACGGTTTCCTTTACGTAAAGCCGAAACAAATGAGATAGCAAAGCCTACCTTTAGTATCTGACTAAATGCAATCCCTAAGGATTAAATTTTACGTTTTATAATATCAACATTATAAAACAGCTGGGCGTACCAGTGAAGGTAGTGATAACATGTTACTAGAATTTACCTAGAAAAATGAGGATAAGATTTATGAGTATCATCTTATAAATAATATCTTATGGAAGCAAAAGTAGGAATTATTGGAAACAAAGTAGTTCATGTTGTTAAAGATACGGATCCCATTTCAGTAGCAGCAAAAGAGCTCAGTGAACATAATATAGGCGCTCTTATAGTAATTGATAGTAGCGAGAAAGTTGTAGGTATAATAACTGAAAGAGATCTAGTAAGAGTTGTTGCAGATAAAAAGATAGACGCTAAAGTTTCCGATTATATGACACGAAACGTTTTGGGTGTAACGGAGGACACAGATATTATAGATGCGTTGGAAGTTATGCTGGATCACGGATTCAGACACCTACCGATATTAGGAAAGGACGGTAAGATCGTGGGAATTGTAAGCATAAGGGATTTAGTTAGGTCTATGTTAGACCCTCATGTATTTCAATTTAGAAAGGAGGCATCGGAAGTGAAGGGAACTGGGTACACTTGCCCGGTGTGTGGAATGGAGATAGACGAATATGGATATTGTGGGTGTGGCACTGGCTCTGGGTAAATTTTATTAGTTTAGTATTCATTACTTTATTTTATGATAATATTCTATGCGATCGGTGAAAGAGACAGAGCTAAGGAGCTGGTTAAGATTATTACCAAGACGAGATGGAAGACAGTTTCTAAACATGCTATAAAAATAGCAAGTTCCTCTATAGGTGCGTCAATTGTGTTATTTAAACCAACAAAAGCTGGTTTAGCAGTAGCTCTATGGTTAAAACAAAAAGCTGAGGAGTTAGGTATGATGGCCATGGTAGGTTGGTTTACGCAGATCGATAATATACCGCCAGAGGTGGAGGAAGCTATAAGGACTGATCTAAATAAGCTACTCATGAAAGAGCTAGATGTTCCTTGGTCGCCAGAGCTAAATGCTAATAATGTTTAATTGCTAAAAGGTTTATTCTAATTATAATTATATATTTTAATTCTTAAAAAGAATTATAATGCTTTATAATTTGGTAATTTTTCTCAATTTTATTCATCTTTAATACGTGAGCGTGTTTAATGTGTAATTAATGCGAATAACTATATAAAGTAAAAAGTTATAAAACACGTTTGTTAGGTATTATTTGCATTCTAAATTATACTAATTCAAACATGAATGTTACAGTTCACAATAAAAATCACAATGAAAAACCGATGCCCGCTATAAATATGAAATTAAATCTAGTTACCTCATACTTTAAAGAAGGATCTTAACTTGAATTAAATATTATATAATATGTTTCATTAAACTTAAAATGTTAAAATTATGTAATAACTTGACTGGTTTCTAATACTCTTTCATTTCTGAATTGCACTGTCTCATTACTTCTCGTTATTATAGTATAGTCCACGATACCGCTTAAGTACTTCTTAATTTTTTCAAATCTCTTTTGGTCAAATGTCATAAATGATTCATCTATAATGAAGAATGGGCTCTTGAAGTACTCTTTTAACCCTATTAAGACAAGGACTAAAGCTATTGCTGTTTTTTCTGATGTAGACAGCTTTTTCAAGTCCATCTTAGTACCTTCCTTTTTGATAGTGATCCGATATTTCTCATCTATTTCAGCTGTATAACTAAACTCTAAGTCTTTCATTATAGTATTAGCTAGACTGCTGAACGTGTCTTTTACTACTGTAAGTCTCCTGATATATTCTCTATCTAAATTCGATATTTGTTCCTCTAGTTCTTTTATGTTCTTTCTATAACTCTGTAGTTCTTCCATTATCTTCCTAGGTATCCCTATCCTTTGTAATTCTAGTTCTATGTTACTTCTTTGCTCTCTCAGTTCTCTAATACGTCTGTCTATATCACTCTCACCGTTAGAGGACGGTTCCTTAGTGTCTAATTCTTCTATTTTCTCTTTAAGTTCTCTTATCTGTCTTAGTAGTGTTTCTATAGATTTTTGTATCTCACTTATTTCTAATTTTTGTTGCTCAAGGTCTTTCTGTTTATTTGTAATTAATTGCTCGTATTTTTCTATTTCTCTGAGCTTAGTGTTGAGTTCATTTATTTTAGCTTGAATGCTGTTTATTTCTTTTGTAATTTCATCTCTTTGCCTAGTTACTTCTGTTAATTCTTTCTTTATAGTATCCAGCCTTCCTTTCCATATGGAGGGATCCACTTCATGTCCGCACACGTAACATACTGAGAGATGTCTTTCATTTGCCTCTTTTATTTCATCTAATACCCTGCCTAACATTCTATAGTCCACATCAAGGTTATACTTTCTTGAATTTAGGTTTTGTAAACTCGCGTTAAGCTGTTCAACTTCTTTTAGTATGTTTTCTTTAGGTATTGTACTTACCGTTTTCTTCAAGTCCTCTATTTCTTTCTCTATTTTTTTAACCTTAGCTTCCTTTTCTTTCAGTTCTTTTTGCCTTACTTCTAATCTTTTTTCTAGATCCTCTAACCTATTTCTCCTCGTTATTTTTATACTATTTTCTGTGTTTATTTTTATACTTTCCTTATCCTTTTCTAATTTCTCTAATTGTTGGTTAATAACCTCTAGTTGTTTCATATAATTTTCTGCTTCATTATATTTTTTCTGATATTCCTCATATTCTGCCTTTATTTCTCCAAGCTTAAACTGTAAGTTTTCTCTCTTCTTTTTGATCTCGTCTATCTTAGCCGCGGCTGAAATAAACCACTCTATATTTTCGTCTCCCATCAATATCCTAGCTACTAACTGATTTTCTGGCGAAAAATACGATAAGAGGAGCGCATTCTTATCGTCCATATATAATTTTTTATCCTCTTCAATCCTATTTTTTATCCTCTTAAATCTTCTGTAATAAATTTTACCCTCTATCTCGGCTTCTATATAACCTTCGTCACTAAATACATTTAGCAGGTCCTCAGCTGTTATCTCAGAAGTCAATAGGGAAATCAGAGATCTCGCTAAAGATGTCTTACCGTAAGCATTTGGTGCTTCGTATACAGTTATACCCTTCTTTATAGAGAGATTTAACTCTCTGTTAATTCCACCTACATTATAAAGCCTAACTTGCATTAATCATAATACATTATCTAACCTTAAAAATATTTTCATCAATAATTAGAAATGAATATTATTAATACGTATAGAATAAATAGGGTAAAAAGGTAAGGTAAACCTATTTTAATCTTAATAGAGTGGTAAAAAACTGGACTTAGAGTACAAGATATGAAACTTACTGCAAGGCGATCAAGGATTCTTTGTGAATTGTAATTTTCTCTGTTAAATTAGTATAATTCAATGCATAAGTAATATAGTATACATAAGATCACTGGATAAACTAAGTTAATAACCCGTCATCTTGTGCTCTTTACATGTACTATGTATTAATTATTGCTTTTAATATATATTTAATAGTTTTAATCTAATTATATTTAGACAAATAGAAATCGCAAAGGAGCCGTGAAAGACCCAAGGTCTGTGAAAGTTCCTTATTATAACCACTATGCAATTAGTATTAACTTAAAGATATTAACAGAATAATGTAAATATTAGATATTAAATTATATTAATAGTTAAGACAATTTTTACAAGAAATTAAGGGTTAACCTCTCAACTATCAAGACAAAATAAGTTTAAATCAAACACTAAAAGTATAAAATGAAATATGAAGAGAAAAGTTATTTTTGATACAGATACTGCGAGTGATGATACAATTGCCCTGATGATGTCTTTAGACTTTTTTGATGTTATAGGAGTTACTATTGTCTCAGGTAATGTAAAATTTGAACATGAAGTTAAAAATGCTCTTTTTACCTTAGAATATCTTGGGCGTGAAGATGTCCCAGTATTTCTTGGGGCACAAAGGCCTATAATGGGTGTATGGAGGACCGTAGAAGAAGTACACGGCGAAAAGGGGATGGGAAGATGGGATATACCTACGCCTTCTAAAAAACCTGAGAACAAGTTTGCTAGTGATGCTATAATAGAATTGTCCAAGAAGTATTGTTGTGAATTAGAAGTCTTGGCTGTATCACCATTAACTAACCTCGCTCTAGCTTACCTTAAGGATCCTTCAATAGTGAATAGAATCAAAAAAGTATGGATTATGGGAGGTGCATTTACCAAGGGAAATACCACTGAAATAGCCGAATTTAATTTCTGGGTAGACCCTGAGGCTGCAAAAATAGTAATTAATGGCGGTTTCAATATAACCCTTGTGCCTTGGGAAGTTACGGAGGAATCTGCAACCATCACTGATGATGAATGGGAGAAAATAAGTGCCTTAAATACTAAACGTTCAAACTTTTTTGTAAAAGTGAATGAGATCTTAAGAGAGTATTCTAAAAAAGTTGGATCACCAGGTAGTGTGCACCCCGACTCATTAACAGTTACAATAGCCTATGACAATACACTAGTTCTCGGATCTGTTAAGAAAAGTGTAGATGTAGAAACATGTGGTAAGTCAAGAGGAGCTATGTTAATAGATTGGTACAATTTAACGAACAGTGAAACAAAAGTCGAAATAATAACTAAGGCTGATTCTATTAAATTTAAGAAGTATTTAATTGATGTTCTCTCAAAAGCTTAGAACATTCAGCTGTAACCACTACGTTAAGGGATTTTACATTAATCCCTTTCTCATTAAGTTTTTTATACAACTCCTCCAAATCTACGTCTACATCAACTATCTGATCCGAATCTTCACAAAATACGTTTACATGTAAGTCTCTTTTTATCTCATACCAAGTAATACCATTAACCTCAAATGAGTTTAACAAACCAGCTTTTTCTAGTGTATTTAGCGCATTATATACAGTGGATAGACTTATGCTAGGCTCTGATTTCTTAAGCTCGTTATATATTTGCTCACCGTTAAAATGCCCACCAGTATATAAGAGTTTTAGTATAGAGAGTCTTTGAGGAGTTACTTTCAGGCCTTTTTGCCTTAATAGGTTTGCTAAATCTAATTCCACAAGTAGTTACTATTAACACAAAGCAATTTAAAAATTATTTACATAATGTAGTGTATTCTGTATTTACTATCATGTATTACGTCTTCTAAATTATTTATTTAATAGAAAAATTACTTATCATTCTTTGTATAAGTTTACCATTCATCTAATAAAAGTAACGACACGATATCATGTAAATTAAATAAAGCCCATTTTACACAAAATATAGGTAGGCAGGATCACCTCTGGGAGCTTAGGTATAAGCCTTGCGATGACCAGAGGTCCGAATTGATAGGTAACACCACACATTTACCATTCACTTCATACCGTTGACCCTTCATCTTTAGTGCTAATATCCTTTACGTCATTACTTTCCATCTTAATTACTCTTTTAATTATATTTATTTTTTGGTTTATATCTTCTAGGAAAATAATGAGATCTTCTCTACGTCTTTTGACAGGGAGTTGAAAGGGGTTTTCATCATATCTTCTATCGAGAAATAGTAGTTCCCTCTCAACGGCTTCTTTCTCGTTCTCATAGTATAAATACAAATCGAAGATGTCTAAAACATCCCTTTTATCCTCTTCTCTGATGGAGTAATAGGGGCAAATATAACATAGAAGAGGATGAGGAGTAGCTCTATGGTTTTTATCTATCCATTCAACTAAAATTGAATCTTTTTTTATTATATATCTTGAACAAGTATTATCTATTAAATATACACAACTATCTCTCTTTTTTCGTCCTTCTTCCAATATCTCTTCATAGTTATTTATCTCTTTTGAAAGTGCTAGGTCAACAATTAGTTCTCTGAACTTCTCCATCAAATAATATACTAAGCATTTATGAGTTTAAATTTCATTATTTTAATTCATGGGTATAGTCAGAGAGCCTATAGTAGTAAGACCGCATGACTCCCTCTTACACACGGTTAAGATAATGACAATGGAATACGTGCCTAAGTTAATAGTAGGAGATGAGAACGGTAACCCTCTGGGTATAGTGAGCCAAAAAGACGCTTTAAAGTTCATCAACAGGATGGGTAATAGGGAGTTAGATAATGTCTATGTATCGGAAGTTATGAGAAAAGATATTGTAACAGTTACGGGCGAAATAGAGCCTATAGAAGCCGCTCAGATAATGATAGAAAAGAAACAACCAATGTTAATAGTGACATCAGATAGCGGAAAAATCCTTGGGATGATAATTAAGAGTGATCTATCACAATATTATGGTAGTCTTATCAGGGGAGTCCAAAAAATATCTGAGTATATGTCGAAGAACCCTATTACTGTAGACGAAAATTCGCCAGTACATGCAGCGTTAGATCTTATTCTAACTAATGATATTAGCAGGTTAATCGTAACGAGTAATGGAAAAATAGTCGGCACTATAACTACTACCGACTTACTCTACCTTGCACCCGTACTAAAGATAAAAGATATTAGCGTAAAAGTAAAAGAAGTTATGACTCCGACTATAGTTATAATGGATGAGTTTGAAGACCTTAATTACGCTGCAAAACTAATGGCTAACAGAAAAGTAAAAGGATTACCTATTGTAGGAGTATCTGGCGAGTTGAAAGGTATATTAACTACTACAGATATTGTCAGGGCCTTGACAGATGAAAAAGTCAGAAAATATCTGTTAGAACTGAAACTATATACTACTACTTTTTAATTACTTCCAATTTATGCTGAAGGCTATTCTCCTTATCTCTTCTATCGTCCACTTTCATAATGGTTACTATCCTTTTAACACCCATTTTTTCTAATTCGTCTCCAATCTCCTTTAGAATTATTCCTAGCTGGGTTATATCCTCAAGTTCTATAGTCGTCATTGAAGGAGCAGGATAGTACTTTAGACCAAGTCTATCAAGGACCTCAAAAACTTTTCTTACGTAAGGAGAAAGGCTGGTAGATGAAGTACCTATAGGTTCTACACTTATATCGATCAATATTTTTCTTGCCATAAAGACATATACTGGGTTTAATGTTAAAAGACTGACGGAGGATGGCCTAAACAAAATTTTCTTGAAAAATTGTATTGATATTTTTATAGAAATTGACTTGGCCACCATTCTTCTTGTTTCGGTTTTATTCCCAACAGTCTCATAATTCTTTTTATGTCTTCCCTGCTTATCCTCACATCTTTGTGTACTTCCAGTAAAGGATACGGATAACCTCTAACACAAATAGGTATCAGGCTATTAATGAAATCTATAAGATTAGACCTTTTGAGGAAATCTAGCCTTAGGATTTTACCTTCATTATCGAGCCTTATAAATGACGTATAATACTTTAGATTAGAGAGGATTTTACTAGCCCCAAGACTTAAGATGTATTTATCTTCAATGACTTTTTCTATCGGTTCGCTATAACCTATACCCTGGGTAAAAAGTTCGAGGATTATTACATCTGAATACCCTTGGTTAAAGATATCAGAAGTCTTGCTGTTTTTAGAAACAAAAAGGACCTTATCACCGTATTTCTCAATGAGTATTGAGAGAGCTATTTGGTTCTCGGCGACAAGGTATTTATGCATTTTTTCCTCGCTTTCCCTCTCCTTAAGGGACGCAATATCATCTAGGCTAAATAAGTCATCGACGTCTGAAATCTTTAGATCTGTCTTGTGCCTACCGACTTTTTTAGAGATACTTCCGTCTAAAAGGATAAGGTCAGCTTTATTCCCATTTTTTATTGCCAGCTGCAATTCAAGTAACTGCATTATGAGCGAGGCTCTCTCTTTAGCCTTATTACCCGGTCTAAAGACGTCAATTAACGCCTTATCATCAAGTCTGATGATGTTTCCATCACTCATTAGTACGGCTTCGGCATCTGCAATAAAAATAACGCCTGATCTGGTCTCTTTAGACCATAGTCCACCGTCTACAGCTAAAACCTTCTTCGGGGTTATACCAGTTTGCGGTGAATAAGGTATCCAAACTTTTTCTAACTTGTCCTTTATCATTGCGTACAGGTAGCTTTTTAGTTCAGCTGTAGTCGTGACTATTTTTTTTCTGTTCTGTAATATCTCGTTATAGAGCTTGCTGATTATTTGAGACCACCTCTACTTTACTAATTCCACCTCTTTTTTCTAACTTAAGTACGTAATCTCCGGCTTCCATCAGCTCCTCGTCGTGTGTGACCAGAATTATTTGGTTGACAATTTCTAATGATGATCGTATAATATCTATGAGCTCCCTCTTCCTATACTCATCAAGGTTTACTGTAGGTTCATCAAGTATCAAGATCCCAGCGCCCTTCATAAGAGATCTTGCTATGGCTAATCTTAGGGCCAATGCAATTGAGGTCCTTTCCCCTCCGCTTAGTGCATTAACAGAAACTTCTTCCCCTTTATCATTAAAGACTATAATAGAACTAACCTTGTTCTTACCCTTCGAACCTGCCTTATCAAAGTTTAGCTCCAGTGCTCTATAAGATAGGTCAAATTTAGATAAGATAGATACGAGGTTATTCTCTATGGAAGATTTAGCATTATTCTTGAGGAAGGCTTGTAAATTCTTTTCATTTAATACATCTCTTAATTTTTCTAACTTCTTCTTTGCGTTTATTAATTTTTCCTCTTTTTCTAACTCCTTTTTAATTTCATTTAATTCTTGGTTATTTTTTTCTATATTAGTCTTAAGAATAGTAATCTCCCCGCTTAACCTACCTATTTCAGTTGTAAGATTAGTATACTCACGTTGCAACTCATCTAGCTCTTGCTTCGCTAGAGCGTAGTCTTCCTCTCTGAAATTAAGTTCTTTTATCTGTCTTTCAATTTCTTTCAATTCATTTTCCAGATTTAGGAGTCTTGACTCTTCACTTTCTAGTATAGCCAACTTGGATTGTATGTTACTTAATTCGTCCTTTTTCTTCTTAATTTCTTTCAATTTATTTTCTATTTCTTCACCGAGAGCAATCAACTCTTTTTTGTCTGTAGGTAGCCCTTTATCTTTCAAAATTTTCTTCAAGTTTTCTTGTCTCCTATCCCTTTCTACAACCTCTTTTTGTAGTTCGTCTTCTAGTCTAGCAACTTCTTCTTCACTAACACTGCTAACTTTTAAATATCGGTTATGATAATCTACTAATATTTTTAGTTCATCTGATACTTTTTTAAACTCTTCATGAAGAGGTGTAAGTTCACTTACTTCTTTTTCAAGATCGCTTATCTCGTCTTGTAGGTGTTGTATGTCACTCTTTAGAGCGTCAAGTTGTGCTTTATGTCTTAGTGCTTCCTTTAATTCTTTCTCTGTTCTATCTAATAGTTGTTCTAATTGGCGTATTAGAACATTTATGTTTTGGTATTCCTTGTTCAGTTCTAGTTTTTTAGCCGATAGCTCCTTTACTTTTTGTTCTATTTCTATGTCTATCCTTGTTCTGTCATGTTCACTAAGGTCTCTCCCGCATACTGGACATTTATTAGATTTGTTAAAAGTCTGAAGATTTTGCTTAATATTTAACAATTGCTTTATCTCTCCTTCTATCTCTCCTTTTCTAGAATTTATTCCTTCAATTTGCCTCCTCTTTTCCTCTAATTCCTCCTTTATTTTCTTTATTTTATCTTCTAATTCCGAGGTATCTATATCTTTGAATTCCTTAAGTTTTCTCTCCTTTTCCTCTAACGCTATCTTATCACGTCTCAGTTCAGCTGTTTTTGATATATATTGCTTTTCTTTTTCCTCCAGCTCGTTTTTCCTCATATCAAGTTCTCGGTATCGTCTTTCTTTTTCCTCCAGCTTCTTTTTCTCTTCGAGATCACTTTTCTTTTTGCTTAACTCTTCTCTTAACTTTTGGATTAACTTATCGCTCTGGTTAATTTGGTCAAGTAGTGTTAATGTCTCAGAAATTGCTTTTAATTTTTCATTTAGTGGCTCTTCGTCCTTGATATAGTTCTGAAGGTCATCCCTCTTCTTCTCTAGAAGAGGTCTTTCTTTTAATTTCTCTCTTATGTTAGAGGTCTCATTTTCATATCTTGATTTCTGATTCGTTAAAGAGATTAACTTATTTCTTTTATCTTCTATGCTATTTATCTCTTCTTTCTTCTCTTTTATCCGAATTTCTATCTCTTCTTTCTCTTTAGTCTTTTCATGTAAGGCTTTCTCTTCTTCTTCTACTTTCTTTTTGCTCTCCTCTATTCCATGTTCAAGTTCTTTCTGTCGTTTCTTCTTCTCCTCTATAACCTTAAGTTCTCCTTCGATTTCCTTTATTAATGAGTGGATCGGTCCGTTAGTTTCCCTCAACTTGTTCATTCTCTCTAATTTAAGGATTTTCTCCATAATTTCAGATAAATTATCGAAGACCTCCTCTATTTTACCCTGGCCTATAAACAATGTAGACGAAAACACATCTTCATTAGCACCTAACAGCTTGTATACGTGTTCATTTACTTCTTTGGCTCCTCTAGCTATAGTTTTACTGTACTTATTGGGGACTAATTCACTTAGCGTATCTACTATACCGCCCTTGATATTACGTGAGATCAAATAGCTTCTGTTATCTACTTCGACTAATAGCTCAACTGAAGCGTCTTTAGCACCTTTTCTAATCAGCTCTTCTAGGCTAATTTTCCTTACAGGTTCTCTAAATAGAGAGAAATATATCGCGTCTATTATTGAACTCTTTCCAGCACCGTTATGTCCGATAATTACGTTTATCCCGGGACTGAATGTGACCTCGGATCTTTCATGGCTTAGGAAGTTTTCCAATTTCACTTTTCTTATCTCGATCATCTTTACTCATACCCCGAAAGTTTCTTTAATATCTTTGTAATTTCTTCATCGTCCTCTTCATGGATTAAGCTAAGGATTAGTTTTGCTTCTGTTTCATTGTAATTCGCCACTTTAGTCAAATACGTCATAATCATTTCATCCAGCGATGAAGAAGATGGGGGCCTAACTTCGGTCTGGTCTGGGAGGTAAGAAGTATTATCGTGGGCTATCCTATAATATTCAGATACTTTAGAGAGTTCTCTGAGTCTGTTAACTATTAGGCTCTTTTTTACTGGTGAACCTTCCAACGTAATATGTAATATCGGTTTTTTACCACTTATTGAACTAAATTTAGTCACAATAGACTTAATATCGTTATCTAGCTTATCAGTATTAATTACCACTTCAAACTGGGGTCTTATATCCATGTTTATGTAAGTAAAAGTTGGATCTGCAGTAGAATAGTCTATGAGTGTGATACCTTTCTTATTCTTTTCATAACCTTCAATTTCAGACGTACTTATTATTTCAGGTGAGCCGGCTATCTCTATAACAGTCCCCCCGTCTAACTCGGTCTTAAACCTATCGTGGAAATGCCCTAAGGCTATAATCCCAAAGCCTTTAGGTAGGTCCGATAAGTCTATCTGGTAACTGTACTGGTAGGGTAGTAATGTCCTCACACCTTGGTGTAGTAGTAATATACTCTTCTTCGAAGCTGGTTTCATCTTAGCAAGTCTCTCTTTCAGCACGCTTGCACCCGTAAGAGGGATATGGGATAGCCCTTGAATATTCAAGTCACCTATACTGTACTCAGTCTTTTGGTGATCTAACAGTACCAATAAACCTTCTTCTTCTAGGATCCTTTGCGGGAATATACTACTCCCCCTTTTCGGTGAGTCATGGTCACCGGCTATTGCTATAAAGGGTATACCCTTTTCTTTAAGTCTCTTTAACTCCTTTAGTGCGACTAGGACTGCTTTGTTAGGCGGTTCATTCTTGTCGAAGAAATCACCTGTATGTATTACGGCGTCAACTTTCTCTTCAATAGCTTTATCAATGACTTGTTTAAATGTATCATAGACATCGTCTTCTCTGAAATCTCTATCGTACTGCCTTTTACCTAAGTGTGTATCCGAAACATGGAGGATTCTCGTCATAGTTATCCCCAGAATGCCGTATCTGCGTTCCTGTTCTCTATCTCTTCTATTTCTTTCCACTCTTTAAGTAGATCAGGGTCACTACCTGCTAGCTTTCCTTCAAATTTGTCAATTTTAACTAGAGTGGGTAAACGTACGATATTCCCGACCATTATCGCCTCACCGGTATCTAATGATGAAAGTTCATCGACTAGATCTTCACTTAAGTTATCACTAGTCTCTAAGACGTATTTTTTATCTGTCGGTTCTACCATCTTCAAGATTATTTTATTAGTCATTTGGCTCAGGATATTTTCGTCTAGACCTTTAGGTCTCTGACTCACTATGACCAGACCTACACCGAATTTCCTACCTTCTCTAGCTATCCTCCCTGCCCAGTGTTTGGTCAGGGTGTTCTCCTCTTTTGATAATAAGACATGCGCCTCTTCTATGACCGACAATATAGGGAACTTAAGTCCACCGTTTTTCTTTAACTTGTTTTCCTTTCGTGCATTTAAAATTCTTCTTAAGTAATGTGCTACTACAGCGTCAATGCCATCTTCGTCTAATGAGCTCAGGTTTACCACGTTCACGCTCCTTACTTTAAGTCTATCAATAACATCGCCGAAAGTGAAGTCTATAAGTTCAGCGTACCTGTCGGCGAAGTCTTCAATTTTATTTAATACTTCGTCCCTACTTTCTTTTCTCTTTTCGTCCTTTGACACTTGCTCTACCTTATCCGAAAGTAACTGAACGAAGTTGTTGTTGAGTTCAACGAAACTAATAGTATTTTCTGCTATCCCTTTATTGACTTCCTCCACAAACTGTTTGAATGCTCTTCTTAATATTCTGTATTGGATGTTAGCGTTTTCTCTCAGTTCAAGTAACGTAGCGAACTCACCAACAGTAAGTTTTAGGGGGTTGATCTTGGGCTCTATTTGGTTTAGTCTAGGTATTTCGCTATCGAAATATTCCCCGTGATAGTCAAAGATGAGGACTGAACCTCCGTTCTCCGCTATACGTGATGACAGCACTGCGACTGTGTTAGATTTTCCAGATCCGGTAGCTGCCAATATCGCCAAGTGCCTTGCGAGAGAATTGAGCCTTATCTTTACTTCAACATCAGTCCCTATGACCTTACCTACTTTTATTTCTCCATTTGAAAATACTGATCTAAGCTCTTCGTCTGTTGCCAATCTAATAGGGGAACCCGCTACAGGCGGGATGTCTGGTCTAGATAGGCTGTTATTAAGTTTACAAAGCAACTTAATTCTAGCTTTTATGAAATAAGGAATAGAGTTATTAAACTTCTTAATCTTCTGGATAAATTCTATATCACTAAGGTTATTATCAAGAAGAGGACTACCGGTGAAAGTTTGAGTGACTAAACCCAAGACTTTTTCATCATCATATTCAACTACTACATAGTACCCGTTTCTTATTTTCTTTTCAAGAAGTGCGGTAGCTTGTTCTGTGGTCGCTGAACCTACTATATACCCTATTGTCATGCTAAAATACTAGTCATGGTAAACATTTAATAATTTTGCGAAAGTAACAAGTATTACCGATCCTAAGCTAATATAGAAGTTAAATCCACAGATAAGAAAAAAGACTAAAAATTGATTTCTTTATGCTGCTACGTTCTTTGCTGTTTGTGCTATTTTTGCTTCTTCCTCAGCGTATGCACATAGCATTGCTTCTACGTCTGCATAGCCCTCGGCTTTTGCTGTTAGGGCTACTTTGTTGTAAGTATCTACGTGTTCTTTTCCTTCTTTTTCTGCAAACTCACTGAGTAGTGCTTTTACTTTTAGGAGTTCACTTACGTTCTTTGCTGTTTGTGCTATTTTTGCTTCTTCCTCAGCGTATGCACATAGCATTGCTTCTACGTCTGCATAGCCCTCGGCTTTTGCTGTTAGGGCTACTTTGTTGTAAGTATCTACGTGTTCTTTTCCTTCTTTTTCTGCAAACTCATTTAATATTTTTTCGAGGCTGAGGTAGGACATTTAGGTACCCGAATTATCATTATCTTAATGGGATATATAAAGATTTGTTAAACATTTTTCGTATATATCTAAAAAAATTAGCAGAGATTAGGCTGAACTTATACTTGATTCAAGAACCTGCTCGTATTTTTCCTTAGCTTTTTGGTAGTAAACTTCTGCTTGGCCCTTCAGTTCTTCCTTTTCTTTAGTATCACTTACCTTTTCGGAAAGCAATTTACTTAGGAGATAAACTGTAGACGTAAGCATAAAATCTTCCTTGATATTCTCTGCTTTTTTATTTTTGATTTCTTCTAGCCAATCCTTCATACTCTCAAGCCCCATATATTTTATTAATTTTTCTAGAATTCCTTTAGCATGCCCCAATTCTACCAGTGATTTTTCTTTTACCATCTGGGCTTCATCTTTTTTGTTTAATTCATATAGTTTTTCAGATGTAAAGGAGAGGAGTAGGTGGTCTTCACAATTAGCCATAAAAAGCTCTTTTAATCCCATTTCTGTCTGGGTCCCTTTCATTTTACCCTCAACTATTAAAAAGTCCTTGTGTTATAAAAATATTTGAAAGATAATGATGAATAACTCCAATGCTGAGTAGTGACGACGTAACCCGAGACTGAGAAAGAATTATCAGTGTTTTATGCACATTTAAACTTAACATGATATCTACAAAAAAGATGAAGGCATTAGAGATTAATAGTGAAGCTTTAGGTGTACCTACACTGTTGTTAATGGAGAATGCGGGAAGGAGTGTAAGGGACGAGATTATCAAAAGGTTTAACCCAGAAGGTCTAAAGGTTAAAGTCTTTGTAGGACATGGAGGTAAAGGTGGAGACGGGCTAGTAGCAGCACGGCATTTGGCAGGGGACGGAGCTGATGTAGAAGTTTTCTTATTAGGAGAGAATAAGCATAGGGACGCTATCCTAAACCTTAACGCTATTGAAGAAATGGATTATTCTATAAAAGTTACTGAAATAAAAGACGTTTTCCAGCTTTCACCTGTAGAAGGGGACGTCCTAATTGACGCTATGTTAGGTACCGGTTTTTCAGGTAAACCAAGAGAACCTTTTGCAACAGCGATAAAAGTCTTCAACAACAGCAAAGGGTTTAAGGTTTCAATTGATGTACCCTCAGGTATAGATTCTGACTCGGGCGAAGCTCCGTCCGAATACGTAAATCCCGACTTGATCGTGACCTTTCACGATATGAAATTAGGTCTTAGGAATTTTGTAGAAAAGACAGCAATTAAGAAGATAGGTATTCCAAAAGAAGCTGAGATCTATGTAGGTCCTGGAGATGTAGTCGTAAATATAAGAAAACGAGACTTTAAGGCTAAGAAAGGAGATAATGGTAGGGTTCTCGTAATAGGAGGGAGTTATACATTCAGCGGTGCGCCGACACTTTCAGCTTTAGCTTCATTAAGAACCGGTGCGGATCTTGTTTATGTCGCTTCCCCAGAAGAGACCGCAAGGATTATCGCAGGTTTTTCTCCGAATTTAATAACTATAAAGCTTAAGGGAAGGAATATTTCCCCAGAGAGCCTAGAAGAGTTAAAACCTTGGATTAGTAGGGCTGATGTAGTGGTTGTAGGGCCAGGAATGGGGATGGAACCAGAGACTGTTGAGGCCTCTAAACTTATCGTTAATTATTTAAAATCTACTAATAAACCCGCAGTAATTGATGCTGATGCGTTAAAGGCAAACGCGGGAATAGGACTTTATCCTAATGCTGTAATCACTCCGCATATCGGTGAGTTTAAGATCTTCTTTGGCGAGCAGGTTAAGGAATCTATCAAAGAGAGGGTAAAGCAAGTAGTTGAGGCTTCAAGAAAGTGTAATTGTGTAGTCTTGATGAAGGGTTATATTGACATTATAAGCAATGGTACGGAGTTTAGGCTTAACAAGACCGGAAATCCAGGTTTGGCAGTTGGCGGTACTGGAGATACTTTAACGGGAATCGTTGCCACGTTTATGGCACAAAAAATAGACCCGTTTACTGCAGCATATATAGGGGTGTTTGTTAATAGTTTAGCTGGATCATTAGCTTATAGAAAATTAGGAGAGCATATTGTTGCAACTGACATCGTTAAACACATACCAGAAGTACTTAACAATCCCGTAGAAGCTTTTAGGAATAAGGTGTATAAAAGAATAATTAATGGTTAATTTTCCTAAGTTTCTATAAATATGTTTATTAATTCAAATGTTTTTATTTAAATAATATCAAGATTTATTTCTAATATTTTATCTAGTTATAATAGTTTAACATAAATCTAAATATATTCCTCTTATTGCTATTTTTCTATATAATAAGTTTAATGGTTATTCTACTTTAACGTAACTTAAAGGTTTTTATCAGAACTGGCGGATCTCCTAAACGGTTTTCAACGAACTGGAGAAGCTACTCAATGCCCTCCAGGCTGAGGACCTCCCTGACTACTGAGCTCGCCCTTTGCAGTGCTTAGAACCTTTTCGTACTTCACATTTTTTCAATAAACCAGACGTAAATCTAAAAAACTTATCAATAATACGAGTATTTTGCATTACCAAGGGAAAGTAGAATAACTGCTAAACTTTAATTTCCTCCCATGGAAAGACAGAGTATGAAAACTAGGTATCCTCAAATTCTTTCCGTTCACCTCTTTCTATTGGGAGATAATAAAATACTTCTGCAGCTAAGGAAGAATACGGGTTATAGGGATGGTTGCTGGAGTGTTATAGCTGGCCATGTTGAGGCTAAGGAATCGGCAACTGAAGCCATGATAAGGGAGGCTAGGGAAGAGGCTGGGATAGAGTTATCTCGTGAAGACCTCTCGTTAGTTCACGTAATGCATAGGTTTGAGAATCAAGAGAGAGTCGATTTCTTCTTTAAAGCTAATAAATGGAGGGGTAAACTGACAATTAGGGAACCGGATAAGGCCGAGAGACTAGAGTGGTTTGGTCTCTCTGAATTACCAAAAAATATAGTGCCATATGTGAAGCAGGCTATTGAGTTAGGGCTGAAGAAAGGGGTGATATATAGTGAATACGGTTGGGAGGATGTTAAAGATAGTTAGCTCTTTCTCAAATTGCGTACAATTTCTAATGCTTTGTCTGCATGTTCTTCTGCTTTCTTTAACTTTTCCAGCACTTCTACTATTTTTCCCTCTTCATCTATTATGAACGTAACTCTTTGAGCACTCGTGCCTTTCTCATTTAGGACTTGATAAGCCTCGCTTATCTTTTTTTCCTTATCTGATACTACTGGGAACTTAGCGTTATACTTTTCAGCAAACCGCTTTTGCGTAGTCACTGAGTCGACACTTACTCCGATTACCTCTGCGTTTAACTCTTTGAATTTCTCATAAAGTTCTGCAAACCTTTGTATTTCTCTCGTGCAACCTGGTGTGAAGGACTTTGGATAGAAATAGAGTACCACTATTGACTTTCCTCTATAATCTGAGAGTTTAACTTTACCGTTACTCGATTCCGCTTCAAAATCTGGAGCGTCTGAACCTTTACTTAGGGGCATACGTTATCACCTCTTTCCACAAATTTTAATAATTTAAGCTTTTATATCGCGTATTCTCACGCCTTACTAATATGAGAAAAATTCCTAAGACTATGTCAACGCAACACCCCGATAACGCCCGGGTACCTGAGTGGAATAGGGGAGAAGTGATAAGTGGGGAAGGAGAAGTAGTAGAAGCTTACCTAGCCTATTCACATTATGGTGTAGATGAAGTAATGTGGGACGCTGAAGGAAAGGACGTGGATACTCATGTAGTGAGAAAGCTTCTTTCACAGTACCCAGAATTTTTTAAGGAGAAAGTATTAGGAAGAGATATTTTTCTTACGTATAGAATTCCCAACCCTAAAATAGAGGGAGCTGAAAAGAAAGTATTCGCAGAAACTTTACAGAGTATTCCTATAACTTATGACCTAGCTGAGAAATTTTTCGAGACTAAGCCGACTCCACCGGTATTTGAGGTTATACTCCCTTTCACTACTGATTATAAGGAACTAGTATCTATAGTAAAATACTATGAAAACGTGATAGTTAATACAGAAGATATAAAATTAGTTGACGATATCTATGTTAAAGACCTCATAGGCGAAATAAATCCTAAAAAGATAGAGATTATCCCTCTGATAGAAGACAGAGACTCTATGTTAAGAGTGGATGAGATTGTAGGCGGGTACATCAAAACTATTAAGCCCCCCTATATGAGGGTCTTTCTAGCCAGATCAGACCCAGCGATGAACTACGGGATGATTTCGGCAATATTGTCAGTAAAGTATGCGTTAAGTAGGTTAGGGAAAATGGAGAAAGAATATAACGTCTCGATCTTCCCGATGCTAGGTGTTGGGGCTCTGCCCTTTAGGGGCCATTTTAGCCCGGAAAACGTAGATAAAACAATGGATGAGTACAAAGGGGTCTATACTTACACTGTCCAGTCAGCGTTTAAATATGATTATGATGAAGACCAAGTCGTCAGTGCAATAAGAAAAGTAAATGAGAGAGAAGTACAAGAAAAGCCTATTTTAAGAGAAGAAGAAGAGGAGATTCTTAAGAAGATAGCTAGAAAATACACTGAAAGCTATCAACCCGTAATTGAAAGTTTAGCAGATGCTATAAACAAAATAGCGTTACTATTACCAAGGAGAAGGGCTAGGAAGCTACACATAGGGCTATTCGGGTATTCAAGGAGTACGGGTAAAGTCACGTTACCTAGAGCTATATCCTTTACCGGGGCATTGTATAGCTTAGGAATACCTCCAGAGATAATAGGTATTTCTTCCTTGGGAGATATTAGTGAGGAAGAGTATAACGTTTTCTCTGCAAATTATAAGTATTTTAAATATGATATTGAATGTGCTTCAAAGTTCGTAAGCATAGAATCATTGAGCTTAGTCAAGGAGATCTGGCACGTAGATGATAACGCTTTAAATAAAATAAAGAAAGATATGGAATTTGTCGAAAATCAACTAGGCATACGTCTAGGGGGTAATGATTACGTAAGCAAGAAACATAACTTAATGACCAGCTTAGCATTATTGGCACTTAAAGAAGGGCATATCGACGAGGCTAAGAATTACATTTTAGAAATGGCTAAAATAAGAAGATCATTGGGATGAGGCTATTAATATCTGGGCTGTTACAATTTGATTCAGGTAAGACATCTTTTTCTCTGTCTTTAATCTCGGCCCTCAAAGATAATGGTATTAATATATTCCCTCATAAGCCTGTAGCAGGTCATAACGCATGGTACAGTTTTTATACCATGCTAAGGAGTGAAGAGCTTAATGAACTTGTGGGTAATGATGCATTAAAATATTATGATGAAATATCTGAAAGCCAATACGTTAATGACAAGAAGGAGATAATACGTGAAATAAACCCTTTCGCTGTACTTTTAGCAGTTCCAGATATAGAGAAACTAAACTTTAATGTACGGCTCTATAGAGAGTTAATGTCGGAAGGGATAATAGTAACTATTAGAGTATCTGACTGCAATAGTTCAATTCATTTTTCTTTGAGTGATATACAGAAAGTCATTCCTAGTCCCTTAGCTGAGAAAATACTGCATTTAAATAAAGTCTTAGGTGCTGTACAAGTGGAAGGTGAAAAGTTGAAAGAGTTACTTAATTCCTCTCCAAACCTAACAGAAAAGTGCACACAAAACATATTTCACAAGTACGAGAATGTCATTATAGAATCGTACAATGATGCGTTAGCACCTAATTTCTCTTCCCTTAATGCCGATATGCTATTTATCGTCTCCCCCGGAAAAGTCTTACTTGTGGACGATTTCAAGGATATAGCGAAATTATTTTCTTATCCACCGTGGTTAATCCCCGTATCCTCGTTTATGAAGTATGTGAGGGCTGTAAGAGCATGGGACGTTGAACCAGGTAATTATAAAGTAAATGAAAGCCTTTTAGATTTCATTCTAAAATTTATTGATATAAACGAGTAAATAAGAAAACAAAGTATAAAATGAGGAAATAAGTTTTTAGATGATCTGGAGTACTTTAAATTATGCAAGATAAATATGTTGATGTAAAAGGTGCTAAGATACACTTTATAGAAGAAGGCTCAGGAAAGCCCTTTCTCCTTTTTCACGGTGCGAGGTTTAACGCACATACGTGGGTGGAGACAAAGACGGTAGAAAGTATAGCTAGTGCTGGGTTTAAAGCAATATCTGTAGATTTTCCAGGCTTCGGAAAATCGGCTAACGGTAATTTCGATTCTTTATCATCATTTATAAAGGACTTTATGGACACGCTTGGTATAAGCAAAGCGTATCTGTTAGGGGCTTCAATGGGCGGTGAAGCAGTATTAGGTTTTGCGGTAGATAACCCAGATATGGTAGACGGTCTAGTCCTAGTAGGTGCAGTGGGCGTTTCAAGCTATAAGGAAAAACTGAAAAATTTGGCGGGAAAAAGGGTTCTTTTAATCTGGGGAGAAAAAGACTCAGTATCCCCTAGAAGTAACGCTGAACTTATAATGAAGACAATAAATACTGCTAAACTGGTGATCGTCGGTAAACAACACGCGTGCTATCTAGATGATAACGTCAGTTTTAACAATGCAATAGTAAGCTTCCTGAAGGGAGAGTGAATCATGGATGAAGAGTTAAGGAAGAAGCTCTTTGAGATTCTGAAGGATAAAAGACTGTTGGAAGTTATGAAACATCTGAGAAAAGCCAATGTAGACTATGGAAAGTCTATAATGTTAAATACTAAGATCCCAATCCAAGAAGTCGTTGACCTCCTTGACCAGCTAGAAAAATTAGGGTTAATCGAGAGAGTCCATGGTGCTACATTAAAGAATACTGAAGCTAAGTTTAAACTAAGTAAGGAAGTACATAAACACCATACGTATTACACACTAACGAGAGAAGGTGACCATCTCCTTAGACAGTTAGATGAAAAGGAGCTTATCAAAGCGTACATAGACCTTGTGAAAAGTGACCAGTTCGCTTTAGATATATTGAAAGTAGCTGATGAAGTAAATGCGGACCATGCATTAACATATTCTAAACTACTCCACAAACCTCTAGAAGAAGTCACTCCAAAATTAGAGGAATTAGAGCGAATGGGATTGTTAGAGGAAGCACAAGCTAAGATAATAAAATTTAGAGAGAGAAGGTCTAAGCCTAAAAAAGAAACTAGAACGCACCATAAATACTACGGTCTATCAAGGGTAGGCGAGTTAGTAGTTAGAGAGATGAAACGACAAGGTTTAATTCCAAAGTAGTCACAGAGTTTCTTTAACCAGTTTGTACATCTCGTTTAATATACCTATTATATCACGTTCTTCATTTAGCTTTTTAGATATTATTCCATTGTTTTCCTTAACCACTTTAGTCACCACATCATTAACTTTTTTCCTTAGTAATAGTTCCATCATCTTTACTCTCCTTTCTCTGATCCGCCTCTCAAAGAGACCTTTCTCCACTACGTATTTCAAATGCTCTTCAAAAAGGTCTACTGTCTCTTTGATCCCTATTCCTTTAATAGCTACAGTTTTTACTAGTCTGGGTTTCCATCCATCCCTATAGTCTACTTCAGCAGTATCTATTGCAAAGCGTAAAACGTTAAACAGCATCTCCGCTTCTACTTTATCCGCTTTGTTGACTATATAAATATCACCTATTTCCATAATCCCGGCTTTAAGAGCTTGGATTTCATCTCCGGTGCCGGGTACATTAACTACTGCTATAGTGTGTACGCCGTTTACTACATCAGTATCAGTCTGTCCAGCACCTACAGTTTCCACAATAATCCTATCAAACCCTAAGCCGTCTAATGCTTCAATTAACATTAACGCTTCTGAAGAGATCCCGCCTAAATGCCCTCTAGAAGCTATACTCCTTACAAACACGTCTTTTTCTTCTACTCCGGTCAGTCTTATCCTATTTCCCATAAAGGAGCCCATACTAAATGGGCTTGAGGGATCGATTAGTATTACCCCTACTTTATGGTTCCTCTTTGCATATTCTTTAATTAATTCTCCTATTAACGTGCTTTTTCCGGCACCGGGC
Organism: Stygiolobus caldivivus; assembly: GCF_019704315.1. Taxonomy (NCBI): domain Archaea; kingdom Thermoproteati; phylum Thermoproteota; class Thermoprotei; order Sulfolobales; family Sulfolobaceae; genus Stygiolobus; species Stygiolobus caldivivus. The sequence goes on along the minus strand of NZ_AP024597.1, from coordinate 499,197 downwards.
GAACCGGTAATCCCTATTACGTGTGCCTTCCCAGACCTTTTCATTAACTCTTGTAGGCTTTCTAACCCTTCATTTGTCATCCTTTCTATTTTTGTTAATAATCGTGAAATAGATAATTCGTCTCCTTCTAGTGCTCTCTCAAGAAGCAATCTTTAAGCCCCTCTTAGTGCTTACCGCTTTGGTTATCCTCTCTGTTATCTCCTTCAGGCTCGACCCGGGTAAAAATACTTCGTCTACACCCATTTCCTTAAGTTTCGGTATATCTTGGGGTGGGATTACTCCTCCGACTACTAGGACTACATCATTCAGACCCTTTTCCTTCATTTGCTGTACTACTAACGGGACAAGCTCTAGGTGTGCTCCGCTCAGTATACTCACTCCTATTACATCTACGTCCTCTTGTAGCGCAGCTTTCACTATTTGTTCTGGAGTCTGCCTTAACCCAGTGTAAACTACTTCCATACCGGCGTCTTTGAGTGCCCTAGCTATTACTTTTGCCCCTCTATCATGACCGTCTAACCCTAACTTTGCCACGAGAACCTTAATTCTTCTCTCCTGACTCATCAATTATAATACCTTTTATACTGTTTAAAATCTTTATATGTCACCTACGAGTCCAAAATTAGTATAATGTAATATACTCACTAGAGAATAGTCTGGAGCGAACTCTATCACCTTAAGGGTAAGAGGTTTAAAAATAATGGGCCCGCGGGGACTTGAACCCCGGACCACCGGGTCTCTCACTTTTCCAGATACCGCTCATCCCCCTTCAGGGGTCGTTAGACCCAATGTTCTCCATATCTGGAGCCCGGCACTCTACCTTGCTGAGCTACGGGCCCATTACCGCTCATGTCAATATTCGATTAGATAGCAAGAAAATAAACTTAACTGAAGGCTAATAGTTAAGAGATTTGTAAAAGAGTAAAGGGCAACTCACTATATAACTAAAAAGAGTTACAATCAGTGCTTGCAATCTTTCTTCACTTTTCCAGAGCCTGGAAGCTCATCATATGTCATAAGGACATGCAGATTCCTGCTTTAAAACTTTTCTCCTCGCATAACTGCAAAGAGGACATAAAGATATTACGTTTTCTTCACTGCCTTTTTCATTTACAAGCTTATTGACAAAAGAGTTTATTAAGTCAGCAAAGTCCTCATCATTCTCCAGTTCCTTCTTTATTTCTAAGTCTCCTCTTTTTCCTTTAATTAGGTAGTTTACTTCGGCAACGGATATTCCGAGTAATTCTGCTATATCTTTCTGTGAATATCCCCTTTTCAGTAATTGTTCAGCTAGTAAGCTCCTAATAGCAGGTATAACGTCCTTTATTGCTGTTTCGCAAGGTGCTTGAATCTTTTTATTGATCTGTCTTTTTTCCCTCGTAATTATTGTTCACTACGATAAACATTTGTATTATAATTTAATAAAAGTTACTTTAAACTTTGTTAATTTATTCTCCCAATTTGTTTAGCTTTTTTCAATTACAATTAAGCTTTAGGTAACCAAATACTTCATCAGAATCTTCGGTAATTGTAAATCCTAGTTTTTTTCCTATTCTAATCATAGGGTAATTATCGGGTAGCGTGTAAAACTTTACCCCGCAAAATTTCTTTTCCTTAGCAACTTCAATTAGTCTTTTTACAATCTCCGTCCCTATCCCTAGCCTCCTGTAATCAGGGTGGACTACTAGGGCAAACTCACCATCAGTGTATATAGTGCCTTCTCCTATTATTTTATCTCCTAATTCAACTATTATCGTATAGTGATCCCCTCCACTCACAATTTTTTTGGCTTCTTCTTCGCTAAGTTTGTGGTAAGAAAAGAAACGTAAATATAAATCTTCTGCGGATAAACAGTTATATAACTCAAGTACTTTTTTCCAGTCCTTCTCCTCAGCTTTACGGTAATTCACTTGTAACTCCAAGCTCATATTTATACTTTAGTAAAGAGGTATAAAAATACTTACGATAATAAAAAAGATGTAAAAACATGCTCATTTATAATCTACTTTTTTCTCTGTTACTTGATGATCAGGAAAATAGCTGTAGTAGGAGCGGGCACAATGGGACACGGGATAGCAGAAGTAGCTGCTCTATCTGGATTCGAAGTAGCTCTAATAGACGTATCATGGGATTTTTTAAATAGAGCAAAAGAACGTATAACGGACTCTTTAAACAAATTAGCTGAAAAGAAACAAATAAACGACCCTAACGCAGTGTTACAGAAAATTGAATTTAATACGTCTTATGATATAGCAAAGGATGCGGACTTCGCTATAGAAGCAGTGCCAGAAAAATTAGAACTGAAGAAAACTGTGTTCAAAACGTTAGACAGTGTAATGGGCTCCCACGCTATTTTAGCTACTAATACGTCGTCAATTCCGATTTCCGACATAGCAGAGGCTACTGGTAGAAAACAAAAAGTCATAGGCATGCACTTCTTCAACCCACCCGTGATTATGAAACTGGTAGAAGTTATTCCAAGTAAGTATACGGATCAGGACACTGTCGACAAAACAGTAGAATTAGCAAAAAAGATGAATAAAATACCAGTGAGCCTAAAGTACGAGATCCCCGGTTTCGTGTCAAATAGGATATTCATAAGGCTCTTACAAGAAGCTTGCAGAGAAGTTGAAGATAAAGAGGCGACAATAGAAGAAGTTGACAGTACAGCGAGGAATAAGCTTAAATTGCCTATGGGGTTATTTGAGCTCGCAGATTACGTAGGTCTTGACGTAGTAGTAGACATCTGGAATGTGTTAACTACAAGAGGGACTCCTGACGTAAAATGTTCTATGTTTAAGGCTAAAGTAGAAGAAAAGAACTTGGGTGTAAAATCGGGAAAAGGTTTCTACGCCTACCCTGCACCGGGAAAATACGCTAAAGTCCAATTACCCGATTCAAGTAAAGTTGACCCTTCAAGACTCATTTCATTAGCTGTAAATGAGGCCAGCTGGATGGTGGAGAACGGGATCGTTTCAGCTAAAGACGTGGATACAGTAATGATTTATGGTTTTAATTTTCCTAAGGGCTTAATGGAGATGGCTGATGAAGTAGGTCTGGATAATATACTTAGAAATTTGGAGGATATATATTCAAAAGGCTATCAGGCGTATAAACCGACAAACCTGATTAAGAGTCTAGTCTCGGAAGGTAAGACGGGGAAGAATAAAGGTGAAGGGTTTCACAAATATTAATACTTTTTAAATAGTTTATACAATCTAAGTATATGTCCAGTGTATTGTCTGAATACGAGGCTATTCACCAAGAACTCAGGAAAGAGAATTTTATTAGAAATACGTATCCTCCAGACCCCTCAGAAAAACTATGGAATAAAAAAATAATGACGATGCCAAGAGAAGAGCTGGATAAGTTAAAGACCTTTAGGCTAAAAAGGATTGTAAAGTGGGCATGGGACAATATACCGTTTTATAGAAATTACTGGAAAAGTAAGGGCTTCGAGCCTGAAATGATCAAAGACTGGAAAGATATTGTAAAAATACCTATACTAAGAAAAGATGAACTGAGGAAAGACCTTCAGTCAAACCCACCGTTCGGTACAATAATGCACCCCGAGTTAGCTAAAAGGATAAGGTTTGTAGGTGCTACGTCTGGTTCTACCGGACTCCCCACTTTCCAAGGATGGGGTGCGTTAGAACTGGATTACTTCCAAGAAGGACAAGCAAGATATCTATGGACTTTTGCGGGAGTGAAACCTACAATAGTCTATGCAAACTACCTTAACATGAGCGGGTTCTACAGTTGGGGACCACCAGTCGTAGAGACCGCTATGTGGAGATGTGGAGCTACCGCGATCGCAGGTGGAGGAGAGACCTTCTTCTCGTGGAAAAACAGGCACATGCTGATCTTTAAGTTGTGGAAAGTAGACGTATTCGCTACCACACCATGGTTACATAGGTTAATAGGTGAAGAAGCGAGACTTGAAGGTTGGGAAACCCCCTTCAAAGTATTACTTTTACATGGTGGTGCTGCTGCTGAGAATACTAAGAAGAAACTCTTCCAAGTACATCCAAATGCTAAGCTAGCCATAAACGTATGGGGTACTACAGACGGACATATGGCTATTGAAATACCGGGCTCTGAAGGTCAGCTGGTAGTGTGGGAAGACATGGAAATCTTTGATATAGTTGACCCAAAGACGGATGAACCTGTTTCTGAAGGAGAAAGGGGAGAGTTGATAGCGACACTCCTAAACCATTTCACCATGCCTCTAATTAGGTATAGCTTAGGTGACTATGTCAAAAACGAGTTTATAAAGGATCCTGATCCAGTATTCGGTATTACCCACATGAGGTTTGCTGAACCTATACCAGGTAGGGTAGAATGGATGTTTAGGGTCAAGGGGAAATTACTCTTCCCCATTTATGTTGAAGACGCTGTTAACGAGATCCCCGATACTACGGGTATGTTTAACTTGGTTATTTATGATAATGAAATGGATAAGCTCAAGATCAAAATAGAGACTAGGAAGGAGTTTGTTGACCCCGCTTACGATAAGCAGGCAAAAGAAATACTCGGGAGTAGACTAGGGATTGATCCGGATAGTGTTGAAATCGAATGGCTCAAGCCTGGCCAGAGCGTTTGGACTGGTTATAAACTTCAGGTTTTCTTAGACCAAAGAAAGAAGAAGTAAGTCAGAAAGGTTTTTTACTTCCTTTTATTTGCTTTATCCTATTTATGTAAATGAAAATTTAGATTATACGAAAGTTTAAAAACTTTAAACACCCATTTACTCACATGGGACTAAGAACTGGAGAACAGTATCTAGAGGCAATAAAAGTTAGGAATAAAGCGGAAATTTATGTTTTAGGAAAAGAAGTAAAGGACGTAACTACTCACCCATTCCTTAAGCCCTCAGTAATGGCTTTTAAAGCTACGTTTGATGCTCCTTGGGAAGAAGACACAAAGGAGTTAGCCAGGGCATGGAGCCCTTTTATTAATGAAGAGGTAAACAGGTTTAACCACATTCACAGATCCCCAGAAGACCTGGCAGCCAAAGTTAAACTGCTCCGAAAGATAAGTCATAAAACTGGGGCTTGTTTCCAGAGGTGTGTAGGATTTGACGCATTGAATACTCTCTATATTATAACGGAACTAATGGCTCAGAAAGGAAAGACAGAGCCCAAGGAGAAGTTCGTTGAGTACCTTAAAACGGTACAGAAAAAAGACCTAGCACTTGCTGGGGCTATGACTGATGCTAAAGGCGTAAGGACACAGAAACCCAGTCAGCAAAAGAATAAGGACGCTTACGTCAGAGTAACGGAGGTCACGAAAGATGGTATTTACGTTTCTGGTGCAAAAGCTAACATAACCGGAGTTGCAGCTAGCGAAGAGATAGTAGTATTACCCACTAGGGCTATGGGTCCGGAAGACCAAGACTACGCTGTAGCTTTCTCGATACCTACAGATACTGAAGGGATAAAAATAGTTGTAGGTAGGCAACTAAACGACGCCAGAAGGATGGAGGAAGGGGATATCGATGCTTTACCCTATTTCTATAATCACGAGGGTTTAGTAATATTTGATAACGTATTTGTACCGATGGAGCGTGTATTCCTCCTTAAGGACTGGCAGTACACATCACAGCTAGTTGAGATCTTCTCAGCATATCATAGGCAAGGATACGGCGGGTGTAAAGCCGGGTTAGGAGACGTAATTATAGGAGCTACATACAACTTAGCTAAACAGATAGGAGTAGAGAAAGCATCACATATTCAAGAGAAAATCACAGAGGAGATCTTCCTTACAGAAACTATGTACTCAGCTGGTATAGCTGCTAGCCTAAACGCAGTCCAACCGTGTCCCAATTGCTGGTGGGTAAACCCTATGCATGCTAACGTTACAAAGCACCTAGTAGCGAGGTTCCCTGCGCAGATATCTCAACTAGCAATAGATATAGCTGGTGGAATAATAGGCACAGCACCGAGTGAGTGGGACTTAAAGAACCCAAAACTTAGGGAGTATATAGCAAAATACCTTCAGGGCGTTGAAGGTTATACGGCTGAAGACAGATTAAGGATGGTCAGATTACTAGAGAATGTAAGTATGGGAGTAGCATTTATGATAGAATCAGTCCACGGTGCAGGAAGTCCGGCAGCACAGAGGATAATGTTTAGTAGACTATACGACTTAAACTACTCAGAGGAAGTAGCAAAGAAGTTAGCAGGGATGAAATCTAACGTAAGGTTTACGGAAAAAGCCGAACCTTGGAGAGAGACAGAGACGGAAAAACTTGCCAAGAGTAAAACAGCTCCCTCAACAGAAGATAAATTAAGTAAATGAATATACTTTCTTTAATATACTTTTCCTCATTTGGATTTGTCTAGATATTTAATGAGGACATGTTATTTTATTTATTTTTACCTGAAAGTTTGATTAAAAGCTTTGAGCTTTATCTTTGATGTATAATTTTAGGTAGCTTATCTGATGCGGTTCATGCTTATTTAGTGAACTCTATTTTTCTAAGTTTAGTTAATTTTTTGGAAGGCAAAAATTTTAACTCAATGACGTAATTGAAGTGCTATCTGAAGGTAATTAGAAAGAAAAAGGTATTAAATAGGAGTGATTTATAAAAAAATAAGTTATCTAGCTCGTTTTTTATAGATTTACTTTCCTTTTTCGGCTTTGGCTAACATGTCTAGTAACTCTTTAGGGGCGTCTTTCTCGCTTACTGCTCCCCTACCGGTCTTTCCGTTGTCGTCATAGGTAAACGATATCATCTTTCCTACTCTCCACACTTTCTTTATCTTAGAAGTATCTACGGACTTTTCCTCTCCCTTATACTTGAACTTTACTGTTGCCATATCTTATCAAGGTATCTTGCGATACTATCATAAATAAACCTTACGGTATTAAGTTGAGTCATACTTATGATATTCTCTTAATTATTTTCACGTAAATATGGATATGAATTTTAATGAAAAGAGATTAATAATAATTGGTTTGTCTAATTTGATTCTCTAAGGGAGAATGTAGAAAGTTTGAAAAAAGAAACATATAAACGAAAGAAATTACCTTACTTGTTTATGTGCGTTCTATATAAAATAGTAAAAATCTGCGTTAAATATCAACTAATAAATAAGATAATATTATTTTATTTCTAATGATTAAAAGAGAAAATAGACTAAAATTAATCAGGAATATTTTATAGTAAGTCTAGCATAACCATTTAGGTATAAGGTAAATTAAGTATAGTAGGTAAGTTAGAGTCTTAGCTAAGATAGCTTCCTAAGAAGAACTTTTTGACAACCAAGGTACTCTAACCTTTAGTAAAAGCGGGAAAAATGTTAACAAAATACGTTATAAGTATTGGTAATCAATATAAGTAAAATTAAATAAATAAAATATAGTAAAGAAGTTAGAACCAAATTTTTCTATATCTTAAATTTCCATTAAGATAGATATTACCTAAATCCTAATTTTGCGATCATAGAAGTGGAATGCATAATGAGCCTTCATGCTACTGTGTAACGCAAACTATTACCACCGCGGAATTTTTACCGTCTTCTTTAAATTTGACGGCTGAACATGGCAATAGCCCAGTGCTTTTAAGCTTATATGAGGGAAAAGGGGTGTAGTTTAAATATGAGTTATAAGGTTTTCTCAGCTGGGCAATATAAGATACGTCAGAGAGGAAAGAAGTATTACGTGTATAAGATAGAGAAGGGTCAAGACGGTAACGCGAGGGAAACTTACATTGGTCCCTTAGACAAGATAATTGAATTCTACATTAGCAGTGGGGGTTTGGGGGTACTCCCCAAATGGGGGCGGCGGGATTTGAACCCGCGACCACCAGGGCCCAAGCCTGGCATCCTAGTCCAAGCTAGACTACGCCCCCATGCATCTTAATTTTACTCATATAAGGTATTTAAAATTTTACTAATAGCCTTAGGTGTGTTCAATAATTTCTATTCACTATACTATAAGAGCTTTACAAAATAGAACATTAGATATATTTATCATTAGGCATTACAAGTAAGATATCTAGTTATTCACAATATTTTCAGATTTACACTTCATGAAATAAATTATAAGCTAAACTGAATTTTTCTTTAAATATATCGGTGTTCTTTGTTCTTCATATTTCTTTCAAAAAAGTAAGGTTAAATACGATATGTTTATCATAATTTATATTATTATGTATTATGTTAAGATCGTCCTAATTACAAACCTTAACACTTATCTTGTCTGATGGCTCTAGTAAATAGTTTGATTCTCTATGTATATTCATCTAAACCTCGAAGTTCTATAGTCTTAGTTGTGGGTAGAGGAGTAACATAAATGTTCCTTAACTATATATATAAGTTAAACACTAGGCTTATTTCCATCGCAACTAGATTATAGTGATCACACTTGAAATGGGATGAGCGAAGGATATCTGTTATTGAAGAGTTAAGGAAAAAGGGTATAAATCCATACCCTCAGAAATACGAACTGACCCATACTATCCCAGAGGTTAGAAAGCTAGAAAGGTCAGATAAGCCTACGGAACCTTTTATATTCGATATTTCTACCGCAGGTAGAGTGGCTAATATAAGAAGGCACGGTAAGATCTCTTTCGTAGATATTTTCGATGAGGGTGAAAGGCTACAGCTCCAATTAAGAGTGAACGAGCTTGGGGAGAGGTACGAAGAGTTCTTTAAGTTTGTAGACCGCGGTGACATTATAGGTGTAAAGGGCGATCTTATGTATACTATTAAGGGAGAATTAACTCTCAGAGTAAAGGACTATACTATGCTTGCAAAGTCGTTAATAGAGCCCCCTGATTGGACTAAGATGTCTGCAGAATTTCGTTACGCACATCGATATGTAGACTTTCTGTATAACGACTCTGCGAGAAAAGCAATGGAAATCCGATACTCCACTATCAGGGCTATCAGGGAGTTCTTGTATTCACAAGGTTTTATCGAAGTTGAAACTCCTATCCTTCAACCCGTGTACGGAGGTGCCTTAGCTAAACCGTTTAAGAGTCACGTTAACTACCTTAATGAGGACTGGTACTTGAGGATATCTCTTGAGCTCTACCTGAAAAGGTATATAGTTGGGGGTTTTGGTAAGGTCTTTGAAATTGGTAAGGTCTTTAGGAATGAAGACATAGATGTTACTCATAACCCTGAATTCACTCTGCTGGAGCTCTATTGGGCATACGCTGATTACAATGACATTATGAAGTTAACAGAGCAAATTATTCAGGAAGCTGTAAAGAAAGTTAAGAACGATTTGAAGATTACATACACGATAGGCGAGAGAAACTATACGATAGAGTTCTCCCAGTTTAGGAAGGTGCCTATGTTAGACGCGGTATCCGAAGCATTAGGTAAAAATGTAGAGGAGATGACTGAAGAACAGCTAAAGGAGCTTATGAAGAAGTATGAGTTAAGACCTAGAGGGGACACATATGTTAAGGGCCTAATGATAGAAAAGCTGTTTGATAAACTAGTAGTCCCTAACTTAATTCAGCCTACTTTTGTGATAGACTATCCTATTGAGACCACTCCACTGTGCAAGCCCCACAGGTCTAAACCGGGATTGGTTGAAAGGTTCGAGCTATTTATCGCAGGGATGGAGTTAGCTAATGCGTATACTGAACTTAATGACCCCATACTTCAAGACCAGTTATTCAGGCAAGAGCAGGAGATGTTTAAGAAGGGAGATGAAGAGGCCCACCCATACGATAAGGACTTTATAAGGGCGCTAAGTTACGGTATGCCTCCTACTGGAGGGTTAGGGATCGGCATAGATAGGCTAGTGATGCTATTTACGAACAACATGAGTATTAAAGAGGTCGTACCGTTCCCCATGTTGAGCGCGAAAGTTATTGAGGAGGACTAATAGACAGTATTATAGCCCCTATTAGGATTAACAATAGGACGCCTTGAATTGTATATGATACGTTTTCACCTAGCCCTATTCTTTTAATTAATTCTGTGAATATTTTTCCTCCATCGGTAATTATGAGCGGTGCTCCATTGAGTAATGCTAAGCTAAAGTTTATTGTAAACATCCAGTATGCAAAATCTAGAATAGAGTAGAGAAGGGGTGGGTAATAGTACGTTATATAGACGCCTATTTTGTGGTCCGGCGTAGTATTAATTGCCTTTGTTATTATACTACCGTTAGGCAATAGTAGAGTTATCTCCTGCCTAATTGACTGGTCTAAGTAATAACCTAATTGTTGGGGTGTGGTTACAGTGTGGTTATCTACTTTTATAATCACGGAGTTAATAGGGATTGAAGCATTATAAGCAGGGTAATGTGGTACTTCGGCTACTATTTGAAGTCCTTGAGAAACAATTGGTGGGACATAAAATACTAAAGGGAAAAACAATGCTGCTAAAATTAGGTTTATAGCTATCCCTGCTGAGATGACTTTCAGTTTAGCCGTTAAGCTAGACGCTATAAATTCGTCTTCATCAGGCTCTACAAATGCACCGGGGAAGAATAAAAGAAGAAGGAACCCTCCTCCTTTCACCTTTATTTTATTTGATGTTGCTGAAACAGCGTGAGCTAATTCGTGTAGTGTTACCGAAATACCTATCGCTAATAAAAGCCACGGGACTTGGTTAAGCCCGATAGTTATTCCGGGTATAATAGGTGTTAGCTTAGGCGCCTGGGCTTGGGCGACCTGACTAGGAGATATGAAGTAGGCATTCAATAGGTTGATGAACACATAAACTACTAGTGAGATACCTCCTAGCATAGAGATAATACCGAGGGCTAGCGCTGCTTTTTCAAACGTCTTATATGACTTTTTTCTGGCTAGGTTAGGAAACCACTCGCTTCTTGTACCTTTTTTCCAGAGTAAAAGGAATGGATATATCTGAAAACCGCGTCCTTCAAGCCTCTTCCTAAGTAGGTATAATGACGCCCAAAAGACTATTAGACCGATGAAAAATAACTCTACCGCGTTCACATTTTATAACTAATTTCAGTTACTATTAAATCAGATGGAAATAGAATACTCTGAACTACACTGGAAGTTATTGGCTGAGAAACGAGATAGAGCTATGGTAATCCTTTCTAGGTTACGCAACCTTTCGCTTGAGGGTAACGTTTACGGCTCAGTAGCCCGAGGAGATGTAAATAAAGATAGTGATATAGATATAATAATTTTTTATCCTGATTTATTAAAGTTAGACCTTATAGAGGCTGACCATAAGTTCATAGTCCAGGCTACTCCTTTTTCAACTCCTAAGGCCTATATATCACTGGACTTGGAAGAGAAAGAAGTGATATCCTTTCCCTTATCTAAACTTTCAAGAAAAGAAGTAGAGTTTTATTATTTTGGTGGTATGATAAATGCACAAGAGATTCAAAAGGGTTTGAGGGTAGTCGGTGTCAATAAAAAATTAATGATAATAATACCGTCGGAAAAGGGGCACTTAGAGATTCCTTTAAAAGGCAATGAAGATTATGCAGCAAAACTTCTTAAGAACGTGTCTTATGACACGATCTTTGAAAGGGAGCGGTTATTAACGAAGAGGGAAGAGAGAGGTCATACGGGAGTTTTCCTTAAATATGTCCTAGATAAGGAAGAGAGTTTTGAGAACGCTATCAGGAATTTATATAAGAATAACAAATACTTCAGAAGGGCTATCGATGCTGAGAGGTAGAGTAGGGAGTGTTTTGGAAATAGAAAGTAAAGATATTAAGTCAACGCATATTAAAGAATTAAAGACTTTTACCGTCTTAGTTAACGGTAAAGTATTAGGTAAGGCATATTATTTTTCGGGTAGGGGAGATTATTATCCATGGTTAGAAATAGATTATGACATTTGGCTGAGAAAAGATGGGCTAGAAGTAGACTTCTTCTCGTTTATCTACCACTTTCTTCCTCCGGGGGGTAAACTGTTTGTAACGTATTTGAAAGATCCCGATACTAGGAAAATGCTTTTACAAGGGTATAACCCTGCTGATACTCCCTTAGGGTTTTCGCTATTGAAAGCCGGTTTTACTTGGTTTAAGGATTGGTATTTCCCAGAAGGTGGGAATGAAGGAGTACCTAAATTACAAACTAATAAAGCTTTTAACGAACTTGATGAGCTGAGAGAGCTTAAAGATCTACTAAATGAAGTTAAAAGGGAAGAAGTAAGGAGATATATAGAGGAAAGAATTGCTAAGGGGAAATCCTGATATCGGAGTTTATAATGCACTTCCAAGAGGCTGTGAGCTGTGCAGATTGGGGGGTAAACTAGTAGTATATATAACGGGTGAGTGCGGGGATAATTGTTACTATTGCCCAGTTAGTACAGAACGTTTTGGTAAGGACGTAATGTATGCTAATGAAGCTGAGGTAAAATCCCTTTACGATTTTATCTACGAAGCTTATAGGATGAATGCAGCTGGTGCGGGGATAACGGGCGGAGACCCCATACTCGCTATCGGGAGGTTGACAAAGCTCATAAGGTTATTTAAAGACGAGTTTTCGTCTGATTTTCACGTCCACCTTTACACCAGTGGAAGATATGTTACTAATGATGTATTAAGGGAACTAGAGAGGGTAGGATTGGACGAAATTAGGTTTCACCCGGTAAAAGAGGATTACTTAAAGGCCGTGGAGAAGGCATTAAAGTTCAGGTTTGATGTAGGTATAGAAGTCCCCTCTATTCCTCATGAAAAAGAGTTCCTGGAGAGAATTGTTGAATGGGGTGTTAAGAAAGGTGTTAAGTTCATAAATATAAATGAGTTAGAATTAACCGAAAGAAATTACCAGTCCTTGAACGTACAAGGGTATAGGGTAAGCCACGGGCTAACAGGCGTAAAAGGGAGTGCTGAATTAGCTCTGTCACTACTGAGGAAATATGAATCTAAAAATGTAGCTTTGCACTATTGTAGTTCAGTTTATAAGGACGTAGTAGAGACTAGAACGAGGTTTTTAAGGATCATTAAATATTCTGCAAAACCCTATGAAAACGGAACCCCAGAAGGCACAATAGTTAGGGCAATTGTAAAGAGTAACAGTGATTTATCAGATATTGGAGAGAAAATTGGAGAAGGGATGTGGTCAATTTCACCGGATTTCTCCAGTCACTTTTCGGAAGTTGTCTTAGTTGAGGAACATCCAGACCAGAGAAGGCTAAGAATAACTGAAAAGCTAATTAATTCTAAAACGTAATAGAGCTACAATACCCGTTAAGCTCTTAACTTGATAGTATATTGTAGAATCTCTTGGTACTATCATAACCCTTCCTTTTTTCCTCTCTACCTCCTCCAATAGGGGGTCAAACTCTTCCCTCTTATCTGAAGCCAGAAAATCCTCTAACAATAATAAGGTGTCTACAGCCCCGTAGTCGACGGCCTTCTGGACGTCATCCTTACCGTAAGCTACTAATCCGGTATCTTTCGATATGTTCTCCATAATTTTTTCCATGACTTTAACCTCTTCAGCTAACTCGTAGTCTCTGTAAACTTGATCTATGATATCTCTCCTCAGAATTTCGTTCAATCCGTTTCTTGTTGCAGAGGATACGCTATCTAAGTACAATTTTATACCCTGTTGGAGGTGTCTCGCTACTATTTCTTTAAACGGTCCTGGTCCAGCGAGGATTAGGACATTAGTCGAGAGCGATAATAAAAAGCTCTTTATTTCTTCCGCCACAGTTTTTGCATTTTCTTCAATGATCCCTTCATTCTCTTTATTAGGAGTGGGTAAGCTCCTCTCCGCTAGTACTCTGACGCCTTGTGCCATCGGTGTTGCTATTATATATTCATCAAAATCAACTAACGCTATGAGTAATTTACCTTTTTTCTCTGCTTGTCTCTTTATCTTTTCTAGTGCAAATTCAGACCATTTATCCTTGATTATTACTATTTCATCTCCGATATCCAAGTTTACTGTATGGTGTGCTCCTTTTATTCCAAACCTTTCTGGTGCATCCAGGATAATACCATGGATCCTTAACCTAGAGGTGTATTGTTGAAACTCAGTATAATCAACTTGTAGCTCGACCGTCATTGGTATCCTTCTGCTGTCTTTACCTAGACTTACGTCTCTAGTAGTCCTCGCAATGACTTTGTCCCCTTTTTCGAGGATCAGGTGTAGAACCCATAAGTCGTCTTCATCTTCGACGTATAATCTTATAAGGTTTTCCTTTTCGTCAATTTCTAAAATCCTCATTGCTAAATAAATTAGTGTTGAAATTTGATAATTATAACTAATGCTAGCGAGGAGGATCTCAGGCAAATTTATGAGGTTGAGATAGAGAGCTTTGATAATCCTTATCCGTATTCATTACTTAAAGCGTATTATTTTTTATCGGGCGATCTCTTTATCGTTGCAAAAGATGAGCAGGGGAGGATTAAGGGCTATTCGCTCGGCATAATCCAATACGGGTATAGAGGTCATGTGGTGTCCATAGCTGTAAGGAAAAGTGAAAGGAAGAGGGGGGTAGGCTCTTTACTCTTAAGGGAGTTAGAGACGAGGTTTAAGGGGAAGGGGTGCTCACACTCATATCTTGAGGTAAATTATAAGAATGAGGATGGTATTATTTTCTACAAAAAACTTGGATATATTGTTGTAAAGTTACAAGTTAACTATTATGGAAGAGGGCAACACGCTTTTATAATGGTTAAAGACTTACTAGATAGGACTGGCTTTGAATGACTGATTGCCTTTATAATACATGAAGAACGTTATATAGTTTATGATTAAAGACTTTTTCATACTTGATTTTTCATATGACGTTATTGACAATATTCCAGTTATCTTCATTTGGGCTATTGATTCTGAGGGTAACAGAGTAGTCCTTTTAGAAAAGAATTTTAGACCATACTTCTATGCAGTAGTCGAAGAAGATAAAATAAATCAAGTAATAGAAGAAATAAAGAAGATAAGTAAAACAAACTCTCCAATTACTGATATAAGGTTAGTTAACGGGAAGAAGCTGTTTGGTCAACCTATATCGGTTTTGAAATTAGAAACCGTTATCCCTGCATATGTCCGTATTTATAGAGATGACGTAGCTAAAGTAAAAGGAGTCAGACAAGTACTAGAGGCAGACATAAGGTTCTATATGAGATATTCCATAGACCTTGATATCAGACCATTTTACTGGATAAGTGCAGATGTACAAGAAACACAAAATGGAAATTTTAGAGCTAACAAGGTATACGAGATCAAAGAGATAAAAGAAAAGTATAACGGACCAATACCTAGATTAAGGAAATTATCGTTTAGTATCGAGGTCTATTCTAAGCACGGTTCCCCTAATCCAAGAAAAGACCCTGTGATAGTAATTAGTGTAAGAACAGATAATACTACTAAGACGTTCGTATCGACGGATTTAGACGACAAACAAATTATAAAAGATTTTGTGTCGTTTATTCAAGATTATGATCCTGACATAATTTACGGGTTTAATAGTAATAGCTTTGATTGGCAGTATCTACTAGAGAGGTCGCATTCTAAAGGAATTAAACTGGATATAGGACGAAGGATTAATGGTGAGCCTTCACAAGGGGTCTACGGCCATTTTTCTGTAACCGGTAGACTTAACGTAGACTTAGCCGGGTTTGTTAACACTATTTCAGAGGTAAAATTAAAAACGCTTGTAAATGTATGCGATTATTTAGGGATCGTAAGGAAAGAAGATAGAGTTAACTTGGACTGGTATGATATACCAAAATTTTGGGAGGACAAAAGTAAGAAGGACTTAGTAATACGGTATGTAGAAGACAACGCTAAGTCTGTGTATCTCCTTGGGGAGTCATTTTTACCTTTCACCATAGAGTTGACAAAGATAACTGGTTTACCTCTTGATCAGCTCTCTATGGCAAGCGTTGGATATAGAGTTGAGTGGCTATTAATGAGGGAATCGAATAGGTACAATGAGTTGATACCAAACAAGGAAGAAAGGACCGTAGAAAGTTATGAAGGTGGGTTGGTGATTCCTCCGGTTCAGGGGCTTCATGAGAACGTAATAGTCTTGGATTTTTCCTCGATGTACCCGTCAATCATGATAAAATATAACGTAGGACCTGATACCTTAGTTAAGGGTGAATGCGATAATTGTTGGGTTTCTCCCATAGGGCATAGGTTTAGGAAGGAGCCACCTGGTCTTTATAAATTCGTCCTGGAAAACTTAGTCAAAGAGAGAAAAGAAATAAAATCTAGAATTCAAGAAATAAAAGATGAATATGAGATACGTCTGTTGAATGAAAGGCAAAAAGCACTAAAAGTTATGGCTAACGCTTTTTATGGGTATATGGGTTGGGCAAATGCTAGGTGGTATAGTAGAGAAGGCGCTGAAGCAGTAACGTCTTGGGGAAGGAATATCATAACCGAGGCTTCTAAAATTGCTATAGAGAATGGGTTTAAGGTAGTATACGGTGACACTGATTCAATCTTTATTAAGGGTAATGGTGATCTAAATAAACTTCAAGATATAATTTCCCAGAAATTTGGTATAGAGATTAAGATAGATAAGGTCTACCGCCGTATATTCTTTACAGAGAGTAAAAAAAGGTATGCTGGGATCACGGAAGATGGTAAAATAGACATAGTCGGGTTTGAGGCCATTAGGGGCGATTGGTGTGAATTAGCAAGGGAAGTACAGAAGAATGTTATCGAGATAATTCTTAGAACCGGTAAAGTCGATGAAGCTGTAAGATATGTAAGGAAGGTCGTCTTATCTTTAAGAAGAGGGGAATTTAAAGTTGAAGACTTGATAATATGGAAAGGACTAGATAAGGATGTAAACGAGTATACTATTACTGCTCCTCATGTTATCGCTGCAAAAAAAGCATTAAAGGCGGGATACTTAGTAACCAGAGGGAGTAAGATCGGATATGTGATTGTAAAAGGTAGCAATAAACTTTCAGAAAGGGCTGAACCATACTTTCTAGTAAGAGACAACTCAAGGATTGATATATCATATTATGTTGAGAATCAGATTATTCCTTCTGCTATGCATGTATTGAAAGTGTTTGGGGTAAAAGAAGATTCCCTTAGAAGTGGTGGGACAGACATTTTAAGTTTCTTTAAGAAATGATATCTGAAATACTTAAAAGTTCCAGGTTTTTTGGCCTTTTTGAAATTCCCCCTATTCTTGCTCCTACTAACATCTTAATATTTTTAGAAGATGCTAAGTCAACTAACCTCTGCGTTATTACACCATCAAATACTATATATCTTATTTTATCATCGTTTGTACTTTCTAGTTTTTGTACTATATCTCTTACTTGAATTCTTTCTATAACATTCCAGTTTTCATCATATAAAATTCCTTCCAGTGTGCCTGGGAGTTTCTTAATATCTTCAACTACATTAGGAGGTATATTTAGAGTGATTTGTTGTTGGACAGGCTTTTGGACTTGCTCTTCTTGAAGAGTTACGTTAGTGACTGAAATAGGTTTGGTTTCAGGTGCTATTGCGTCTCTTATAGCTTGCTGGGCTTCTTGCTGTTTCTTCAAATATTGTGTTACCGTCATCATATTAGAAAGTGCTTTCGCTATTTCCTTACCCGTTAGTTCCTCTACTTCTTTTCCTGCAGGTGCCCTTGCTACGTAGTCTAATTTTATATTACTTAGCATTAGTTGCTTAAGTATTAGGTCTCCGCCATGATCACCGTCTAGGAACGCAATGACTGTTTTCTTCTGCTTAGCTAAGTCTATAACACTTTGTGGAATTTTCCCAGTAGCTCCTTCAATAGCTATTGTGTTTCTATAACCGTATCTGAGGAGGTTTATTACATCTGCTCTTCCTTCTACTATTATAAGTTCTGGATCTTTTTCTACGTCTGGTCCAGCAGGTAACTTTTCTGGTCCATATTCGATGATTTCGCCAGTTTTTACAGCTGATGAGATCTCGTATATTACCTCTCTAATGTCCAACGTCTTTACTTTAGACCAATTAGTAAGTATTTCCTTTGCCCTATCTATTATTCTCTTTATCTTCTCTTCTCTGATATCCTGTATTTCGACAAGTTGGAACTTAGCATTATAAGGGCCTACTTTGTCTACATTTTCAACCATTGCTGCAATCAGAGCTGTTTCAATTCGGTCGAGGTTTGATGGTATTATTATTGTTCCTTCGCTTCTCCCTTTGTTTGTAATTATCTCTACAGATATCCTTCCTAACCTTCCCTTATCTTGGAGTTCTCTAAGGTCAAAATCTTCTCCAAATAGATTTTCTGTCTGGCCGAAAACCGCTCCTATAACATCAGGTTTATCTACTATACCCTCCACTTCAAATTTTAGTACTACATTATATTTCATTTCTAAACACCTTTTATTTATCTAGTCACACTTTTTTCTATATCAGAGATCAGAGTTTCAAACTTAGACTTAGAGTACAGACTTTTTCTTATCGGTTCTAAGATCTCATTAAGTTTTCTTGCTGTCGCAAGCTTTAAGTCTAATGGATGCAATTTTCCTTCTGCAAAAGTCCTCTCCAGTTCTTCATATGTCTTAAATTCTATGTCTCCACCGTATTTCGCGTCTCTCTCCACCTTTAGTGTGCCCTTATTTGCGAATATGATATACTTGTTAATTTGTAATACGGGGTTATCTTCAATTACACCTTTCGGGCAATAAGCACTTCTCAGCTTTGCCTCTACTAACTCCGGTGGGTCGTGCACAAAGATAGCTGTTTCAGGTTTCGATTTGCTCATCTTTATTGACGCTAGGTAGTCATCCTCATCCATTCCTTGTGCGTTCATCCTTTGTCCTCCTTGAAGGCTAACGAGCAGTGGCGTATGGACAGCAATTACTTTTTTCTTACCTACTTTATCCGCTACATCTCTAGCTAACATATGTGCTTTCCTTTGGTCTGTCCCCCCTAAGGCAATGTCCAGGTCTTGGTAGAAAATATCCGATACCTGCATCGCAGGATAGATCAGTTTAGACGTGTCGAGTTCGGCTTCTTCAGCTTTTCTGCCCATAATTGTAAGTGCTCGTTTCATCCTCGCTAGGCTAGTATTCTTAGCTACCCTTATTACAAGGGCCCAATAATTAGGGTCTTTCACAAAATCTTCAGCATAGACAACTCTAACTTTACTCATATCAACCCCGTACGAGTTTAATACATCTACGGCATATTCGCCAGCAAGGTGTATCCTTTCTAGATCACCACCTAACTTATCATTGATCCATGCATGCCATGTTGCTACTAATAGCGACATCTCTACACCGGCTTCAACTAAATCCTTGACTTTTTGCCCCCAAATAAGCCAACCTATGTGAAACAGTCCACTTGGCTCAAATCCAATATATCCCTTAAGTTTCGTTCCTTCTTCTAGTTTTTTCTTAAGTTCTTCTAAGGTTACTATCTCTTCAGTGTTTCGCTTTATGAGGTTTATCTTTTCCTCGACGCTCAAAGTAAGCATCCCCAAAATAAAGAGGCTAAAATAAAATAAAAAATCCTATTCTTCAGCTAGTTGTTTGAGGAATAAAACTACGGGATGAGTTTTACCTAACCTTTCTACAAGGTCGTTTATTATAAACTCAAGGTCGATATCGTTCTCGATCACTTTTTCAATAAGGGTCTCAGTAAATTTATAATAATTGAAAAATTCTCTCTCATTTAAAGAGTCCTCTTCTCCGTCAAAAAGCTTGAAGTTATCGCTTGTTTTCTCACTTTCCTTTATTTTTCTGATTAACAGGGTAAGGTACTCATCAACTACTTTTTCTATACATGAAGAAGTAGTACACAATTCTACTTTATCAATTATTGTTAGGTGCGATGGTGGCATAATCAGAGCCCGAATAATATTGTAAAAATCAACTAAAAAAGCTATTATTCTCCCATACTTTTAACGAGTATAGTACGAGTCCTTGGTCCATCGAACTCTAATAAAATTACCCTTTGCCATGTACCTAGGTCTAGTCTCCCATTAGTAATTGGTATTACTCTGGAATTCCCTATAATAGACGAGATCACGTGTGCATGTCCGTTATTATCAATCATGTTGTGGTTGAACTCTCCATCGGGTGGGACAAGCTTTTTAGCCCATTCCACATAGTCCTTCATTAACCCTTTTTCCGCTTCATTTATAGTTACTGCACAAGTAGTGTGTTTTACTATAACATAGGCTACCCCTTCATTAACGCCATTTATATTTTCTTGGACTAAATCTGTAATGTCTATACTTTCAAATCTAGTTTTAGTTTTTACTTGGAATTCCCTTGAAAATACCTTCATATGCTTAATTATTGAAAGTACGTTATTTATTTTAATATGGACTTAGAAGGAATAGCTAGAAAGCTTTATCCAAATATAGATGTAGCTAAGAAAAAAATAATAGAAGAGTTAGAATTTTACAAAGGTAAAGACTTTGAGTTAAAGGAGGAAATAGCAGATGCTATAATAGAAGAAGTCAATAAGTCAATTAAGTCTTCCGAATATAACCGTCATCTTCTTTCCTTTCCAGTCACCGGACTTAAAGCAGGAGAAGCGGGTCTTGGGTCTAGAGGGAAGGGAGATCACATTATCCATGAGAAAATATTAGAACTGAGCAATTTAAATTACTTCGAGGACGCTAGAATTGCAAAGAATGTAGTCGTGTCTGTAGATGGGATCCACTCCAGGCTAGCTTACTTCCCTTATTTAGCCGGTTTTCACGCTACTAGGGCGGCTATAAGAGATATTATGGTGAAAGGTGCAAACCCTTTAGGTGTTATCGTAGACATTCATCTTTCAGACGACAGTGATCTAGGGATGTTACTCGATTTCGAGGGAGGAGTCCTTACAGTCACCGATTATTTAGGAATTCCGATACTTGCCGGCAGCACATTAAGGATAGGGGGAGACCTCGTAATCGGGGAAAGGATTAGTGGAGGGATAGGTGCTGTAGGATTAATAGATGAAAAAAGCTCTTACTTATCAAAGGAAAATGTAGAAGAAAATGACTTTATTGTCATGACTGAGGGAAATGGGGGCGGGACAATAGCTACTACTGCGATATACAATGGGTTTTATGACGTTATAACTGAAACTTTATCGTTATCCGATCTAGGTACATGTAAAATAATTAGAGAAGATGACATAGTAAAAAGGATTCATAGTGCTACAGATGTGACGAACGGCGGTATTAGGGCTACCGCTTATGAGCTCCCAGAAGGATTAGGCATACAACTTAACGCGGAAGTCTACTTATCTTTAATAAATAAAAAAGTGTATGAGATGCTATTAGCCTTAAATATAGACCCACTTGGTCTGTCAATAGACTCTATAGCTATATTCACAAAGGAGCCGGACTATGTCATTTCAAGACTGAAAGAACGCGGTATTAGGGCAGAAATAGTAGGTAGAGTAGTTAAGTCACGTAGCCATAAGCTAGTGGATGAAACGGGGAAAGTCCTAGAGATGAAGTTTAGGGAATCCCCTTATACACCAGTAAAGAAAGTCATAGGTAATAGGACTAGCTATAGCGAAGAGCTCATCAGGGAAAGGTTGAATGAGGCCCTTAAGTTCGTTAAGGAGAAAAAGGAAAACGTATTGAAAACTTTAAAAGTAAGTTAGTTATTAGGAGTATAAGCTGATGCTAATGTCGGAACAGCAACAGTTTAAATATATAGTCAGGCTTTTTGGGCAAGACGTAGACGGTACTATGAAGGTGCCCTACGCCCTTGCGATGGTGAAGGGTATCGGTTATAATACTGCGAGGGCTGTGATAACTAAGTTAGGGTTAGATAAAGATAGGAGGCTGGGAGAGTTATCAGATGAAGACATAAAGAAAATTGAAGATTATTTAGCTAATAAAAAGATCCCTGACCTTCCTCCATGGTTGTATAATAGAAGGAAAGATTATGAAAACGGTGTAGATTTACATTTAGTTACTTCAGATCTAATTTTCTACGTCAGAAATGATATAGAAAGAGAGAAAAAGATTAGGAGTTGGAGGGGAGTAAGGCATTCACTAGGGTTAAAGGTTAGAGGACAGAGAACAAGGACTACTGGAAGAACTGGGACTACTATAGGTGTAAGGAGGGCAAAAGGTGCCCAGCCACAAGCACAAGCTCAACCTAAAGCACAAGCTTCTGGTGGTTCTTCTGGTGGTTCTCAGGCTAAAAAGTGAGGTGAAGTAGATGGGAGATCCGAGGAAGAGTAGGAGAAAGTGGTCCGGACCGGGTCACCCCTGGATAAGAGTAAATCTAGATAGGGAGCAAGTCCTGATAGGGAAGTATGGGCTGAGGAATAAAAGAGAATTGTGGTTAGCACAAACAATAATAAGGAACTTCAGGCACCAGGCTAGGTCTCTGTTAGGTTTGCCACCAGCTGAAAGAGCAGTAAGAGAAAAACAGCTAATTGCTAAGCTTAATAGGATGGGTATACTAGATAAGGAAAGTGCTACTGTAGACGATGTCCTCAGCTTGACAGAGGAAAACTATTTAGAAAGAAGGCTACAGACTATTGTATACAGAAAAGGACTAGCAAGAACGATATACCAAGCGAGGCAATTAATAACTCATGGTCATATAGCTCTTGGGGGTAAGAGAGTTACATCACCCGGATACATAGTTCAAAGGGGAGAGGAGGACATGATCGATTATTACCCTACATCCCCGTTTAAACAGCATCCACCTACACAAGCTTCTGGAGGTGAAGTGAATGTCCAGCAGGCGTGAAATTAGATGGGGCCAAGCTAGGATATATGCATCTCAGAATAACACAATAATAACGATAACAGACTTGACGGGTGCGGAAATAATTTCTAAGGCGTCTGGCGGTACCGTAGTTAAAGCTGATAGAGAGAAGCCGTCTCCGTACGCCGCAATGTTAGCGGCTAATAAAGCTGCCAGTGACGCCTTTGATAAGGGCATTTCTGCAATTCATATAAAAGTTAGAGCTCAAGGAGGCTACGGTTCAAAAACGCCAGGTCCAGGTGCCCAGCCTGCTATAAGAGCTTTAGCAAGGGCAGGCTTTATAATAGGGAGGATTGAAGACGTAACACCATTACCTCATGATACTATTAGGAGACCAGGCGGAAGAAGAGGAAGAAGAGTATAACCTATAGTGTTTGCCATGACGATTTCTATTTTAAGTAAAGGAAATCTTTCTTTATCGATGGTAATATCAGATTATCCACTAGAATTTCTGAACTCTATTAGAAGGGCTTCGATTCTATTCGTGCCTACTATGGCAGTGGACGAGGTTTATTTTATAGAAAATAATAGTCCTCTCTACGACGAAATTTTGGCTCACAGGCTCGCACTAATCCCATTCACATCAGATGAGGCACTAGAGCACTATAGATCGCCAGAGGAGTGTGCTGATTGCAAAGAGAATTGTGAAGGGTGTTACTCTAGAGTTTATCTGCAGGTTGAGGTTAAAGACCAAGCCTCATTAATGGTATATTCAAGAGATCTCAAGTCAGAAGATCCTGCAATAGTACCAACAAGTGATACATTACCAATAGTTCTTTTAGGTCCAAGGCAAAAGATCTCTCTTGAGGCTAAACTGAGGTTAGGGTACGGAAAAGAGCATGTGAAATTTAGTCCGGTTTCTGTTGCAGTTTTAAGATATTACCCCAAAGTAGAGATTATAGATAACTGCGAAAAAGCCGTAGAGGTATGTCCCGAGAAGGTATTTTCAATAAAAGACGGTAAAGTAGTTGTGTCTAATGAAATTGCTTGTACGTTATGTGAGGAGTGTCTAAGGCATTGTAAAGGTAAAGTATCTATCTCACAAGTGGAAGGTAAATATATACTCGAGATAGAATCTACTGGTAGTTTAAAGCCAGAGAGAATTTTAATAGAGGCGAGTAAAAGCATATTACGCAAATTAAATGAATTAAAGGGTAAGTTAGGGGTCGCATAAGTATGGCAAGCACAAATATAATGCTAAGAAAACTCGTACATACATTAGAAAAGCAAAAGAAAAGTCTTTGGAGGACTGTAGCTGAGGAATTGAGTTCGTCTTCTAGAAAAAGACCCTATATTAATTTATACAAGATTAACAAATATAGTAAGCCAAATGACATTATAATAGTACCGGGTAAAGTTTTAGGAATAGGGTCACTTGATCACCCAGTTACAGTTGTTGCGTTATCCTTTTCTAAGACTGCTAAAGAAAAAATTGAAAAAAGTGGGGGTAAGGTTATGAGTTTATATAAGGCAATCCAAGAGCTAAAAGATTTTAAAGGAAAGACTGTGAGGTTGATGAAGCAATGAGCAATCAGGGGCAGAGTTCACAGACTAAGGCTACTGAAGTCGTAGTTGTGAACGCTGAGAACCAAATTTTAGGTAGAATGTCGACCCATCTGGTAAAGTTACTTAAAGAAGGAAAGAAAGTAGTGGTAGTTAACGCAGAAAAAGCGATAATTAGCGGGCCAAGGGCAAGGGTTATTCAAGGCTACACTCTTTTATTCACTGTTAGAAGTATGCAGAACCCTGCTAAGAACGGCATTAGGAGGCCCAGAAACCCAATAAATATTGTAAAAAGGACAGTAAGAGGCATGTTACCTAAAAATAGGCTAGGGAAGCAATACTATAAGAATCTTATAGTTTATATAGGTATTCCTAAGGAGTATGAAGGGAAAGAAATGGTCAGATTTGATGATGCTGACGTAAGTAGATTGAAAGGTAAATATATAACCGTAGCAGAATTATCTAAAGCCATAGGAGGTTATGTAAATGGCTGAACAGCAGACTGTTGTAATTACCTCAGCCAGAAGGAAAATGGCTAGGGCGAGGTGCTATCTCACAGCTGGTAAGGGTAGAGTTTATGTAAATGATATTCCCGTGGAGCTTGTTCCGATTGAAGTTATGCGGATGAAAATAATGGAGCCTCTAATACTTGCAGGGCAAAGTATACACTCTGCAGTGGATGCGAGAATATATACGAGCGGCGGAGGTGTAATGGGACAAGCTGATGCGGCACGAATGGCTCTAGCTAGGGCTCTAGTTAAGTTTACGGGCAGTAAAGAACTAGAACAAATATACAAATCATATGATAGAACTATGTTAGCCGGAGATCCGAGGCAGACTGAGTCAGAGAAGTGGATGAGATATAGTGCAAGGAGATGGAGGCAGAAAGCCTATAGGTGAGTATAATGATTGTCCCTATTAGATGTTTTACTTGTGGTGCGGTAATTGCGGACAAGTGGGAGCCTTTTATAACTAGGGTTACAGCTGGAGAAGACCCAGGCAAAGTGCTTGATAGTTTAGGTATAAAGAGGTATTGTTGTAGGAGAATGCTTTTATCTCATGTAGATATTATTAGGGAGGTTATACATTATACAAGACCTATTTGAGGTGAACTAGATGAGTGAACAAGAAAAAGGAGGACAACTATCTGAGGAAGAGAAGGCAGAACTGCAGAAGACGGAAAAAGGTCAGCTAATAGAGTTGTTAGTACCGCTTGATACGTACTTATCTTCGGGTGTTCATATAGGGACACACACTTGTACAGCGTATATGGAAAGGTTTATTTATAGAGTGAGGCCTGAAGGATTATACGTACTTGATGTAAGAAAAATTGATGAAAGGTTGAGAGTTGCTGCTAAGTTCCTTGCTAAGTTTACACCAGAAGGGATACTGGCAGTCGCATCAAGGCCTTATGCTTATACTCCTACGCAAAAGTTCGCTCAGATAATAAGAGGTAGGGCTATAATAGGAAGATTCCCACCCGGTACGCTGACGAATCCTTACTTATCTGACTATATAGAACCTGAAGTACTTGTAGTTACTGATCCTAGGACGGATCTACAAGCTATAAAAGAAGCATCAAAAGTAGGGATACCAATAGTAGCATTTTCTGATACTGACGCAAAAGTGGACTTCATAGATGTAGTAATACCAGCTAACAATAAAGGGAGGAAGTCCTTAGCACTGTTATACTGGACTCTTGCAAGGCAAATATTGAGAGAAAGGAAGGAAATCCCCGTAGACGGAGATATACCTGCACGGGTTGAAGACTTTGAAACGAGGCTGGCAGAATGATAAGAATACCAGCAGTAGCTGGTGCGTTTTATGAATCAGATCCTGAAAAACTGAAAGAGCAAATTAAAGAATGTTTTTTGCACCCACTTGGCCCAGGTAAAGTACCTTCTATCCCTTCACAGAAACCCTCACAAAGAGATAATATGTTTTTTATAGTCCCCCATGCGGGCTATATGTATAGTGGCCCTGTTGCGGCTCACGCTTATTATTATTTAGCCCAAGAAGGTAAGCCTGATACAGTTATTATTTTAGGCCCTAATCACACTGGCTTAGGCTCCTTTGTATCTATTTGGCTTAAAGGAAAATGGAGGACCCCTTTAGGCGAAGTAGATGTTGATGAAGATGTCGCGATGGAACTAGTTAGGTTAAGTGGAATAATTGATATTGACGAGAGGGCACATTTATATGAACACTCGGTAGAGGTTCAGGTACCCTTTCTCCAGTATTTATTCGGTTCCGAATTTAAGATAGTCCCTATAGTCATTATGATGCAGACAACGGATGTGGCTGAAATGCTAGCAGATAGTATATATAAGGTTATAGAAATGAACGAGAAGAAAAAGGACATTGTAGTAATAGCTAGTAGCGACTTAAATCATTATGAGCCACACGATAGAACTATTGAGAAGGATAACCTTGCTATAGCTGAGATCGAGAAATTGGATTATAAGGGTCTTTTTAAGGTGGTTGAAGAAAAAGATGTTACAGCCTGCGGATATGCACCTATTATGACCGTATTGTTGTTAGCCAAAAAATTTGGAAAGAAGCCTTACGTATTAAAACATGCTACTTCTGGGGATACTTCTGGGGACAAGTCTTCAGTTGTGGGTTACTTGTCAGTGAGGTTCGGTGATTAGTCTTCCTATACCTCTTCTGGGTATTCCTCTTAAAGGGGTAAATAATCCGATTTTAGTTGCTTTTGGAGAGTTTGATTCAAGAGTTGTAAAAGAAGGTAAAACAAAGTTACCGTCAAAATTTTTCGAATTATTCGAAGAGGCTACAGGTTTTAAGTGCGACATTTCGATAGGCTTCGATAAATATCTACCTTTCTCGTCATCTTATATTTATTTATCTGATTTATTTTTTAGAAAAAGTATAGAGGAATGTGATATACCGATATCTGAAAATGAGATCCAGGAGACTCTCTCGATGATAGATGATGCTCTATTCGACTCTGAATTAATCAGGGCGTTGCGGGCAGCCTTCAAGTTGGGCGTCCCGGTTCTCTATAGAGATGAAGAAGAACCTATAAGGTTATCATTATCTAATTTTCCTTCACTGTATTTGTTCAGCTATCCACTAGATTTGTCCTCGTTGAGATATGTGGATAACTCCCTAATACATCTAGTCGGGATGATCCCTTTAGATTACGTAGAGACAAAAGATACTAATTTGCTTGGCGTAGAAAATGGCTTATGGACTTCTTTGTACGGTATTCCTTTCGTATTGAGGAAGGACTGGAAATTAATTTGGGATTTAAATTATGTTACAGCAATAGAGGTTAGGGGTGTATAGGTATTTCCATAACTAATAGAAAAGTTGAACACGTTGAGATTTGCTTATATGATAACGTTGAGGCGTACACTTCTACTCTTCTAGAAAACATAAGGTTAGTCCATCAATCCCTTCCCGGGTTTTCTTTAGCCGACGTAGATACTTCGGTTGATTTTCTTGGGAAAAAGATGTCCGCACCAATAATAGTTACCGGGATGACGGGAGGTACACCGGAGCTAGGCAGGCTTAATCAGGTAATCGCTGAAGCCGTAGAGGAATTTGGATTAGGGATGGGAGTGGGGAGTCAGAGAATCGCTATAGAAAAACAAGAGACAAGAGAGACATTTTCAATTGCTAGAAAATCAGCACCTAATGCACCGATAATTGCCAACATAGGTGCACCACAACTTATGAAGGGTTATGGCGTTAAAGAGGTAATGGACGCGATAAATATGATAGAAGCTGATGCTATTGCAATACACCTTAACCCTGCACAAGAGGTGTTTCAACCTGAAGGTGAACCCGATTATTCAATGGATATTTTATATAAGTTAAAAGACATTTCAAGATCTCTGGATGTCCCAGTAATAATAAAAGAAACTGGCTCAGGGCTTTCCATGGAAGTAGTATCTCTCTTTTACTCTAATGGTTTTAAATATTTTGACGTTTCAGGGCAAGGAGGCACAAGTTGGATATCTGTAGAAATGTTCCGTGGAGAAAGGAAGAACAATTGGAAAACGGAAAGCGCTAAACTATTTTTAGATTGGGGTAATCCAACCGCTGCCTCGATAATCGAAGCGAGAATTAGCGCCACCGACGCGTTTATTATTGGAAGCGGTGGAATTAGAAACGGGCTCGATATAGCTAAGGCTATAGCATTAGGAGCTGATATAGGCGGTTTTGCGTTACCAGCGCTTAAGGCTGCCATAAGCGGGAAAGAGGCTTTGAGGGAATTTTTTAGGAAGACAATTTTTGAAATAAAGGCAGCTATGTTCCTAAGTGGGTCTAAATCGCTCAATGACCTAGCTAAAGCCCCCTTAGTTATAACTGGGACTTTAAGGGAATGGCTTGAATCAAGAGGGATAAGCTTATCTACTTTAGAGAGTGTAAGAAAGAGAAGAACATGATTGATG
The DNA here is from genome assembly GCF_019704315.1 of Stygiolobus caldivivus. Classification (NCBI taxonomy): domain Archaea; kingdom Thermoproteati; phylum Thermoproteota; class Thermoprotei; order Sulfolobales; family Sulfolobaceae; genus Stygiolobus; species Stygiolobus caldivivus. The sequence goes on along the minus strand of NZ_AP024597.1, from coordinate 470,674 downwards.
AATATTTTAATGGGATTATTAGAGACGTTAATAATGTAATAGCAGATTACATAAAAGGTGATATTAAACAATTATATGAGGCCTCTTATTATCTGTTTCAAGCTGGTGGAAAAAGATTAAGGCCTCTAATGTTAGTCTGCTCATCTGACTTGGTTGGCGGAGAGCGCAAGAGGGCCGTACTGGCTGGTGCATCCGTTGAAGTCCTTCACACTTTTACACTTATCCATGATGATATAATGGATGAGGATAACCTCAGGCGAGGTATGCCTACTGTCCACGTCAAGTACGGTATACCTATGGCTATTTTAGCTGGGGATTTATTACATGCTAAGGCTTTTCAAATACTCAACGATGCGTTAGAAGGATTAGAGTCCACACTAATTACTAAAGCAATCCGTATGTTTACTGACGCGATTCTTGTAATATCCGAGGGGCAAGCCCTAGATATGCAGTTTGAAGATAGGAAATCTGTCACTGAAAATGAATATTTGGATATGATCACGAGAAAGACTGCTAAGCTCTTTTCTACTTCGACAGGTTTAGGGGCGTTAATTGGCAAGGCTACGGACGAAGGTGTAAAGAAACTCGAAGAGTTCGGCCTCCTTTTAGGTATATCGTTCCAAATCGTCGATGATATTTTGGGCTTGACAGCGAACGAAGAAGAACTAGGTAAACCATTATACAGTGACATTAGAGAAGGTAAGAAGACAATATTAGTAGTCAAAGCTTTAGAGATAGCTACGGAAGATGAGAAGAAAATTATTCTCCAAAATTTAGGCAATAGGGGAGCCACTAAAGAAGAATTAAGGCAAACGGCGGATTTGATTAAAAAATATTCACTAGACTATGCTTACGAATTAGCAGATAAATATTACAAACTCGCCATAGACCGGTTAGAGTCTATTGAATGGAAGAATGAATTAGCGGGAAAGGCTTTAAAATATATAGCTGAATTTACCGTAAAAAGGAGAAAGTAATGAAATATGCCGATCCTCTTCTTTTTTCTATTATCCTATCAATAGTAGTGTCCTTTATAGTGACTTACCTCGCAACTAAATGGACTATAGTCGAAGCTAAGAAAAAAGGGTTTGTAGGCACTGATGTTAATAAGCTCGAGAAAAACCAAGTGCCGGTTCTTGGCGGAATAGGAATAGTAGCAGGATTTATTGCTGGTTCTTTTACCTACCTAGTGAGCGAAATAGATTTTGGGCGCACAATGTTTAATTCATTATTTATTGAGAGAACAGTAGTTTCTGTCTTATTATCTTCACTAATAATAGGGTTTTTAGGGTTACTGGATGATATATTTAACTTGAGGCAGTCAATTAGGGCTTTCTTACCTATTTTTGCTTCCGTCCCGTTAGCTATCTACAGCATAGGTCACTCTACTATCTCCATTCCATTTTTTGGTCTGGTAAACTTCGGGGTGTTTTTTTACATTATAATTCTTCCTGCAACGTTAACAATTACGTCGAATGCCTTTAATATGCTAGAAGGGTTGAACGGGCTAGGAGCTGGAATGGGTCTAATAATGGCTTCGGCCCTGGCCTTTATAGGGTTAAGATCGACTGGCCCGACTTTTCATGCGGGCGTGCTAGCTTTAATTTTAGTATTCGTTCTACTTGCCTTTTTACTTTTTAATATATACCCCGCCAAGGTATTTCCGGGTAATATAGGAACTTACTTCATAGGCTCGGTAATAGGTTCTATAGGAATAGCCGGTTTTATGTACACAGCCCTATTCTTTCTTTATATTCCGTACGTGATTGAATTTATTCTAAAAGCTAAAACAAAATTCAAAGGAGTCTCATTTGGAAAGGTATCTCCAGAAGGATATTTGTATTGGGACGGAAAGCCTAATTCACTCACCCACGTTATAATGAGAATAGGCAAGTTTAAGGAATATCAAATTGTAATAATTCTCTGGTCGCTAGAGTTGGTATTTGCTATAATGGCTGTGATCTTTCAAACGGTGATAATAAGAATTTAGTTTAATAATTTATTTAATTATTTAAAAATATAATATTAATAATATTATAATTATAATAACTTTTAAAATCTAAAAATCTATAAGTTTATAATAATTATGAGTTACGGACTAGAGAACCTATTTTTACTTAAGAACCTATTTTTACTTAAGATGCGAGCTAAACTCTTTTATACTTTAAGATAAATTATAAATATTGCCGGGGTCGCCTAGCATGGTAGGGCGGCGGCCTGCTAATTGATAAGCCGAGAGCCGCTGGGGTTATCCCCCGCGCGGGTTCAAGTCCCGCCCCCGGCGCTAATAGCCTGAGACGAGTTTTGTAATATGCAGTACTCCTTCTTAATAAATTAAGTTGGTAGACGGTTATCAAAGCTTTTTATTTACTTAAAGGAGATCATTTTATGCGTGCGGCTGTTCTCTTCAATTACAAAGAGCCGTTGACTATTCAAGATATTGATATAGATGAGCCTAAAGAAAATGAAGTCCTTGTCCAAGTTACAGCAACTGGTATGTGTCATTCAGACGTTAATGTATTTGTCGGTGCTACCCCAGTCCCTCCGCCAGTTGTTGCAGGGCATGAAATAACAGGAATAGTTAAAAAAGTAGGAAATGGAGTGACAAGGGTTAAAGAAGGAGATAAAGTGGTTTCGGCATTTATTCACCCCTGCGGGAAGTGTAGAAACTGTATATCAGGTCATGAGAATTTATGCGAGACTTTAGCCTCAGTTAGGTTAAAAGGCGTGATGTTTGATGGTACCACTAGGTTGAAGCTAAAGGACGGTAAAGATGTACACATATTCCTTGGCGGAGGATTTGCTGAGTATGCTATTGTTCATGAAAACGCTTTGACAGTAGTTCCTAAGGATGTCCCTCTCGAAAAAGTGGCACCTTTAGGCTGTGCGGGGATAACTGCCTATGGGGCAGTTAATAACGCTAAAATAGAGCCCGGAGAGACAGTAGCAGTAGTTGGTGTCGGAGGCGTTGGGTTATCGGTAATACAGCTCTTAAAAGCTAGCGGTGCAGGAAGAATTATCGCCTTAGGTACAAGAAAATGGAAGTTAGAAAAAGCAATGGAATTAGGTGCAACTGATGTGGTTAATACTAAAGAGTCTGATCCCGTGAAAGCTCTAAAAGAAATTACTGGAGGAGGACCTGATGTAGTAATTGAGGCGGCAGGTACCCAAGATACTATTCAGATGGCTGTTGACAGTGTAAGGATCGGCGGTAGAGTAGTCTTGGTAGGTTTACCGCCAGTTTCAGCACAGATACCTTTGAGGATAGCCTCGGTAGTGAGGGGAGGAATTACTATTATAGGAAATTACGGTGGGAGACCTAGAATTGATATGCCTAAATTATTAGAATTAGTTAAGTTAGGTAAGTACGACCCAAGTAAACTGGTAACTGGAAAGTTTAAGCTTGAAGAAATAAACGAAGCAGTAAAACTTTTAGAAGAAGGCGAGGCTATAAGGAGTTTAATCATACCATGATATCGGCTTTTATTTTCGATCTAGACGGTACTTTAGCTAATACTGCGTTAATCCATAAAGAAGCTTGGGAGATAGGTTTAAAAAGACTAGAAATTAAAAACGACGTTAAAATAGATTATCTTCTAGGTAGAAAGACTTCAGATATAGCTAAGTTACTCGGAGGTGAGAAATGGAAAGAACTGATGGAAATAAAGAACGAAGAATATTTGCGTCTTGTAGAGATTAAGGCGGAGCCCAATGAGTGTGCGAAAGAACTTGTATCTACCCTTATGAGTAAGGGGGTAAGAGTTGCTATAGTTACTTCTTCTAATGGGGTTTCGGCGAGAAAGGTTCTAGATAAAATAGGCGTAAAATATCATGTTTTAATCACCTCTGACGACGTAGTAAAGGGGAAACCTGACCCAGAAAGTATAGTAATTGCTTTAAACAAACTTAATGTAAAACCGATGGAATCAATAGGCATTGGTGATACTGAGATAGACGTTGAAGCGTATTATAGTGCCGGACTAAGGGGGATTTATTTACTTAGGTCTGGCGTCCCTTTTAACGAAGAAAAAGTTAGGGAGAGGAATGCTGTTATTATAAGCTCTTTATGTGAGCTGTTTGAGTTAATTTCTTAATCTATACGAAGTAATTAATTATGGTCGGGTAGGGTGGGGGGTCTAGCCAGCCCCTGTGACCCGCGTGGCTTAATGCGGGCACCAGTAACTCCCATACTATAATACCTATCACTCCCAGATCCTAGCCTAACGATGAGTACCGCCCGATGGGGCGAGATAGTTGCGGATCTTCCCTCTGGAGGGAGGGAAGATACCGCATTGGCCGGGGGAATCGGCCAGGCCCGGAAGGGAGCAACCGTGCCCGGCTATCCGCGTTCACCGGTCACCGGTATGAGAAGGGCTAGGGAAAATCTGGGGTGATAAGGGTTATGGTATGGGAGGGCCGACCGTCTTCATACTGAACAGGTTTTTATACTCTCCTTTTATTTTATAAAAGGCGTGTTAAATCCCTACTCTACAACGTTATTCTAAGTCAAGCTTTCTCTTGAAGCTAGTTTATAGTTCTATAACAGTGTTGTAATCGTCGTCGAAAGTTATAAAATTATTAATTATTAACTATAAAATATAAAATACTTTATTTTTTTAGATTAAACTCAGTTAATTAAAACTAACAGTGTTTTTACATAATCAATTTAAAAAAATTGGCCATTATAATATTAAATGAAGTGACGTATATGGGTCTAAGGGATCTTGTAGTTGCACTTTTCCAATTAGATAAAGACTGGACTACCAGAATCGTAATGGGAATGCTAGTGATGGGTGTGATATGGGGACTATTAGGTGTAATAGACTCCCTAATGGTTAGGATACAAGAAACTATGTGGACTACTTACGGGTTATTACCGCTAACACCACAAGAATATTATGCGAGCATAACCTTACACGCTGAAAGGGACTTATTTGGGTTTGCTCAACAGGTGATTTATGCGATTATAATATACTTTACTATTAAGTTACTTAACCTTCAGCCGAGGGCAAAATGGCTCTTGAATACCGCTTTCATAATGTTGAATATCTCTATGATGTTTATGGAGGGCCCTATCCTACTAGTAAATCAACAAGGTTTCGATAACTATTTCTCAGCTGGCTCGTGGTACTATTTATCTCCTATAGGTATACCGGGGTATTCATTATACGTAATGAGTCCCTTCTTCTTTATTGGATGGATCTTAAATGACGCATTTGTCTACACGGCAGGGATGTGGATAGTATACCATTACTATATAGCCTCAAGGCAGACTAAAGAGAAGTTACCAGTACCATTAGTGTTCTTTTTAATGATTATATTATTGTTCATGATAGGTTATTCTGGAGTTACTGTAGCTGATGTATGGGATATATTAGCGTTTGCAGGAATTACGGGGTTAAATGTCATTGCTAACCAGATAGCGTTCTGGATATTTGGACATGCCGTAGTGTATATGGCATGGTTGCCTGCAGTAGCTGCGATGTATTTATTGATACCTACATTAGCTAATAAGCCGTTATATAGCGATAGGATGGCTAGAATAGCGGCTGTGCTCTACCTGATATTCTCTAACAACATCCCTATTCATCACTTATATATGGTCAATTTACCTATCGACTTGAAAGTCTTACAAGAAATCCTAACTTACGCGGTAACTGTACCTACATTCATGACCTTCCTCAACTTATTTGCAACTGTAAAAGGCGCAGATGTAAAATGGAATATAATAACAGCCTTTACTGCTACAGGTTGGGCTGGTTCAATATTTGCAGGAGTTACTGGGATATCCAATGCTACGATTTCGGTTGATGCAATAATTCATAACACCGATTGGGTAGTAGGTCATTTCCATGCTATGATATTACTGGGAATAGTACCAGAAGCCATGGCCGTCCTATACTTTATGTTACCGATGATGACGGGCAGGTCTTGGTACTCCGTAAAGGCAGCATGGGTACATTTCTGGGGCTATTTAATAGGTTCTATCATGTTCATAATAGGGATAGAGATGGAGGGCTTGGACGGTATTGTAAGGAGGGCTGAAATAGTACCTAGAGTTCCGTATATTGTAGACGCTGTAAACTTAGCTACTGTCGGTGCTCTAATTGCCCAATTTGCTACTTTAGTGTGGTTCTTGAACTTAGTAATGACTTTAGTAAAAGGTAGGGTACTTAATGCAGAAGGCCTAGGGTTAGGCCAATTGATTAATACGGTTGCAATGCAACTAGATTGGTCTAACGCAGGGATAAGTTTAAAGAGCCTTGAAAATACAATAAATATGAGATTTATGAGAAAAGCATTATCGACCTGGTGGGGCTTAGCCTTATTCGGTGGTATATTGATCGTTGTAAGTGCTATTCCCCTTGTGCTCGTGGGCGATGCTTCCAAACCTACTAATCCATTAGAGTGGGCTTGGATTTCACTATTAACACTAGGTGTCATCTTGGCCGGCGTTAGCTCCTTAAAAGCGGCTAATACGGTTTAAAGTTAATAGTTACTTTTTTATTATATGAAGTTTATTTTAAAAGTTGTAAAAAATTGGGGTGATTAAATGGTTAGTAAAGAGCAGTACGAGTGGATTTGGACTGGATTTGCAATTGTACTTCTCGCAGTGGTCGTAGTAACCACCTTACCTCAAGTTTTCACTGTAGGTGGGGACGCTTCCGTTATAACTCATGATATTCCCACCAATGCTCCTCCATCGAATGTAATTCCCACTACCGTTAATGCGATGCAATATGTGTTTACTGTTAGCGAGCATGGAGGGGGAATAAACTCTGAATTAGTCCTCCCTAATGGTTCTACTCTTCCATTTTATTATAATCTGATGGTTGTTCATCCTGGACAATACCTCAATATGACTATGTATGCGGTAATAGGTAAAACAGCTACCGAAAACATGTATATACCGGTGTATAACGCTAAGTACGTAGTGGATACTCAAATTGTACCCGGCTTAACACAATACGCAGTATGGTATGCAGGTAATGTAAGCGGGTATCCGATAGCATGCGGTGCTTATGCGTTTTTAAGCGGGGAATATGATGGACCATGGTTCTCCTATCAAGTAGGTGAAATTTTAGTAATACCGCAGTCAGGATATATATCTCCATCTGCTATTCAAAGATATATTACTGCATCTAACACAGCCCATACTAGCGCATTAGTTGGTGACCCGTATAACCCGCCGATAATTGTTGAAAATTCACCTTCGCCAGTTCTAACAGTAGTGTCTGATAAGTATGCTGCGTTTAATGATAGTATACCTGGCCCAACTTTTGTGGTAAACGCTAACTCCACCGTGACTATGAATCTAATCATCCCGACTCCTTCGGGAGACCATAACTGGCTATACAATTATTCTACTACTGGTGTAGCTTCTCCAGATAAGGATCTATACGTCGATGTTTATGCAGTATGGTGGAACGGTACCATTACTCCTGCTGCTCAGCCTCAGGAGATCCAGTATAATACACCGATGACTTTTACGTTTAAGGCCAACGCACCCGCTTATCTATATGGTATAGTATATCCTGCGTTCTATAACTATGACTTAGACGGTATGTCTAATCTAGTGACCGGAGAGCAAATGGGATATGTAATGTCATTATGGGGAAGTGTTTTAGTAGAGGGGTGAAAGAAGAATGGTCAGTTTCTTTAAACTCTTAACTTTAGGATATGTATTAGCAATAGCAGGATTAGTATGGGAGATAACTGAGATAACTTTACACGCTGCTGCAGTAAACTATGTCCTTCCTTTCACGGTATCAGCGTTTATAGGGTTTATAGCTTTCTATCTCTTCGTATATTTTGCTCCTACTGAGGAAAAGGAATCCGGTCATTAGAAGCTAGAATTTTTTCTTTAAAGTTTTTAGTTATTTTTTCTATGACTTCATTTTCTTCGACATTCTTTAGTTCGCTTATCTTTTTTACGGTCAGGGCCACATTGCAAGGCTTGTTTCTGGTGTTTTTTTCTGGACCTAGAAACGGTGAGTCTGTCTCTGTCATTAAATAGTCCAACTCTACTTGTTTTACTACCTCTTGCCTGTACTTATCCCTAACTAGGACTGGGGGGAACGAAATTAGTCCTCCCAGATCTATTATTTTCTTAGCGTCTTTTACGCTACCTTCAAAAGCGTGTATAACAAACCGGACTTTGTAGGAAGGTAATGTTGATAATAGGTCTTTCATTCCCCCTCTTACATGTATTATTGCTGTCTTATTTTCTCTCTCCGCCTTTTGTAGAAATAGTTCTAGTACATTCAGCTGTTTTTTTCTAAGCTCTTCTTCTTTTATCCAATAATAATCTAACCCTATCTCACTAATTATCCTTGCCCGTTCAGTAAGTTCAAGGGATTTTAATATTTCTTGTTCTTTATCTTTAATAAACTCTGGGTGGAACCCTATAGCAGCTATTACATTTCTATATTTCCTTTCGAGTTCTAAGCTTCTCAAATTACTGTTTAAATCTACTCCAGCGTTTACTATAAGTATCTTGCATTCATTTACTACCACGTCTCTATCTTGATCAAATTCCTTCACATCTATATGTGCATGGGCATCAATATACATAGTGATAGGATATGAGAAACAGTTATAAAAATAAAAAATATAAAATAAAATTAGAAAATCTTTTTACTTCCAAGGTTCTTTTAACACTTGGATTTTTACTACATTTTCGTTTTCGTCAAATATTACTCTCACTAAGTCTCCTTCCTTTATTTGGAATTTTTGCCTTATCTTTGCAGGTATTGTAACTTGGTAGTTACGTGAAACTTTAACTATTTCTTCTACACTCATTTAATTTACCTCCGAATTATCATATTAGTGCACTCAATTTAAAACTTTACTATGATGAGGAAAAGTCAGATTTAAATAATATCATTAATATTACCACAAAAGAGAGTAGAATTAGTTTTGTATAATAACTCTATTTTGGTAAAGGCTGATATAATTTATGAATAGAAAGTATATCTGTCTTGTAATATGAGAAAAATTTTATTATGAATAAATATAAATACTTGTATGATAAGAATCATTATTTGTGATACAAATGTCTCAAACACATTTTTCTGGAGCTAGAGTAAGACTACCTTCAGGCAAAGATGCCGGTTTAGTGGATATCCTTTCCTTTTGTTACGGCCTTTCAGAAACAGATGTCCAAGTCCTAGTGGCCCTTGCTAAGGCCGACGCGAGAGGCACTGAAGATCTGGAAGTAGATCTAAAATTATCCAAAGCCTCAATAAACAGAAGCTTAAATAAACTTCTAGAAATGGGCTTAGTAATGCGGATAAAAGAGCCAGGGAATAAGGCGGGGAGGCCTAGATATTTATATAAGACCAGAGGATACAAAGAACTTAAGGAGAAGATATTAGAAGATATAAGAAATTGCGCAGAAAGTATGGCAAAGTTAGTAGATCAAGAATTTAGTTTTCCACAGCCTTCAGAACCTCTCCCAGCGGAGTCTTCCTCAGGAGAAACTTCATCAGCTGAGTCTTCCGAGTTAGTAGAATCTAAGTAATTAACCTCTCGAGGTCTTTTACCCTTTCTATTAACTGCTCCTCAATATCCCTTTTATTATGGATCACGCCGTCAACAATTACTTTCTCTACGTATCTCCCGTCAACAAAATAAACTAAGTGCGAATACATTCTATAATCAGCTAATGGGTATATTAAATTAGCATCAAGTAATACGATATCGGCCTTATACCCTTCTCTTATAACGCCTCCCTTTACTCCGATCAGTTTATATCCGTTTATAGTTGCACTCTGTAGCAAGTCTATTGCTTTAACGTCTACATTCCAGTACATCTGTCTCTGTAGTAGTACTCCGACTTTCATTTCTTTAAACAAATCTAATGTATTATTGCTAGCAGGACCGTCTGTACCTAGTGTAATATTTATCCCTTTTCTCGACATTTCTTTAAGAGGAAAACTCCCTCCAGTAGCCAGTTTCATATTTGAGCTGGGGCAGTAAGTTACCGTTGAACCGCTTTTCTGGATCATTTCTATCTCCCAACTCGCAACCCAACCCAGATGTACTAATTGTAGCCTCTTGTTTAACATCCCGAGGTGTGCTAAATACTGAACCGGAAACAGACCAGTCTTCTTTTTTATCGTAAAAAGTTCTTCCCTAGTCTCTGACATATGGACATGTATCCACGTATCTATCTCATCTGCCAGTTGTTTTGCCAGAACCAGTGTCCTCTCTGAAGTAGCGTATACGCTATGCATATTAACTATAGGAGTGAAATAGTTACTCTTCTTTAGTCCTCTTTGCTTTTTATCTATCTCATAAGGGTCAAATAGTTGGTCTAAAAAAGTATAGCCTCCGTAAGCCCTTATCTTGTATTTTTCGCTTAATTCTGCTACTTGTTCAGGGTTAAAATACATATCTACAAATGCTGTAGTTCCGTTAAGGAGCATTTCAAGAATTGCTATTTCACTTCCGATCCTCATTTGTTCTTTTGTTAGACTATTCTTCTCATAGTCCCAAATCTTATTCAACCATTCCTTTAGTTCGGCATCATCATAATATCCCCTAAGGACTACCATAGGCGAATGTGTGTGAGCATTTACTAGCCCTGGTATGGCAACAAACTTAGAACAGTCAATTTCCTCCCCTTCAACCTCTTTCCCTATATGCTTTATTTCTCCATTCTGTATTACGATGTTTAAATTCTTCCTTATCTCTCCGTCAGGGTTGACTATGTATTTGCAGTTTTTTAATGTATATGTGTTATGATAAACCTCCACTCATACTCACTTATCTTGTTTCTTATCCCTTCTACTTTTAATTCTCTTCTAAATAAAGGTGCATAGGTTACGAAAGTCTCAGCTTCTCCGCCTTCAAACGCGGGGTTAAAGCCGTATTTCTCTGACGCCCTAATTATTTTCTCTATGTCTTCTATTTCGACTGTTTTACCTACTAATTCGAAGGGAAAACCATAAGCTGAAGCGGAGGTTATAATAAACTTAAACCCATACCTTATGAGTTCTTTCATATATTCTCTTTGGTCTTTTCTCCATAACGGTGAGTAAGTCTTCAACTGGAGTTCCTCTGCTATAAGGTTAATATTAAGCCTTTGGTAATCTGAGAGGAGAGCCCCAGTGACTATTCCGTTAACCCCTTTGCTGGATTTAACTATCTTTAAAACTTGTTTTAGGTCCTCTAGTTCCTTATCTTTCTCTCCAGATGATGGGTACTGTATTAAATCTATCCCTAGGACTTCGGCTTGGTACTTAGTTAATTCCACATTAGGGACCTGAAACATCCAAGAGTAGTCTTTCTTAGGGAGTAGCGTGATAAGGCACTCTACTTCGAATCCCTTAAAGACCGACCAATGCAGGGCGTAAGTGCTATCCTTACCGCCGGAGAAAAGGACACATACTTTCATAGTTGGTAACAGTACACTATATGTTCTGTGGGTCCTAATATCCCGTTTGCGACTACTTTTCTAGTTTCAATTAGCTTTAGGTTCGGATATTGAAAATCGTTAGATGCTACCCTTAATCCTCTTCTACCGTTTTGAATTATCAGTGGTTCAAGTAATTCATTGGATCTTGTTGATAAATATGAGACAAGGATATTTGCCTTTGGGATTAAAATAGGTGCTAACGTTAGTAGATCTCCGCAAATTATTTCAAACTCCCTATTATTGTCCTTATAAGCTTCTCTACATAATTTCCTGTCTATCTCTACTCCTATTGCAATCTTTACTCTAAATTCTTCTTTGGCTATCTTCAATATTTTACCTATCCCAGCCCCTAGGTCTAGTACGATGTCATCTTCCCCGGCTTTTACACATTTTAACATTTCTCTTGCTACTTCATCGGGCGTAGGTACAAACGGAACTAGCATTAAACTAAATTCTGAAGAGAGGTTTATAAAGACGTTAATATTAATTTACTCTCAGTAGACGGTATTCTGTTTACGCTAAAATTTAAATCAAGCCATGAATTCACGTTCTTAACGGTTAATAGGTTAATTCCGTTTATCTTAAGCTCATACGTGCCGACCATGTAAATTTTCTTTCCAAGTTCTAAGAGGTCCATCATTCTTTTACAATTGTTAATATTCTCTCTCAGGAAATTTGTGTTATAACAAGCTAAAAGGGGTTGTGGTTTACCTACGTTTACAATAGTTATATCGTAGTCCCCTCTGTTACACAAGCTTTGAGCTAAATAGCTGGTAACAAATGGAAAATCACAGCCGGTTACAAAGACTTTGCCAGCGGATACATAGTTTAATCCGAGTTCAAGTCCCTTTACTGGACCTTTTCGTAGGTTGTCAATAACTTGAATACCATTCACTCTATTCCTAATTTTGCTAGTTACGATTATCGGTTCGTTAAATTCTTCACTTACCCTCTGCAAGAAGGTCTTTTTATTAAATTCATGTTCGCATTTGTCTTCTCCAAACCTTTTAGATTCCCCTCCTGCAAGTATGATAACGTCAAAATATAAGCTGTTGTAATTCGACAAGTTCTCCCCTTTTATATGTCTTATCTCTGGCTAGTATACCGAAAGCGTTAGCTTTAGCTAATTCACTATATAGTCCTGTTCCCCACCTCAACGGTCTCGCGTAAATCCCTTCGGTCCTAAATAGGAATACTGAGTCCATTTTATGTTTTACGTTTACTTCTTGATCTAATATGTAGGCAGAGAACTTTCTTATTTCTTTGCCTACCATTCTCGAAATAACGTGGAGTCCGTGCTCATGGAACACTGTGATTGCAGAGACTACTTGACCGGGTAAGTTGATAACTGGTATATCACCTATAACGCCCAGTCCTCCCCTTTTTATTATGTTTACGCTAACTCCTTCGAAGAGTAAAGTACCGATCTCCCTTATTACTTTTTTAGAATAATCTTTATCACCCATTGATGAACCCCCAATGAGTACGATATAATCACATTCTTCCGATAATTTTTTCACTGTTTCTGTGATTTCTTCCTTATTGTCTTTGATTACTCCGTAGTATTTTGCTTTGCCAAATTTACTTAAAATATTTAGTAAAATGGGAGATATGGAATCGGGGATTTTCCCTTCTTGGTAGTACGGTACTATTTCGTCTCCTGATGCAGCAACGCAACTTTTCATGTCTACTACGTTTATCTCTCTGATACCTTGTATCGTGAGAATTCCTAAATGATAAGGAGTTAGGATCTCTCCTTTCTCAATGATTTTACTCCCTTCGCTGATGTCTTCTCCTATAAACTTTATGTCTTTACCTTCGAATACGTCCTCTACAAACTTTACTTTTTCTCCAGTTACTTTACTGGCTTCAATTCTAGCTACAGCGTTTGCACCTTTGGGGATAGGAGAGCCTGTAGTCACGTAGTATGCTTCGCCTTCTTTTAACTCTGGGATATTCTCTGATGAGGGGTAAAGCGTGCCTGCAATTTTTAGTTCTCCATACTTCTTATAATCACTTACCTTGAAAGCAAATCCATCCATTGCAGACAAGTTAGTTTCGGGGATGTTTTTTACAGCGTAAATGTCTTCTCCTATTACTTTTCCAACTGCATCATAAATGCTCGTTTTCCTTTTTGATACTTTTCTAAAATCAGTATTATCTATGATCTTTCTCGCTTCGTCAAGGTGAACTAGCATGCATTTTAAAATATGATTGGTAAAAAATAAAAGTTAATTATGAATAAATGCATAATTCAAGTTATAGGTAGGAAAGATTCCGGTAAGACTTTAACAATAGAAAAAGCTGTAAGGAAATTAAAGCAGGTTGGGTTTAAGGTAGCCGTAATAAAGCATTCTCACCACGAGATCGATTTACAAGGTAAGGATACTTTCAGGTTCTGGAGCTCTGGTTCAGATTATGTGGTTTTCATGAACGGGAAGGGCGTGATTATGGGTAGGTTCAGTGTAGACGAATTGGTTAACTTACTTCCAACAGACGTTATCTTCATAGAGGGGTTTAAGGAATTTAAGTTAGGTGAGGTATTTGAGATTATTAAGCCTGAGGAAGCTGAATTTCTCTCGGAAAAAATCGTTGATTACGTAGAAAAAAACTGTAATAAAATAGACTTTACAATCATAGGGGACGGTAAGGTACTAGACGCGAATAATAAGTATGTTATAATGTTATATAATTTGATGCTTACCCTAAACTTGAGTGAGGTAAAGATTGATAGAAGGTCATGAAATAATCGGAATTACTGAAGACTCTTACATTACAGACGCGATATTTTTTATGGCTAGAAACAAAATTAGGCGTATAGCAGTATATAGGAATAGGGAAATAATTGGCCTCTTTACAATAGAAGAAGCATTGTATCACATTCTATACAACGAGACAGAAAATAGGTTAAAAGAGGCTAAATTAAAACCCGTTATTAAGTCTAGAGATAGTCTAGCTGAGATAATTAAGGACATGATTTATAACAAAATAGACGCGGTTTTCATAGAAAAGGACGGCAACACCAGAATTGTTACATATAGGGATGTAATCAGAGAAATTAATTGGGCTAATGCTGGCGATAGGGTTTCAAAAATATCCAGAGTTGCACTGGTCGTCTCTCCCTACGCCAGGATTAGGACTGCAGCAAGTATAATGGTAAATAATGGTGTCAGGCATGTACCGGTTTACGAGGGAGACCTTTATGGAATTATTTCAGCTAGGGATATTGTATACCGCTACCCTGAATTGGATTTAAACTGTGATGTTAATAAGGTCATGATCCCTGAAGTATACTCAGTATCAAGTGAAACTCCAATAGGGACTGTAGCTCAGGATATAATAAGGCTGAATATTGGTAGCGCTATTGTAAATAAAAATCAAATAGTTACTTTAAAGGATTTAATTGAATACGCCTTAAGAAATTTAATAAAGGAATAGGGCTATATCTACCTATGATAGATGTATTCAGATGTCCTATAGACGGTTCGAGATTTAAAGAAAAGTGGGTCTGTGAGAATGGCCACTCCTTTAGTGAAGATAACGGTATTATAGATTTTTTAAAAGATGAAAAGGTCGAGAGTGATGATATTCTTGAAAAAGTCGCGGGTTTCTATGAGCAGCTATGGGCACCTATTGGACTATTCCTCACCTCTGGTGGGAATACTTATTCGTCTATCATGAGACAGGCAGGAAATTACGTTTCGGGTAATATAGTGATTGATATAGGAACCGGGACTGGTAAGCTCTTCGATTACGCTAAATGTGAGATCTGTATTGGTTTGGACGTTTCCACAAAGTTTCTTCGCATATTAAAGAAGAAAAGGAACAACGTGATAGCTGTTAGAGGGAACGCTAATAAATTACCTTTTGAAAACGAGGTAGCCGATGGAGTATCAGCTATGTTTGTTTTACATATGATACCTTCAAAAGCGGTAGTATTAAATGAGATTTTTAGAGTCCTCAAGAGTAACGGAAAATTCGTCTCGACTATTCTGACTAACAATAATTCATTTAGCAGGTTTCTTGCAAGGTGGTGGAAGTTAGACCTATTCTCTGTGGATTATTATTTGAAATTATTTAGAGAAGTAGGGTTTGAAAAAATAGATTATCAGAAAATAGGTGCGTGGACTATTTTTAAATGTGCCAAGCCTTAAACAAACTCAGTGAGTACAAGAGGAAGCTTAGCCCATTTAATGCGTTCATGGCTATTAAGAATGGGCTGGTATATAAGAAGGAATATGCTAGTACGTAAAGCCCGAAGCTAAGGAGGAACAGAAATATAGCTATACTAGTGAACGAAGAGAACTCACCTGAACCGGTCATTAAAGAGAACAACTTTGTGCTGCCGGTTATAGAATAAAATAGCCTTTCAGCTCCGAATATTAATCCTAGAAAATAAAACGGATAAGGGTTCAATGTATATAAAATTTCAGCAAATGATACATGTACTTTTACGATTAATAAAATAGAAGTAACAAACATTAACGCACCTATGAGTAGGTTAAATCCTCTTTTTGTTAACCTGTTAATTGTTGGATTGGCCATGCTAATATCCCCATGGGTGTTTGACCCAATTCAATATCTAACAACTCACCTAAAAATATTCCCCCCAATACGCCTAGAACCAAACCTGCTATACCTGCAAACTGATAGCCAAGTAGAGCGCCGAGGCTCCCACCAGCGGCTTTACCTAAGTACTGCTCTTCTATTTTATAAATCTTAGCGAAATCATATCCTCCTACCTTTCCTTCTCTAGAAAGCATATAAGCTACATCCAGTATAGCCTCCTTTACTTCGTTTATGTCACTACTCCTATACAGTGCAGTGTACTCCTCTATCCCTTTATCCCTTTTGAAATAAACTGGGATAAACCCTGCCTTCGAAATGGTCTTTAAAGAATTTGTAAATTTACCATTACTATTAACTTTAAAAATTACTTTATACATAGATATAGTTCTCTCACAAGTAGTAAATATTTTTTTATTCACGTTTCAGTCATACGAAAATAAAACCTTAACCTTTAATTGTTGTTCTTTTACATTAAACATTGGATACTTATGGAGACAAGCGGAGAGAAGAAAAAATACTACGCGGTAACTGAAATCGAAACGGTAGAAATCCCAAGTAGGTATAGCAGCAGTAAGTACCATGAACACATTTCATCTGCAATTGACGAAGCTCTCAAAAAGACCGTAGATTACCTAAAATCTGAGGGATATGAAGGTAAGTTTAGTGCTAATGTTAACGTTTTCGTAAGGGAAGATAGGTCAATAAGATTAATACAGACAGTTAAGACAAAAATAATAGTGAAATAATGGAGAAAGGAGAATTATCTGAGCCTCTTGAAAATTACCTAAAGGAAATTTACGAACTCGAAGAAATGAAGGGATATGCAAGGGTTTCTGAATTAATAACTATATTCCAGATTTCGCCTGGTACAATCAGTAAAGCGCTTAATAGACTGGAAAAACTTGGCCTTATAACTAAGAAGGATAAGAAAATACATTTATCCGAAGAGGGTAAGAAAATCGCTGAGAGACTCATAAAGTCTCACAGACTCTCGGAAAGACTATTAACAGACATTTTAGGACTAGACTGGATAAGGGCCCACCAAATAGCTCATAGACTTGAACATGTATGGCCAGACGATGTGTTAGAAAAGTTGGACCTAGTTTTAAATCGCCCTAAGACTTGCCCTCACGGACACCCTATACCCGGAAGGGAAGCGGTTAAAGGTGAACCGTTATTAAGCACCCAAGTCGGAGAGGAAATTGAAGTTATAATGATAGTTAAGGAAGAGGAATGGATTTTAGCCAAGGCTAGCGAAATAGGGCTTTATCCAGGGAATAGATTTAGAGTTGTAGAAAAGAAGGACTCTGGCGATATCGTGATAGAAGATAAAAACGGTAAAAGGTTTGAAATACCTAAAGTCATAGCTGAACAGGTGTTGGTGGATGGAAGAGCTCACAGAACTTGAAAAGAAAGTATTAGTCCACATCTACAAGTACGGTCCTGATAACCCATGGTATATGGCTAGAAGGTTATTGGGAGAAGCAGGCTGGGCACCTAAGTATAATGAAGATGAAATAGAAAAAGCTTGCAGAAATTTAGAAGATAAAGGGTTATTACAGAGGTTCCAAGGAGCCCTTAAAAGGAGTGTAACCTCATCTGTCAAACCTTGGTTAAAAGTCAAAGCTAAAGAACTAGACCACAAACCCAAGGGTATTTACTACGACCTTACTAAAAAAGGCAAGAAGATAGCTTCAGAACTTTATAAAGATTATTTCAAAAATGATTGAGCATGCAATTAGGGGAAAAAGATAAGGTTATAAATGAGTTGCTTAAGTACTCCGATTCGTACAGTGCACTTAAAGATAAGGTAACAATTCGAGGGAACATAATATCTGTTAATAGTTCTGAATTTGTGTACAATAACCCGATCCTGATCTCAGTAGGGAAATCGTCAATCAAGATGGCTAAGTTCTTTTTAGAGCACACGCCTATAAAGAAAGGGATAATAATAACACCTGAGGCCAGCCACAATGAAAGATTTCCGTTGGACGTCTTCATATCTACACATCCTGAGATAAGTGAAAGGAGCTTAGAAGCTGGAAGAAAAGTTGTAGAACTTCTAACTAAAGAGGACTATGACCTAGTAATCTTTCTAATATCCGGTGGCGCGTCCGCTTTAATGGAATATTCTGATATACCATTAGACGTCCTAAAGGAGATAAATATGAAGCTAATAACATCAGGACTAGGTATCGATCAAATTAACACAATTAGAAAACACCTCTCTCTAATCAAAGGAGGTTGGATGTTGAAGTATTCTAAATCTCCTATTCTTACCTTTGTGATAAGTGATGTACCTGGAGGAGACCTCACTATGGTAGGTAGCGGTCCAACCTTAATAGACCAGACTACAAAAGAAGACGCAGAAAATGTTTTACGGTCAATAGGTCTAGGAGCCTATTCAGTTTACCTTAAAGAGACCCCTAAGACAAGTAAAGTAAAGAGTTATGTCTACAAAGTCCTTGATGTCGAAAGTGTCCTTATCAAGTTGAAAAATACCTTTCAACAAGCAGAGGTTTTGAGCAGTGAGATACGAGGAGACGCATATTCATTCGGGATTCAGTTGGCAGGTATTGCAAACACTTTATCTAGGCTTAGGGAAGGAAAAAAGATATTACTATTTGGTGGTGAACCGGATGTAAAGATAACAGGGAAACATGGTAAAGGCGGTAGGAACGGTGAAGTCTGTTTAGGCTTTCTGAAATATATAAAAACCGATGCTATACTGTATGCGTTTGCTACAGACGGAATTGATGGTAATAGTGATTATGCTGGATGTTATGTAAGTGACCAACTAAGGATAAACTCTTTGGAGATAGAGGAAGCTATAGAGACGCATTCTTCTTACGAGTTATTAGAAAGGTATGGCAGTGTAATAAAGACCGGTTACACTGGCAATAATGTTAATAACATATATTTACTAGAAATAAGTTAGGTCTATGAAAGTTCATACTCACAGTACTAGAGTAATTTTTCGTAGCTTGTAAGATACATAAATTTCTTATTCTTATTTTACATCTATACTCCATCAACAGCGTGGTTTGATATACTGAGTAAATCAAGCTAGTAGGACGAATAGTGAGGGGGTTATAACTTTGTTTAGATAGAGTGCTTAAAAGATATTTGGATTATTTACAGGTTGAATTATATTATTTCGAAAGAGAGTATTTCAATTTGCACTGGACACCTTAGCGGCCCTATTTAGGCATTTACGTAGAGTGGGATATGAGTATTGAGGCAAATATTCGGGTAACTTAATTATCACGATTTTTCGATAAATTCTAACCAAATAGATTTACAATCTTAGAGCAATATAAAGGAATTTAATTAGATTGACAATTTAGTATTATATTTAACTAGTTTTATATCTGTTTAGTATTAGTTTTAATTTAAAATCTTCCACTTTTAATCGATTTAAAAGAAGATTAATTATTTATCTAAGGTTATATTTATTTCTTTTCCCTAGTAATATTTTTAAGTAGAAATATCACTATTAAGTAATATGAACAAGCACACAAAAAAGTTTAAGGCTATATCTTCATATGTAATAATAGCGATAATAGTAATAGCAATAATAGCCATTGCAGGTGTTTTGTTGCTGTATCATCCATCTTCTACCACCCCTTCAACTACGACTACTACGATTACCACTACTTCTACCACCACTTCTATTTCTACTTCTACCACAACTGTTACAACTACTTCAACTATGACTACCTCGTCTGTAATACCTCCGCCATCCTCAAATACTGTGATCGTTT
The DNA here is from genome assembly GCF_019704315.1 of Stygiolobus caldivivus. Taxonomy (NCBI): domain Archaea; kingdom Thermoproteati; phylum Thermoproteota; class Thermoprotei; order Sulfolobales; family Sulfolobaceae; genus Stygiolobus; species Stygiolobus caldivivus. The sequence goes on along the minus strand of NZ_AP024597.1, from coordinate 450,919 downwards.
ATGTAGCAGGTGCATACAAGGCAATATTTAACTATTTAGCTATGCAGTTCGAAAAGGAGTACGGTATTCAAGTCGATGTAGTCCCAGGTGGGTCTTTCGGGTTAGCCGCTGAAATAGCACACGGGACACCGGTGGATGATTTCGTACCGGTAGCTTATATCCAAGCTGTAGAACTTGAAGGCCCTAATAACCCCGGTTGGGCGATAGCGTTTATTTCAGACCAGATGTCACTAGTATATTCCAATTACACTACTATGAACCCGTACTGGGGACAACTTTACGGCAACTACACTATGGCAATGAAGACCAATGAGACTCAGTATTGGTATAATTTCTTCCAGCTATTGACCACTAAATTCTCCTTAGGCATATCGAACCCGAACAGTGACCCAGAAGGGCTATATGGTTACCTGATACTCAAAATGGCTGGGTACTTATATGCAAACCACTCTTTTGACTACTTTATCCACTTAGCTAATGTAAGCGGGGTAGTACATAGTGCACCGACGACAGCAGACTTCGTAGCACCTCTAAAGGCTGGAGAGTTGGACTTCGTGTTCTCGTATAAGTCTTATGCGATATCTCAGCATCTAGAGTATTTACAACTTCCTCCATGGTTGAGTTTCGGGTATTTCCCTAACGAGACTAGCTGGTATAGTTTCTTCTTCTATAAGATAAGTGTAAATGGACAGACCCTGAAGATCTATGGTAACCCCGTATACTTGTACATTACCATACCTAAGAACGCCCCTAACCAGCAATTAGCGATTAAATTCCTACAGTTTGTCGTACAGAATGTAAATGAGCTATCGATGTTTGGAGTAACTCCGATTACTCACCCGGTATTATTCTATGAGAACCAGTCCGATGTACCCCAGCAAGTCTTAAGTCTATTAAATGAGGGAGTACTAAAATATGGTGGCAACTTCACGGCTGTTTAAGGTATTGTCCTTTTTTCTTTCTATACTCCTTGCTATACCCATAATTTATTTGGTTATTTATGGGTACGGACCCTTTTACGTTAAGTCCGTTGCCTTCGGAAAACAACTTATTAGTTCTATCGAACTATCCTATCTCGCTTCGGCTGTTGCTGTGATCGTTATTGTTATAGTATTTACTCCTTTAGCATATTTTCTAGCCCGTTATAAAAACCCTTTAATCGAAAGTATAGTAGATATACCGGCCTCTATCCCTCACCCTCTCGTAGGGATCGCTTTAGTCTTCATTGATAGCCCTACAAATATAGTGGGCAAGTTCCTTACTTCTCACGGAATCAACTTTTACTACTCATACACCGGGCTATTTCTAGCCTTGATAATAGTCTCCGCACCTATCTATATACGTTCTATGCAGAGTTTCTTTGAGAGTTTACCCCTACATTATGAGCAGTACGCAATGGGGTTGGGGCACTCAGAACTTGGTGTCTTCTTTAAGATGGTTTTTCCGATGTCTATAGGGGGAATGGTATCTTCTGGGTTAACTTCTATGGCGAGGGCAATAAGCGAATTTGGTTCCATAGCTATTGTTGCACCGTTCGTCCAAGGATGGATCTTTAACGGTGACTGTGTAGCTTCAGTCTATATTTATAACGAATACCAGACTTACTTTAACGCTTCTATCACGGCATCAGCGACCCTTATCGTCTTTTCCTTAATACTCCTAGCCACGGCTAGGATATCACGGTATGTCCTAATTAGAAAAGGATATATTTATTATTGAAATTAGGAAAGAATCTGTGAGAATGAAGAACCCAACCTTACCTGAAACAGTGATGAAAGGGTTGTTCAACGGATGGTGATAAAGGTGATATGTAAAGAGATTGAATGCGTTGAAGGAGTAGTTAGGAGGATATTAGAACAAGAGGGCAAGTTTAACGTAGGTAATCTAAAAATTAAAGTTTCAGATTTACCCTATGACGAGATGTCGAAGTTAGACGGTAATTTAATAATAATAAATTCGGTGAGGTTTAGAAATTTCAGTAATGAAACAGGTGGGGACTCAAAATTAGTTTCGGCTTATTTGATCGTCCTCTCTCTTTACGCTATAGTAAAAGATAGGTTAGAACTAGAGAAAATTATCTCAAATAAACTAGGTATGGATTCAGTAGAATTTGAGGTATACAAGATCTTGTTTTCTTAGCTCCTTTTCTCTAAAGCTTTTAAGGCCTGGTTTATGAACTCGGCAACTACTCTCTCAGGCTCTTTGGCTCTCATTACTGCGCTTGCTACACCTATTCCGTCAGCACCAAGTTCCACAGCCTTATATACATCCTCTCCGCTTGTTATCCCTGCGCCTGCAACAAGGTATACTCCCGGTACCTTCTTTATTTCGTCTACAGCTTTCGTTATTACTTCTGGCTTAGCCTTTGATACTGCAACTCCACTTCCGATCAGCTCTGGTGGTTCAATAAGTATTGCATCGGGTTTGAGTATTCCCATCGAATAGACTAGTTCATATCTGTCCACACACACTACGCTTTCAAGTCCTATTTTTCTCATCCTTATTACGGCATCATGGATCTCATCTAACCTAATCCTCCTTTCGCTGTGGTTTAACAGCGAACCTTTACCCCCTGCGTCTTTAACCATTTCTGGTAATATAGACCCTGTTTTAGCTCCGTGCTCCAGACCATCTACATGCTGTGCATAGACAATTAGTTCTGTCTCTTTGCTCAGCTTGTATATCATTGTAGCAGGAACTGTAACTATTACTGGCACTCCATATTCTTTGCTTACTTTCTCTATTTTTCGAGATATTTCATAACCTCTTTCACCATAGGAGTTTTCATATGCCTTGTAGTTTATTAAAATAATAGGAGGTTTCATGACTTTAAATAAGAGGAATGAGTATTGAAACTTTGCGGGATTGATTTAGCAGTAAAGAGACCATCTACGGTGGGAGTGTTATTAGGTGACAAAATAGAAGTTTTTGAAGCTGGTGATGAAGGTATAGTTAAGCTTTGTGAGGACGCCGAAGTAGTCTCTATTGATTCTCCCTTATCTCATAGTAAAGGCTTTAGGGATGTTGATAAACAGATGATAAGGAATGGTTACCGTGTTTTACCGCCCAGTTGGATGAAAGGGTTGGTAGATAAGGCTTTAGCCTTGTCGTCAACATTAAGAGGTACTGTGATTGAGACCCACCCGACTTCGTCTCTAAAGAATATAGGATTAGACTGGCGTAAGTTCGGGGTTAAAAAAGACTTAATCGACGCTGTGGTGTGTAGCTTAGTCTCATTGTTTTATAAGAGGGGAGAAGCGATGGAGATAAAGGGTTCTGACGGTGCAATATATTTACTCCCTAAGAAGAGGATAGAGGTGATTAGGATAACCGACTCTGTTTATACTTTTCTAGAATAATTCGTCTAATTCCTCTAGTAATTTATAAATTTTACTGTAAAATAGTAATACTATTAATATGCTGATGCTCATTGATAACATTACTATTTCTAGTGGCGAATTTATTATAACCCGTGATAAAAGGATGCTATAGTCTATCATTATCAAGAGGAATAGTCCCCACATAAAGACTTGAGAGATTAATTTGAATTCTTTATTTTCGATTTTTCTTGTATAATAGAGTATAAAAAGCACCAGCAAGAAAGGCGTAAGGACTAGTAAAGATAAAGATAAAAGAGAAAGATATGGTGATAGAGTTACTAATAGATCGGCTAAATATATAGAGCTAAAGGTCAAAGTTATACTCATGATAGAAAATTTCAGGAATGTGGTGATGATTTCTGGCGATCTAAAAGTGACATGCCCTAAAGTCTTGACTATATTATCTATCCTATCCAGCTTAATACTCATGTAAATTTTACTTATTAGCCTTAATACAAGTTGATTTCTGGAAGTAAGTAAGCTTGCTATAGTAGACGAAACTGCTACTAAGACTGTTGAAACATCATAGACTATTGCGACCGGAAGTCCTAACTGCAATGCGGTAAGGGATATAACTATACCGAACTCGCTAAGGGAGGTCATGAACAACCCCGTACCGTACGCTCTCAGGAAGTCGACTCCTGAAAACCAGTACGCTGTACTAAAAGCTACAAACTTTGTCAAAACTAGTATTACAGAAATCAAGATATAAAAGAAAATGAATCCCGAGACCTTTAAGTAACTGCCTGCAATAAAAAAGAAGAAAATAAGTGTGAAATCCACTAGGGGCTTCATACCTCTGATTATCTTATCTGGGTCTGACGAAGCGTAAGAAGTCCCTATCCCTAATAAAAAGTTTGCTAGTGTAGACGGTAAATTGAGGACAGAACTTAACAAGTTAAATAAGAATACCGAGGCCACACTTGATAATATAACAGACTCTTCAGATTTTGTATAACGCAATGTAGGGTTTATTAGGACTTTAGACACGAGGTAACCGAGTGCTAGAGAGGAAAGTGAGGTGATTAAAAGGTTAAGGAGATTTACGCTACCGGATGTAATTACGCTTAATACTATAAAGGCCAGTGTATCTTCAAGGGATGATACTGATAATATTAACTTAAAGTCTTTTTCATTTAATTTTCCTTCTCCGAGCTTAAATGCTATAGAAGTGCTTGTATTAAACCCTATAACAGTAAGTAATAATGTTTGAATTAACGTTAGCCTTATTAGTACTCCTACCAAAGACACTATAGAAAATACGACCAAAAACTCTACGATAACTATGAAGACAGATTTCCTGAATAAGTTTTTAAGGTCTATAAGGTTTACAGAAACACCCATTTCAAAGGACAACAAGTTTACGGCTAGGAACGAGATAAATTGGAATTCCGGGCTGTTATAATTTAGCCCCAAGATCTCCCCTATTAGTCCAGCAACCATATATGCGAGAACAGGTGAAATCCTAAGCCTATTTAAGACGAGCCCAGCAAAAGTGGCTATAACTAACGTCAAGGTAAGCACTGTATTACTGCTCTGGATCACGAATAGTAATATCTATTTTTTAAGTATATAAGTAGAAACAGATGTGATACTATGGTCTTAATGAAAGTTGAGAACATCGAAAGCGAGTTTTTGAAGGATAACCCGCTGAAAGACCCATTCACAAGAAAAGTAGTTTACTTAGATGTAAACGTAAGTTCTAAACCGGTCATAGTATTATACTTGAGTGGGTTTCTCTCGTCCGGTCTGACACTGCTTAACTATGACCCTTTAGGAGAAAATATTGTAGAAAAAGCTGATAGACTCTCTAAAGAAGGCAAAATAACTAACATGGTGATAGTCCTCCCAGATTTGTTTACTAAATTAGGAGGGAACCAGTACATTAATTCTACTGCAGTAGGGCTATATGAGGACTTTATAGTAAAAGAACTGATCCCACGTTTGAAAGAAAAGTACGATACTGAAAAAATAGTTATAATGGGTAAGTCGTCTGGGGGTTACGGGTCTATTATTTTAAGTATGAAGTACCCTGAAATGATTAAAGGCGTTATAGACCACTCAGGGGACTCTTACTTCGAATATATCTACATACCGATCTTTCCATCGGTAATTAAAACACTGAGGAAGTACAAGAGCCCTGAGGACTGGTTACAGAGGTTCTGGGCTAAAGAAAACAAAAAAGAAAAGGAGGACTTGAATACGCTAACGGTGGTCGCAATGTCAGCCTTTTACTCACCCCTAGGTGATAAGTTTGAGCTCCCTTTTGACATAGAAACCGGAGAAATATTAGAACATGTTTGGAAGAAATGGATAGAAAAAGATCCGGTAAGAATAGTAGAAAAATATTCCGAGAATCTACGTAAACTAAAGATGATCTATCTTGATGTAGGTATAAGAGACGAATTTAAGATAAACTTTGGTATGAGGATATTACATAACAAGATGAAAAAACTAGGTATCCCCCATGTATACGAGGAGTTTGAGGGTGGGCATTTCAATACTAGTTTCAGATATGACATTTCATTGTCTCTGGCAAGTAAAATCTTCAATGAAGGTGACCCTATATGAGCATCATAGTTTTCTTCGAATCCTCTGGTAATTGTTACTCCTTAGGAGAAAACTTTACAGAAAAGATTGATGAATGCCCAAATTATGAAGTCTTAGTATTAAGTAAAGTTACTAAAGAAGTGATAGAAGAGGCCAAACAGAGGAAGTTTAAAATCTTAGAATGTATAGATTCAGAGGAAGTCTGCATCGAAAAAATCAGAGGATTAGTATTTAAAATTTTCAAGTCATGTAAGTTTACATGACCTACACTCTCCCCCATGAAATTCCGACCAGTCCTGAGAGAAGTTAAATTCGCAACAGACCGCCTGTCCTGCCAGTACTCGTGGTAACCAGACCTTGTCGTCAGCCCACATCTCTTCATAGATGGGCTCTTTTAGCCACATAGGCAGTGCCTCGGCAGTAATAGTTGGTATATCAGTATAGTCCGTTATCACATAGACATACATTTTCTCTTCATCGTTGCCGTGACGAAATAGGATCTCAGCTACTTTCTCTAGCTTTAGAGCAGTTATTTTGACTTCTTCCCATAACTCCCGTTTAACACACTCCTCAGGGCTCTCCTGTTCTTCAACTTTACCGCCAGGGAACGTCAACAAGCCTTTCCCTAAACCCCTAAGTTTTCTTATAAAGAGTAAAAAAGTGCCATCCCTTACTATTCCTAAGCAGGTCTCTTTCATTTAGCAGGGAACCCTGGCTTGACTAGTCTATTCAAGTCTAATATCTTGTCTATCTCTTCATCCTTATAGCCTAGTTCTCTGAGCGCTTCTCTAATGGACATCCCTCGGGCTAATTGCTTACCTATTTTAGAGGCTTTATCATATCCTATTATCGGAGAAATTATAGTGACCAGTGAAGGGCTGCTCTCTGCGTATTTCTTCATTTTGTCTACGTTAGGCACAATCCCTTTAACTACTAGGTCTGAAATTTTGTTAAAAGCCTCAGCCAAGAGGATCTCCTCAGTGACTACGTCATACCCTATCAAAGGTACTCCCATAGCAAGTTCGAATTCTCCAAGCATTGAGGCAAACTGTACAGCATGGTCTAACCCGACTACTTGGGCGCTTATTAGAAGCGATGCTTCAACCGTGACCGGATTAGTTTTGCCCGGCATTATACTGCTACCTGCAATTTCTTCCTGACTCGGGAGGTCTATCTCATTAAAACCTGTCATAGGTCCAGAGAACATCAGCCTTATGTCCTGCCCTAGTCTGTATAGGTTAACAGCAGATGTCCTTAGTATCCCGCTCAGGGTAAGGAGGTCTGTCAATAGTTTCAGCCCTCTGAACTTATTCGCTGGTTTAAAGCCCATAGAGGTCAGCTTATTTATCTCGGTGATTACTCTCTCTTGAAATTCGGGATGGGCATTTAAACCAGTCCCCACAGCAGTACCTCCTATTGGTAACTCTTTGACATATTCTAATATCCCTTTTAAGTTCTCGAGGTCATGCTTAAAGGCATCAGCATATGAGGTGAGCTCCTGACCCAGAGTCACAGGTAGGGCATCTCTCAAGTGTGTCCTACCGGACTTGACAATTTGGTCGAATTCTTTACCTTTCTGAGACAGTGTACTCGAAATCTTTTCGTAAGCTGGGAGCAAGTTTTCATACGCCGTCTTCACTGCGGCTATACGTATAGCTGTTGGTACTGTGTCGTTAGAGGATTGTCCTAAGTTTACGTGGTCGTTAGGGTGGACGTTTTTGCCCGTTAGTTCGGTAGCCCTTTCTGCTATTATTTCGTTTATGTTCATATTAAGACCAGTGCCTGATCCAGTTTGAAATACGTCTACAATTACTTTATCATCAAATTTCCCTTCCATTACTTCTTTAGAAGCTTCAATTATCCCTTTAGCTATTTGTGGGTCTAGAAGACCTAGGTCTAAGTTTACCTTGGCACACGACTGCTTTATAACTCCCATAGCCCATATTATTTGCTTGGGGAACCTAGTCCCAGTGTTCATAAAAAGCTTAGGAGCTGTTTCAGTGTATTTCATCCCGATTCTACTTAAAGAAGGAGGGTTAATTAATAATTTTGATTAAAAGACAATGGTCTCACTCTTGCTTTAACGATAATAATTTTAGACAATTCTTTAAAACTCTAAAACAATGGTAACAGTAAAGAAGTTTGAGGTAGGAGAACTTAACACAAACTGCTATTTAGTTATTGAGGGTAATTCTGGGATACTCATTGATGCTGGAGAGAACCCCGGTGAAATTATAGGTTATATCCAGAGTAGAGATATAAAATTAAGAGCTATTTTAGCTACTCACGGTCATTTTGACCATATTCTAGGGATCCCAGAAATAAAAAAATACTTTGACGGTGTAATATCCTATCTCCATAGGAATGATAAAAACTTGGTGAGAAACGACCGACGCACACATTCTATCGTTATAGACCGTTACATAGATCGAGAAGGAGAACTTAATTTTGGCCAAATCAAAGTTAAAGTAATTGAGACTCCGGGGCACACTCTAGGGAGTGTTACATACCTTATTGACAGTTATTTGTTTACCGGAGATACGCTATTTAATGAGAGTATAGGTAGGTATGATTTAGGTGGAGATAAAGAACTGTTGAGAAAAAGTTTAGAGAAATTAAAGCAGATGAACGACTTATTGACTGTCTACCCCGGCCACGGGTTTTTTACCACTTTAGGGTATGAGAAGATACATAACCCTTTTTTAAACGGGGAGATAGAGTGGTAAATTGAGGTTTATCCTTGCCGCAACTAGCTGTTAGGATAACAAGAGTGGTTGAGAAAAATAACATAGTTGAGGTAGAGGGCCTTGTACCTGCTAGATGTGCTGTCGGGTACTATAACGTGAAGTTAAAGATCCAAGGATTTAAGATTATAGAAAGTAAATGTGATTGTGGACAGAGCTTCTGTTCTCACGCAGTAAAACTCCATTTAGCTTTTCTCAGGTCAAGAATCCCTAGATGACCAACTCTGTTCCCAAAAGGTGATTAATGCATAGAATGACGCAAAATATTGAACTACGAGGGCTATAGTGCCCAAAGCGAACGTTTTGAGCCTTTCGGTACCTATAAGTCGAGCCAGTGCATAAGTAAATGGTATTATGGACAAGGTCGGTAATAGGTGAGTGATAAGAATTATTGCTAAAAAAGTAGGTCTTATATGGACAAAATGGTTAATAATTATATTTATTTTTATCATAATAGGCTCTATTTGAAAGCCCTTTGTTAAAATATCATAAAATATCTTATCCTCTAATAATTTTTGGAATAAATGGGACGTAAATAGGGAGTGTATGTCAAAAAACAGAAATAGGATAGATAAAATAGGGAGTGTATTAAGGTAGAGCACGTTAAAGGAGTACATTAGCCCTCTTTTACCGATCGTCCCTTCTTTAATTTCTTTAAAAAAGATTAAATAATTAGCTCTAGTCCAACGTGTTACTTGTTTGGCGAAAATTCGTATATTACTTGGAGGTTTTGTATAAACTATCGCATCTATTGCTTTTATTGCTCTGTACCCTTTTAATATGATATACTCTGTTAAGTCTCTATCGTCAGACAACACTAATTTTCTACCTAATATTCTAGGATTCTTAAATTCATCGGACAATAAATAAGGTTTTATGACACTTGTTCTGTATAAAACACATTGTCCGCTAAGAATAATCGCGCTTCCAAAATAGTTCACTGCTCTGTTGACAAGTTCACTCATTCTTTCAAAGAAATCTGCATAATAAGATGATTTACTCCCATCTTTAAGCATCCTTATATTGGCTCCTACTCCTCCTACATTTTCATCAAGATGGCTTAATAGTGCTTCTAAGCTCCGTTTAGATATAATAGTATCGCTGTCTAGTAGTAATACTAAGGGAGTATCTACATGTTTAATCCCTTCCGATAATGCAATTCTTTTACCAGACCTTTTCTTAAGGTAAATATATGTACCCCTATATTTTTTTACGAGACTCTCATAAGGTTGTCTAACTCCGTCCCCTATTACTATAAATTTTATTCCTAATTCAGAAACCGACTTTATTACTTTCTCAAATAAACTTAACTCCTCGTTATAGACTGGGATTAGTGCGGTAACGTCTGAAATGGAATATTTCAGCTCTTTGACTATCTTAGGTTTATATTTTAGCCCGTAGTGTGTATTTAATATAAAATAAGAAACGGTCAAGAGTGCCGAAGAAATTATGAAGATCCCGTAGGAAATAAAGGACAACATCCAAGATATCGCTTTTGATATCGATATATAAAAATCTTTATTGTAAGAGAAAAATAATTCTAAAATTTTTTAATGATATTAAGTTAGGGTGAAAAATTTTTATCATAGCCATTACACCTTCTAAAAACGGTTAATTTTCTGCTTTTTCACTTTAAATTTATATGTGTCTTTAAGAAACCTAGATCAGTATTTTACGCAAAGTCCTCTCGCCTAATATATTTTTACTAGCTTAGGTAGTACGATACTACATACTTCATAGTTAAGGCTTTAAACTCTAAAAAATTTAACATAAAATGGATATATAAGTATTGACGTAAGAGTTTAGGGTAATACTCAGCTACTACAATTTTTTAATAACTGCTACTAGATCTTTAAAACCAAATGTCTACTTGACTCCTCGTATAGAAAATTTATTTTTAACTCCTAATATATTCTAAATATGGCAAGATTAATTATACTTGGAAACGGAAAATTGACTATATTATACGACCAGGGGTATACAATAAGGGAGTTATATTACCCTTTGCCTATTGATAATCATTTACACAAAGCTAAAATAGGCATATGGTATAACGGGAAATTTAGCTGGATAAACCAATTAAACCCTACTTTAAATTATTTTGAAAACTCATTGTCGTCTTTTGCTGAGGTCAACTTTGATAATGTCAAGGTCAAAATAGTGGACGCAATTGACATGGCATATGAAATCCTAGTGAGAGAGGTCAGCGTTACTATGCCTAAGGGAGGGGATTTAAGGCTATTTTTCCACCACGATTTCCACATAAACGGAAACGACATAGGTGACACAGCGCTCTATGACCCCTTTACTTCTTCGATTATCCATTATAAACGTGACAGATGGTTTATGTTTAAATGCGACATCCCGTTTTACCAATATGCTACTGGATATAAAGAAGTAGGTGGCTATGTAGGTACTTGGAAAGACGCTGAAGACGGTGAGCTCTCAGGAAATCCTATAGCACAAGGCTCCGTTGATTCAGTAGCCAGTGTGAGGTTGTCTTTATCTACCGTGTTCTATTGCTGGTTAGTGTGTGGATATAGCTACGGTGATGTATCTAAAAAAAGCGATTATGTGTCAAGGAAAGGACCTAAAGAACTTATACGAAGGACCCAGAACTATTGGAAGGCGTGGCTTAGTAAGATAGTCGATTATGATGATATAATAAAACGTAGTGCTCTAATTATCATGGCTCATTGGCAAAATAATGGTGCTATCCCCGCGTCTTTAGATACAGACATAATGAGGTTTAATAAAGACACATATAATTATGTATGGCACAGAGATGCATCATTTGCTGCTATTGCCCTTACTCTATTAGGTTATCAGGATCAAGTTAGGAACTTACTCCTATTTACTAAGCCCTTGCTGTTTAACGGTTTCCTTTTCCAAAAATATACTTGTGACGGTCATTGGGGGTCGACTTGGCACCCGTGGAATACTAGGAGTATTTCAATCCAAGAAGATGAGACCGCTTTAATTATTTACACAGCTTGGATTCACTTCTCTAAGTTTAATGACGTAGATTTTATAAAACCTTTATACGCTCCAATGATAAAGAGGGCTGCAGAATTTTTGGTAGAGTATAGAGACGAAGAGACTGGGCTACCTTTGCCCTCTTACGACCTATGGGAAGAGAGGCTGGGCACACACTTCTTTACTTCATTGGCAGTTCACGCGGGTCTTGTGGCTGCCAGTAAATTCGCTGAATTTTTTGGTGAAGATAATTTGAAGGACAAGTACTTATCAGCCGCTAATGAAATAAAGAACGGTCTTAGCCGGTTTTACGTAGATAACCACTTTGCAAGGACTATTTACGAAGACGGGAGTATTGATAAAACCGTGGATGCGAGCACACTATTTGCGTCTATTCTAGGGGTCTTTGACGCAAGAGATCCGAGGGTTATAAGCAATAGAAAAGCGGTAGAAGAGAGGCTGAAAATCGATGGTGGTATAATTAGGTACGAGAATGACAGTTACCTGAAAATGTCAGATAAACCAAACATATGGTATATAACCACTCTTTGGTTATCTCAGCAATATGCACTTGAAGGGAATAAAGAAAAGGCGATCCAGTACCTCAATTGGGTCTTATCCCATATTCCGCATACTGGAGTAATACCTGAGCAAATATCTCCAAGCGGTGCTTATCCGTCGGTCTCGCCTCTGGTATGGAGTCATGCAGAACTGATAAGGGCTATATACTTGTTGAAACATGTCTAGTTAAAGAGTGTAAGGCTGATCTTCATTTTCCTTTAATAATGAATTTTAGAACACTCATTTTTAATCGTAAGTGATACTGAAAAATTATGAAATTGCAAATATTACCGTGGATTATTATTCTCGTTATTCTATCTCCCATTGTGCTAGGTATTCAGAACTACTTTGTTTATTCAGATGCCCCTTTCTTGACTCCTCAGTACGGGAGTGTAGTTGTAAAGCACATTATGATAAAGTACTTTAACTATTCTCAGGAGGACGATATTTACGTATTAATTTCAGGTAACTATACACAAGCGTTAAAAGAAGTAAATAGTTCAATGAAATATCTTAATAACGCTAAGCTAATAACTCCGTACGAGTACCTGAACCAAAGCAACCAGACTTACTTTAAGATGGTATCCCCGATTATTAATTCTACATATAAGAGACTACTTCCTCTTCACAGTTTGTATGTTAATTTAACTAGAGAAAAAGAATTTATTTTAAATAATTTTACCGTATTTTTATACGAGCTGAACGTCACTTACGGAATTCCGGCCCACAAGTTTTACCCTATAGGGAGCCCAGCCCAAAAATTCGTGTCAGTGTATTCTAGCTTAAACGGTAGTACTCTAGAAAAGGCAAGGAATGCCAGCCTGGAAGTCTTTAAGGATCCATTTGTATTGCTATTCTCTTTTAACAACTACTCTAACTCTAGTTTAGTATTATACACTATAAAGGCCTTTAACGATTACTCATATCTGGTCAGAGCTTTAACCGGTGTAAATGTTTCTAATTTCGCTTTAGAAGATCCATACAATTATTCGGTATTACAAGTAGAAAAAGAGATTAAGCCTATGCCCGTATCTCTTTCCGACTTTCATAAAAACGGAAAGTGGCTTTTTATAATCCAAGTCCCTAACAATGAGAGCCTAACTAGGATAGAGGACTTTATGAAAAATATAAACGCCACTGTGACCGGCCATTTACCGATCTATGCAGAGTCAGCCATAGCTACAGAAAAAGACCTGAAAATAATTGACGTAGTGACCGTGATACTTCTTTCAATCCTCTTAATTCTACTGGTCAGAGCGTTAATTCCTATCGTGATACTGATACTAAGTGCGATAATAGGTTTAGAGATAGCGTATACAATGCTTTTCATAACTACGTTCTTTGGGTACCAGATTTATTACATCTCAGGGCTGGTGATCCCTCCGATAGTATTCGGTATAACTGTAGACTACTCTATCTTATTTTTATATAGATATTTCGAGGAAGTGAGAAAAGGGAATCAAAACCCGTTATCTAGGTCTTTTAGGACAGCGGGTAAGGCGTTAGTATTTAGCGGATTGAGCATTACCCTAGGGTTCTCCTCTTTCATAATCTCACCCTCTCCCTTACTTAAAAACATAGGTATTGCCCTCGTAATAGCCTCCGTATCTTCGCTAGTCCCGGCATTATTTTTCATAAGGAGTGCGTTAGCCACTATACCCCAAAGGTTGTTACGTTTTCCGAGAAAGGAATTACCTAACCCATACGACATAAGGCAAAAGTACTTAGAGGCTATGAGCAGGAGTGCTATAAAGTGGAAATATGCTATTTTAGGTGTAATGTTAATCCTAGGCATATTCGGTTTTGCTGTCTTTCACACTCACACTACTAACGTTAATATAAACGAAATAGTACCCTCCACCAGCGAAGTAGTAGTAGGAGAACAGCAACTAACGAATTTTCTTAACTACAGCGTAGACTACATCATAATAAAAGGCAATCCTAATTCTTCTTATTCTCAAATATACAACTTGTCTAAGTTTATAATAGATAATAATGGGCTCGTTTATGGACCGGCATCAATAGGTTCAACTTTAATAAAAAATGAGACATACCTAACAAATGCTTATTATTCACACAACTACACCCTTATAGAAGCTTATATACCTTATCCGGTTTTCAGCAAAGGCGCTATCCAGCTGACTAAGCAGTTAATAGATATGGGCTACCTAGTAGGAGGGAGTAATGCACAAAGGATTTACATAGTTGATAATACCGTAAGCGTGTACTACAGCTTTGTCCTACCACTTACCATTGTCCTTATTACAATTTACTTGGGGATAGTGCTAGGTTCAGTAGTAGTACCTTTAAGGCTCTCGTTAACCTTGTTACTTAGTTCCCTAGTTGGGATAGCATTCATGTTTATAATATTCACTCAGGTGTACTGGTTATCTCCTCTAATCGTGTTCGCAATAATGTATAGCTTAGGTATTGATTATGATATGTTTATAATTATAAGAATCTTAGAAGAGAACGGAGAAGAAGAAGAGAGGATAGTGAAAGCTGTAAAAAACACTGGGCTTGTAGTTACCGCTGCAGGGCTAATACTAGCAGGTGCTTTTATGTCACTTGGGTCGGCTGATATGAGGTTCCTTCAAGAGATAGGGATATCCGTAGGACTGACAATCTTATTTGACACGTTTATCGTCAGGCCTATATTTGTCCCTGCAATAATGGCAGTATTGAAGAAGTATAACTGGTGGCCCAGAATTAGAGTAGTTGAAAAGTCAATCGTAGATGAGAGTAAAAAGTAAGCCTTCTTTTTAAATCTACATAAATATGTATTATTTAGAGGATGAGCCTTACAAGGCCTGATAAGTGATGAGCCGGATCCTTCTGATCTTTTGTCGGTCTATTAACGTAATGGCGTGTTAACTTTAAATATTTAGATATATCTATTTCAACTATGAAAAATATGGCGTCAAAAGTTTTAACCCCATTTATGTTATTGGCAGTTATTTTAGGGATCCTTAGCGGGATTACTGCACTAACTTCGACAGCCTCTATAACCTCATTTATAACCGTACCCCATATTAGCCAATTAATAGCACCGGGTGAAACGGAGGTTCCCATAACTTTATCTATAACTAATTTGGGAAATACTCTTTATGATGTAAATATAACACCGTTAAACCAATACCCATTTAAACCTTTTTCGTATTATGAAGGCACACAAAACATAAGCATACCAGTGTTCCAAACAGGTCAAACGATAAATATAACTTTTATTTATAACATCTACTCTAACGCTACTGACGGTGTTTACAAACTATATTATCAGGTTTCTGGTAAGTTGGCTAACGGAAGCAATATCACTAAGAAACTTTCTACGGAAATACCCATTCTAGGCTATGTAACAATATCGGCTAGCTCCGTGTGGGGGTCTGTCTCATCACCTCTCCTTGTAGCACCAGGCGAAAATAACGCCCCATTAACTATAGTCTTAGTTAACTCCGGTAACGTCATTGCTGGTAATGTAAGTCTTGTCTTGAAAGACCATTATCCAATTAAATTTATGCAGAATTATGTAAAGGTAGGTTATTTACCAATAGGACAACCAGTTAGCATACCGGTTTATGCTAGTGTATACTCCAATGCTTCAGATGGAGTCTATAATATACCAATAATAGTTAAGTATTTTAATAACGTCACTGAAACAGATAATTTAACGGTAGCTATAAACGGATATGTTAACTTTTCAGTAAGCAGTATCTGGGGGACTCTACAGTCCCCTATAACCGTATCAGCGGGCGAAGTCCAAGTCCCGCTTACTTTCGTTATCAGGAATTTGGGTGACGTCAACGCTCTCAACTTCTCAATTATTATACCTAATGAATACCCAATTGTAGTATCCCAAAGGTCAGTTTATGTCGGTATAATCCCGGCTGGAGAAGAAAATTATGCGACTACTACTGTAAATGTTTATCCTAACGCTTCAGCGGGGATATATTATATACCAGTTATTCTAAAATATTTCTCAAATGTATCTATGAAAGAGTATGTGCCCATAGAGATTTACCCAGTTAATTTAACGGTAAACGTCATCACTATTCCTCCCCAAGTATTCCCCGGCTATTATGACGTTAGGGTAGAAGCAATACTTCTAAACTACGGGTCTGGAATAGCGGAAAACGTCAGTGTGGGCATATTAACACCTGCTGGCCTTCAAGTGGTGTCACCTAATGAGGTAGACCTTGGAGCTATACCTACTGGGCACCCGATAAATACTACGTTCTTAATAAACGTGCCTAACTCGACTTCCCCAGGGTATTACTATGTCAATTTTACCATAAAATATGATGGTGGTAAATTGATAAAAGCCTACAAATTGCAAGTATACCCCAAAGCTGACCTCCAGATAGTAAACGTGTACTACCCTTCTATAAACCCTGGCTCTTCGAAGGTCCCTATAACTATAACTATTAAGAATGTGGGAAATATTACAGCACAGAACATAAAAGCTATCTTAGGAAGTAGTGATGTGATATATCCCCATGTAAGCTCGTCCAACCCTCTAATGGGTTTGACAGCATCGGAAGAGTATTTAGGTGACCTGAAGCCTGGACAAGAAGTCAATATTACTTATGTAGTAGATGTTAGTAGTGGGGCACAAGTAGGGAATTATTCTATGGCTCTAACCCTAGTCTGGAACCAGACCGGCTCATTATTTCCGTTTGTCCAGAACGACCGGTTTACAGTTCAAGTTACTCCTACATCTTTAGACCAACTGGTTAATGAGGGTATCACTTTCCAGGTCGGTACGTCAAAGTATACCGTAGGTTGGCTATATGTTATTATAGTAGTTATCGTTATAATACTAATAGTTGTAATAGCGGTAAGGTTAGCTACGAGGAGAAAACCTAATGCTGGAAGGTGAACTAAAAAGGGCAGAGGAAGGATACTATAGGTTATTAGCGATTATAAATACAAAACAATGGAGGCAATTTTTATTTCCTATTTTATCTGAATTCTTAGATAAAAAACATAAGAATGAGCTAAGTATAGCTTATGCGTTTCATCCATGGATTAAAGAAGCTAAGGACAGATTTTTTGAAATCTCTTCGCTATTTAAAGGTAATAATGTGAAAGAAATTTTAGACATTGATTACTCAGATTACAATAAATACTTAGGAAGGACTTTTGACCTAGTAATTTTAGATACTGTCGACGACTTTAGGCCTAACTATATTTCAGCACTATCTGATTCAGTCAGAGGCGGTGGCCTAGTGATAATTTATAGTGACGATATTATGAACAATAAGCTGTTCAAAAACTCTCTAGTTAAAGGCGGTCTAGTAGACAGCTACTTTGAAAATAGGTTTCTCGCACTAGCAAAAAACCATGAAGGCATCCTCGTAATAGATGATGAAGGTTCCTCGTTTAGGCCTTTCACGCAGAACGCAAAAGCTCCGAGTAGGTTAATACCTAAAAACCCAAAGGTCGATATCGAGCTTCACAAACTTTGCATCAGTGAAGACCAAAATAAATCTTTAGACGAGATGAGTTTTATTACTGAGGGAAAAGGTAAGAGAGTCCTTGCTATTACAGCGCCAAGGGGAAGAGGGAAAAGTTCTGTGGTAGGACTTTTCCTCTCTTTCTTAGTTAAGAGCCGTGAATACGAGAGCATTGTTATTACTTCTCCTACTTATATGTCGTCTCAAGAGATGTTTAAGTTCCTAGTTAAAGGTCTGAAGGCCCTAAAAATTAGCTACAAAGCGTTGCAGTCTAAAGACGGAAAGGTTATGGAAATACATTCTAAGGGTATTACGGTAAAGTGGTTAGCCCCCGATCTAGCTAAGGACTATAAGGGAGATCTAATAGTCGTTGATGAGGCCGCTGCAGTAGGATTAGATACTATAAATTATATCTTAAATAAATGGGAAAAGGTAATACTAGTGACTACCATTCACGGTTATGAAGGGACGGGCAAGGCTTTTTTGAAGTATTTAAACTTTCTAAGGCAAAAATATAAATTTAAACACATTACGTTGAGTTTTCCCGTTAGATACGCTAAAGGCGACCCGGTAGAAAGGTTTCTTTATGACGTGATGCTCTTAGACGCCGAGCCGAAAACTAATACAGTAGATCAAGGGAATGTGCTAGAACTAGAGAGAAGTTTACTCTTTAAAAACGAAGGGTTATTAAGGCAAATTTACGGTATCTTAGTAACAGCACATTATAGAAATTCACCTGATGACCTGATGATCTTAGGAGACCTACATTATCAGCGAATATTCACTAATAACGGGATCGGTGTGGCTCAAATAGTAGAAGAAGGTAATTTGTCACAATCAGAGATCAATACGTTCTTGAGCGGTGGAGAAAGCTCGGGAGACTTGATACCTCAAAGACTTATAAAATACGATAGGTTAGTCGATTTCGGTGCATTAAAAGGCTGGCGGGTTATGAGGATAGCGGTACACCCTGAATATCAGGGTAAAGGATATGGGTCCAGATTACTTGACCACATACTCCGTAGGGCTGAAGGGGAGGGACTAGATTGGGTAGGTTCATCATTCTCTTCTGACATTAGGGTGATCCAATTCTGGGTTAAAAACGGGTTTATACCAGTTCATTTATCCTCTAGAAAAAACGAAGGTCTAAACGGTTATTCGATAATAGTTATCAAGCCGTTATCGGAGTTAGCGAGTAAGATATCGGGTAGGGCATCAGAATTATTGAGAGAGAAAATACTTAGGACCTCGCATCAAGTATATTTTAATGTAAACCCATTAACTTTAGATACTATCCTCAGGTCTTTGCCAGTTAAAGATACTTCTGGCGAGCCATTACCTGAAGAGTATAAGTCCAAGTTAGAGGCTTATCTAAGCGGTTATTTACCCTATAACGCAGTGGCGGATGCCGTACATTATGTATTATATAAATACTTTACATACTCACGTGAGCGGTTCCTTGATCAGATAGAAGAAGCAGTTTTAATAAGTAGAACTTTACAGGGAAAAAGTTGGTATCATATATCTCTTTACCTAGATATAAAGCCCCGTATAGCGGAAGAATATATGAGAAGTGCTTTAGTTAAGTTATTAGGGAAAATGTGAAATTCCTTATGAAAACTTTTATTTTATGAGTTCAATACTTTAATCTTATGAGGTTGCTATCAAAGCTAATCTTAATATACCTTGTTATTGAACTTGCGATATTCCTAGGTGTGAGCGCCGTACCCTCTAATAGCCCGTCTACTTTCCAGCAATATAATAGCCTTGAAAGTTCTGTCCAAAATACCACATATTTAGGTAAGGTACTAACGATATTCCCACATAATTTGCTCATAGCAACAATTGACTTTATACCAATTATAGGTATAGCTTTCTTTGGAATGTCGATAGCAGATACTGGTTATGTCGTAAGTGTAGTTTCTACCCATTACGGTATCCCGGGGATCTTGGCCGGTATCTCCCTATTGCTTCTCCCGCACTCTGCGGTAGAACTCCCATCTTATGCCATAGCTGTGGGTGCCGGGACTTATATGGTAATCAGGTGGAGGGATTGGAAAAGGTCTTTATTGACTTACATAGTGGTCCCGGTAGAACTGTTCTTTGCGGCGCTAATAGAGTCCTCCCTATTTTACCTCCCAGATCCGTTTATAATGTGGTTAGCTAGCATACCGGTCTTAATAGGCATTTACTTCCTCTACCAGAAGATACAGAAATACGCTGACAAGATAAGCATGCCAGCTTCTACTCAAGTGGGTTACTGGGATTTCGGTAGGTCTCAGCCCTACTATAACCAATTTTATTCACTTTATAAAGAGAGCTGGAATAGAGGGGCAGCTTATGAAGCTGAGGGTCAAATACAACCAGCTATAGATAGTTACTGGTCTGGGATCTTATATTTGCTCGACGCTATAGCTGTAAAATTGGGCTTACCCTACATTTCGAAGGAAGATTTATATAGAGTCGTGCAAGTAGTTTCTAACTACTACCCTAATGTCTCTACGTTGTTTAACAAGGTACAAGCAGATTTCCAAGTTTCTAGAGACCCGCTCATAATAAGTGACTTAAAGTCGCTCGCTATGATGCTGGAAAATGCTTATTTTAATCCGACAATTCGACCATAATCGGTAGGTGGTCAGAGCCCTCTACTTTTAACACTTGGAAATTAGAAACTCTTACTGCCAGTTCTTCTGAAACTAGACAATAATCTATCCTCATAGCTTTCCATTTAAACCTGTAGCTCCGCCACGTATATTCTATTTTTGACATCTTCTCTGCACAGTCTACAAAGCCCTTTTCTAGGAAATTATTAATCCAATCCCTCTCTTGAGGAGTAAGACCAGGCTCGTTCTCGTCCCAAAAACTTGAATCCCTTTTATTCCTTACGGCATTGAAGTCTCCGCAAATAATAACTGATTTAGTTTCTCTAAGTTTTAATGCAAACATTTCAATAGCGTTATCGAATTTTAGTTTGAAGTCCAGTCTAGATAGGCCATCACCAGCTCTCGGAAAGTACGTGTTAATAACGTAAAATTTTTCAAACTCCAGTGTTAGCACTCTCCCTTCAGCGTCGAACTCTTCTATACCTAAGCCCTTAATTACTGATAGCGGTTTTAGTTTACTAATACTCATAACACCGCTATAGCCTTTCTTTTTGGCTGGAAAAGCTGCGATATTGAGACCTGAAATAAGTAGGTCAAGTGGTATATCGTTAGAACGGATCTCTTGTAGTAAAATTACATCATTTTCTTTTATAATCTTTTCGAGTACTCCTTTTCTAGTTATTGCTTTTAATCCATTGACGTTCCATGAGACTATCTTCAACTTATTAACCATAGTGATAACCTAGATAAAAGTTAAACTTAACAAGAACAGGTATTTTTATCGTTAAGCTTGTATAGATAGTAGTATGTCGAAAAAGTATAGCATCATTTCAATGCTTATTTTGGGGTTCACGTTACTTTTAGGTTTCATAGGCTCACTATTTATGATATTTATCTCAGTTTCTCTCCTAGGGAAAATTATCGCTATCTCTTTGCTTGTTGACGATCTGGTCGGAGCATATTTCACGTTTAATATGAGAACTAGAATATCTTCAATATTGATTTTGGCTGGTGCTATAGTCTCTACAATAGGGTATTCATATTTAGCTTACATTAGTAATCCTTTTCTTCTTATATTTCTGTTAATCCCCTTTTTATCAATAATACTTTCATTAAGAAGTAAAGGTGTTGTAAACGTAATTATTTTAGCCTTATTAGCAGTGATTATTTCTATACCTGAATTTTTAGCTTTTATCAGCGGTATATTTATAAATTACACTGCTTTTCCCTTAACCTGGAGTAGCGTCTTTATTTCATCTAGTCTGATATCTTTAGATAGGAACGCGACTAGCGTACAAACCATGTTTCCTAGGGCTATGAAAAAACACGCAAAGAAACAGAACGGTCAAATCAGCTTTGTAGTTTATCCTTCAGACGTATACGTTAATATCTATGTCAATGGTAAGCAATATAATGTTAAGGGTAAGCTTTCTGTTGTTTCAAATGCACCTGTTAAGTGGTATGTAGAAAATGTAAAGAAGGGAAACGGTGTCTTGCTTGTCCCCGAAAGAAGGGAAGGAATAGCTAGACCATCAGAGGTAGTGACAGTTAATATGATCCAAATAGATTTAAAGAATTGGGACCCTAGTTATTGGATCGGGAAAAATCTATATAACTATAAAATAATAGATACTATAGGGCAGGGCGGAAATTCATTCGTACTTAAAGGGGAATGGAACGGTGTGTATTATGCAATTAAGATACCAAAATTCTCTAGTGCAAATCCCTCATCAACCATCGCATCTCCTATTTCTTCTTTCCTCGACTTAACTGCAGAAGCCTTTAACTTAATAAATTTAAGTAAGGACGAAAGGCTCGTGAAGCTTTATGCTATCAATACTGACATTAACATCATAAAAGCGATAGAGAATGGAGATGTAGAAGCGTATCTTAATTCTCCTCCGCTACTGGTTATGGAATACCTAGAGGGCGGGACTTTAATGGACTTAATAAAAAATCCTACAGTAAGCAATAGTAAATATTGGAAATATATTGTATACTTAACCATTAGAGAAGTTGCGTTAGCGTTAAATTACATGCATTCTCAGGGCTATGTCCATTTAGACGTTAAACCTCAAAACATTTTCTTTTCTAAAAAGCTACCAGTGACGGGCGAACAGTTATACAAGATGATGAAATCTTCTTTACCCGGACTGGTAAAGCTAGGTGACCTAGGCAGTGCAGTTAAAATAGGGGGTAAAATCACGCAAATTACCGCAGAATATGCTCCACCCGAACAGCTTGAGTTTTTGATTAAGGGAATAGGTGCTGATCCCCGTTTGGATGTATTTGCCTTGGGGGTTACTTTGTATACGGCTTTATCAGGTTATAATAACAGACCAGATATAACAGCTCTAAATGATGCTATAGACTACTATGTCAAAGGGAAAGTACCAGAGTCACTATCCTTAATTCAAATTTCTAAAAATATGTTAATGACCGATTGGATTAAACTCAATATAGAGCCCGAGATACTTCAACTCATAAAAACAATGGTATCACCAAACTATTTGGCGAGACCCTCACTTACTGATGTAATCCGAATTCTAGATAAGTATATAATTTAAGGATAGCTTATATTTGGTTTAGATTAACATTATAAAAGTTTATATTTTTATAATTAACATTTATTATTAAGGAGATTTTATAAAGTTTTGAGAATATATAAAATTATGGCAGGCGGAAATTATAATTCAATAGAAGAAGTTTTAAGAGTGCTAGACAGTAAAAAGGTTAATAGATTCTACTGGATAATAACGATTTTAGCTGCAATTGGCGGCTTCCTCTTTGGGTATGATACCGCTGTAATCGGTACAGTGGCCCCCTTAACTCCTTATCATTATTCTGGGCTCTTATACGGTTATGAAGTAGCTAGTGCATCTTTAGGAGCAGCGATAGGTGCTCTAATAGCTTATTTTTATACAGACCGATACGGAAGGAAGTCACTTTTGATTATAGACGCCGGAATTTATACTGGAGCTGCTATTCTATCTGCACTAACCATAAATGGGCTAATGCTCCTTATAATGAGGACTATAATAGGAATAGCAATAGGTGCAGATTCTGCAGTAGCTACTGCTTATATAACAGAATATGCTCCAAAAGACAAACGAGGAACATTAGCTATTATGCAGCAGTGGATGATTACTATAGGTATATTGGGCTCATATCTTATAGGGTCTTTTGTTCTGTTCATATCTCCCTCCTTGGCATATACAATTGACTGGAGGTTATTACTAGGTCTAGCAGCTATACCTGCAGTAGTAGGCCTGTTATTTAGATTTTTAATGCCAGAATCACCCCGGTGGATGATATATAATGGAAAATTTGAAAGATTGAAAAAAGATCTCATGAAGTTTGGGATGGAAATTTCTGACTCAGATTTAAAGAATATTAGAAATGAACTTATAAACGAGAAAAAAGAAACTTATAGGTTATCTAAAGCCACTAAAAAAGCATTATTAATAGTGGGTTTATGGCTAGTATTTCAACAAATAACTGGGATAAATGTTCCTTTCTACTACGGGCCTACAGTATTATCTAAGTTGCATATTTTCGGTACTACTTCAAACCCTGTTTACAGTATCATTGAATCAGTATTGGAGTCTACCGTATTAGCTGCTATAAATGTAGCTGCTACATATATTGCGTTCCGATATATAGATAGAATAGGGAGAAGAACATTAGGCATATCTGCATATATAGGAATGTTAATATCTGATTTAATTGGTGGGATTTCCGTCCTTACCAACTTCTTGTTTGGTGTATTAATAGCATTTGCAGGATTCATAATATTCTTCGCTTATGGAGTAGGCGGTACGGGTTGGTTGATCCAGGCTGAATATTTTGATACGAGAGTAAGAGGAAGAATGGCTGCTATAGGTGCTATAATAGATTGGCTGGCCAATTTTGCCCTTATAGAGGTTTTCCCAGTAATGTTATCAACGATAGGCTTATCCGGAAGTATGTTCGTATTTTCAGCACTAGATGTTATAGCTCTAGCGTTTGTTATTTTATTCTTACCCGAGACAAAAGGTATGTCCTTAGAGGAAGTAGTAAGGATGTTTGAAACAGTACCCTTAGGCAAGCTTAGGCATGGTAAAGAAATTATAGCTAAAGAGAATAAGGAGGTAAAAGCTAAGTAAACTCTTTATTTTTTCTTTTTCTTTTCATACTTTGTCAAGGACTAACTGTATTGTCACCCTTTATTAACTAACCGGGTATAATCAAGGATTCCCTTGTAATTTCTATTTGTTTTAATATAGTAATTGTCCTTTTAGTTACGAGAAAATAGAAATTACCCCTAAAGCAAATATTAAAACTACACTTGTCCAATATAGTAAATTCTGTATTAACGAGTTTTTATATATACCCATGATCTTCGAATTATTTACTAAAATTCCCATAACTATAGCGGGGCCTATCAAAATTATAACGAAAAGAGATAAAAGGTTAAGGACTACGTTTCCTAACATATCCCTTGGGATGAGAAGAGTTATTATTACAGCTGGGATACTTTCAATTAAATATAGGCTAAAAGATCTGTTTCTTGGAATTCCCAGTGCTTCTGCTGTGCCCCATGAACTCCCAAGAGATATGACTACCAGAGCTAGAAAAGCTGCACCTATTAATCCCAAGCCAAATAAGTAAGGAGAAAAAGGCCCTGCTATAGCAGCGAAAGCGTATGCTAGCTTTGAAGGTGAGTAAATGTCAACATTGCTAGATATCCCGGTTGAAGCCATTTCTACTATCACCATTAATACTTCAGTTACTATACTGCCTACCAAAGTTTCCACCTTCATAGCCCTGATAGCTTCCTCTTTTTCGAATTTTCCTAGGAAGGACAGTTTCTCGGCTGTGGCAGATGCTTGAAAAAATAGCATAAAAGGCATTATCACAGCACCTGCATTGGCAGCAAGAAAGAAGAGAAAGTTTGGGGTTGGCTCAAAATAGAATAATGGACAGGACGGGATCACCCCCCTGATCAGCAAAGTGGAAGCAAAACCTATGATTAAGGTAGATGAGATGATAAGAAGTATCCTCTCAGTTATCGTGTACTTTCTATTGTAAACAATTAAGAGGTGCAAAATAAAGGCCAAAGGCACGCCTAAGATTAACGGTATTCCTAAGATAGCCAACCCTATCCCTACTCCTATATATTCGATTATATACGTAACTACGTCAGTCAGGAACATAGGCATCGCGATAGCCATCGATATGGTTTTGCTAAAGTTTTCCCTCACTAATTCACCCAGTCCTTTTCCAGTAACTACGCCTATTCTTCCTGATACCTCTTGGATAATGTAGAGAGGTATTGCAAGTAAAAGCAGGAACCACACTAGTTTATAGCCGTAGGTTATCCCAGTTTCCATTGCACCTATAGTACTACTTGCGTCCATATCTGCCATCATTACGAGCCAAGCTGGTCCAAAGAACTTTATCATGTTTATTAAATTACGACTTGTCGTAATTGATTTACGCCCCATCGTAAATAGAATAATTCTAATGGTTAAAAAATCTTGTTATTTCGAGGATTTAAGTAATTAAACAGCTTATAGTGTCGTCACTAAGCCATAGAGTCTCTTTATATTACTTCAGACATATTAAGTCCTTGTCCCACACCGTAGCTCCGGGGTAAGGTTCCTTTCGTGCTAGTTCGTAGCTTAATAACGACACTATGGAATAGCTCAATAAAAAGGGATATATGTGATACACTGATTAAATAAATAAGAGATAGTAAGGAATAAAAAGAAGAATTTTAGTAGAGTGTTAGTAACTTAAATTCCAGCTTCTTTCTTCAATTCGTTTAACTTCTCTATATCGTTTAAAATATCACTCAACTTGCCTGAGACTTCCGGTATTTGTTTCAGTTGGTCTATTGTCTGTAGTAATTGGTCCCATACTTCTTTCATAAATACATCAGGATAGTACCTATGTAAAGTAATTATAGATAATATAACGCTAAGTTTTCTAGCTATTCCTTTCTCGGCTAATATTGCCTCATTTTCAGCCAGCAGGTTGTTGAGGTTGTCTATTAAATCCATAATGTAAGGAATCATTTCTTTAAGCTGCCTTTCCCCCGGTTTCATTAGCTCTTCAGACATTTCACATCGCAAATTGATTTTATTAAAAAAGATTTAAATTATTTTCCATTTAACATCTACTTTAATACTTCTCGTGAGAGTGTCTTTTAGAGGACACCTCCTTTCGGATTCTTCTAAGACTTTTTCTAATAATTCCCTATTTTCTGCACTAACTTCGACTTCATATTTAATCTCTAAGAAACCGGGAGGTATGTTGGGATCTCCTTGAAAACCCTTAGGGTCTAAAGTTCCTTCGATATACCCTTTGAGCGCGTTTAGTTTCAATTTCTTTTCTCTAGCGATGTAATAAACGGTAAGCATTAAGCAAGATAACGCAGAGGTTAAAAGTATTTCTTCTGGAGTAGGGTAGTCAGAGCCGAAGAGTCCTATATTTAGTTCTGTATTATCACTAGTTATCTTCACGTGATCCCCTTCAAGTTCTCCTTCGGCTGTAAAAATCATCATGATATCATCCCTATATCCCTAAGTATTGCTAGGTCTACTGAGTAATTGATGTACATTTGGGTCTTTTCCTCTGGGGAGAGATTTCTACCGAGCCTTTCTTCGTACTTCTCTATTTCTCTTGTCACTACTGTGCTTATATTAACCTCAAGGGGTGCTTTATTGGCTTTAAACGTATAATATATATCCACTAACAACTCATACATTTGTTGTGACATATAAAGTACGTAATCATTTACGATTGGTATAAACTTTCCTTCTTCTTCAACCATCTTTCCTTTAAAATACGGCCTCCAGGTTAACATTGAGCTCTTAACTGTCTCCCAGGACGGCGGAAAGCCTTTAAACTCTGTAGAATCAGGTACTTCTACTACCTTATACGTCTTTCCCTCAATGTCAATCTCTCCTACTACTTCTAATTCGAGATTTCCAACTTTTACTTTCATATGAGTAAAATTTTTTTCTTTTTTAATATAATTTATCTTTGATGGCTATGACGGTTATGCAACAAAAAGTTGAAGGAGAAAATCCGGCAATGGAGTGCTATAAACCCGAGGCTATGTGGAAATACATTACTGTCGAGGAATGCTTTAGAGCTCACGGCCTTAACCCAGAGAGTGCTAAGTAATGTTAGTAAAAGATATAATGACACAGAATGTCATAAAGGTCTCTAAAAGTACTACCGTAGAAAAGGCTCTGGAAATTATGCTAGAAAATAATATAAGAAGGCTATTAGTTGAACAAGATGGTATTGTTACAATTAGGGACTTAGTATATAACTGGAAAGACCTTAAGGCACCCGTTGAAAAGGTTATGTCAAGAGATTTACTTTTTATAACTCCTACTTCTCCAGTCAAGGAAGCATGTAGGGTAGTAACATCTGAAGGAGTAGGTTCGCTTATTGTAGGCGATGGAGCAAGAATAATGGGAGTAGTTACAGAAAGGGACTTAATCAGGCATTGTAAGGTAGAACCAAATGTAAGAGTAGGGGATGTAATGAACGTAGACCCAGTGATCGCGACACCGGATAGTGACCTCTCAGAAATTGTAGAAGTGATGCAGTCGTATTGGAAGAGACATGCTGTAATTATTGATGGTAAGAAGCCTATAGGTGTGATATCAGCTAAAGATATTGGGAGGGCACTTTTGGCTAAGAAGACGTTAAAAGGTATAAGGGCATACGACTTCATGACTATATCTATTTACAAAGTCACTCCGGACTCAAGTGCAGAAACCGCCAGACTCTTAATGGCTGAAAAAAATATAGGGTTTCTCCCTGTGGTCGACCCGGTTACGCTCCTTGGGAGCATAAGCGAAAGGGAACTGCTAGCTGTTATGTCTATATGACTTCTTGGACCTCGGGTTTTTTCATTAGCTCATCTATAGCTTTTATAAGGTCATCCGCAGCAAAACCGAATATTACCGGCTTTTTGTCCTCAAACATTTTTTTAACTACCTCTTGGTACTTAGCCACGTCCACACCCTTTAGACTATCTTCTAACTCCTCTATGAAACCTTTAGGAGACATTACAAAGAAGTCGCCTGAAATAGATATTTCATCTATCTTTTTGCTTACTATTTTTACTGTTATCCTTAGTAGTTTTCTAGCCTTATAATCAATATGACATAGGGCTACCGCGTTATTGATTTTAACGCACCTTTCCGTTTTTAATTCCGGATGCCTATTGTCTTTATAGTATACCCACTCTTCGTTCATCTTGTCTCTGGCTAATTTTTCCCATAGCTGTATCTCTTCTGGAGTTAATGATGCGTCTTCAAATTTTACGTTTAACCATTTTTCGAATTCTTCTTTAAGCCTCTTGTTTATTTCTTCCCTAGGTGGTACATACCCTATTTCCTTCTCGACACTTGTTAACCAATCGCTCATTTCTTTCGCCATCTTATCTCTAAACTTCTCTGAGGGGACCTTTACGCATTTACTTATTAAGTCTACATCCAGACTGAGTAGAATATTCCCGGTGACTACTACCGCTTTATCATAGGTCATTGCACCGTTTCCGCTTATTTTTTTCCCGTTTACTACAATATCTTGGTCTCTCAGTTCTGCATTAATACCATAAGACTTTAGGACGTTGACTACCGGTGTTAAATACTTCTCGTAAAGTGCTTTGGGTGTGCTTGGTGCCTCCTCGGCTCTGACTACAATAAAGTAGTCATGCTCCCCCGGAGTTATTACTACTGTCCCTCCTCCTAAATCTCTCCTTACTACTGATATACCCATTTTCTTAGTGAATTCCAGGTTTACTTCTAACCATACTTCCTGATGTACTCCTACGTTTACGAAAGGTTTGTCAGCATAAAAAACAAGGAGTGTATCTTTACCTCCCCTAGATACATAATCGGCTACAGAAACAAAAGAGGTTACCATATGGTAACCGTCTTGGGGAGGTAACGAAACAAAACGCCAACTCATTTCACAGCCTCTTACACTGTAGCTTTTCGGAATTGATTAATTCTGTAAGTTTCGAGACTGCAGCTGAACCAGTCGCCAGCTGTTTCAGGTCTTCAGGGTTATTGACCTTCATTTTAACGAGCCAACCTTTACCGTATGGATCTTGGTTAACAACAACTGGGTTTTTCTCTACTTCAGCGTTAACATCGACAATTTCACCTGCTACCGGGGCAGGGACAGGACCGGCCCACTTTCCGCTTTCCATAGTCGCTACTGGTTTACCTTTCTCTACCTTAGTCCCCTTTTTCTTAAGCCTAACTTTTACTACTTTTCCAGCCATCGTTTGTGCTAGATCAGTTATTCCAACTACTATTGTATCTGGGCTTTCAGCCTTAGCCCATACAGTGTTTTTCCCCTCAATAAAGTAGTACAGGTTTTCAGGTATCTCACAATTTGAGACGTTCGCCATATAAAACCCTCTTTATTATCTTTCATGGAAATAATAAAAATGTTTTGCTTTAGATATAGGAAAAGTAATTTTAGTCAAAAATTGAGAAAAAATTACTTTTTAATTCCCTTATCTTACTACTCTACTACTCTCGGCTTCAAATAACTTAGATACTTCGTCAATCTTTTTGAGCTTTTTATCGTCATAAACACCTTTTACTTTGACTATCCACGCCTCATAAGGGTTATCATTTAGGAGTGCGGGGTTTTTGATAACAGCCTCGTTGACTTCTACTATCTCACCTTCTAACGGGAGCCTGAATTTTCCTACCCACTTAGCTGATTCTAATGTGAAAATAACGCTCCTAGAATTTATTTTCTCTCCCTTATTTTTGGTAGAAACTTCAAATATCTTTCCTGCCATATATTGTCCTAGCGAAGTTATCCCTACCGTAATTATATCGCCTTCTATTTTTATCCACACATGCTCCTCAGGGTAGTATAGCAGGTCTTCAGGAAATTCAAAACCATTTATATTCATACGAATAAAACAAAAATATTAACTTATTAACTTTCATTAAGTTATGAATTACGCTATCTGGCTTGACGGTGTAGTTTTAAAAATAGATTTAACTGATGTTTTATATAGGAAATATAAGGGAGAAAAAATAGAAGAAATAGGTATAACCAGAGATGTTTTTTGTGACTGGCCAGATTTCTTGAATAAACTGAAAGAGAGTGTAAAGCTTGAAAACGTAGTTTTCCTTTCACCCTATAACAAAGACACGACAAGACACATCATGGAAAATATAGGGCTCTCAGAGTTTAGGTTTATTAGTAACGATAGCGGAGTCACAAAGCCGAGTAGGGCTCCATTCCAAGTACTATTTCAACTTATGAAATGGGAACCCATGGAGACGATCACTATAGGCGCATCGCCCATAGATCTCTTGTCTGCGCGTTTTTACGACTCGCGGATAAAGGTCGCTTGTGTAAAGAGGTTTCAGGACTGTTCCAGGTATAGCCCTTATATAATGGCTGAAAATTTAGGGAGTCTGTACGAGACACTGAAAAGGTTAAGAAAGTTATGAGAGGTATGGTGTCGGGTCTTTTATCTTTAAGGCTTTAAAAGCCTCTATCCTCTTTTTACACTGGCTACATTGCCCACAGTGATATTTATGGCCTAAAAGACACGAGTAAGTAATTGCTGGATCTAGACCCGATGAAAGCCCGAACTTGAGCAGTAACCATTTTGGAAAGCCGGCGAAAGGTGTTGATAACTTAACTCCTAAGACCTCTCCTAATTCCTTAAGCTTCCTTATTACAAAATACCTTTCCTGTTCAAACTCACAGTCCTCCTTTACAGTACCCAATATCACCTCTTTATAACCTTTCTCCTTAGCCAGCGTTAAAGCGATAGGGATGATAACGACGTTTCTGTGGACTATCGGTTCATGAGGCCTCAACCAGTTTCCGTCTATGAACGGTCTGCTTACGTTGCCAATATTAATTTTTATGAGTTTTTTGTTAAGTCTCCTGCAGACTTCTTTGCTAGCTTTTAACTGCATTATAGCTGACCTTTGTCCGTAATTTATTATAAGGCAGTCAAAGTCCAACCCTTTTTTAGATAGGTAGTAAGCTACTGATGAGGAGTCTAGTCCTCCGCTCATAAGGAGTAGGGATTTTCCCATAATGTTTTAAATAAGTGTGTGAAAAATTAAGCTTATGTCAATGGAGAATGAGGCAAAAAAACTTGCAGCTACTTACGCAAGGTGGTTAAGAAAGCCTGAAGACGCCTTATTTGGAAAACAAGGTAGGGGAGTTGTTATGATTATGTACGAGAAACTAAAGAATGCCAAGACCATAGATGAAATAAAAAACATTTTAGATCTTCACCAGTACGAGAGTATTATGGATAAGATGACTTATAATGACCTTCAAAGGTTTATAAATGACCTTCAGACTAAAATATCTGGGATGTCTGACGAACAAGCTAAGAATTTTGTAGTAGAAGTATTTAGATATTTTCAGATTTCTCTATATACTAAAATTGAAGATATAAACAAGGGGATATGGGGATAACTTTGGTTTTTTTGATAAAATTTAAATATATCTATTAATAGATATTAAATCATGGAAGTAGAAAGTGAAAAAGTCGTACTACCATCAGGTAAAGAAGTAAAACTGCTAGATGCTCTTTCATTTTGTTATGATATATCAGATACCGAGTATAAGGTATTGCAGGCAGTTCTTGATAAGAAGACGATTACTGAAGACGAGTTAGTGGAGTCTTTGAAGCTTTCTAAGGCTTCAATCAACAGAAGCCTCAACAAACTTGTATCCTTAGGGTTTATTTCAAGAGAGAAGTTACAGTCTTCTAAAGGTGGAAGACCTAAATATGTATACAGATCCGTGGAAAACCAGATCCTGATAGAACGTATAAGGGAAGATTTTGAGAAATGTTCTCAAATGTTTATTAATATATTGCCTAAGGTACTCCTTTCTTCCCTTGGCAGTTAAAGACAAATTTTCCGGGTTCGCTTCTAAAGGCTAGCAGACACATCTCGGTATCGAAATAATACACTATTTCATTATAACTTTCCTTATATGGTGAACATTCGGCTTCAAATAGTCTGTTGCACACTGGGCAAACGACTTTCATGGAAATAAGTTACTTCAACAATATTTTTAAGTTTTTAACCTAATCATAAAAACTATGGAGGTCATAGACGCTACTTCAGCTGAATGCCCTGAACCTTTTATGAAAACTGTTGCAAAATTAATGGGGATGAAAGAAGGAGTCGTAAAAGTGATATTTAAGGACCCCAAGTGCGTAGACATGATAGCTGAAGCAGTGAAGTTAATGGAATGTAAGATAATAGAAAATACTAATAAAGATGGTATTTATACAATGGTAATTGAGAAGCCCAGTACTAGCAAAGAGGTTAAGGATGTAAAGGTAGGCGGATGTTAAGCACTTTTAGTTTTCTTTAGGTACTATAAATAGCCCTTTTTTCTATTTGAAGAAATATTTAAATAAATTAAAAAAGTTATTTTCCTAAGCATGGATTCATTTAGATTTATCGTAGAGAGAGGGCCTCAGGACCTAATATTGGCGGGAGAAGAAGCGCTACTAGAGTCAGTGAGTAATGGTGCTCCTCCGATTCTGAGGTTCGTAATTTTCGACCCGACCGCAGTGCTGCTAGGCTACCACCAAGCTGTCGAACAGGAAGTCAACCTCGAGGAAGTCAAAAAGAGGGGGTGGGATATAGGTAGGAGGCCTACTGGCGGCGGTACTATAATCATGGGGAAAGACCAACTAGGCTGGGAAATTTATGCGGACGGGCACTACTTAGGGGGTACACCAGAGAACGCAATTAAAAAAGGCGCAGAGGGCGTGATAAAAACGTTACAGAAACTAGGTATAGACGCGAACTTCAGACCTAAAAATGACGTAGAAGTTAAAGGTAAAAAAATATCGGGGATAGGGGCCTTTTCTATAGGAAAATATATTGCTGTGACAGGGACTATCCTTCTCGATTTCGATGCCGAAGCACTTGTCTCCACTCTAAGGCTTACATCTGAAAAGTTGAAGGACAAACTAGCTAAAGACTTTAAGGAAAGGTTAACGTGGATTAGTAAAGAACTAGGCCATGGAATAGAAATGGGTGAACTAATAACTACGGCAAGAGAGAGCTTCTCTGAAGCGTTAGGTATCAGGCTTGATGACGGTCAATATACTGAAGAAGAGAAAAAATTGATCTCTCAACTGAGGCTAAAATACGCGTCTCCAGAATGGATATATAACTTAAGAAAACCGTTAGCCGGAGATGTCAAATTCATAGAGAAGAAGTTCCCCGGTGGACTTGTGAGGCTTCAAGTAAAGATGGCAGGCGAGTCGATAATAGAGAGTGTGCTTTTAACAGGCGACTTTTTCATAGAGCCCAGAAGAGCCATTTATGACCTTGAGTCTAGGTTAAAGTGGAGCAGGGTCGATGAAGTAGAAGAGAATATAAAAGACTGGTATAAAGGTGTCAAAATTTTAGGCATTACCGAGCAGGACTTGCTTGCACTTTTCAATGAGGTGCTTAGAAAATGAGACCAATATACTTGTATGCTCCTGCTCTGAAAAAATATGAGACCGAGTATATGTCGTCGGAACAAGGCTGGAGAATAGTCTCTGTAACTGGAAATGCTTGTGCGTTTAACTGTAAACATTGCAATAGAAGGATCCTCGAAAGTATGGAAGATGCTTCCACCCCAGTTAAACTTGAGATGGAAATAAGGAAGTCCTTGAGCGAGGGGCATAAGGGTCTCATACTATCCGGCGGTTCAACAGGTAGGGGAGAAGTCCCTATATGGAAGTTCTCTGCAGTTTTGAAAAAATATAAGGATAAAATGACCTTTATTGCACATACTGGTGTGGTAAGAAGCAAAGAAATAGCAATGAAATTTAAGGAGGCAGGGGTTAAGATCGCTCTACTGGACATGGTAGGAGACGAAGATACTATAAAAGATACGTTAGGTCAGCCTTTTACTGTTGAAGATTACCTGAACTCATTTAAGCTCCTTAAGAAGGCAGGACTAATGGTAGTCCCCCATGTAATAGTCGGGCTGAGCAAAAAAGGTATAGAAAGTGAACTTAATGCCTTAGATATGCTGAGGGGCGTGAGCCCTGATGCAGTGATCGTAGTGGGGTTAATGCCCCTTTCTTCTTCCAACTCTTTTAGGCAACCTGAGCCGGAGGACATGATAACTGTTATGAAGAAAGCTAGGGATAGCTTCTCGGTACCGGTAATGTTGGGTTGTGCTAGACCTAGAGGGAGAAGGTATTTGGAGGTGGAAAAATTTGCAGTAGATTATGAGTTAGACGGGATAGCTTTCCCAGAAGAAGAAACTATAAATTACGCTTTAAGTAAAAGGCAAGTCGTTTTTAATAGTTCGTGTTGTGCGAATGTAGTTTTTGATATTTTGGGGGTGGTTTAAATGCTAAGAATGATAAGCAGTCCAGATTGGGTTAGGTTAAGTTTTGGAGCAGATATGGTATTAGGTTTTAGTCCAGGTGTTTTTTTACACAACGCTTTAAATACTACTATAAACCTCCTACAATACTATCCGGACGGGTGTAAAGCGAACTGTGCTTATTGTGGGCAGGCTAGAGAAGTCTCACAAGGACCAGAATGTAAAACTCTCATCAGAGTAGAGTGGCCTTTGAGAAAGTTAGACGATGTATTGACTAAGATTAAAGAGAGACAAGGTGACCCAAGGTTTGGTCTCCAAAGGATATGCGTAGGTCAGTTAGCCCATCCTAGAGCCGGTCAGGATTCAGTAGAAATTACTAGGAGGATAAGGGAGGCAGGAATAGAACTTTCAATATCTGAACTTGTTACTCCTACTTATACTTTCAAGCACCATATGGAAGAAATGAGAAAAGCTGGTGGGGATATGATTGATGTAGCCATTGATGCGGCAAGCAAGAGAGTTTTTGAAATTACCAGAGGTAAGGCTGTAAGGAGCATGCATAGTTGGGAGAGGTACTTGAAAGGCATTGACGAGGCTGTTGAGGTGTTTGGAAAAGGGAATGCTGGAATTCATTTAATTATAGGGTTGGGGGAGACAGAAAAAGAAGCTGTAGATATAATGTGGTATGCCCACCAAAGAGGAGCTAAAATTACTCTCTTTGCGTTTTACCCGGAGCAGAACACATTAATGGAGAGAAAGAAGCCTGTACCCGTAAATGTATACCGGAGGGTCCAGTTAGCACGATGGCTTATTGAAAATGACTTAGTCACCTACTCCGACTTTATATTTGATAAGGACGATGAAAGAATAATAGATATTAATATACCTAAGGACCTAACTATAGACGATATAGCCCCTGCTTTTATGACATCTGGTTGTCCAGGGTGTAATAGACCATACTCTAATGAGAGACCTACTATGGAGTTCAGAAATATCCCGTGGTACCCCTCAAGGGAAACTGCACTAAAGGCACTAAGGCAGTCAAGGTTAGATAACGTAATAAAGGCGTTAGAACGTAAGTAAGATGTGGATAAAGAAAGGCTCCCTGATAAGTTTTTTCTCTAGCGGATTTCCCTCACACGTAAGAGGGAAGGCAGTAGACTTAAGCTCTCCTGATGGTAAGACTTTTTTCTCTCCCTTTAAGGGAAAGTTGATTAAGGCCGAGAAATTTTTCATCGGCAGGCCAAATAGGTATGCTACCTCACCTTATGACTACATACTTAGCTTTTCTATAAAAGGCAAGGTGGTAAAAGTCCTTCATGTCGAACCAACAATAGATATAGATGATGAAGTTGTAGAAGGACAAGAAATAGGGTATTTTGTGAATTCACCATACACTGGTGGGGATTTTTTACATGCTCATATTGAGGGTGTTACCTTTAGGTTCAGCAAAATTACAGATTACCGAGAGTCAAGAAAGGGTAAGGTGGTTAATGTTTCACAAAACTATTTTGACGTGGAAGTAGAAGATTACGCATCGGCCGGTAAATTAAACGGAGTAGGTTGTTGCGGAGGTCTTCTGAACACCAGTTACCCCTACGCATGTTACGGTGGAATTATCGGGGGGTTTAACGGTAAATTAAGTTTCTTTGGTATCAACCTTGGGAGAGCGGTTTACGTTAGAAGGAAGAATTTAGTACTTTTTGAAGGTAAAAAGGGGCTAATAAGGACGTGGGAAAGGCAAGCTTCATTTAAGATCCTCGCTAATGAGCCCGTGTGTGGTAAAGCGTTTTTCGAGTCTGTATTATCGTACGGAGGTAAGCCTAGGATAAGGTTTTTTAGAAAATATTTCGGAGATTTAGGGGATAAAGTTGACATCGGAGAAATTATTAGGTATTATATGGGACGATAAGTTTAAAGATATATCTTTCTCACACCATATGATAAGGGATATCTCCAAAGAGAGGATCAGAAGATTTATAGAAATAGCAAGGAAAAAACTTCAATTCATAGAAATAAGGCCTGAAATTGCCACAGTCGAAGACTTATTGGAGATACATTCGAAAGAATACGTCAACAAACTCCAAGAAGTTAGCAGGATCCCGTTCTCGGGATACCTTGACGGAGGGGATACAGTACACTACCCAGGGATTTTTGAGGACGTCCTGTTAGTTTTAGGTGCATCTAAGACTGCATTAAAGTTTTCCTCCTATGTGGACTACGTATACGTACCTTTAGGCGGGTTTCACCACGCTACTTATTCCAAGCCAATGGGATTTTGTCCCATAAATGACGTCGCGTATCTAGTCTTTCAACTGCTCATGAAGAAAGAAAAGGTTGCTATAGTAGATGTTGATGCCCACCACGGAAACGGTATTCAGGAGTACTTATATGATAAACCTGTCCTGAAAATTAACATTTTTGCATATGACGGTAAGTTTTTTCCGGGGACAGGCAGAGTAGACGAACGCGGTGCAGGTGAAGGAAAGGGCTTAAACTACAATTTTCCTTTGCCGTTAGGGTCTGGTGACGACGCGTTTGAATTAGCACTAAAGATCTTGGACATTGTAGAAAGTTTCTCTCCGACATATATTGTAGTGGTCTCTGGAGTAGATGGACATAAAGACGATGGACTTAAATCCCTAGAATTAACTTGTAATTCATACAACCTCCTCGGTCTGAAGGTTAGGAGGCTTGCTAGGACATCGAAGGTGATAGGTTATGGTGGTGGGGGTTATGGTAGGATGTCTTCTGAATGTATGGTAAGTTTCTTACAAGGATTATTGGGAAAAAAGGAAGAATTAGAAGTCCCTACTATCTCTAGTGGTGAAATAATAAAAAAAGTTAAGGAGACTTTATCGCTTCTATTATCCTTCTCTCAGGACTTTTCCTAAGTCTTCAGCTAACTTTAGCATAGCACCTAAGGCATAACTTGTGTCCTTATTACCTAATGCGCCTACTAAACCGAATGTGCCCACGGGCTTTATTGACGGGAGCTCTTGTACCCACATCTTCATAGCTACTCCCATTTTTTGCATTAACGTAACCATTGCATCAATAAATTGAGGGTCTCCGAACACTTCGAATAATTTCATCATCTTATCAATTACTCCAGCCTTCTGTAGCTCAGCCATCCTCTCCAAAAGGGATAGCATTGATGTAAAGTCGACTTGTGTGAGTAACTTAACCGTTTTCTCATTGGTTAGTTGCTTCATTACGGGAGTTAGTGCAATTAACGCATCTAGCGTAGAATCTATATCAATTGCCTCAATTAACTTTAGGGTCTTATCTCCAGTCAGCTTTTGCAGGAGCGGGATAGATCTCTCAGCGACCGTTAGTAGTGAGTCTATATCTAGTGATTGTAGTAGTTTTAATGCGCGGTCGCTTGTCATTTTTTGCATTAGCGGTAGCAATTTCTCTGTTGCGCCCAGTAGTGAGTCTATGTCCAGTGACTGCAATAACGAGATCGCTTTGTCGCTTGTCATTTTTTGCATTACGGGCATTAACTTTTCTGTTGCGTCTAGTAGTGAGTCTATGTCCATGTTTTGGATGATTTTTAGTGCTTTGTCGCTTGTCATTTTTTGCATGAGTGGTAGCAATTTCTCTGTTGCGTCTAGTAGTGAGTCTATGTCTAGTGATTGTAGTAGTGAGAGTGCTCTGTCGCTTGTGAGTTTTTCTAGCATCGGCCATAGGGCTTGGACTTTGGTTATTTGGTCCATCCCGAATGAGATGAGTGCGTTTATTAGGTCGGCTTTCTGCACAGCGTCCAATAAGTCTACAGACTGCTGTAGTAAATTAAGGAGTAGGTCTAATTGTCCTC
This sequence comes from Stygiolobus caldivivus, assembly GCF_019704315.1. Taxonomy (NCBI): domain Archaea; kingdom Thermoproteati; phylum Thermoproteota; class Thermoprotei; order Sulfolobales; family Sulfolobaceae; genus Stygiolobus; species Stygiolobus caldivivus. Next base: position 412,465 of record NZ_AP024597.1, on the reverse strand, counting down.
TCTTCTGCATGTCTGATAGTATTGTAGTTGTCTTCATAAGGACTGGCATTAAGCTCTCTGTGGTCTCCAATAGTGAGTCTATATCTAGTGATTGTAGTAGTTTTAATGCGCGGTCGCTTGTCATTTTTTGCATTACGGGCATTAACTTTTCTGTTGCGTCTAGTAGTGAGTCTATGTCCATGTTTTGGATGATTTTTAGTGCTTTGTCGCTTGTCATTTTTTGCATGAGTGGTAGCAATTTCTCTGTTGCGTCTAGTAGTGAGTCTATGTCTAGTGATTGTAGTAGTGAGAGTGCTCTGTCGCTTGTGAGTTTTTCTAGCATCGGCCATAGGGCTTGGACTTTGGTTATTTGGTCCATCCCGAATGAGATGAGTGCGTTTATTAGGTCGGCTTTCTGCACAGCGTCCATTAAAGATACAGTCTGGTCTAATAGTCCCATTAATAGGTCAAGTTGGCCTTGTTTATCCATTTCAGTTAATTTCGATGTGACTTTCTCAAGTGTGGGTAATGTATCTACTAATTTGGATAGCCTCTGGATATTTTCTGGGGTAGCAAGCTTTTCAAGCGGATCTTCGACCGTCTGAGCCACTTTTATCTCCTCTTAAGTTTATTATCGTTTGTATTTTATATACTTTAATATGGCAAAGTACGCAGTTATAACGATAAACCTTATAAGTAAGATAGTTGAACTCCAGCACATGTTTTACGACAGAAAATTAATAGTTACTACCCTTACTTTTTCTAAGGCGTTAAAGAGGGGTATAGATCCCTCAATCTTACTCGACAATAATGTCTGGATTAGGGCTTATTCTCACAAACCGGTTAAAATTTCAGGTTTGGATGAGGCAGATTCCGAATCTGTATTAGTCGCTCAAGAGCTCTCTGCTGATCTAATTACAGACGATGAAAATGTAGAAAAAATTGCTAAAAAAATGGGAATTACTGTTTTTCGCTACTCTTAATCAGCATTTTTAATATTATATGTGGTGGGAACCCACCTGGTATTTCAGCACTATCGTTTAATACGATCTTCGGTACGTTAAGAACCCTGTATTTTTTACCAAGATCTTCATATTCCGTTACATCTATTATCTCCAAGTTTATGTTCTCATTTATTACGGGTAACTGATAAAGTAGCTCAGCTGCAATCGGGCATTTGGTACAGTCTGGCGTTACGAAAAGTTTAATATTTCCCTTAATTTTCATTGCTTCAGACCTTTCTTTTTCATCAAGTTGAACTACGTTATTCGATACTCTGATGAGAGCATTAAGGAATGGCCATAGCTCATTAGAAGTGGGTACACCGTAGTATATGAAGTATACTCTGTCGTTCTTTAAAACCTTTATATAGGGCTTATCACATCCATCTTTCTCTATTACGTTATTTTCATTACTTAATTTATAAACAAGTTCTTCTTCCTCTTTACAATGTTCTAAAGTCAGACCTTTTACGAATTTAGCATACTGTGATATAATATTGTCATAGCTCATAAAAAGTACCTCAAACTCTCTATTCCATCTAGCGCTTTAATTAATTTCTGTTCTAATTCTTGTGTATCCGCAAATTTCTTTTTCAATAATACATTGGAGTCTTTTATTTCGTACTCTAGCGGGGAGCCTAAACCTTGTGCTATCCTCGACCCTCTAGCGTATTTTATACCCATCTCTACTAGGTCATCTAAGGTCTCTTTACCGGTGGGTAGCGGTATAGGTAGTATAATTTCATTACCTTTTTTATCTATAAAGAACGTATAACTCTCCATCTTTACGGTAATATTATCTACCGTCTCCTCTATTTCGAAACCCCTTTTTTTCAGATAATCATACAATTGCATATACCATAATTGATTTTACAACCTAATTTAAAATTTGGCTAAGTCGGTTAATTCCACAATTTTAGTAATTTTAGTTTAATTCGTTCTTTATACTAATTTAAAAATTAAATAGTAAGTATTTAAGTAAATTTTTCATTTTAAAAGTTTTAAATCATGTTAATAATATATCTTTTTTTTAAAATTATTTATAAATATCTACGTCTAAGTCAAAATGATCCCTAGCTGCATTCAACATCACTTCACTGAGCGAGGGATGAGCAAATATTGAAAATGCTAAGTCCCTTATAGTAAGCCTCTTTCTAATCGCCAATGCCATGAGGTTAACTAACTCTTCGGCATTATCCCCGATTATTTCAGAATATACTATAGTCCCGTTCTTGTCTATCCCTATGAGCGAAAACCCGTCCCTCAGACCCCTGATTATAGCCCTAGTATTTGCCGTATATGGAAATTTGACATATTTTTCTACCTTCCTTTTATCCCCTACAACGCCTATCTCCGGGTCTGTATATATTACTTGAGGGACACCCTCATAGTCCATCTCTTCGCACGAACCTAGTATATTAAGCGATGCTATGATAGCTTCAATATAGGCTAAGTGTGCTACCCTTTTCTCCTTATCAATAACGTCTCCTACCGCGTAAATACCTTTTATTGATGTTTCTAATTTATTATTAACGATGATACCGTTTCTAGTACTCTCTATACCTATCATCGATGCGCCCTTGGGAATAGACGGAACCCTTCCGGTAGCATATACAATTACTTCTCCTTCATGTTCTCCTTTGCTACTAACCACCTTATTTTCTTTAATTTTTTCTGGGACCACTCCCTCTATCACATTCACTCCATCAAACTCTAGTGCTTCTAGTATAATCTTCCTAGTGTCTTCTTCCAGCTCTTTTAATACTTTACCTCTAGACAAAATGGTAACTTCACTACCCAACTTGGCGAAGATCTGGGCTATTTCCGTCCCTGCAACACCGCCTCCTATTACTATAATAGAACTTGGTATCTTTTTGATCCTAACAGCTTCGTCTTCGCTTACAGCGTTTTCAATTCCCTCTATTTGAGGGGGATTTGGCTTACTTCCTGAAGCTATAATGATATTTTTAGCAGTCACCTTTTCTCCGTTAATAACGACTTCGTTCTTCCCGAGTATTTCAGCCTCTCCTTTTATTATCTCTCCTCCAGACGATCTAATTAAGTTCTCTCCTGCAGAACTAAGGTAGTTAACTATCTCATCTCTCTTGTTGAAGAAACTAGACCCATCAATGGATACTGATATGTTAATACCTTTATAATTCCCAATTTCTTTTATTCTAGAATATAAAAAAGATAATTCTGATAAAAAAATACTTGGTACACAGCCGTAATTTACACACGTCCCGCCTATATTTTCCTTTTCTATTACGGCTACTCTTTTACCTCTTCTGCCTAGTATAACACTCGATGCGTAGCCTGCTGTTCCTCCGCCTATTACTGCGACATCAAAATCCATGTCAGATCAGAAGAACAGTGCTCTGTCCGCATCAAATAATAGATCTATCAGCGTAGACCCGCCTACTATCTCTACTCCGTCCACAACCTCATTTTCGTTCATGTGGCACATATCCTTAAGGCTTTGGACACAGACATACATCTTTACACCGTTATCTTTAGCCATATCGAAGAAGTGTATGAAGGGGTTACCTCCCTTCTTTCTCTCTTCTTCTTGCCACTTCTTGCTTAATAGTAGAGGTCCTTTAATCATGTAGAATACTTGTGCGTCGTATTCCATTGATGCTGCTATAGAAGCCATAAAAAGAGGTGCATATGTCCTGTCTAGGTCTTCTGGTCCATGTGTTACTACAATTAATACTTTTTTCTTCTGTTCTTCACTCATAATAATTCCCCTCACTTATAATAAAAATAGCTTACTTAAATTTTTTATCAAACAAAATAACTGAACGTCCGATATTTATTTAGTATATTTGATATGTATTAGATAAAAAAGATATATTTTTCAGTAATTTTCGATATCAGGAAAGCTTATATAATTTTAATTAAAAATAATATTTGGGAACACAAATGGGAGAGAATAAGAAACTCTCAATAATCGTTTTCTCAGGAACGATAGACAAGTTAATGCCCGTAGGCATTCTAGCATCTGGAGCTGCTGCAGCAGGGTATGAAGTAAACTTGTTTTTCACGTTCTGGGGGCTAACTAACATTACTAAACAAGGTATCCAAAACCAACCTGCACCAATTGATAAGAACTATGAAAAGTTCGGTCCAATGATGATGCAGAAAATGCAAGAAATGAAATATCCCATGTGGTATCAACTAGTTGAACAAGCTAAGGAGGTCGGTGAAGTCAAAGTCTATGCTTGCAGTACTACAATGGAGTTCTTCGGGATAAAGAGGGAAGACCTGGCAAATTTTGTTGATGATGTAGTTGGAGTTGCTACATTTTTAGATAGAGCAGAGGGAGGAACAGTACTATTTATCTGAGGTGAAAGAGATGACAGAGGTCAAAGTAGCTAAAACGTTAGACGCTAGAGGGCTCTACTGCCCCGGGCCGGTAATGGAAACGGCTAAGGCCATCAAACAAATCCAAGTAGGTGAAGTACTAGAAGTATTAGCTACAGATCCAGCAGCGAAACCAGATATTGAAGCATGGGCCAGAAGGACAGGACAACAGATCCTTGATATTCAGCAGCAAGGAGGAGTAACCAGAATTCTAATTAAGAGAGTAAAGTAAAGGTAATATAATAATTTATTTTTTTAACAAAATTTATAAGTAACTTTTCGATTAATTTATTTGATTAGGTATGTCTAAAGTTATACCACTACCAGATGATCCAAGAGTAATGGACATGGCTTATGTAGATCAAGAAATAGCTCCAGAAGAATTAAGGAATTTTCAGAGCTCTTTATCATCAGAAGAAGCAGAATTAGCTAAAAAATTCTGGGAGGCAGTAAAGTCCGACTTCAGGTTTAATGAGTATCTAAGGGGTTGTCTAAACTGCGGTGTATGTACATCAGGGTGTCCTGCAGCTAAATTCTACGATTTTGGACCTAGGGAAATGATACAATATATGATGAGAGATGCAGCGGACAAGATATGGGAATTCACCAATAAGAAAGTGTGGGCATGCGTCCAGTGCTACACATGTTCTATGAGATGCCCATTCAATAACGAAATTGCGGGATTAATAATGGTATTAAGGGAGTACGCTGTGCAGTTTGCTCTTCCGTCTGCTAAGGAAATCCTAGCTCCTTATAGAAGAGTCTTATACACGGTAATCACTACAGGTAACCAGGTTACACCTAACATGATACAGCCCGATGCGTTCCCAGATTGGGGTCCACAAGCTATAGAAGAATCAAAGAATATGGATGTATACAGAAAAGCAGTTCCGGTTGACCTAATGCAGAGGGCTGATATAGGCTGGCAATCATCTCTACAGACTGCAGTTGAGCTAATGACCATATTTATTGAATCCGGTGTTATGGACTCTATAAAGAAGGTAGATGAGGACTTATATGAAATGATTATGGACATATATGAGGAGAGGAAACAGCAGCTAGAAGAGATAAGGGAGAAGTGGGAGAAGGGAGAACTTAACGAAGACGAATTACCAGATAACTGGATGGACTTATAAAAAACCTATATTTGTGTAAAATTATGTATTTTTTACTTTTTTAGTATGTATGAATAAATATTATATTTGTGTAAAATTATGTATTTTTTACTTTTTTAGTATGTATGAATAAATGTTTTAAATGAAAGTTTATATATTATAAACTACATAAATTACTATAAAGGTGTAAAGTATGGTTTCTCAAGAAGAAAAAAAGATGCATGAGGCAATAAAAGAGGCTTTTCCTTATGCCGACGATGTAGATTGGAACGAGGTATATCAGAGAATTATTTACAAGTACAGTACTCCACATGGTATACAGCACATTAAAGAGGAATTAGAGAAACTAGAAGATGAGGGCGAAGTAATAGTACACCATATAAAGCCCTATAATAATCCAGTGGAAGTACAGACGATAAACGGTCTACCAAAGAAAATCCCCACGAATAAACTATGGAACCACAAAAGCTGTGGGCAATGTGGTCACATCCCCGGATATCCAACATCAGTATTTTGGATGATGAACAAAGCTGAAATAGACTACCTAGACGAACCCCACCAGACCTCTTGCACTGGCTGGAACTACCACGCATCCGGTGCGTCAAACCCTGTTGCACTAGCAGGAGTATACGTAAGAAACATGTGGAGAGCATACGAAACAGACTACTTCCCGCTAATACACTGTGGGACGTCTTTTGGGCACTACAAGGAGATCAGGAATATGTTAGTCCTCCACAAGGAGATTAGAGACAAACTGAGACCAATCATGAGAAAGTTGGGGATGGACATAGTAATACCCGAAGAAGTAGTCCACTATTCAGAGTGGCTTTATGTGATGAGCAAACAATTATCCCAACAAAAGAAATATGATCTAAGCAATGTTAAAGCTGCAGTCCACACACCATGCCACGTCTATAAGTTAGTCCCTGATGACACTGTCTACGATCCCAAGGTATTTGAAGGAAGAAGGCCAGCTGCACCTACTGGCACGGTCATGAACTTCGGTGCTAAAATAGTAGATTACTCAACATGGTGGGACTGCTGTGGATTCGGCTTTAGGCACATCTTAACAGAGAGGGAATTTAGTAGGAGCTTCGCTCTATTCAAGAAAGTAATTCCTGCTGTAGAAGAAGGGCATGCTGATGTGTTTGTAACATCTGATACTGGGTGTGTAACTACTCTCGATAAGAGCCAGTGGGCAGGTAAGGCTCACGGGTTTAACTATAACTTACCAGTATTAGCAGATGCACAGTTCGCTGCAATTGCAATGGGCGCAGACCCATACAAGATTGCCCAGATACACTGGCATGCTACAGATGTAGAGGGCTTCTTAAGGAAGATAGGTGTGCCGGTTGAGGACTATAAGGAGAAGTTCTTACAGTACTTAGCTGACCTTAGAGAAGGAAAGGCTCAGCCCGAATACCTATACACTCCGCACAGGAAGATTGACTTCTACTTAACTCTACCTGAAAGAGTAAAGTGGTACAAGGGAGAAAAAGCTGTACAAAAGTGAAAAGCAAAATTTTTTAAATTAATTTTATTTAATAAATGTTAGGAATAGGTGATTAAATGGCTGGAGAGAAAGTTCTTGTTATAGGAGCTGGTCCTGCTGGTCTTTCAGCGGCTAAGGAGCTGGCTAACCTCGGAGTGAACGTAGTTTTAGTTGAGAGAGAGTCTTATTTGGGTGGTACTCCTAAAAAACTTAAGTATAGCCTATTATTCCCCGATCTAGTTCCCTCAGAGCAGGTAATAGACCCATTGATAAAGTCGGTCGAGAGTAACAAAAATATAAAGATCTATACAGAAAGTATAGTAGACAGTGTAAAGCAAGAAGGTAACGGATTTACGGTTAGTATTAAAGACAAGTCTGGTAAAACGACTACCGAGAAAGTCAATGCGATAATTGCAGCTTCCGGTTTTGAACACTTTGATTCAAGGAGGAAGTATGAATACGGGTATGGTATAGTACCCAACATATATCAGATATCCGATATAGAAAAGATGTTATCTGAAAATAAGCTTGTAACCACTAAGGGGACTCCACCCAAGAGGGTGGCGATATTATTATGCGTAGGTTCAAGGGATGCTACAGTAGGTAACACATACTGTTCTAGGGTCTGCTGTGCAGTATCAATTAAGCAAGCTATGGAGATAAAGCAGAGGGTACCTGATGCGACAGTCCACATTTACTACATGGATATAAGGACTTACGGCTTGATGGAGGATAAACTGTATTGGAAGGCACAGTTAGATTACAGAGTAGGGTTCATAAGGGGTAGGATATCAGAATTTATGAGAGGTCCAAACGACACTGTAATTATTAAGGGAGAAGATACTATGAACCTAAACAGGGCATTAGTAGTCCCGTATGATATGGTCATTCTGGCAAACGGTATGGAGTTAGGACTAGGCTCGAAACAAGTAGCAAAAGTATTAGGTTTAGAGCTAGAAGAACATGGGTTTATAAAGCCCTTAGATGAGTATAGGATGCCGGTGCAGTCTACTAAGAAGGGTATCTTCTTAGCCGGTGCCTTAACTGGTCCAAAGACTATATCTGATGCAATAACCGAAGGTTATGCTGCAGCGATGAAAGCGTATGAGTATATAACTAAGGGAGTGTGGGAAGAGCCCGTAAAAGTAGAGGTGGCTCATCATTAACACTATTTTTTTAAACCCTGATTATGTAAGAGATATTTTTAATGCTATGTTAGATAAAGATATAAATAATACTTATACTGATCCGAAAAAATCCTTCTCCGTAATATTAGATTCTATGAAAATGAAGTCTGATTTTCTCTCTCGGCTCGAGATTAAGAGGGAGGAGGACCGTAAGAACCTATTTGAAATATTCTTTCACCATAGGAAGTTTTACTCACAAGTAGCCGAGAGCACTCCTTTGTCTGAATTTTCCTCAGTATATTCTAAATTAAAAGATTCGTCCTTATCTTATGATGAAAGGGTCAGCATATTTGTAAATACTGTAAAGGGTATGGAGCCTAAAGATTCAAGGGATATGGCGAGAGAGATTCTCCATTATATACAGCCATCAGATTTTCCTCTTTGGAACAGATGGGTATGGAATGAAGAGAAGAACTCAGGTTCTATAACTTATATCCTTAAAGATAACGTTATATTAAAGAGTAAGGCGGACTTCTTTTCTGCCATAAATGAGTTAAAAACTATCTTATCTATTTTTGGGTTCGATACCTCAAACTATTATCCTACTACGATTTTTTTGGTTTATTCGTATGTAAGATATCTAGACTATACTACACACCTCGCCATAGATAAAAAAGTGGCGGGGTTACTCCCTACACATCTTTCCACGACCGCATTAGTTTTAGGGTTAAAACCCTTCTTAAAGGTGATAAAACATGCCCATTCCTGAGTTAGAAAAATCTATAATAAAAGGTGTAATTCAAAAAGATAAAGTAGTAGTAGATGGAGTAGAAATAGATGGAACTTGGAACGCCTTTTTAATGGAGAGGACGCAGACAGGATACGATCCTACAGTATGGGACGAGATTGCAAATACGCTAGAAGGGTATACGATAAGTGCTTGTTGGCAATGCGGGACATGTACTTCTGGATGTACTATGAGAGAATATGATCCGAATTACGGTCCTAGGAAGTTCATTGACCTAGCCAGAAAAGGTGATAAGCAAGGGTTAATAGAGCTACAAAATAGCATTTGGAGGTGTGTATCTTGCCAGAAATGTACTCATAGGTGTCCAAAAGGAGTATTGGTAGAAGAGGTGGTGCACGCAATCCATAATTACTTGCATAAGCACGGCCTTGTAAAGAAAGACCCCGGTACGATCTTCGATGAATTGTTCTTGGAAACTGTAATGAAGAATGGTGGGAGGATCTCAGAGTTGACTCTTGGTGCTGCGTCAGCGAAAGCCGGTTTCGTCTCTTTAGGGGTAAAGGATCTTATCATGATGAGCGGAGCCATGTTAAGGTCTGGGTTAATCAAGGAGTTAATGAAGCCCAGCAAAGTTAAAAACTGGGATAGGGTTAAGAAGGTATTGGAGGAGGCAATGAAGGAGGAGGTGAGGCCAGAATGACCATGAGGCTAAATAACCCATACGGAAAAGTAGCGTTTTATCCAGGCTGTTCATTAGACGGTTTAGGTAAGTCTTACGAGGTGTCACTAGCACTGGTAGCAAAAGACCTAGGTCTTCACTACGAGAAGATAGAGGACTATAACTGCTGTGGTGCTTTAGAGGTTAAAAACGTAAATACTATGGCAGGGTTGTTGCTCCCCGCAAGAAATCTGTCCTTAGCCAGGGAAATGGGTGCAGATGCTGTAATGTCTGCTTGTCCAGGCTGTCATTACTCGCTTTCGAGGACCCACTATTACATGACCAAGTACCCTAAGCTTAGAGAAAAGGTTAACATGTACCTCGAGAAGATGGGTGAAAAAGGATACGACCTTCAGTTATTGATGATTCATGCTGTAGAGTTCATTTACAACACAGCGGGTCCAGAAGGTGTTAAAAGCCTGGTCAAGAGACCATTAAATGGCTTAAAAGTAGCACCTTATTACGGATGCTTATACGCAAGACCTAAACAATATATCTTAACCGGTTATATGAAGATAAAGGACGACCCAGAAAGGCCTTTCTTCATGGACGAGTTGTTAAAAGCTGTTGGGGCTGAAGTAGTACCTTTCGAAGCTAAGACTATGTGCTGTGGAGGTCCTCACGTATACTCTGACCTAGATGTAGCACTTAACTTAGAAGCTAGGATACTAAAGGAAGCTAGGAGGAACGGTGCTGAAATGTTGGTTGTTGACTGCCCATTAGGCGGTGTAGCACTAGAGACTAATATGAATAAGATAGCGTCGAGATACGGAGAGGATCTGAGGATGCCTATAGTATACTTCAGCCAGTTATTGGCTTTCGCTTTTGGTCACTCTCCGGACGAAGCGTTGCTGACTGCTAACATAACTAATCCCATGCAAATACTCAAGAGATTTATGTAATATTTTCTTTTTTCCTTTTTTACTCTCTCAACTTTTATTTTTCATGAATTCCTTAAGCCATCCTATTACAGCATCATCGTTATTTTCACTTAAGAATGTAAGGTATTTTTGTAAGAAGTCTTGTGAAGACTTAGACGCGATATATGATTTTCTAAGTCCTTCTAAAGAAGTCTGCCTAGTAATTTTGAACGACTGTGTTATACTTCTTCTTCCTGAAAAGATTACTACTGTAGTCATTTTATCTGTTATTATTATTCTAGTTATGGTAGATGAGAGTAATAATAGCCTAAAAATTATTTCCTCTTTATCGCAGACCAGAGTTATTTTGTCATCTTCGAAAGTAGTGATAACGTTTTCATTGCCTTTTTTCTTCACTATTTTAAACCCTTCTCTTTCAAGTTTTTTCTTGTATTCATCATTTAACTTACCTTTTCGCAATAACTCTTGTTCTTCAATTAGGATACCTTTAAACTCCACAATTTCTAATGTGAATAATTGGATATGAAGATTTCGTTTATCCCGGCCTTTGTGGTCGTCTTACTAATAGCCCTTAACTCTGTTATAGTTACTGGATTTATCAACGGGAGTAACGCTACTGTGTCTTTTGTTAAGCAATTTGGTCCTAACCTTTTGGTAGGATTTTCAAACGGCACTATTGTTATCGAAACACCCTTTTGGCAGGTCTTGTTTATGGCTCAGATAAACTACACTAAGATAATAGGTGTTTCCGGGTCTCTTGTATTTCCTTGGGGGTACAAGCAGATCCCGTCAAGTTTTCAGCACAAGTTGCTAATATTTATGAACAATTCTGGCTATTATGGTTTGGTTTTGCCCAGTTTTTATTCGCCTATTCTAGTCTTGAATTCATCTAATTTAACGTACTTAGCATCCCAGCAGTTTCCAATTACTTCAAAGAAGATAATCTATATTTCTCCTCTATACCCCACTATGGAAGGTAAAATAATTAACAATTATTTGGTGTTATACAACACGTCAGAAGTAATACTAGTCAGCCTAGCTAATTCTATTATATTCTCCCTGAACCTCTCTAGCAATTCGGAGAATTATACTGTATACAAAAACTCTACTGTCTTCAATAACGTAATATTTGATGATAAGGGAGATGTGTTATACCCTTCTTATTACCACCTTAAAGTCCAAAATATTTCTTCCATTTACTTTTATGGTGGACAATATTTTTACATATCAAATAATACGTTATATGAGAACGGCGTGAAGTTAATTGCCCTGAATTTCTCGTCTGATATAGATAAGGTTTATATGCTTAATAATACCTATTACATATTTTTCACGAACGGTTTTGTATTAGAAAATAATAAGCTTATATATATTGGATATAACTTTAGTTTTCTAAACGACAAATACATTATAATAAATGACTCAGTGTATACGTTAAGTTTGACCAGAGTATCTCAACAATACAATTTCACACCTATATATTACTATGAGGGAATAGCGATCAGCGATAAGCTGGACGAGATACTGCCTAATAACTTATCGTCTTTACTCATAACTGAAAAGGGTCTCCCTAAAGGTACCCTTTGGGTTGCTAACTATAGTGGCATAATATATTATTCTACTTCAAGTACGTTACGTGTTTATAATTTAACCGATACACCTTCATTTTTTTCTGTGCTTCCGTACTTCGTTGCTTTATATAAAAATGATACGGTTTACTTTAAGCAGATCTATGTGAGTTTATGGGTAGAAACCCCCTTAGTGCCTAGTAACATAACAATAACACTGGTATACTCCCCTCTAGGTAACTTTAGGTTCAGTCTACATCTAACCATGACCTCTCACAGTCAAAGGATAATCCTACCCGTAGGTTACTACATTATAGGTTATCACGGGTTGAACTACGCTGTAAATTTGACTTCAAGTAAAACCGTGTATCTTAATATGACGTACTCTACGGGGAATTCTTCTGGTACAAGTACTGCTATCAGAGGCCCTTCGAGCCACTTTCATACTTTAACACTGATTATTCTTCTCCTGCTAATTATCGGGATTATATTGTTTATTTTAAGAAATATAATCAAAAGGTAATTATCACTCTATCAGCTATTTACTTAAAATACAAAGATTTAAATATGTGTATTTTAATTATATAATGTGATAAAGTATGGAATTGGAAATAAGTAGAGTTAGGTTACCATCAGGGAAGGAGGTAGGTCTCGTAGAGGCACTGAGTTTTTGTTATGACCTATCAGACACAGACTTTCAGGTACTCAAATCATTACTCAACAGTGATGGTAAGAATGAGGACATGTTGGCGGAGCAACTAAAACTGTCAAAAGCTTCTATTAATAGGAGCGTTAATAAATTAGTCTCTTTAGGTTTTGTAGAGAGGATGAAAGATTCTTCCTCTAAGGGAGGAAGACCTAGATATATTTATAAGGCCATCTCAGCCGATAGACTAATAGATAAGATCACGAATGATTTTAGGAAGTGTGCAGAGCTTTTTAGCAGTGTATTACCTAAAGAGTTAGAGAGTTAAACACTTTAAGACAAATCAATTTATTTCCTATGTCCGTTTTTCTCTTATGAAAAGTATACTTATAACGGGCCTAGGTTTTATTGCTACTAACAGTGCTTATTACCTAGCTTCGGATTACGATGTGACTGTAACATATAGAAATTTAAACCCCGTGAAAGAGGTATATCTAAAAATCTTGACAGAAAAAGGGGTAAAAAATGTCCAATTGGATATTGTGGAAGAGGAATCTAGACTCAAGGAAGTAATTAAGGACTTCGATATCGTGGTAAACTTTATAGGTGAGATAAGCGGTACCCCTGGAAATTTAAGACGTTCGAACGTAGAGATCCCTACCAAAATAGCCGAAGTTGTTAAGCAACAAGGAAAAATAATGATACATACTAGTGCCTCTACTTACGGTATTACCGGATTTGTTAAAGTCGAGGATCAACTAGGAGATGGGTTGAAGCCTGGAACAGAATTTGAAAAGTCAAAACTGGAGGGCGAACTATCTGTGTACAAGATCTTAGGGGATCACGCTTTTATATTTAGACCTACCTTGGTTTACGGTAGGTTTGCCGCCCATATACAATTTGTAACTATGTATAAATTAGTTAAAAGAGGACTTTTACCAGATTTAAATATTTCTTTCATGCCTGTTAGTGCTAAATATATAGCGCGGGGGGTTAAGGCAATTATAGAAGGTAAGAGACCATCTAAAAACTACTTCTATGTAACAGAATGCGAGCCTATTAAAATTTCAAAGATCTTTGAGGTATACTCACAAGCTTTAAATAAGAAAGCTATTAGGGTAAAGATTCCGACATTCATGGCTAAAGTAGCTCTCCCTTCAGACGTGCGCCAGTTATTGAAATACTCAGGGACTGTATTTGACTGTTCTGTGTTCAAGGAAATAGTCTCTGACTTAGCTTTTGACCAAAATGAGCTGATAGAAAATGCGAAGTTCCTAGCTGAGCTTGATAAAGAGAATATCTTGATCCCTACATGAAAAGGGGGATAACTTCTGGCCCACGGGCTAGTTCTAAAGCACCATATAATCCTCGGACAAACCTGCTTTCATAACCTTAAGTATGGTGCCCTTGTCTCCAGCCCGTAAGATTACTTTCCGTTTTTTGAACGTAGGCGTTTCTGAGCTACGAATGAAAGGTATGATGAAAGTGTCCTCGAACATATATCTTAACTATTTAGAATGAAATTTATGGCTCGGTCGAGATAGAAATAAAATAAGGAGAGAAACCAATAAAAAGACCGTAATCCCTAGGTTCAAATGAATAAAAATAAGGCTCTTGTCTACTTTATCTTAAAATTATCTAAATATTCGCTTGGTAAACTACAACATGCGTCGTAAAGTGGGAGGGCGAACTCTTTTAATACTTTAGGTGATGGGTTTGCAATTCTCTCCACTAAGCCTCTCCTAATAACTTCTTTATCTAACTCTTCCTTAGTTTTATGTGGTCTCATACATCCTAAGCTGACTTTGCCCTGCATTAGTTCGCTCCCTTGCTGTATTAGCTTAATTATTTCAGGTGTACTCGGCGTACTAAGGAATTGCGAAGGAGTCCCTTTAGTGGGGATTAGCACTAAGAAGTTAAGTAAATATGGTTTAAAACTTGAAGCAACTCTTATACTCTCTTCGACGTTATCATTAGGTAGTCCGAGCATTATATGAGGTACAATATACCTAGGTCCGTAATCTATCAATAATTCTAAAGTCTTTACGTAGTCCTCTCTAGTTCTTCCTGTTAATCCTTTAGACTGAAAGGCCTTAGGTGAGTATGCAAATTCGAAATCTACTATGTCTACGGCGTCTCTAAGTTCTTCAATAGTCTGTTTATCTAAGAGCCCAGGATGTATGTTGAAGACAATGCTATCCCCGTATTCTCTTTTTAAGTCCTTGAGGACGGGTATATATGGCCTTACTTCCAGCTCTCCCTTTTTGTTAAACCCTCCGCTGATTAAGAACCCGCGAGTACCGGTTTCATATCTTTTTTTAACATATTTATAAAGCTCTTCAGGGTTTATAGCTCCTTCCATTGAACTAATATATTTTGATGAACAGTAGAAGCAATTAAGGGAACAGGTTCCTCCAGTCAGGCTCAATACTGCAAATTTTTTCATTGTCATAAATCCTAGGACCATTTAAAATCCCTCAAAGGTATATTGTAAAGGGTTCTGTCTAAAGGGCTTTCATTATAGTAAGGCCTATCACATGAAGGACACCCTGATGTAAGGAACGCAATTTCACTGTCTTTGCCTGTTGATAATCTATACCTGATCTTCTGTATTTTACGATAATACTCCAGAGGAGGTCTTTGCTTACTCTCAAAGGGAGTCCCCTTTACCGGCGTAAAAGCAAAGAGTGCCACTTCAGCCCCTATACTGTAAAGTTCCTCCATAGTATTGACTAACTCTCCTTCACTCTCTCCTAAACCTACTATTAAATGGACGTAAACGTGTCTTGCCCCGAATACTTTTACAGCCCTCTTTATAAAGTCCATATAATAGTCAAAAGAATAAGGTTTCCCCACTTCTTTCCAGAGGCTTTTCACCGTGTCAAGACCAACACCTAAGTAGTCTACTCCTAATTCTTTCAACTTAAGTAGTAGTGCATCGCTTACAGGGGTTATAGTCACTGATTTATGGCGGGAGTTTATTTTAGACAGTACCTTTATTACTTCATCCTCAAACCCTTCTTTAATAACTGTCTGTAAACATACCCTGTCGAACGTGGATAAATAGTCCTTTATTTCCTCTAGTTCTAAAGGGTACCACTTAACTCTAGATAAATAAGTCTTGTCAGCTGTACTCAGGGCCGACTGTGTGCAGAACTTACATGAAGCTCTACACCCACCAGTCTGGAGTAGATAAGCCGTATTACTTATTTTTATTTGCTTTTTGATAAAATAGTAAGTCCCAGCTGAAACCAGTACTTTCAACTTGAAAACCTCCTCCTTATCTCTCGTATATCGTCATCCGTTAAATCAAACTTCAGGACTTCGGCTATTTCGTCTATGTGCTTTTTATCTTCAGACTTAGGTATTGGGATGGCGTCCTTCTTTACGTATGCTAAAGCTACTTGTGCTTGGCTTTTCCCATATTTCCTTGCTATGTCCGCCAGTCTGTCTTCAGCCTTTATCTGGCCTTGACCTAGGGGAGAATAAGCTATTACTTCTAAACCCTGTTTTTTTGCAAACGGGATGAGGTCTCTCTCAGGAGAAAGGTTGTATATACTGTACTCGATTTCATCTGCAACTATTTCATATTTCTTTGCGGTCGCAATAGCTTCCTTCAGTAATTCTACGTCAAAATTACTGACACCGATGCACCTAATAATCCCTTTATCTACTAGCTCCTCCATAGCCGATATGGTCTCACTCAGTTTAACGCTAGGGTTAGGCCAGTGGATAAGGTATAAGTCGATATACTTAACGTTTAGGCGCTTAGCACTATTCACAGCAGATTTTATTACGTCATCGTATTTCAGGTGGTTACTCCATACCTTAGTTATTATGAATACGTCATCTCTGTTAAAACTTGAGACAGCTTTACCTACTAATTCTTCTGTATGTCCACCCCCATACATCTCTGCCGTATCTATTACGTTTATCCCTTTTGTTATGGCATAAGATATTGCCTCAATGAATTTACCGTCATTAGAATAATCGGGAGTCCAAAAACCCCCGCCCATTCTCCACGTCCCCAAACCTATTTCGCTTACCTTTTTTTCACACAATTCCTTCAAACTCTCTCACCACTTCCCATATCGATTCGAGGTATGAGGGATGAGGGAAAGGAAAGTCAAATAGGGATCTAACATCGATGTTATACCTTATTGCCATTGCTAATAGTGTAATTATCTCCTCAGCCCTATCAGAGAACGCTACTCCTCCTATAACTCTTCCGTTTTCTTGACATATTTTCACAAACCCTTCCGTTTCCTTTTCTGCTATTGCCCTCGGTAATGAGACCATGTCTATTTTTTTACAATCACCTTCAGTCCTCCCCACATAAGCTATCTGTGGTATAGTGTATATCACCTTAGGTACGGCCGACCCGTTGTACGGCCTTTTATTTCCGGCCGCATTTAGGGAAGCTGTTACACCTTTGTGGATAGCCTCATGGGCGGTAAAAGACCCTGTTACGTCTCCTGCACCATAAACTCCTTGCATAGGTGTTTCTAAGAACTCGTTTACTTTTAACCACCTTTCTCCTCTTAACTCTTCAAACCCCTCAAGGTTGGGTTTCCTACCAAAGCTCAAGAGGACTAGGTCTCCCTCTATTCTTTCGCCTTTTGACGTAATTACGGTGTTCCCCTCGATCTTGGCCTCGACCCCCATATGTAGCTTAAACCCCAGTTTTAAGAAGTGGTTCGTTACGCTTTTTCTTAAATCTATATCGTGTTTAGGGAGGAGTAAGTCTTCCTTCTCAACTACGTGGACTTCCTTACCTACCATTCTCAGTAACCAGCCGTATTCTACTCCTCCTACTCCCCCACCGACCACTACCACTTTATTAAAATCTCTACTTAAGTAAGGCAGGTCGTCCGACGCTAGGGCGCCTATGGGTTTTAGCGTCCCGGTAGCTACGATAACCTTATCCGAATTTAGGGCTTGCCCGCCTACTTCAATTTCCCTGCCCTTTAACTTAGCTTTCCCGTGAATTACCTTAACCTCGTGGCTCTCCAACGCGTATTCTTCACCTTTTGAAACCCTATTTACTGCGTCTTTAGCAAGTTTCGTGAGTTCTTCATATGTGAAATTAATTGTCTTCCCTACTCTCGATATGGTATAACTTAGGACTAACGGGTGTAACATTGCTTTAGACGGAATACAGCCGAATAGTACACATGTACCGCCTAGCTTGTCCTTTTCTTCTACTAAAGTCACTTTTTCCCCTAGCGCAGACGCGGTAATGGCAGCGTAAAACCCTGCAGGTCCCGATCCTACTACTGTTATCATGATTTAATAATCATTCCAAAACTAAAATAACTTATATGAGGCTCATTAGAGAAGGTGGAAATCCAGCTGATAGGCAAATGGCCCTTGACGAGACGATGTTAATACTACTGGATAAAGATATCATACCCGAGACCGTTAGGCTCTGGAATTTTAGTCCTACGACACTCTCAATAGGACGGTTTTTAGCTGTAAAGGATTGGGTAAATGAAGACCTTCTGGCTAAATATTCTATTCCCCTAGTCAGGAGGTTTACCGGAGGGGGGCCAGCTCTTCATGATGAGAATGGCGAGATAACTTGGACTGTTGCATTAAAAGTTGATGATATGATGAAAGCCTATAGGGTAATAGCGGAGGGGTTGATCTTGGCAATTAGGGAGTTTGGGCTAAAAGGTGAATTCACCCCTATCAATGACGTTGTAATTGAAGGTAAGAAGGTAGTAGGAATGGCGGGTGCGATGAAGAAGAACGCAGTCATTGTACACGGGACTTTTATGTTCGATACTAACGTGGATTTGATGGAAGTGATAAAGAGCCCGCCGGTTAAAGAAAAAGAGAGGGGGAAGCCTAAGACAAGGATTACGACAATATCTGCTATTTTAGGTGAAAAGGTAAGCCGGGAAAAAGCTTTAGGTGCTCTTCTTAAAGGGTTTTCTGAAGTGTTTAATCTGGAAGACGGTGGACTTACGGAGCTCGAGTACGAGGTATCAAACCAGCTCAGGTGGAAATACAATAACCCTAAGTGGAACTACGTGAGGTAAGATGGTCTGCGAGGTCTCATTCCGGTCTAAACAAGGCAAGACAGTTGTACTCCGTGTTTATAGTGATAAAGTAGAGGTGACAGGGGATTTCTTTACATCAGAAGAAGATTTAGAAAAACTAGAGAAGTGTCTGGCAAACGGTAATAGAGAGTGTAACGTCTATATACTAGGTGTTGAAATAACCGAGCTCTTTGATGCGGTCCAGGAGTGCAGGAAGAGTAAAAAGGACTAACGGGTTACTAGATACCACTGTGATCACCTTTAACTATTCGTAACTTTAAACTTTCTCTTAGGATTTATAAACAGTTCTTATGCAAGAAACACACTAACTTAATTTTATAAGCGGTATATTTAGATATATCTAAGTATGTCGGAGTACGACCTAAAGTATGCTTATAAAGCTTTGGTGATCCTAGCCCCACTAGCGGTAGCCGTAATGTATACTGAAGGCATGTTGATCCCAGCTTTACCTTCAATAGCGAGCCAATTTGGCGTTTCGTCAGCTACAGTCAGTTGGGTGCTCTCAATATACTTGCTGACAGGGACTATTATGAACCCCATTGCCGGAAAACTAGGGGATATCTTTGGTAAAAAGAGGGTTTTAGAGTTAGTGATCTGGATCTATGCAATAGGAGTTACCCTTACAGGTTTCTCTCCCAATTTTCCATCTCTCTTAGTCTTTAGGGCGATCCAAGGACTAGGCTTAGCTATGTTCCCTTTAGCCTTCAGCTTAATCAGAGAAGAGTTCCCTCCCAACCTAGTCCCCAAAGCCCAAGGGTTAGTAAGCGCGATGTTTGGAGTAGGAAGTGCTATAGCACTGCCTTTAGGTGGTTATATCGCACAGAACTTCGGCTGGCAATATACGTATCATACTGTAATACCAATAGTCATCACACTAGCTATTCTCATCCACTTCTTTATCAGGGAATCTAGGATCAGGTTAAAGGCTAAAATCGATTACATAGGAGTTGCCCTATTAGGTTCAGCCCTAGGCACGTTGATATTCGGGTTTACAGAAGCCCCTACGTATGGTTGGACTTCAGCCACCACGCTAGGCTCTCTCCTAGTATCACTTGTCATATTCGTAGCCTTCTTCTACGAAGAGAAGATTTCTCCATCACCCTTAATGCCTTTAGGGCTAATGAAGAGGAGAAACGTGTTAGTAGCGAATATAGCGGCTATTGTAGCGGGTTTCGCTCTGTTTATGGCCTACCAGACTCTGACTTATTTATTAGAGGAACCTAAGCCTGTAGGTTTTGACTTAGATATACTCTCAACTGGCCTCTGGTTAATACCTTTAGCCTTGGTTCAGATGGCAGGTAGTGTAACAGCCGGTAGGTTTATTTCGAAGAAAGGCCCTAGACCGGTGCTAATCTTCGGCTCTTTCTTACTTATCCCAGCTTACTTAATACTCTCGCTCTTAATAGGTAATGCCGGTCTGGGTACAATAATATTATTTGCATCAGTTGCTAATTTGGCTGCAGCACTACTTAATGTGTCGTTAATAAATATCCTTGTTTTCTCTGTAGAGAGACAATATATGGGCATAGCTACTTCTCTCAATACCGTATTTAGGTTATTGGGAGGGACGATAGGTCCTGCTGTAGCTGGGGCAATTATGAGCACTTTTGAGACCAGTATAGTATACCCACTAGTCATTAACGGGCAAATAAGCTATATGCCAATCACCGTCCCCTCAGACTTCAGCTTTTCCCTAAACTATCTGGTAGCGATGGGTATTGCGATTGTTATGGCAGGCCTCTCATTAACGTCAAAGAACATAAGGCTAGGACAGAGTACTAACAGGGAATTATTAAGAGAGTAAAAAATAGTTTTTCCTTTCCTCTTTATTTAATTTTGTTTCATCATTCTATCCTTTAATTTTTCTTACTTGTTCTATCGCCCACATCATGGGGCA
Organism: Stygiolobus caldivivus; assembly: GCF_019704315.1. NCBI lineage: Archaea > Thermoproteati > Thermoproteota > Thermoprotei > Sulfolobales > Sulfolobaceae > Stygiolobus > Stygiolobus caldivivus. The sequence continues at coordinate 391,862 of NZ_AP024597.1, read as the reverse complement.
ATACCCACCGCACATTGTACAAGCCTTAACTTTCGGTTTACCAAACTGAGTATATACCTTATAGGCATTTTCAGGGTCGATCAGTTGAGATATCATCTTATCCCACTCTAACTTACCTCTGTAGGTACTCACTTCATCGTCCCACTTTCTAGCCTTTTTACCTAATTTTACTATATCACCTACGTGTGCAGCTATTTTGTATGCTATAGCACCCTCTTCTACCTGATTAACCGTAGGTAGCCCTAAGTGTTCTGCGGGCGTTAGATAACAGAGTAAATCCGCGCCGGCTGAAGCAGCGAGTCCCGCACCTATTGCTGAAGCTATGTGGTCATATGGTGCAGCTATATCGGTTGGTAGAGGCCCTAATACGTAGTATGGGACTCCTCCGGTCAATTTTTTCATCAATTTAACATCCCATGCCACCTCGTCTAGGGGCATATGACCAGGGCCTTCTACCATTACTTGTACTCCTTTACTTAGCGCGTCCTTCACTAGCCTGGCAGTCTCGAGTAATTCTCCGACTTGAAATTCATCATGTGCGTCAGCCGTCGCTCCGGGTCTGAGCGCGTCACCCAGTGAGATTGTAGCATCGTATTCCCTGAAAAGCTCTAAGAGGTAGTCCCAGTTCTTCCTATATGGGTTTTCCGAATCATTGTGTATCATCCACCCTGCTATCATGTCTCCCCCTCTGGAAACTATTGGTATTACTCTACTACTTTTCAATGCTCTAACCGCTAAGTCTTTTGTAATACCGGCGTGTATTGTCATAAAAGCTACGCCGTCCTTTAACTGTTTTTCAATAGCAGTAACCAAATCATCTTCAGTAAAGTACGCTCCACCTGATTTTTTCTTAAATGACTCTATAAACACCTGATAAACCGGCACAGTTCCTACTGGGAGTTCGCTATGTCGGATAATTTCCCTCCTAATTTCATCTATATCACCGCCCGTTGATAAGTCCATTAATGTATCTCCCCATTTGTTGGCTACTTTCACTTTCTCTAGCTCCATTTCGAGGTTTACTACTTCACTTGACGTCCCTATATTAACGTTGACTTTAGTAGTAACGCCCTTTCCTACAGCGATGAGCCTTTTGCTGGGTCTTTTTATATTTCTTATCAGAATTATTTTGCCTTCAGCTATTCTTTTCCTTACCTTCTCAGGAGGGATCTTCTCTAATTTGCCTATTGATTTTATCTCATCTGTGATGATACCCTTACGTGCGTCTTCAATTATCGGCATATTGTACTATTGGATTAAATAACTTATAAACCTTATTATATCCAATATTAATACTATTAAGTAAAATTTAGTTAAAGTTAGTATATATTAAATTTAATAAAAATAATCGGACGACTTTATCCACGTTAATTTAAGGTAATACACGAGGTTCGTGAAGTAGAATTTGTTTTGTAGTAATAAGTAAACATCTGAATACAATGAACTATTTGTCCTTAAGACTGATAAAATGAGTCCCTTTTGAGTTCTGATTATCGGAGCTTTAACTATTACTAAACTAACCCATTCGATGGGTTTAGCACTGAGTTTATACCAGATCTCAGTCATAACTTTAACGGAGTTTCCTGAGTAATTCAATGCACTAACGTGGTTATGTTGTAGTCTAAGTCTCAGGAAATAATTAGATAACTTTAAACTTTAATATTTATACCTAGTCAGATACTATGGGTAAGTCCTTTTCCTCCCACAGTTGCAAACTTAAGTGTGTCGGAGGCACGTCATGTAGCGACTCGCACTTAGCTAGTGGCCCTTATATTAAGATTACTCTTGCCCTTTATTAACTGACAGGGTGTAAATACCTTGTTAACCGAGTTCCCACTCCTTCTTATTAAAGTTAGTATAAAGGAATTCTCTTATTTTTCCCATCATTAGTGGGGTTATAGGTAAAAACTTATCATTAAACAAGTGGTATTTATTTACTTTCACAACCACGATATATCCAATTCTACCTTTCCTTAACGCGAAGATCGAACTATTAACCATAGCCTTGAACCCACCCATAATAATGGTAAACTCAATATCAGCCCTGTACGGGGTTAGCCTTGCATTCCCTTTTTTTAACTTTATTGTAAACTCTGAGTCCATATATTCTACGTCTTCCCAACTAGCCACCAAATTAGAAGCATAAGATGACCAACCTAAGAAAATCTTTTGTTTTAAATTTGCGAAATACCCCCATATAAAAGGAATTAGTGATGCTATTAGAGAGTATTTAATGAGGTCGTTTGGACTTATAAAAAATAGGACGATAAACAAGATACATGATATTGCAAATTGTCTAGGATTTAACACCCACGTGAGAATAGAACCTAAAATATAAGTTATAGGTAAGGACAGCAATATAAGATAAGGGTAGAATTTATATGAAATGATTACTAGGGCTATAAACAGAGATAGTATTAAAATTATTCTATAATAAATTTTTCTCTTGACCTTTCGATAATTGTCAACTATTTCTCTAGGGTCTTCATATAACGGTTTTAGGTTTTTTATAGTTTCATTGAATTCATTTCTGCTTAATGAAATATTATTATCAGATATTACATTCCAAGGAATTTCCATGAATGTAATATTGTATAATTCTTACTTATATATAAAATCAATCGTAGATAGGACTACAGAAAGCCCTTTATACTATGGAATCTATCAACTTTATACTTTTTTTATCAAGTCTATTTAAATTAATCTCGAAGACGTCATCACTGGTATCGATTATAAAAAGCCTTCCGTCTATTTTAATAATACTTCCCCTTCCCCGTGTCCTTATTTTAGTATAACCTCGGTCAGTCTCGATATACCAAGTAAACTCGTCTCCCGTAGTCGTTATTTTATCTATTCTTAAGACCTTAGGTATGAAGTATTTCCTCTCTAAATAGCCGGAAATTATTTCATAACCTTTAGGTCTAAACGCGGTAAAGATATTGCCTTCCTTAGTTTTTAAAAGTAGTAAATCAGGGTTAGATAGTGGGAAGGGTTTAGATATCTCTACCTCGTAGGTTATCCCGTTTATCTTAGCCCTCCTCTCGTCCATGAATTCGACTTCTTTTACCGGCTCTAACATCTGTAAATAGTCAGAGAATGAAGACAATTCTTCTTCCCCATGTTTTTCTATGCTAGCTTGAAAATACTTAAGCTGGTTTTCAAATATAGAATAAAATTCACCTCTTTTATTTACTAGTGAGGTAATAGTCCCTTCTTCTACTATTTTACCCTCCTTTAGTACAATAATCCTGTTAACGTATTGGAGTGTGGAAGCCCTATGGGCAACAATTATAATAGTTTTGTCTTTAAATTCCCTGATTATTCTCTCCATTATTATCGATTCAGTTAAACTATCCACTGAGGCAGTCGCCTCATCGAGTATAATAACATTAGGTCGTTTTAGGAATAACCTAGCCGTTTCTATCATCTGCCGCTGCCCGCTGGAGATCTTATTACCTCTTTCACCTAGGTGGGTGTCATAGGCAAAAGGTAGTTCCATAATGAACTCATGAGCTCCGCTAGCTAAAGCTGCTGCTATAATCTCCCAAGGCTTAGCGTCAGTTTTCCCGTACCTTATATTGTATTCTACAGTGCCGTAAAATATAGTGGGCTCGGCCCTTATTAATCCTATTTGGTTCCTATACGACTTTAATTCAAGGTGTTTAAGCGGGAAACCGTCCACTAAAATCTCACCTTCGCTCGGGTCATAAAACCTCAGTAATAACTTAATAATCGTAGACTTCCCTGAACCGCTCCTCCCTACTATCGCAATTCTTTCCCCTTGATTGATTTTTAGTGAGATATTATCAACTACTTTTTTTGCTCCTTCGTAAGAAAAACTTACGTCTTTGAATTCGAAACTTCCCTTAACTTTTATTGATATAGGCCTTTCAATTTCCCTTATTTCACTCTTAGTGTTTAATACTTCTACTATCCTTTCCATTGAAGTTAGAGACTGTTGTGTAAAAGGTATGACTGAAGTAATTAAGTTTTGAACGGGTTGATAAAACATTGAGGTATAGGTCACAAAAGCTACTAAGGTCCCGAGCTGTAGTGTACCATTGAGTACAGATAACCCGCCTATATACCAGATAAGGACAGTGACCGTAGATATTGTAATAGAAATCAATGGGAACCACTTCAAATTAGTCTTTATTACTCTTAGCTGGGCATCTACTACTTCTTTGCTTAGTTTAGATAACCTAGATATTTCGAAGTTCTCTGAGGTATACGACTTTATACTGTCTATATTCGGAATAGTATCTGTAATCAGAGATGATATATCAGCACTCCTCCTCCAGAGTTTATGATAGGCGATCTTTGACATCCTCCTATAGCCAATTGTACCGAAGATTATCACCGGTAGGGGGATTAACGCGTATACACCTAAAGAAGGCAGGACTAAAAACAACGCCACTCCTACCCCCACTATAGTACCCATGGTAGTGACTAGTGAAGGTATCCCCCAAGTTACGAACCATAAAGTATTATTGATATCTGTAGTCAACCTGGACAAAATCCTTCCAGTGTTATATCGGTCTATAAAACTTGAGGACATCCCTAACACATGGGCGTAAAGCCTAAGTCTCAAATCATTAATAATTTTCTGCCCGTTCATATTAAGTAATAAGTTTTGGAGTGAAGACAGGAATACGTTGCCTACGTTTAAAATGAAAAGGAGGAGTATTAACTCAGGAAAAAGAGTAATATTCTTCTTCTGAAACACGTCGTTAATTAGCAACTTGAGAAGGTAGGGTGGTATTAAAGTAATCACTACCAGCGATGATGAGGCGATAATCCCTCCGACTATACGCCATTTATAAGGAGATAATAATGTTCCTAAAAAGTCTGTAACTTTTACCCTTTTATCCTCCTTCCTGCTTTCCGGTACTTCCTTACCTTTAAGGATCTCATATAAGTCTAGCATTTCCTCCTTTTTCTTGTTCGTAAATTCACAGAGTAATCTCCAATCCCCTTGATATTTTATCTCGATATAATTATATCCTAGCCCCTCTACTAACCTTACGTCTTCAATTTTGCTTAATTCATACAATCTCTCTTTTCCAACAACTACTCTATCCGTATCAACGACAATCTTTACTTCGGAAAATTTTCTGTCTTTTAGGTCAGCTGTGAATTCTCGCAAGCTTTAGATTACTCTTTCTCCGAAGTTTAATACTTTCCCTTAAAAATCACTCAAAAACCTTCAGGTGGTCGAACTCGCTCCTCATTATTACTTGTCTGGTAATAGCTTTAACTTCCTCTACTAGGCTAGGGTCGTAACTTAACTTTCTCGATGTGGGTGAATTACAAGATTCTTTTAGGTATTCATCTCTCATATCACCTAATTTTTTACTTACTTCTTTTAAAGACCCAGCGTTTTCTCCTACGCTTTCTACCAGGTAATATAAAGCCCTAACTTTTTTTCTGAACTCGTGGAAATCTTCTACCTTTAGAGACCCATAATAATCCCTTATCTTTTCAAATACCACGAGTCTACTCCCATAGAGTTTAGGGAGGTAACAAGAAGATACTCTTGGCAATATTTTTGTTACCTCAGATACCATATGCTCTCTATCTATAGGCATACATTGTGAAATATCGGAATCCCTTATTTTGCCTAAGATCTTTACAGCTTCCTTTGAATAATATATACAATGTGGGCTATAATATAACCTACTCAGAGTTAAAGCTAAGGTAAGGTATTTCCTTAAGGCTACTCTAGTGTCATGAACCGACTTAGGTGAGGGGTTGAATTCAAGAGCTTTTCTCAGGTTCTTATTTGCATAGACCTCAGGTCTCACTTGAGCTCACCTCTAACGTAGTTAATTATTTCCTTATGTACTTCCTCGTAGTTTCTATTAGTCCTTACTACCTTTAGGTCATATTCCCTAGAAATCTCGAGGAGATACCTCTGAAAGGTTCTAACGTGATAGCGGAACGAAGTATAAAGGTCCTTATTTATACACAAATCTATTGAGGAGGTTAACGGGTCTATCTTCCCGTTCTTCATAATTACCCTCCTGCTGATAGTACTCACTGGTGCTACCAAGGCTATAGCGAGGTCTGGCTTTAATGCAAAGGACAAGACGTCGTTTATCCAGTTTTTATCAAGGCCCCTAGTTAACCCCCATGCCATCAAAGTGTATACATACCCGTCGGCTAATACTACAAATCCCGAATTAAGTGCTTCTTTTACAGTATATTCTATTTGATCCGCTAGATCTGTAGCGTATGCTAGGAATAAGGTTATCCTCTGGAACACTAAGTCCCTCTTAACTTGGCTGAGTTTAGCACCCAGTAGTTGGCTGGACTGGAGCCCTATTATGGTTACACCATACCCTTCTTCCTCAAGGTATTTCTTCACTCCTTGGAGGTGGGTGCTCCTCCCAGACCCTTCTACTCCTTCAATAGCTATTAAGATTCCTCTTTCCACAATATTTCACCTACTTTTTCTCTGATTTCCATCTGTATCGATTTAGGGTCTTTCTCTCCGTCTATAACGTAAAAGTTTTCACTCTTTGAAAGTTTATCGTAAACAGAGAGCACGGCTCCCTGATACTTTATAAACCCATCTTCAGGCTTCAAATCTGGAAAAACGTCTACCCCTGCCTCATTAGGTTTGATTTTCCTCCTGTTTTCTCTTAAACGCCTTAACGCCTCTTCAGCAGTGACCCTGATAAAAAACACTATATCAGGCTTTATTGCGAAAGAGTAGAGTTTTGCTACCCAATCTATACTTAGCCCTCTTACAGAGTCCCTCGCATACGCTGTGTATATATATCTATCTGAAATCACCACGTACCCCGCCCTATACATCGGCAGAATATACTTTTCATATCTATCGGCGAAGTCTGTGGCGTGGATGAGGCTATATGTTAAAGGTGTAAGTAGGTTCTTCTTTTTAGCCTCCTTTATTATTTCATGTAACCACTCTGAAGAGTTCCACTCAGTTAAATACACTGGTACCCCTTTAGCCTCTAACCAGTCCTTAAGTAGCTTAGCTTGGCTAGATTTACCAGAACCATCAATCCCCTCAAAAGCTATAATATGCCCTACCATTTCCTGACCCCGAGTTCATAGGAGTCCGTTATTTCCTTAACTTTCTTTGCTTTGATAAGCAGAGTATCTTTATCTATGAGTTTTTTAACTTTGTTATAATACTTTTTCTTAAATTTCTTAGCTATTGCACAGATAGTAGTTACCAAATTTATCTCGTCCGCTCTGTATCCAGGTAATGTGAGTTCTCTTAATACCTTATAGCAGGCCATGTATGGGTCGATGAAATTGGACGCTTTCATTATCTGTAAAAAATAGAATGCTGTAGCCACTATAATGTCATTAGTCTCTGCTAAGACGTTTTCGAATGACGAGGTGAGCGGTTCAACATTAAACTGGTATGATAGACCTTCTAACCAAAATTCCCTTAATTTTTCTACAGTATCAATTTCAGACTCCATTAAAACTCCTTCACGGAGCCCAAAAGCTGAAGTTATTATGCTGTCCTTTCCGAGGATTTCCATTAACTCCTTTATGACTATTGCAGCAGAGTGTATCGTTAATGCCCTTTCCGTATCAATACCGGGTAGTTGCGACCTTTCACTAATGCTCATTGAAGGTAAGATTTTAGAGTACTTACTTATCCTCTCATAACTCACTGTGTACCCGTGTATTTGGTTCAGTTTTACCCCCTCGAGTTTTAAGTCCATTTTAGCTATCGCCCTTAAGTTACCCCCACTACCTACAAGGACCCCTTTTGATGACGGTAACGAGGCTAAAGCTATCCTAACTTCCTTTCTTATCTCCTCAGGGCTTTTATCCATAAGCCTCAGACCGCCTAGCGGAAACTGGTAGATTTCCCTTATTTTTCTCTGGGAAAAATAAGCAATTTCTAAGGAGCCCCCTCCGATATCAAATACTACTCCCTCATCTATCGGTAGAGTGTTTATTACAGCTAGGGCCGAGTACCTACCTTCTTCCTCTCCGGATAACACTGTAATTGGTATGTCGATTGTTTTAGATAACCTCTCAGAGACCTCCGGTCCGTTCTGTGCGTACCTGAAGGCGCTCGTCCCTAGTACTTTTACTTCTTTAATACCCTTCTTGTCTAAAAACTCCCTAAACTTACGAAGAGTTATTTCAGCCCTTTTTACGTTTTCTTCTGGAATCGGCTTCCCTTCACTTACTCCTAATCCTAACCTTACGTAGTCTTTTAGTGAAGCCGTAAGCCTAAAAGAATTATTAGGGAAGACCGTGTAAAGGGAAAGCCTAAAAGAGTTATATCCCGCGTCTATTACGGCCTTATAGTTCATAGTCTCTTCATTATTTTCTGTGTTAGGAGTATAGTAAGTTTACCTTTAGCGTTCGTAGGGTCAAACTCCACTACTGCAACTCCTCCCTTTTTTAATTCTACCTCTCCTCCCGTTATGGCTTTAATAAATGTTGACAGATGTGGTTCATGTCCTACCAGCATTATCGTCATTTCTGTTTGTGCTGAGTTTAACTCCTTTAGTTTTTCAACGAGTGCACTTACGTCTTGGTCAGGCTCTAGTTCGCGGATGGTCTCTATCTTTAAGTCTTCGTCTAGTTCCTCCAAGACGGCTTCAGCAGACTGATAAGCCCTTATGTAGGGGCTGGAGAATACCTTGTCTATCTTGTAGCTCATGTTGTCTATAAAATTCGCTACTCTCCTCATCTGTTTTAGTCCTTTTTTAATAAGTTTTCTATCTTTATCTGGTATATTTTCTACCTTTGGTTCGGCTTCCCCATGTCTGACGATTATTAAATGTAACATATGCGGTTTACTCCACATAAGTTAATAAGTATTTACACGTGGCTTATATATAATACTATTTAGGCACTATAGTTATATATTCCATATATAGAAAACTTCTAAACTTGTTATTAAGTTAAGTCTCTTCTAACTTTCACGTAACGTAAAACTCGCTTCCTTTAATCCACTATAAGAGGAAATATAATTTGTACTAGAATTATGAGGAGACGTAACTTTAAGCTATACTCCGTCATAGTTTAACCGCAATATCTCTAAAGTTACTTAAAAAGTTTCATGTGGAGAATAGATTGCACTTTGAAGCCTTAGATAAGATAGCGAACCTCCGGATATAAACATCGAATCTCTTTAATTCTCCTTCAAAGCAAGAGGACGAGTCAATTTTACATCCAGTCCAAATGACAACGTAAATATTTTACAACTTGATTTAAGATGAACCGTTTGTGGAGGAATTTTGAAAACTTACTATTACTTTATACATAAAAATTGTTTTTTACGGGAAATATGGGGTAGCTAAGTCATATTTTCTCTTCCTCAAGCTATTATATACTTCAGGATATTCGTTCTTGAGATATTCCTCAGGCAGGGTACTTAAGTCGTATAAAGGTGTTTCGGCGTTTTTCTTCTTATGTGACTTTACCACGTTTATCATATTAGGTCAGATTTATACTTAGCTTTAAACATTTAAAAAGTAATCTCTAAAGTATAAATAGGTATTAACATCTGAACCTAAGTTTATATTATTTAAAATATTTATGAAAACTTGCACAATTTAGGAAATTTAGCAGTTAGAAATTCTTACGGTAATGAGCAGTATAAAATCAGAAATTTTGTTGTTATAGTTATGCATAATTAAAAATGAAACACTTTTTTGAAACTTAAGTAAAAGCCCAGCCACAGTGCTAATGTCATTATCCCTGCCGACATTATAATTTCCTTGTCAAGCCTCACGTAGCCTTGACTTGCAAACATATCTCCTACTAGTATAGACGAGATCGAGAAAGATAAACCAAATGATACTAAAGACAGTCTCATATAGATGACAGTAATACTCCAGCTTAAAAATAGTTCTATACAAATGTATACAAGAGCTATATTGTTAACTCTATCTTGAATAAGTCTTCGTCTTTTGTTATAGTTGTCTTACAACCGAATTTCTCAGCTAGCGGTATAATATCCCTTTGAACTACAGTGGCATCATCGGTAATAACCAGCAAGGTATCACCCTTACTCATTTTTCTCAGTTTGTTATATACGATTAAATGAGGTACAGAGCAACATAATCCTACTAAGTTTACTTCAGATCTCATCTCTATCACTTATTTTAAAATATGAAAATAAAAGTTAATTAAGCTGATTATTGTAATTATAATTTATGGAGCTCAAGGTTAATGGAGCTGACAAGATCCTAGATGTCGAGAAATTCTCACGGCTTTATTTACTTAAGAATATTAAAAAACTAGACTGGGGTTATGAAGCCGAACTGACCCTTACAAGGTTTCTAAGTTTCAAGTGTTTGGTATATTTGAAAGGGAAAGACCTAAAAATAGTAGAAAAAAACGGAAAATTTATAATCAAAATTAGTGTAAATGACAACCTTGTAACAGTAGATGTAGAGACATCAAACATCTTATTAAAAGAGACATTAAAGCTTAGGTTAGAGAAAAATATCGAAAAATATAAAGACGTTATATCGCAAGTTACTTCTATTGATAATTCTTCAAAGCGTAAAAGAACCGTTTTTATGAAGAGCGTGGGAGACCACTTATTAGACCTTAGGGGGCTAGTATGCCCAGCTCCAGAGATAGAAGCTAAGAAAAAGTTAATGGAGATTAGAATCGGAGAAAGTCTAGAGGTATTAGTTGATAACCCAGCCGCGGTTGAAATAACGTTGCCTGAAGTAGCTAAATTATTCAACTGTAGGTATGAAGTATTTAATATGGGGGATTACGTATCATTTGTGTTTTACAAATTATCTGCTACGCCAACCAGAACCGATTATGTAGAGGCGATAGAGTCGTTAGATGTAGAAAAGATGAAGGAGTTACTTAAAGAAGGTGAATTTAGAGCATTTCTTTATGTCTATTTCGATAAGATTGTAAAAAACATGTCGTGCTACGGTATTAAGAGGGAATACCTTAAACATGAAGGGTTCGGACTAATATCAGCAGCACCTATTGGGAGGGGCTGGCTACTAACCGCGATAGCTGACAAAGAAAAGATCTTAGCAATAAGACTGGATACGGATGAAGGGGTTTATTTCGGGGAAGAGGCACTTGCAAGGCTACCCAAAGAAGGAGAGGTTAATATATTTTATTTGTCTCATAATAATTAGAAATAAACTTTAAATATGCGAAAAATTTAATAAAAAACTAAAGGATTAGTAACATATGCTAAAGAAAGACTCATGTGGTTGTATTGTAGAAAGGAAGTACGCATCGGATTACTTAATTAAAAGGCTATACAGTTCTGGGAAAGGAAAAGAGATATGTAACAAAAAGATTGATACTTCTAGATGGTTTAGGCTGTATTATTCCCCGGCAGAAAAGGTAGTAACATATAAGTCGTCTGAATGTCCCCTAGTAATAATCTGCCTTGAAGCGTTATGTGAAGCTTATGAAGAGAATAGGGGTTTAATATCCCGGGATATCGCCTTACAAAAACTGAGGGTAATTAAGGGCCTTCAGATCAATACTCTGGTTGAAAGGGTTGTTGACGAGTTTACCGGGTGCCTCTCGAATGGCTAAAAGCGTAGCTTACATAGTTGAGTCTAACTTAGGCTCTTATATACTGGGCAACATGGTAATCCCACAGTTAGAGGAAGATAGACACGGCGCAAAAGTGATGGGTATGTTTTTCATTCACGATAACGTTTACTTATTAATGGAAGGGAACCCTATGGCAGAGAGGCTAGAAAAACTAAGTAAGGAGAAGGGGATATACCTCCAAGCTTGTGACCAATGCGTATATATGAGGAACCTAGCTGATAAAATAATAAAGTCGGCTAGGGTCGGTTGTTTCCCAGACTTTTATAAAGAGGTTCTTGATAAAGTTGACTTAATTATAACTATTTAGCTATTTTTTCGTAAATTTTTTAATTAGTGTATAAAGGGTTTATAAATCAATAATTCTTTTATTTACTGTTATTCTATTTAACCACGATAGATATGTCGTATAAGGTATGGCTATTAGCAGGGTTTCTAATAATCATCCTTATAGGTGTAGGCGCTGCGTACATAATGATGAGGAGTCCCTCATCTACTACGACATCCCCAGCTAGTTCTGTTGTTTCGCCGAGTACGTCCCCGTCAAGCCCAGCAAACAACAACTTCTATTTCTTAGTCTTTACGCAAAAGGGAATAGCCCAAGTTATAAACCCGTTTTCAACAAGCGCGCAGTTCTTAGGATTCCTCCACGTAGTGAATATTTCAATAAATGTACCGCAGCAAGTATATTATTGGGACGAGGTTCCGGCTGAACAAATGTTTTCAGGTAAGTATATTTTAGTCCCAGTTAACAACGGGACAGTATACGTTATAGACTCATCGACTATGAAGGTAGTCCAAGACTTTACGGTAGGGGACAAAGCAGGGTTCATAGGTATAGCGATCTCCCCTAATGGTCAATACGCGGCTATCGCTGACGGACCTTCAGGTGTAGTAGAAGTCATAAACTTAAGCAGTCTGCAGGTAGTATGGAAGGAACAATTTTTGTCACCTACAGGGAGGACTTATTACCCTTGTGATGTGAGGTGGGCCCCTGATGGTCAGTATCTGATTGTCCCCTTAAGGTTCAATAACAGTGTAGACACTCTGAACGCAATGTCTGGTAAAGTGATGACTGTGCTAACAGCTTCGCCTGGTTCACAACCTTACATGGTCTCTCCTAATATGCAGGGTACAATGCTAGCAGTGGAGTATGCGGGGAATAACTCAGTAGGGTTTTATTCATTACCTAGTTTACAGTACATGGGGATGGTAGCTATGCCCAGCGGAGTAACGCCCCAGAGGGGCACTTTTACACCTGACGGTAAGTACTACCTAGAGGCACCGGCAAATAAGAACGAAGTAGTAGTTATTTCAACTTCGACGTATAGTGTGGTAAACACTATTACCTTACCCAGCATCTCACCCGCTGGTCTAGCTGAAATAGGCATAACACCCGGAGGGAGCTATGCTTATGTAGTAATCCACGGTTCCGTTACCAGCGGAGGGATGATCGTCTTAATTAGCTTAAGCTCTATGAGCGTTGCATATGAAGTGCCCTTGACTACTGCACCTTCGTTTGCCCTACCAATAAGCGTCTCGACGGGTAGCTATCTGGTAGATAATGTAATGTTACCCCCGATAACTGGCCTCCACTGTTGAGGTGAACCAAGTGACATTGAAAATAAATCCTTTTTTCTATGTTTTTGCCTTTTTTAATTTTACAATTTTTCTTCCTATAGTAATAGCGGGCTTAAGAGTTTACGTTCTATGGTATTCACCCTTAGCCGATACCGGGCAATCTACTTTTTTAGACCCCTTTCTACTCTTTATACTCTCGTACCTAATAGTAAGTGTAATAGTAGGGTACGTTATCTTTAGGCTTAAGAAGGGGAGGTTTATCCTCGTTTCAGGACCGATGAGGATTAGGAATGTGGTTAAAGCTACGTTAAAGGACAAATTTGGCAGATACATGGTGTTATCGTTCCTTATAGGCTATTTTCTGTCCTTTTTGATCGTATCTGGTCTGTGGCTATTACCTAACGTTAACGTGAGCTCTTACTTCATTTGTCTAACCGTAGAGACGTACCAAGGAAGCGGAATTCAAGTATATCCATTACCGTTTTTTGGCTCGTATTTCGCTATGAACGAATGGCTAGTAGTTCTAGGTGTAGTCAACGATATGGTGTTAGCCGTGGCTTTAACCTTAGGGTATTATATAATGTCCCTGATATATGTATCCCTGAATGCTTTCGAATGGAAAGTCCCAAGCGGCTTTAGGCTAGCTTTAACCAATAACGTGGGAGGTTTTTTAACCGCCTCAGTGCCAGCTCTAGGGACAATTGCCGGCATATGTTGTCTTACCCCGACTGCAGTTAACTCTTTACTCTTCCTTATTTCATCTTCTTACCCTGCTGTGACGAAAGGGCTGTTGTGGAAGTATGGAACCTTTATATTAGGAGCCTGGACTGGGGGTATACTCCAAGCAATCCTCTTAAGTTCTCCGGTCATACTGGGAATGATCCTTATAGGGATAAGTGCATTCGAGGTGTATAAGATCTCTAATATGATTGCTAATAAGGTGAGATTATGAGCAGGAGGAGGGTAAGAGAGGAGAAAGTAACACCCTTTAACAAAGTATTTCCGATCATGGTTAGGATAGCGTTGGCTACAACATGGATATATGCTGGGGTCTTTGAGAAGCTCTTAAAACCAGGTTACCTCAACCCTGCTTCAACTTCCTATGTCGGGGTAACAATACAAGTCCTAATGCAGGGCCCTCTTATGAGGGGTTTCTTAGAAGCTGTGGTGCTACCTCATGTCTACTTGGTAGGGCTCCTCGTCATGATTGCGGAGATATGCTTCGGTGTATTTACCCTTACCGGTACTATGTCACGTTTCGTTAATACTGTTGCGTTCTACCAGAACTTGATATATTTCCTTTCAGCATATTGGGCTGATACGGAAGAATACGGTATAAACCTCATGATGATGATCCTTGATCTGTATATAGTCTTCAACGGTATAGCAGGCCCTTCGGTAGACTCTTTAATTAGCAAGAAATTGAGGAAAATAAACGACTGGAAGCTCTGGTTTATTGTAGGTACTATATTCTATTTATCGGTAGTTCTTTACCTTTATTTCACATAAAATAATTAAAACCTTTATAAATCAATTATTTTTTTATGCATTCATTTGAATCATATATTGAGGGTTGTAAAGATGAGTGAAGAACTAAAGTCCAAAAACCCAGATGTAGTACTAGACGTAAGGGGCGAGTCGTGTCCAGTACCTGAGATGGAGGCAAGTAAGAAACTTAAAAAGATGAAAGCAGGGCAAGTGTTAGAAGTAGTCACAGATCACCAACCAGCAGTAGATGTGACTTTGCCTTCATTAGCTAAAAACTTGGGGTACCCATTTACCGTAATAAAGGACGGAGAGGCGTATAAGGTGAGGATCCTAAAGGTGAAGTGAAAGTGGCAAACCCCACTATGGTTTTAAGCCCAGTTTTTTCTGAGAGCTGGGCTGAAGTTTATGCATTTTTTGCACTTGGTGGTTTTATTTTAGGGTGGGTAGCTCAGAGGGGAAACTATTGTTTTGTAAACGCTATGACCTCAATTTTTACGACTAGGAGTTTTGAACGTTTTGGTGCACTCCTTATATTATTTGGTCTTTCTGCCTTAGGTTGTGGGTTATTAGTAGCCTTTGGTTTAATCCCCGCGGTAGACCAGTACTATTTTAATTACTTCGGTGGTTGGTATATACTTGTAGGCTCTTTCATATTTGGATTCGGCGCTGCATTGGCAGGCGGATGTAATTTATCAATGCTCTACAGAGCCGCAAGCGGTTATGTACAAAACTGGATAGAGCTGTTCGGTATGATGATAGGTACATATGTTTTTGCTATCGGTATATGGCCATTCCAACAGTATACTATGGAGAAAGGTATTTTCTCTACTACAATGGGAGGATATGTGGAGTATTTACCTTACGATATATTTCACTCCGTATCACCAATGGCAATATACGCTACTACTTTGATGATAGGTTTGCCTCTAGTATTTCTAGGCATATACTTACAGCAGTATACCAAGAAGAAGTGGCTAGCTAACCTTAGGATGACGCCACCGGGTCTACCAATATCGATGACGACTAATCCCTCTCAAGAAGCAATTAGTGCAGAAAAGACTAAAACCGACTGGAAGAAGGAAGTTAAGGACTTATTACTTTTGAAGAAGCCTTACGGCACTAACCTAGCTACAATACTGCTGGCATTAGATATCTTATTGGTCTTCATTGCAGGTGCAGGGTATACCTTCAATTATCTAGTGATCACTTCTTCAGACGGCGGTAGGTTCTTTGAGTACATCCTCATGATATTTGGAGTAAACTTATTTACGAACACCCCATGGTTTAATGACTCGTTACCGATAGTTGACCCAAGCACTCTAATGGTAGTGATGCTGTGTGTAGGGGCTTTTGCGGCGTCTTTCCTTAGTGGGGACTTCAAGATAAGGATTCCTAGGGAGAAGAAGAGACTCCTGATAGGCTTTGTCGGTGGGATGCTAGTGGGAATAGGCGTAAGGATGGCTCTAGGGTGTAATGTGGGCCTAATGTGGACTAACTTTGCCCAACTAGGTTACGACGGCATAATATTCCTATTCGGGATGCTAGGCGGTGTCTATTTAGCAGTAAAAGTCCAGGAGAGGTTATGAGCAATGTTAGAGGCTAAATATTTAAGAAGGTTATTAGCCCCTCTGGTCTTATCTTTATTTGCAATTGGGTGGTATAGGTTCAGCGAGGTTACTTTAGCACACGCGAACCAGATAGCTTTAAACACCGCGAACTTTGCCGTGTACGTACAGCAACAGCAGTTCGAGGGTTACCTCACAGCCGCAAGGTTCATATGCTATACGGTGGTTTATGTAGGTCTCGCCTTGTTCTGGTATAATCTAGTAAAAATTGTGGAGGTGAAGGAGAAAAATGGTTGATGTAGCAATTATGATGGTCTCCGGAGACTACGAAAAGATGTATATGGGGATTGTTACTGCTATAGGATATGCAGCGAGCGGGAACAAGATTTACATGTTCTTTACAATGGACGCGTTGAGGGCTCTTACTGAAGAGAATGAAAAAATAGTACTACCTAACGCTAAGCCACTAAAATACTATTTAGAAAATTTAATGGACATGGCTGGTGAAGATCTAGAGATCACAGCATGTGAACTAGGTATGAAAGTTAAGGGAATTGAAAAGTTAGCTTACCCTGTTAAGATAGGAGGAGTATCGGAATTTGCCCTCAAAAGCGGAGAAGCTAAGATAGTACTTGTGTTCTAGAGGTCTAACCTTTAATATGTTTTCTTCTGTCTTATTTTTCCTTTTTTCTCATTCAGTTTGGCTAACTGTTAAATACTAACGTCACGTTTGTTTATGTGAAGATGAAAAAAATTACATCCCTCGGGAAATTGGAAGAGCTTTTATCACAAAGATTAGTCTATATTTCTACACCCCCCTTGTTAGAGAGGCTTTTTAAGAAAATTCCAACTAACAGTAAAATAATTGTTGCTCCAAATGAATTTAATAGCTTATCTGAGTTTGAAAGTTACGTCAGTGACATAAGGAATAAGGATAAGGGAATAATCATAGGTCGCGGATATGTTATAGACTTAATACGTGGAAAAGTTAAATTGGGCAAACCTTCTACAAGGCTTAGAGGGAACGTATTAGTCTTGGACTACAAGAGGGCGATAAAAATTCTTGATAAGTATAATGTCAAAAATAAGTCTAAAGTGCTTGAATATTCCTCATTGCCTTTCGATAACTGTACTTCTTATATCCCAGTACTACTGAGAGAAGCTATTAGACTTGAAAGGGAGGGAAAATTAGACGAACAAGTCAAAGTAGTTAATAGGTTCAAGTTATTGTTATATAAAACCCCCTCAGCAAAAGAGCCCATTGAAGCACTAAAGGGGTCATATAGAGGTCTAAACCTAAGAGAAGACTGGGAAAGGCTCTCTACGTTTTGGAGGGAAGTGATCTATTATTATCTAGACTCTTCACTTGGACTCCTACCAGGTGAAAGTAAAAGGCGACTATCAGACATCCCTAACTATTCTTCACCTAGTCTGGTAGATCTAGATCTTATAGAATTTCCTGAGTATATAGACTTAGTTGATTTAGGTCTGAGAAATGCACTTAACGGTAAGAGCGTATATGTAGTGGGAAACCTAAGGTCAGGTAAAACTACTCTTTCCTCTATCATAAATAAGAGGGCTAAACAGTTAGGCTTTGACTTAGAAGTAGTAGACTATCATGACTCTGAAGGTTTTAAATATATAGAGAGAATTGCTAGAGAAATCGGGACAAAAAGCAATGTAGTAGCTGTACTTACGAATGACTTATATAGGGTCTTATCAATAAAAGGCGGCCTTATATTAAAACCTGGTAATAGGGTTATCTCGGCTTTAGCAGAGAGGAAAAACCTAGCCTTAAAGTTTGATAACTCGTCGTCCGACACCCCTCTGAGTTTTCTATTGACTTCCAACGGTACACCGTACGACGACTATTTTTTCGAGTATATGTTTAACGTAATTTTTGACGCAGACCCAAATAAAGTACTCTGGTATCTCCCATTGTTAAAAATAGCAAAAGATTACGGTGTACCGATCCCCGAAAAACTAGGATATTTGGCATTGGAGTCCTACGGGAGGAAAGTAGACCTGGAAAAAGACCTAGTAATCAAGTGGTTCTCTACCATTAAGAACGAAATAAAGTTTAAAATAGGTCTCGAATACGGCACAGACCTAATTGACACAGTAGAGATACCTAAAATAAAAAATAAATTGAAAGAAGTGATAACGTCACGGCTGACTCCTCAACTAGCAAAGTCACTCATTGAACTGTATTACTACTCCTTAGTTAACTTAACTTTTGCAGAGCTCCCAGACCTTGGAGACCTAAAGGACTATTTAGTGTCTAGGAAAAGAGTAAACAAGTTAATTAAGGAAGTATTAGAAGAATTGATGCCGGTTCTATTGGAAAATACGGCAGGAGAAGTAGAAAAAACATGTTTATCACTAAAGACGAGATTATCGGTCTTCAGGGACAAGGTTAATAGCGGTGAGGTAGACGAGGTTATCGAAGACGCGCTTTTAGCCCCTTATAAGCTCTTATCTGACATTAAAATTATACTAAGTAATGAGAACTCCCCGCAAGACTGTGTAGAGTCTGCCGTGCAGATAGCAGTTTCCGCTTCTAAAGGAGGTAGGACTGATTGGATAAAGAGTATAATACCTGATTTAGTTAAGAGAGCTAGAGAGAACAAGCTGTTCTCCCACCTATTTTCAGTCGTATCATTTTACTACCTTATGGACGAAGATGACGAACAAGTAGAAGAGGTACTGAGGCAACTCAACGACGAGTACGCTATTTTCCCGCTTTCAATAGTTAAGTACAAGAAAGGGGGTCTGGAGAGTTTAGAAATCCGAGACCCGTTAAAGGCTACCCTAGTATATGGGATATTAGCAGACTATGCCCTCTCTAATAAAGACGTGGTAAAGTTGGCTTTACTGTACGAGAAATTCAGGAGAAATGCTGTCAGAGTAAAGGAAGTGGAAATTAGTAAGGAAGAGGCGTTAATTCTCTCGGACTTTTTGATGACGATACCGACGTCCAATGTAGCAGTAATTTATAAATACTTGGCCTCGCTGAAAAGGAGGCTTGATGCAGGAATCGGTTATACATTATTGTTAACTCACCCCAAGTCAGAGTCTGTAAAGACTACTATCGAGCTGGTAGAGAAGTTAAGTAACGACTGGTTCAATGAAGTAATGAGCAACGTAAAGAAGGGTGAATACGTTGATGAGGACTGTATGGACCTCTTAAAGATGTACCAACTTAGAATTATGAAAAGCATTGCTAAGGGTGAAAAATATGAGTACAAGACAATACTACGGGACGCCATGGAACTGAGGGGCTTATGCTCACAAGTCAAGAGTTCTGATATTAAGGGGGCAATTGATATAGTTTGTAACTTAGCTAACGTAATCCTCTATAATAACCTAGAGGAAACAATAATATCAGGGACTTCTATCGACCTGGCTATATATCTAGGTAGTCTAATACTTTTAGGCTATGATAATAAGCAACCTTTCTTTAACGTTATAGCTAAACAAGTTGTAGAAAAAAACCCGTTAGATTCTCTTGAAAGACTATTGGTTGAGTTGATTAATGCCTCAATTTATGGAGATAGGAAGAGTCTGGATGAAATAGTGAGCAGGATAAGGGATAACTATTATACAGCTATGGCAGAAGTCTTAATGAAAGTAGTATGGGATAAAAAGAGGTTAGTGCTAGGTCTGATCCCTTTCATAGGCATGTGGCATATAACAGGGAGCAGACCCAGGTTAGTGATGTGATTTATACTCCTTCTAGGCTTAAAAGGCAAGAACTAACCCTGTCACATGGGTTGATCTATTTAGTCATAAGGGATTAGAGTCGGCATTTAAATGTTGACTCGACAACATTTTATTACCTAAAAACCCTTAGGTCTAATATATTTTTACAGTTTGTTAGGGGCTAAAGGATTTTATATTTTTACATTACGTTAAAAATATATGATAGAAATCCTTATTAATTGAAATTTTTTACAATAAACGATGAGAATAAGTAGTAAAATTAATGATATTCATTAAGTTTATGACTAGACACGATTATTTTTTATGGTAAGGTAATTTCCCTAAACTACTATACGATTAAGGTGTAGAACTCTAAAGGACTCAACATAGAATGGAGTATAAGTAGTATGTAAGTGTTCTAGTAATGAACAGCTAACCATGATTTTTTGAATGAATACTAACCGAGTAAAATTTTCTTTTCTTACTTTTTAACTCTTAGAAGAATTATTAAAATAATAGCGACTAAGGCTATAATTGCTAATGAAGCTATGTAAATACTTGAGGAAGGTATACCAGATGAGCTTGGAATAATTGAAGACTCTGTCTTGCTTACGTTAGTTAATCTAGAGGAAGAAGTTTCATTAATGGCGTTAGTAGAATAGGTCTGAGTATATGTCGGTGATGGTGTTGGCTCAGGTTGTCTTGATGAGCTTGTCATAGTCGGAGATGAAGATGTAGTAGTTACCGAATGGGTCACAGAGGTATACACGTTAACTGAAATCACTTTACTTTCATTAATACTCCCGAGAGCGTTCTGTGCTTCTACTGTAAGTAACACTGTCTCGTTCTTGGTTATATTAAGGTAATAGATCGTGTCAGAGGTAGACCCAAAGAAAGTATTATTAAGAAATACTAAGTAAGTCGAAGGGACTTTTTCCGCCCAAGTCAAGACCACTACTGTATACCCGCTATAGTGGAACTGCTGTACGTTTATAGTGAAAGGTTGAGGGACTCCTCCGATATATATGAGGGAAGGAGTTGAAGAGATTTCGTAAGCCGGTGGAAAGAGAGAAGAGATCTGCCCGTTGACCTTGACTACAAATAAATATAGGTTAGAAGTCCCTTCTATGGCTTCAGCCAGACTCAAGGAAATGCTCGGAGCAGACGTGGACCCACTGCTGGTGTAGAGCGTAGACCAGTCTTTCAGTTTAAAGACATAGTTATAGTAGGTTACTTCTGCTTGGCCACTCCTATATATGGAACTTACTACTACAAGGCCTCTATAGTAACTAGCTGTAGCTGTACCTTGGAGTTCTTTAACGTTATACACACTGCTATTTTCTACGTTATACTCTGCCAGATAGGAATAATCGCTGGACGTATATACTAGTAGTATAGTCTGGTTATTAACTACGTCAAACGATGTAGGATATAAACCTTGATAAGTAGGTACTTGCTCTATACTTCCCGCGGTCAGGTTCAGGACAAAAATGTCCTCAGGCGGTAAAGATGCAGAGGATATACTACCGCTCCCCAGTTGAAGTAATGCCAGTTTGCTAGTGGAATTAGCTATAGTGATTAAGTCTTTAGAGAGGACTGAGACCGAAACTACGTTATTAATAGGTAAGGTCTTGTTATAAACTACTTGACCAGTTAGTGTGATAATGACGAGGTATGGCGTGTCAGAAGTTATACTAGTATACCATATAGCGTAGATATAACCTTGATATATGCAGAAGGCTTCAGTGAAGCCGCTGTTAATTATGTTGTGAAAATTACTCCAAACCCCATCTTGATAACTTACGCAAGCAAGGTACGCACTCTTAATAGCAGGACTGGAAGGATTTATAGAAGTAACACCTGCTGCGTAAATAAAATAGACACTATTATTTAAGGCAAAGGGTTTTGACACTATCACGCCATTTTCAGGAGAGTAAGAAGGTATATCGTACCCGCTCAACTGTGTTGAAATCGAGTTTATAGTATACGACCCAGATAAGCTAGTACTACCTTGGGCGTTTATTACCAAGTAGAAGATGTTTTTCCCACTTATACTACTCTGTGAGGCTTCTATAAATGTTGCGCTTAATGAGGCTGATATTTGAGCTGTTGCAGACAAACTCGTGGGCAGTAAGAGCAATGCGGTTATTATAAACAGTGTAAGGGTAGGATTGCTTAAGTCCCTCGTTTTCCCATTTTTCATAAAGTAGTATTACTAACTATTCGTAAAAAGTTTTATTTCACTAATTGGATGTGCGTGAGGATTTGGAATAATATAGACTCTCTATTTTTTATACAAATTAACTGGTTAAAAACTTTTTAATAAAATCGCGTTTTATAATAGTATATATGAGGTATACATCTTAAATTTTTTCGTTATATTTAAAATCTTCCGCGATATACCTATACAATAACTGTTATATAAGATAAGATATATAATACAACAAGTATTAAATTTCTATTATATTATTAATCCTATATGAATGAATTAAGTAATGTGACTTAACTGGAAGGTGGTACAGGTTTTCGTAGCAAATACATGTTAACATTCTATATGATTAAAATTATAACTTCATTGTTTTCCATCTTACTAGTTTTTCGTATTATCCAAAAAATTAGCAGCTATATTCGGTCAGCCTATAACGGGTAACAGTAGCTTTAAGTACGTATCCCCGACGATAGACTTGACCTTTAGTACCTGACTGAGTATAAAATACTATGCTTGCTAAGACAAATAGAAAAATCTTAAAAGGTACTTGAACCTCTCGCAGGATAGGATTTTGATGACTAGATTCCAACCAAGGGATACTGATTTAAGGAAAGAGATAAAGGCTATTACGACTCCTGCTATAATGCAAGTAAATAAGATAACGTATTAAGTACATCAGATTATGTTAATTCGGAATATAGCAGGGTTCACTTGATTAGGCTAATTTAAGATATTAATTTTAGGTAATACCTAGTACTTAGTAATTTCGTGATAGTGAGAAAATTTTTATCTGACCTTCTCAAATATTAGGTAATGAAAGTGAGAATTATATATGATGACGGAAAAGAAGAAGAAGTAGAACTTAACAAAGTAGAGGTAATTAAGAGTGAAAAAGAGGGAAAAAATTACGCTCACTTTAAATATGTGAGAAGCAATGAACCAATTACTATAATCCATATCTATGTTCCTACTAACGAGAGTCCTACGGTTACTCCGGTAAATGTAGAGGAAGAGATTAAAAACAAAGTAGGTACTGTTGTTAGATATAAGAACGTAGCAGATGAGTTAATTTCTAGAGCAAAGATTGTCCCTCTTCAAATACCTAGGGATAAGTGTTATTTTTGCGGTGATCCAGCGTCAAACCAGTACAATAATAAACAAGTTTGTTCAACGTGTTTTTCATATCTCACCAAATATGGCGAAAATAGTGTTGAGTTCAGGAACTACCTGAATAGGAAACTGATGAATAAGCTTATATAAACTCTATTAAGTATCGTTTTCCTACACTTATTTTAGGTCAATCGGATAGAATTATAGGTAGTTTTATGGGAATAAATCTGGAAAAACCTTAAAATAGGAATATAGGGAAATTCTTTATGCACCCTAAGATTTCGATTTTCGTCGTATATTATAACTCTGAAAAAGAGGGCGATCTTCTTCTTGAACATCTTAAAGCTCTAAAAAACTTAGATTACCCTGATTACGAAGTAATTTTAGTTGATAACGCTTCTAAGGACAATACTTACAAGATATTATCTGGTTTCATAAATGGGGATAATAGGTTTAAATTAATAAGATCTGAAAAAAACACCTATTTTAACGGCGGGAATAATTTAGCGTTTAGATACTCTTCTAATGAATCAAAATATTTCATAACTGTTAACCCAGACGCTGTTCCTAATAGCGACATGGCGAGGAATTTAGTCGAGTTAATGGAAAGAGATCCTAACGTAGGTGCGGCACAAGGCATTATTAGAACAGATAAGAATAGAATTGATACAGGACGATTTATAGCAGATAACGGAGCCGTAATTAGGCTGCACTTAGTTAAGGATCCCTATAAGGAATCATATGTTACATACGTAACTGGAGCTATGATGATAATAAGGGCAGATTTTCCACGAAAGAGAGGATTCATATTTAGAGAAGTTCCTCTTTTATATTTTGATTCTAACGTACTAGGGTTAGAACTGTATGCTAACGGTTATACAGTAAAATACTACCCCATCGAAACTGGGTATCATAAAGGCAGAGCAAATACTCCAATAGATTTAAGCGATAAATTCATTATAACATCTATGTTTCTATTCTTAATGAAATCCAACTCAAAGTTTAAGAAATTTCTTCCATTATTTTATTACTCTAATTACATTAAAGAATATGTAAGGAAAACGCTTAATAAACCTCTAGCGTCACCTAAGAAGATTAAAGAAGCCTATGTGACAGCTAAAAAACTCGCTAATACCTTAAATATGACTATAGATATATACACCGCTCCTCACATAGAAGTTCCTTACAGATATTATATGCTGGATTTATTCTCTGCAAAAGTTAGGCAGAAGATCATTAGTGACTTAGAAATGTACAGACAGCATGTGATAATCCCACAAGAAAGCATCATGCATAAATAGTAGTTTAAAACTTCGTCTTCTTTTTCCATCTCACAATTTGAACGAGTGTGGTCAACAATTTCATTAATTTGAAATATTTACATTTATCATCACCCCCTTGCCTAACAAATACACAGGAGCGTAAAGCACATTATACACCAGGAAAAACACAGACAACCACCTCACCAACGTGTACTTACTCGCGTCCCAAGGGAAGTGGGAGTCCATGGGCGACAACCTATGCTTCAAACTCCTGAACCCCTGCTCCGCATAATCCCTTTCCCCGAACTTCACCCTCTTGTGCTCCACATTAAGCCACGAGAAAGCGTTATATACTGTAGCACCGTCGTGCAGGTAGACGACCTTGTCGACCCTCACGTTAAATACCCTCCTCGCCTCCTCTTCGACCCCACCCATGCTTGCGAGCACAACGAGTACGTGTACACCGCTCCTCAAGCTGGTGACCATGAAGAAGGGTATAGCCTTGGTATTAACGTCCCTAACCACCCACACGTAGTAGTATTCGCCCTTTACAGCCCTCACCTCAGTCTCGTCAATGGCGTATCCCCCGCTCAAGGGGACGACGTACTTCACGTAGCTCAACCTCCTGAAATAGTAGAGCAGTGTTGAGTGGGGTAGGTGTGTCCTCCATGAGGAGAGCCCTGCTAAGTACTCGGCAAGGGCGTGAGCTATTGTTTCTCTCGGGTAAAACCTCGGGTTAAGGTTAATATACCCCATTAGGGTTATTTGGGTGAGCACGGGGACTTTCCACCTAGTCCCCATGTTCTCACCTCAAGTATTACTCCCGTGCTCACCCTAAAAAAGTATTACGTAGCTCTTCTTTAAAGGGAGTTTTTCTTGTATCTTTAAATAGAGAAATGACATTTAATATAATTTATTTCAGATTAACTAAATTGTTGTCCACTCTCATTTGAACATTGAAAAGTGTACGCTCCAATTTTACAACCAGATAGGTTTATATTTTGTCAAAGATAGAAATTGTTAATGAAAATACTTATAAGTGGAGGAGCAGGATTCTTAGGTTTTCATCTGACAAAAGCATTATTGGAAGAAGGAGAAGAAATAACAATAGTTGATGATCTATCAACCGCGAAATATTTTGACATACGAAGGGATGTAGAATTTATTAAGAAAAAAGTTGAAGAATTTGATACAGATAAAAAGTACGATATTGTTATTCATTTAGCTGCTAGACCCTCACCAGAAGACTATATACAGCATCCAGTAGATACGGCCTTGTCAAACTCTTTAGGTACTTATAGAATGCTCGAAATAGCGAGAAAGAGTAACGCAAGGTTTGTTTATACTTCTTCATCTGAAGTATATGGTTCCGCTTCGATAATTCCGACTCCAGAGACCTATTGGGGTTATGTAAATCCGATAGGTATAAGGAGTTGTTACGACGAGAGTAAGAGGTTCTCAGAAGCCTTGATAATGGCCTACTATAGGCAATATAAGCTGGATACAAGAATTCAGAGGCCTTTTAACGTGTACGGCCCCGGCCTTAGAGAAGATGGAACATATGGTAGAGTAGTTTCAAGGTTTATTTACCAAGCACTGAAAGGAGAGGATCTGACAGTGTTCGGAGATGGAAATCAAACCAGAGCATTTCTATATATATCAGACTGGGTTGAGGCTACAAAAAAGTTAATATACAAAGACGAATTAGCAGGAGAAGTATTTAATATAGGTTCCGACAAAGAAACAAAAATCGTTGATTTAGCTAAAATGATAATAAAGCTCACCGATAGTAAATCCAAAATAAAATTCCTTCCCCCTAGACCCGATGATCCACCTAGAAGAGCGGCAGATATAACTAGGGCTAAAGAGAAACTAGACTGGTATCCACAAGTATCTCTCGAGGAAGGGTTAAAACTTACTATTAACTGGTTTAAGGGTGTATTACAATGAAGATAGGTATTGTGGGCTTAGGTGTTGTAGGATTAGTTACGGGCGCAGTGCTAGCAGATCAAGGGCATGAAATAGTCGGAGTTGACATCGACCAAAATAAGGTTAAAGGTCTGCAGTGTAATCGTTCCCCCATCTATGAACCAGGTTTAGACGAACTTCTCCAAAAAAATAAAGAGAGATTTACATTTACCACGGATTATTCAATGTTAAAGGAGGCGGACGTTGTTTTTATTACAGTTGCCACCCCTACTGTAGAAGGGAAAAACTATATAGGTTATGTCTTAGACGCTGCTAAGGCTATGAAACCTTATCTTAAGAGAGATACTATTGTAGTCGTTAAAAGTACTGTAGTCCCCGGTACAAGTAGAAAAGTAAAACAGATAGTAGAAAGGGAAGTAGTGTCTAACCCGGAGTTTCTAAGGGAAGGAAACGCTGTGGTAGACACCGCCAAGCCAGACAGAATAGTGATCGGGAGCGACAATAAAGCCTCAGGAGATATGATCGAGAACTTATGGTCATTTACAAAGAGTACTGTTTTAAGGACTTCCATTGAAGAAGCTGAAATGATCAAGTACGCTGCTAACTCTTTCTTAGCGACTAAAATTTCATTTATCAATGAAATTGCAAACCTATGTGAGGTGATACCCAACTGTGATGTCAATACTATTGCTAAGGCTATAGGACTAGATAAGAGGATAGCCCCTTATTTCTTAAATGCTGGCTTAGGTTACGGGGGTTCATGTTTTCCCAAGGATACTCTAGCCTTTGTGTCATTTGCTAGAGAGCTGGGAGAGGAGTTAAAGATTATAGAAGCTACTATAAAAGTTAACGAAGAAAGGCCTAAAAGGGCAGTAAAGATAATGAAAGAGCTATTAGGTGGTCTTAATAGTAAAACAGTCTGTATTTTAGGCATTGCTTTTAAGCCCAATACGGATGATACTAGGGAAAGTGTAGGACTAAAAATCGCTAAACTATTGTCTGATGAGGGGGCAAATGTCTTGGCATACGATCCCAAGGCTAAAACATCTTTAGTAAAAATGGTGGGCAGTAAAGAAGAGTGTGTAAAGGTGGCAGATGGCGTGATAATAGCTACAGAGTGGGAGGAGTTCAGAGGAATAGAACAAATGCTTCAAGATAAGGCTGTGCTAGATGGAAGAAGAGTCCTTGACCCCAACAAGATGTCAAGAAAGAAGTTCAGGGCAATAGGACTATATAGGGGTGATTAATATTCATGCAGTAATTACTGCAGCTGGTCTTGGAACTAGATTGCTTCCTGCATCTAAAGAAATTCCTAAGGAAATGTTTCCTATTCCCTTTAAGGGGCAATTTAAGCCTATAATTCAAATTATTTTTGAGCAACTATACGATATCGGAATAAGGGATTTCATAATAGTAGTCGGAAGAGGTAAGAGAGTTATTGAGGATCACTTTACGCCTGACTACGACTTTATTAATTATCTCGAATCTAAGGGTAAGGTAAACCAAGCAGATTACTTAAGGCAATTTTATCGGAAAATAGAGGATAGTAGAATAGCCTTTGTTAACCAGCCAGAACCTAGAGGTTTTGGTGACGCGGTGTTAAGGGCAGAACCCTTCGTCCAGGGAGAATTTCTAGTAGTTGCTGCGGATACTATTCTATCTACAATACCTATATCTTCTATGGTTGTTAATTCATTTTTAGTTACCACTGTCCGGGATCCAAGACCTTATGGTGTAGTAGTTGTTGATGATGAAGGATTTGTTATCGATGTTGAAGAAAAGCCAAAGGAACCCAAATCTAATTTAGTTATAGTTCCGTACTATATTTTTGACAAGGATATCTTTGGTGAATTAAAACAAGTTAAGTATAATGATGAACTCCAACTGACTGACGGCATAAAAGGTCTAATAAGAAAAGGTAAGAAGTTTAAGGCAATAAAAGTAGATATAGTTTACGATTTAGGTACAATAGATAATTATATTGAATCAATAAGAAAGCTCGTAACTTAACTACTATATATTTAATAGTCATAGTAATTTTTGTGATAGCTGCGAAGAAGTTTAAAGAACTGAATCTGTGCTAATGTGCGTCAAGAACGAATGAGTTATGATAGCTGCTGTATGTTATACGGTCGGACGTTAAATTACCTTATATAAAAAAAGTCTCGCCTTTTTAGGGCTAGGATGATGAACATTTAAATACGCCTTTTTTCTAACGATAATTCAATGGCTAGGAGGGGAAAAACTAATCAGAGCCACAGTTTCTATGAAGATTGGTTTATCAGACTCCCTCCTAGTACTTGTTAATAACTATGTGAAAGCGTTAAGGTGGGTCTTATTTTGGTTGAGAGAGAACGTTAAGGACCCTAATATGAGCTGAGTTATCGGAAAAGTCCACGAGGAGTTATACTACGAGTTAAGGAGTGAGTACAAGCTTCCTTCAAAGATAGCTGAGGACTGTTATCGTGATGTATTATCAATCTACAAGGGTTGGTATAATAAACCCGAGAAGAGGTCGGTTTCCCTAGAGTGTATAAAACGTAAATCTGGCTAACATCTAGGTTAAGTTATAACGTGGACTTAGAGGGGACGAGTGCTAGGATTGCTGGTGTCGGTGAACTCCTAATCCTAGGCTACCCGGTGAACCTTAAGGAGCACTTGGGCTGGAAGATGAAGGAGGTAGACTAGTCATCAAGGACGGGTGTGCTTTCCTCAAGGTCACTTTTGAGGAGGAGAGAGAGAAAGTTGAGCCGAAAGGGTGTGTAGTCATGCACATAAACACGAATGAAGTCGTAGTGGGTAAAGATGATTCCCATTATGTTTGGATCTCTAAGCGTCTCGATGAGGTTTATGAGCGGAAGTCTTTAGCCTGAGGCCTTCAAGGAAAATGTCCTAAGAGGATGATGAGGGAAGTTTCTCGTCATCGGTTTTCCGTGTTAATGCAGTTACGAGAATGATAGGGACGTTATCGCTGTCATGAACTTGAGTGAAAGGAGGTTCTCTGAGCTTCTAGACTGCCCTCAGATGAGAAATGTTAGCCCGAATTAATGAGGGAAACCGCCTCTATTTAGAGCGATGAGAAAGTCTAATAACTTCTATATATATGATTAATAGTAGTACTCCGCAATACCATTTATTGAAAACCCTGGTGGTTATATATTACCCTAAACACTTATGGTCGTACTTATACCTATTTTATGTTAAATTTTTTAGAGTTTCAAGTCTTGATCATGAAGTGTATAGTATCAAATATCTATGACAGTAAAACATATCAGACGTGATGATTTTGCGTAAAATGCCACTTGCAATACATATAATCTTATTATGTGTTTATTTATAAATTAACTTCATCGTAGTGTCATCACTATGGTGTTTATATTCTATATTCACATTAGGACATATAAAACCTTTTCTTAGCATCTTCTCTCTATAGAGGCTTTCATTAATTAATAAATTTATACCCTAATGATGACATTATGTCCACATTCTAGCGTTAGATGAAAACTTATATACGCAGATTTTTTACTGAATTGTAAGAAAATATTAATCTTAATAAATTTTAAATTTTTCTTTTGAAGAGATTTTTTCTGTTCTGATGGTATAACTTTAAAAGTTTTAATTATTATATAAGTGAATATAAAATATAAGGCTTAAAAATATATTATATATTACTACTATTTTTATGGTATTTATTCTCTATTTCAATCTGTATTTTATTAAGCTGAGATGCAAGTCCCGCCATAAAGAATCCATTTATTCCAAGAAGGATAAACATTACGCCCATTAGAGCATATCCACTGTGGAAAATCCCGCGTAACATATACTCTAGCATAACATATCCCATAGTGGCTAAACCTGGTATTATAAGTAGAGAAATTATTAGTGAGTATACTAAAAACGGATTATAAATCCATGCCAACTTCAGCATATGTAGTACTATCTTTAATCCGTCTTTGAACCCGTTTAACTTTGATTTACCTATCCTCTTTTCATATCTTATTGGTACGTAGGTTACCTTACCTTTTCTTACCATCTGTGAAGCTATTTCTACTTCCACTTCGAATCTCTTTGAACTTAGGCTTAATGTCTTAGCTATATTAGTGTTCAGAACATACATTCCTGATAAAACATCTCCTACATCAGCTGAGAATAAGAATTGGAATAGTCTATTTATTATTCTATTCCCTATTCTATGAATAAATGATATATTCTTTTCTGACCTTTTTCCAATTACTTCTACGTGTTTCTGTGCATGTGCTAGTAATTTATGAAGTTCCGAAGGAGGATAACTGCCATCAGCGTCAAGAAATGCTACAAAAGGTGTATCCACATAATCGAGTGCCGTCTTAACTGCACCCGTCTTACCCTCCCAGTGCTGATAGATAACTCTAGCGCCTTTAGACTCAGCTATTTCAGCAGTTTTATCAGTCGAGTAACCGTCAATAACTAATATGTTATTAAACCCTTCCTTCTTTAAGTCGTCAATAACTTTACCGATTGCTTCCTCCTCATTTAAAGTGCATAAAACTACAGTTACTAGATCATTTATATTCTCTTTTTTAATTTCCTTTCCTACTATGTTGTTATTGCTATTTTCTGTTGACATTAGCTTCTCTTTGTATTACTATCAGGATGTGATATATAAACTTCTCTCTTTATCAATTACTATCTAATACTAAGGCTGACTAATTAGATCTAATAGATTATAACCAATTTAAACTAATTGAAATTGTCGTGATAAATAAAAGACTATGTCAAATTAATACTCTAAAATGTATCTTTGAAATAGTAATAAATAGGTTACCACAGTAGAATAAAAAGGGAGTTAGATTAATCTGATTCAAATAAATTAAATATTGCTATAGCTATTAAATATAAAAATATTGCCAGAAAGAAAAATTCATCTAGATATCTATCATTACTAACTACAATTAATTTAAGCAATAGAATTATCAACCAAGTAATAGTAGTATTTAGCGTAGCTTGCCCCTATTGAGATCATCTATTATTTTAAGGAGTAAATCTATAGCTGTTTTAGGAGAGTGGTTCTTAGCAACTATTTCTTTATTAGCTTTAAACCTCTCAATCTCGTTATCGTCATTAATAATACTAATTATCTTTTCAGCAAACTCTTCCTCTGTTTCCGCATTAACATAACAAATATCATCAATACCTTCTATAGCCTTCTTCGTTGCTATTATAGGCTTACCTGAAGCCATGTACTCCAAGACTTTCAACTTTACTCCTCCGCCTCTCTTTATTGGCGCTACGCAAATATCGGCCCCTAGTATATACGGTACAGTGGACTCCACATAGCCTGTAGCGTATACCGGAGGAGAGACGGGTGGAGGAGAAGGTCCTACTAGATAAAAGTTAACTTTATTCTTACCATTCAATTTTCTATTAACAATTTCGGCTATCTTAGTAATCATTTGTGCTGCTTCTCTATTAGGCGGATAACCCATTCCCCCTACGAATACTACAGCAGGGTGATTTAATTGGGCCGGTTTATAGGAGTTAAAGGCTTCAACGTCAATTACGTTAGGATAAACGAAAATTTTCTCTTTATCTATACCCTGTCCTCTCAATAGATTTAACTCTACTTTCGAAGGTACTAGAATTGCATCGCATTTTTTTGAAAGACCTTCAAAAATCCTTATAATTCTTTTTCCTATTTTAGTCAAACCTACATCTTGTATAGATTCTAACGAGTGAAGGTGTAATATACATTTGGCTCCGGAAAGTTTTGATGATATAAGGCTTGGAAGAATAGGCCATGCAGTCTCTGAGATTATAATATTAGGATCCTCCTTAATTATCTTCTTTAAAAAGAACGGAGAGAGTTGTCTGAGCCATAGTAGCTTTTTCCCTGGCTCTTCAGCTCTCCTTTCAGAGTAAGATATTATTTTTGCATCTATATTTCTTCTTTGTAATTCTCTTAAGTTTAAGTAAACTTGCTCATGTATACCTCCCCTTTGGGGGTAGATACTGTCCATCATTATAAACCGTATTTTTTGCAATCCTATCTAGTAGTTCAATAAAAATACATTTTAAAATATTTTCTGCCTAAAGCAAGACTATTAACATTGTAGATAGATTCTGAAAAAGATTAACTATTTACACTTCTTAACTCTTTCTCGTATTGTCTCATAATATATTTCATTTTAATATTCTCCGAACTTATTGTAACGAGAGCTGCAATCCACCCCTTTATATCTTTTTTATACATCTTTATCCATTCTATATAATCCACAAACTTAGGCTTAACTTCAGATCCAGGTAACATACTCAGGTATATCCTATGCAGTGAAATTTGCCTAGCTAAATAGTCTGAGAAAGGTTTCTGATCGGCTATTTTCTTTCTTATTATTTCTAGGGAACTAATATAGCCTTGCACGAATTTCTTTCTTTTCTCAAGCCATGATTCAAAATCTGTAGGGAAAATAGCCGTAGTATTCTCAGAATGATATCTTCTGAGTGCAAGAATTTTGGGTGTAACCAATAAATCATATTCAGAGGCTAAAGCAGAGTAGAAATAAAATGAATCGATTCCGTAGTTAATCTCACGAAGTAGATTAGAGTATTTAGTTATAGCATCTCTTCTTATGCAAATTGAACTGCTATTTCCGTCTGGTTGATATCTCATAAGTTCTGTAAATTTCTTCTTTTTCTCACAATTTTTAATATATATTTCATTGTAATTCTTTTCCTTTGGAATCCGAGTAGGGATATCATTATTTATAAATCCGTAATTTGCGTGCTTAATATAGCCTAGATTTTCATACTTACTAAAGTAATTAAGTACAGTTTCCAACTTTTCGCTCAAGAAAAGATCATCGTCGTCCAGAAAGCATAAAATTTCACCTTTAGCTATGTCTATGGCCTTCGCTATAAACGATCTATTTAATGGTTTAACTTCAGTTACTGATATTACTCCATTTTCTTCAAGGAACTTATCTATATAGTCATTATTATAGGCCTTAGCTACTATTATTTCATATTCTGATCTGTTTAAAGTCTGGTTTAATGCTGAAGTGACTGCATCTATTATGTATTTCTGTCTTCTAAAATCTACTGTTATTACGGATATCATTATTTGCATTACTAACTAATTAACAATAATCAGCTATTAATTTGATTCTGACTAAGATCTAAATTAGATGCTCTTTATTAGTAATTTAGAATAAACAGATTCACGCGGGAGATATATTGGGTTAGTACGCTAAAAATATAAAGAACTACAGGACTCTATTATATGCTATTTCCTATAGCCAGAACTGTCATTTAGGAAGACAACAGATATCATTTTAATGTTTTTTAATTAGCCCCTTACTTATTAGGTAGCTCTCGTCGTATATAACCTTACTAGGCCTTTCCGATAATCTTTTCTTGATTAGCAGAGGGATCCTAGATAAGACCCATATTGATGCCTTTATCTTTGCCTTAGCTGCTATTGGATCTTTTCTTTTCAAGATGTCTAAAAATATACTGCCAACAAAAACGATGGCCAGCTTAGGATAATTCTTAATAACGTATGCCGAAGAAAAATTCTTTAGAAAAAAATAGATTCTTCTGCTTTCCAAGAAGTATGTTAGCCTATATAATCTTTTCTTTTCATCTAAAGAAAAAGATCCGTGCTCGTGGTGAATTACTTTTGCGAAGGGGTAAAAGACGACTCTTATACCTCTTTTCCATG
The DNA here is from genome assembly GCF_019704315.1 of Stygiolobus caldivivus. NCBI lineage: Archaea > Thermoproteati > Thermoproteota > Thermoprotei > Sulfolobales > Sulfolobaceae > Stygiolobus > Stygiolobus caldivivus. The sequence goes on along the minus strand of NZ_AP024597.1, from coordinate 357,764 downwards.
CCCTAAAGCAAAGATCTGTTTCATCATAACCGTAGAAGTATTCCTCGTCGTATCCACCAACTAAATTGAATACATCTCTGCTCATTCCTATCGCAGCGCCTTTAGCGTATAGCACTTCGATTATCTCGTTTACGCTATTTTCACTTAATCCTCTGTTGAGTTCATGAGGATAGGCTAAATTATCTATCAGCCCCCCGGTAGCGTCTAAAGTACCGTCTTCTCTCACTAATTTTAACTGTACTATTTCATTAGGTCTCTCAGATATATACGACATAAACTTTTCTAGTGTATCTGGCATTATTTCTGTGTCATTATCTAGAAATAATAAGAATTTACCCATTGAATATTTTACTCCGATATTTCTACAATATGCTAGTCCTCTATCTTTTTCTATTTTTACATTCCTAAATCTAATGTCATTAAAGCCGTTATCGATGATGTCAATCACTATCACTTCAAAGTCCTTAAACCTGGATTTTAATAACGACTCGTATAGCTTGGGAAATTTATCTTTTCCTTTTACGTTTACAACTATAATACTTAGTGATACCATATTCTATTACCTAATTCTTTGCACTACTCTTTTAGATATGGCTTCTCTAATAGATTTCATCTCTGGATATCCAAAGATTTCGTCTCCCAATAGATTAAGGAAAGTGTTTTCTTTTACCTTTTCTATTTCCCTAATCTGTTTTCTCTTATTTATTACATAGTTAATATTAGCCAGGGCAGAAAAGATACCTTTTAACTTAGCTTTTCGGTTTGGGGGTCTAAAGGCGGATATAAATCGAGCAGTTAGGATAAAAGGAAATAGTGTGAGTAACTCTTCAGTGTTATAGTAAGAGAGGAGTAACAATAATTGGTTTCTCATTAAAAGGTATGATGTAAAAGGCGATGGAAGTTTTTTGAAAGTGCCGTGAACTTCATGAAGCACTTTTGATTTAGGTACCATAAGAACTTTGTATCCAGCCCTGTACAATCTCCATGACAAATCTGCGTCTTCCCAATAAAAGAACAAGTAATCATCAAAACCTCCTACTTTTTCTATGTAATCCCTCCTGGTTAGAGCTGCTGCAGTAGAGAACCACGGTATTTCTCTGGGTTCTTCTCCGTAGGGCCAGTCTGTATATAGGCTCTGGCATGCAGCTACTCTTTCATCACTAGAAATGACCTCATATAATGGTAATAACCAGTCTTTTGGAGTATATACGTCATTGTCTAAAAAAGCCATATATTTTGTCTTAAATGTTTTAATCGCTACATTTCTAGCATACGCTGGTCCATAATTCTTATCGAGAGGGATTACCCTTACACCTAGGCTTTTTAAATATTCTACGCTACCATCCTTAGATCCGTTGTCTACTACTACCACTTCTTTATTCGGATAATCTGTGTCTAGAACGGAACGCAAATATTTTTTTAATAGTTCAAGGCCATTATAATTGATAATAACTATTGTTATTTCATCCATCTTATTCTTGAGTATAAAATTTTGAATACCTAATAAATAAGTTTTTGTTGAACGTAAAGTATTAAAGATAGTGATGGGCGTAGATTACGTTAAACTGTCGGATTTTATTAGTAGGCTAATTTACTGCAAAAATATATAGATTTTTATCAACTACTCTGTAGTCAGAGCTAGTTACTCTCCTTGGAGTAAAAATATCGAATTTAGTAAATAAATAAGAAGATTTATAAACTGGATAGTTAAATTAGACAAGATCTTGAAGGTAGTTTACGTCTCTCCATTTTACCACCCGGTGAAAGGCGGTGTCGAAAGCGTAGTAAAAAGAGTAGCCGAGTATATGGTTCAAAACGGGGTTGAAACTTATGTGGTAACTTATAATAGGGACAGACTTTCTAAAAATGTATTTTCAGAAAAAGATGAAGTAAATAAAGTAATTGTTATGAGGCTTCCAGTAAGTTTCAGCTGGAGTCATGGAAGTTATTCTCCTAAATTAAAAGAAGCTTTGAGGTCTTTAAAGCCAGATATAGTTCATGTTCATGTATGGCGTCACCCTCACGTTTTCCAATTGGCTAAGGAAAAATATAGGAAGATCTTGCAACCTCATTCTCCATTTTATCTCCCTTCACAAGTAGGGGTTGTGACGTATATATACTATAAGATTATAGATACGTTCATGGGTTCTACGTTTAAAAATTACAAAGTCGTATCCATGACACCTCACGAACAAAAATTTTTAGAAGAAAAATTCGGCGTTACATCATATCTAATTCCTAACGGAATAGATGATAAATATTATAACTTAAATAGTGAGAGAGGAGATTACATTCTTTATTTGGGAAGGATAAGCAGAGAGAAAAATATAATGACTTTAATAAAAGCATACAAGATATCCGGCTTGAAAGATAAACTAGTTCTAGCTGGTCCGGATAACGGGTTAGCAAGGAAAGTTATTGAATACTCAAAACGCTATAACCTTAATGTAGATTATAAGGGAGAAGTTTCGGAAGAAGAAAAAATAGAGTTATTAAGAAAATGCAAGTTCTTAGTAAATCCAAGTCCATATGAAGGCTTCGGACTGACTTTAGTAGAGGCTGAGGCTATGGGAAAACCTACTGTCATTATAGGTGAAGGCGGTCAACTTTATGCTGCCCCACCTAATATAGCTAGTCTAAAGGCGGAGAATAATCCTGAGTCTTTGGCTAAAGTGCTTGTTACCATTGCTAATGATGAAGACATTTATAATAAGTTAAGTAAAGGGGCAAGAGATTGGGCTGAAAACTTTAGGTGGAGTAAGATCTTACCCAGCTATTTAGAACTTTATAAGGAAATTTTAGGATAGAATGAACTTAACTAAAGGTGAAATTACTCTGAGCCCAGAATTATCTATGCTTGTGATTAATAGTTTTGCTTCACCTTTACTGATAAGGCCTATTTTATAGTACAGTTTATAATTAATAAAGAGTAGTCCTAACCCGACCACGATCAAGTAAGGCAAATGAACAGGAATGAATACAAAAGGTAGGAAAAGTAATGACGGAATTAAGTATATCCTCGAAATAGTCCCAATGGGAAATTTATAATTAGGATAGAGTGATTTTACATTTATTAGCGCCACAATATAGCCTGGAATCCAACTAATCCAACTACTTAAAAAATATCCTAGTGGTCCTAATAAAGGTATTAGAACACTTAATAAAATCGCATAGAAGACAGTATTTATGGACGATATTTTAGACACTGTCTTGGAATCTCCTCTAAATAGTATGACAGAATTTAGTATAGGAAAACCTACAAGTGTGGTAATAATAGGTGATATCATAGAAAATTGTAAGTAACGAGGTGCTAAAGTATAAGAGGGCCCCGCTATTATATCAATTATGGAGTACGAGAATCCTATTACAAAAAACACTAAAGGAATTTGAGATATGCTGTTTACTTTAGTAAGTTCATTAATTACGTTTACCATTCTTTCTCTTTGAGAGTAATCTATTTTGGCTAAGATAGGTTGTATGGCATAACTTAGAGGGTTAAGTATTGTGTCAAATACATATCCTATTTTTGAAGTTGCATTAATATTCGACAGTTCTATAATACTTAAAAAACGATTTATTATGGAATTTGTGTAGGCACCTCCTACGTTGCTTAGAATCGACGGCACTATTAAAGGCAATCCAAACTTTATCATTTCCTTTATAAACAGTAAAGAGGGTAATGTGGTTCTGTTTAAAACGCGGTGTTTTATGAGCAGAAAAACTCCGTAAATTGTGGCAGCGCCGTATCCTAAAGCATAACCTAATATTACCCCATATATTTTATCCCAGATTAGAGCTAGGCTTATACTGAAAAATGTTTGTGATGAATAATGTATTATCCACAGTTTACTATTATCTTTAGTAAGTTCTAATCCTAAAAGCCCTGAGAATACAGAGCTAAAAGACCAATAGAAGATCAGATACAGACTAGCAAACTTGGCGTATGGAATTACTTCAGGCTTGTTGTAAACATATAATAAAAATAAAGGGGATATGAAGTATGCAATTAACGATAAACTTGCTCCGAATATTATGTCAAAAAGCATTCCAGAAGATATGACCTTATATGCATTCTCTATTCTCTCCACCTTATACTTAGCTACAAACTTAGTAACTGCAGTATTCACGCCCAAATTACCTACAATGTTTAATAAGTATACGAAGCTCATCGCTATAGAGAGTTCCCCGTAAAGTTGGGGCTGTAATATCCTTATAACAAGGAAGCTACCTATAGCACCTATCGCGTGAGAAATGAACCTACCTTGCAATAAGTTTACATAGTTATTGAGGAGATTCTTCCCAAATTTCTCTAATTCATCTGACATTATTTTTTACCTACCGTTATCTCGTATACATTTAAAAGTTCTTTCGAAAGATCCAAATAGTTAAACTGTTTAGCCTTTTCCAGTCCTTTCTTCACCAGCTGATCACGATAGCCCTTATCACTAATTACTTTACATGTCTTCTCAGCGATGTCTACAGGGTCTTCGGGTTCGACTAACTCTCCTACCCCCTCAGCCAGCTCTTTCATAGACCATCTATTAGAAGTTATTACTGGTGTTCCGCATGCCATGGCTTCGATTATAGGCATACCAAATCCTTCATAAATTGAAGGAAATAGAAATGCTTCACTTGCATTATATATTTTTACCAAGGTCTCATTTTCAATTCTCTCTATTATATCCACTCTATCCTTATATTTACCTAATTCGTTCTCAATTAAACTTTTACCGTAGTGCCAGAAAGCGCCTACGATAAGAAGTCTTATGTTATCATCACAAGAAGCTATATATTTAAATGATTTAATCAAGTTTACTGGATTTTTTAGCTTATCAAAGCGGGAGAGATTAAAGATAAATTTACCATATTTTTGTCTTATATCAACTATTTCGTCTTCGTTTAATTTTCTAAAAATAGGATCTAAAGGGTTGTAAACTACGCTTACTTTATCTTCATCAACCCCTAGGAGTTGAACTATTTGCTCTTTTGTTGAGCGAGAAATAGCTATTACTCTATCGATAAACATTAGCGAAAACTTCAAAATTGATATATTTGTTTTTTCTTTTCTATCAAGAAATTCTTTGACTATTAATGGTTTCAGATCATGAATTGTAAGAACTTTGGAGTAAGATGAAGGGAAAGGTAATGAAAGGAGTGATGATACATGAGGATATAGTAGATGATAAACGTTGGGTTTAAGTTTCTTTACCGTAGAATACGTAGAAAATACATCAGTGAGAATGTCTTTTTTACCTATTTTGGGATATCTTTTTATCTTAATATATTTTAACCCAGATTGGTTTATATTGTATTTGGAAACCAAATATGTATCTACTCCGAGGCTATTAAGTCCGGTATAAAATAAGTATGTAAGTCTACCTAGACTCCAACTCCTATCTACTCCAGCATAAGCGAATAATGCTACTTTCATAATCTTGTACTTAGCTTTAGATATAGTAACTTATAAAAATTAAGTGTTAAAAAACTATTTCAGATAATAAACCAACTTTAATTCTATAGTAAATCAAAGTTCAACTGCCTTTCTAAACCTACAATAAAAATCGCTAAATCTGTAATTCTTAACAGTATTTATTCCATTCTTTGCTAGATAATCGGCTAGCTCGGGATTATCAAGAAGTTCTGATACTGCGTTAGCTAGTCCTTTGTAATCTTCTCTAGGAACTATAATAGAGTTATATCTATTAATAGCATATTCTCTGCTTCCTCCATTATCGGTTAACACTACTGGGGTTTTACACGCCATTGCCTCTAACGGCGGTAGACCTAGACCTTCAGCTCTAGACGGAAAAACAAATATGTAAGCTGAAGAATACAATTTTATTAACTCTTTTTCGCTCACTCTTCCATGTCCTACATACTTGAAGGGAATTGGTAAGGGTGAGTCCTTATGGTTTATTACGTGAATCTCAAAATCGTTTCTCTTTTTTAGGAGTTCGTTCATAGCTTTAACAAATATATCAAAACCCTTATTATACCCTGGTCTAGCTATTGTTAGAATTATACGTTTCCTATTTGATGGCATATCAGCTTGGCATTCATGAAACGAGTCCGAGATAAAATTACCGATATAGATAACATCTTTTGAATATTTATAGACTTCTTCCATTAAATACTTAGAAACACATAGCTTGGTCAGGGGTAATGAAAATGCTTTTTCCATCTCATATTTTCGAAATTTCGCCGCAGGACCATTAGCAAACATCTCAAAAGTATCTTGAACAAGGTGATACCTTCCACCACACTTATGGGCAGCTTTTGCTGTGTAAAAAGAAGTCGCTATGATCCTTTTTCCACCTGTTTCTCTTACAATTTTACTTAAATTTTGAGTGTTAATAAAAAAGAGAAGCTTTAGCAAAGGAAATGTAAATACTCCCTTATGTTCTAGTATATATTGCAGAGAGAAATAAATTCTCTGCAATTTAGGTTGAATTCTTACATATGTATTAAAGTTTCTTAGCTCTTTCTCCTTATATCCATACCCTACAATAGAAGCAAAAGCTACAGAAATTCCATCTTTTAAAAGCCTATTCGCTAATTTGTATATCAGCAGTTCTCCTCCTGATCCACCTAGTCCCCACATAACAAAAGTTACAGCTACATTATTTTCGTCATTCATGATTAATAACTATATTCTAAACCAATTTTAATTATATAAACTTTAAGTTATATAAAATAATTGGATATAACAAATACTATATCAGATGTAAGATTCAAAAAATAAATTTAAAATTTAGTTCTTGTTAATCATGCCATACTTAACGTTAATCTCTATGTACGAGATTAAATTTTTTAATAATCAATATACTTTTTTATAGTATATAAGGTAAAGTAAGCTAATGATATTAAATTGAATTCTCAGATACCAAGAAAACCATGCTGACTTTTGACTTTAAAGTCTATCAGGTAATAGTTGATAGAACATTTTTATTCGGTTTCTAAGCTTGTAAATTAAGTGGTAAATAAAACGACCTAATACCGTTTTTATCACGTTTTAAACATATTTACTTTTTTGAAAATAGTTTGTCATCAACGATAGAGTCTCAGAAAATATTTCTTTATTATTGCACATATCTTCTTCATATTTCATTAGATTATAGTGAAATTGTAGATCCCAATTAACACCCCATCCAGTATAGGGCTCTAAAGGCCTTTGGATATATTCAACGCAATTGTAAGTAATTCTTTTCTCTCCGTTAATATAGTATAGTATTTTTCCAATATGATATAAAATTTTAGATTTCTCATCTGTTAAATTAACGGGTAATCCAACAGAATATAAGTCCCTATACTTTAGTATTGTCTGTGTTATTTTAAAAAAGAAAGGCTAACCATTTTTATACGTCCTTATATGTTCCCCGAATATGTTCTTGTACCCTGGTAAATATAGATATTTACAATTATCTGTTAACCTAAACTATAAATCCCAATCTTCAGTGAACTGGAAATTTCTCCATCCTCCAACTTCAATTAGAAGATGTCTTGGCGCTATAATTGGAAACGAGCTTCTACCTATTTTAACTCCAAAAGAAGAGTATTTTCTAAAATAATCTCCTAAAAATATCTCAAAGTTATTATACATTTGATCTGAATCCAACTCCGTAACATAGTTACCACTGGACTGTTGGAGCCCAAAATTCCTTGCAGCTCCTTTCCTTCCCTTATACCTAAACACCCTTACATTATCTCCAGCAAACTTTTGCATAATGCCATACGTATTATCTTTGCTGTAGTTATCAACCAAGATTAGTTCATAATCCATATCTGCTTTATTAATTTCTTCAATTACGTTCTTTATTAATTACATTTCCTATTACTGGCGACTCATTCTTCGCGGTTATTATTATACTTTAGGAAAACCATTGGCTATAGTATCTATATACCAAAATATAAGCTATAAAGTAATTAATATACCAATATATCAAGGTTATTTAATCGACGAAAATAAATAGCGGAATTAGCCGCTAATGGTTATACTAGTTTGCGTGTATGGGTTAAGTGATTTTAGGGTATTAAAATCGTTTAATTTATAATAAATCTCTAATTATAATTTAGAATATTTTTTACGATCTGGGAAAATGAATATGCTACATTATCCCATGAATATCTAGTACCGCAATCTACAGCAACTTTCTTGTAGTATTCATAGTCATTAAGTAAGATTAATGCTTTCCGCAATAGATCTTCCTTATTGCCTATTTCAGCTAATTTTACCGCTTCGCAGTCTCCAAAATACTTTTGCATTGCTGGAATATTATAAGTCACGACAGGAGTGCCAGATGCTAAGGTTTCGGCAACGACGATCCCAAATGAATCGATATAGGTTGGGTAGATCATGATCTTCGAAGAACTCATTAAATTATAGAGCTTATATTTGTCCTCTATTTTACCTAAATATTCTATATTATCAGTATCGTTAAGGTAGTCGTTAAGGTTAAAACGGTAATCTTGTGGACCAATTAAGGCGAATGAGTTATATCCTAATTCTTTTAACTTTCTCATTACATAGATTGTATCCGGCGTTCCTTTCATATACCCGAGTCTAGCCACATGGATTGCATCATATTTAGTAGTTGCAGACTCTGTCGCTCTTCTAATCTGGTCTATATCTACGCCTGCAGGTGGCTCTAATGGGATACATGTTACTCCATAATCCTTTTCCAGTTTATCCTTTAATATGGAGCCCGCGCAGATATTTTTCCCTGATTTTTTAATTCTAGAATAATAATTAAGAGTATTTATAAACCACACTGTTCCTTCTATTGGATTAGACATTTTTATTAGAGACAATAAAAACTTATATAAGGGAAATTGGATGAAAGGCTCTGCGAAAATTAAATTAACTGATTTACTTCTGTAGCTATATCCTACTATTAAATCAAAGTCTTTACCTACTTTACTGACGATTGATCTTAAAGCGATTGATTTATATAAAAATCTATAGCTTTTACCAAATAATGTCTTAGGATCATAGTTTTTTCTTATAAGTTCATAATAGATTAAGTGTTCCTTTAATTCTGGGTAATTTTCGACAAGTCCCCTTTCTCCTTTTCCTAAAAATTCTATGATCCCAAACTTGATCGAGAAATTTTCCGATCTTTTAATGAGCTCAACAATGGTTGATGTCGCACCAGAAAGGGAGGGTTCGCCTATGTTAATATAAAGTGTTTTAATCATCGACGGTGATACTATAAAATGTTTGGAATATAAATCTTCATGAAACTTGAAGAGGTTGAGCGATATGGATAAATATTTCGTCTTATTAAAATCTAAATATATGAAATATGAATGACAGAAACGTAGAACCATTGGTTACTATTGTAATCCCGACACTAAACTCAGCTAAAACAATTGAGAATACACTTATGTCTATCGATAAACTTGACTATAGCAACTTCGAAATTATAGTAGTTGATGGAAATTCGACCGACGGAACACTAGATATTGTGAAACGATTTACGTCAAAATACAACATTAGAATAATCATCGAAAGTAGAAGGGGAAGAGGGGTAGCATACAATAGGGGCATATTAGAAGCCAGAGGGAAGTACGTTGCTTTCTTGGATAGCGATGCAATGATAGCGACCCCAGGTTGGGTTAGAAATGCCGTAAATATAATGGAAAAAGATAATAAAGTAGGAGTCGTATTTACGAAAGTTTTTTCTCCACCGGAATCTAAATTTATTCAAAAAGTTATAGACACATACCTATGCAAAGGGTTTACAACTGCAAATGGAGCTATTTATAGAAGAGACGCTGTACTAAAAGTTGGTGGTTTCAACGAGAACATGAACTATATGCAAGAGGATGAACTACTATTCAAACTTAAGAGGGCAGGTTATACTTATTATGTTAATTATGAAGACAAGATATATCATTTCCACAGAGAGAGTATCAGGGCTTACGTTAAGCAGAACATGGAAGCTGCTGAAGGTGCAAAACTTTATAACTATTATACGGGTGAGAAGTGGATAATAAAAGATTCAATAAGCCGTGTCGCTATATTTCTACTAAGCGTTATTGTAATTGCCATAGCTATATTTCTACATTACTTCATTATTCTTAGTCTTATATTGCTATTATCTTATCTAGGACTTTACCTTAAGGTAAATAAGGAAACTTGTAGCCAATATAAATTTTCAAAATATACTATTCTCTCGCCATTTATGATATATATATCAATAGTAAGTTATTCGATCAGCTTTTTATTTAAAAAGCCAAGAGTGAGTAAAGATGGAGCAAAATCTACAGCAGTTAATACAACAGTATAAAGAAGTATATTATGCTTATGAGCATCAATACCAACTTATCCATGATTTTTTCTACTTAGTGTTCTTAATCCCGCCTATTTTCGCTATGGTAGTGCTTATATATAGAGATAAAATAACAAACTTTTACAATAATTTATGGTATTCCATCCACAAAAGATCTAAAATTATGTCCGTTAAAAAGAATAGTAATACAAGTATGTTTCTCGGTATTTTTCTAGGACTGATAATTTTAGCCGGTCTTTTCTCATTTGGGTATTATGTACTCCAAGTACAGCCTAAAGAGCAATTCCCCATCATGTTACTACTTAATGCTCAAGGCTCGCTAGGAAACTATCCTACGAGTCTGATTCCGGGAGAAAATACGAGTGTAATTGTTTTGGTAAAAAATTATGAGGGAAAACCAGAGTTATTCATGATTAAGGTTTACCTTGTTAACTCATCGAGCAATATTACTATAGGCACATACTATAATATTGTCCAATATAAAGGTGAATGGGAGCAATTGATACCTTTTTCCATAAAGGATCAAGGACAGTATAAGGTTCAGTTCTTTCTATACTATTATGATATCTCTTCATCTTCTTTTAGGTATACTGGAGTATTCACACAATTACTAGTTAATGTGTCTTTATAAATTGAAAATAGGAATTATAAGAATATAAGGTAACTACCAGATTTCTTCAAAATAACTAATATTAAGTAAATTACTAGAAAGGATATTAATATAAGAGAGATTTAAACGCAGTATTATAAGGTTTTTTCACATAAAACGGATGTTAAGTAATGATATTTATGTAGGTCTAATATAATTTTAAATTATATTGTCTATATAGTTTATCTACATTTTTATATTGGCGACATATTGTTTTGGAAAAGATTATATACCATCTAAACAACTCGCTTATAGTAATGACTCAAAGTATAACCAAAGAGCTTATAGGATTGACGGTGGAAGAGGCAGTTGAGGAACTTATTAAACAAGGTTATTCTAAGGAAGAAGCAATAAAAATAATAAGAGAGAACTATAAGACCAAAGGTGGTTTTAAATTCAGTCTAGTAATGGTCCACATTTTATCAGTATTACTTCTTCTAACTCTACTATATCCATCCGACTCTTTCATGATCATTCGTATGCTAATAGGTTTTCCGTATATTACGTTCCTACCCGGATATTCTTTACTTCTCTCGCTCTATAAAGACGATATAGGTGAACTTAACAATCTGAGCAAATTCGGTCTATCATTAGGTATTAGTTTTGCTATTATTGTCTTAGTGGGCCTATTACTCAATTTTACTATAGGTCTTGATCAATTAACAATTTTAGTATCTGGAATAATAATAACAGAATTATTTGCAATTTATGCTACTATAAGAGGGTGAGGCTATATGAATTACAAATATTATCCGGTAGCGTTAGCTATCGTATATACTATTATTTCAACTATCTTAAGTGCGAGTGGTTTAACAGAAATAAGGATATATCTGATCCTTTTTACAATAGGCAGTATTTTAGTAGAGTTATTATTTTATCCTTTTCCAAAACCCGCTAACTATATTATCATAGGTTTGAACGGATTTCTCGTCGTACTTTCTTTATATTATTTCTTCCAGTTTATAGGTATAATTTAGGTGATGTAAATGAGTAAGGTAACTACAAAAATAAGTCCTATTTCTAATTTACCCCTTATACTACCCACAGTCTTGTTAACTGCGTCATTAGAGTTGATCATCTATAATATCCTGAAAATTGCAATTAATAATTATGATTTATTGAAATATCCCCTAGGTCTTACTCAGGAGTTACCGCCCTCATATTGGATTAGTGAAGTTATCTTAATTCTTTCAATGATATTCACTATAAGGAACTATAAATTAATGAGTAAAAGACAATATTCTATCTTATACGGAATACAATTTGTGCTGATAATGTTTAATACATACTTTGTTTTTTACTTTATTAACCCTGTATTTATACTTTCTAGAGATGAACTAGGTCATTCCTCAGAAGTAATATTACTCCTGATTAAACATACTACACTGCTTAATCCCGCTACATATCAAGCGTATTATCCGTTCGGTTTTATCTACGGAGCTTATGCATTTATCTTCTCTGGCTTAACTCCTCTAGAATACTTCATCTATCTAGGTCCAATGATATATCCTATCTTTCAATTTATAATAGGTTACGAGGTAATCAGACAGTTCTTATCTTCTCCTATGTCTGAAATAGGTGGGTTAGTACTTATATTATCTTCAATGCCTTTTTACGTGGCAGAATGGTCTCCTCAGCTAATGTCGTATAACCTTCTATTACCCATCTTTTTGCTTTTTGCCCTAATAGTGAAGAGAGGCGGGTTTAGGTTCATTCCTTTACTTATAGTTCTTTCAGCTCTAACAGGACTTACAGATATAGCTACGTTCGCCAGTGCAATAACCATAGATATTGCGACCTTAGTCTTTATAAAGAAAATAGGAAAATTCAATATACGCTATATAGGGTATACAGCTCTGCTAACGGCAATGGTGTATGTATACTGGACTTTCTTTAATCCTCTTGCAAGCGGTGCATTAGGTGGAGACCACTTTTTATTGAACAACTTAATAAATGTGATAGAATCTATATTTTTACCCCAAGCTACCAAAAATCTAGTCCTTCCAACAAGTAAGTTGGTGTATACTTTCATACCGCCGTCTCCATATCATTTCGTCTCCGTTGCCAGTAAGTTACTACAAGGTCTGATATTCCTTTCCATGCCATTAATGATATTTTTATACAAGTTAATCAGGAAAAGAACAAATAGTGAACTGTGGCTCCTTTTTGTTCTAGGTTCTTCCTTAATATTAATGCAGAGTATAGTAGGGCTAACAAATAATGTAAGCAATGTGTTAACTAGAATGATACCTCAAGCAATGGTATTCTATACCGTAATTCTTGTTCTGAGTCTAGCCAATAGAAAAACCTTGAGTTTAATATTTATGATATTTCTAATTTTGGATATACCTTTATCAGTGCTCGGTTATGCAATGATAGCAACATCAGAGCATTCTCCTCCTGCCGCATTTTACGGTGGGGCGTTACTAGGTAAGTATGGTATACCATCTGTATCCACTTATGAGTTCTGCGAAGTAGTAAACGAATACCACGGCCAGATGGTTCCGCCCTATAACCTACTTCCTAAGGACATCGAATATACTGGACCTTACATTGCAACTCTTATATATTACTTTAGCGGGCCCACGGTGAATAGTTATGAAAAATACTATAACAGTGTTATACAGAATAAGTCAATTATCCTAAATTCAGGAGAAATGATAGTTGCTTTGAAATACTAGTAGATTTCTTTATAAACTTTGAGTATTTTTTCGGCTATTAAGTCCCAATCAAGCTCCTTAGCAATATATTTTGAGTTTTTACCTAAATATTCCCTGTTTTCTACGGCTTTCATAATAGCTAATGCTATTTCCTCAGGATTCGAAGGATTTACTACAAAACCGTTAAACCCGTCTTTAACTACAAGTATATTAGGGCTTCCCCTAGCGACTATGATTGGTAACCCACTCCCTAAGCCATCAAGGACAGCACTACTAACACCTCCGTCTCCGAACGAATCCCCGATCATTGTCAGCACGTCAGCAGCACCATAAACGTATTTTCTTTCACAATAAGGCACAGGTTTTTTGAATATTACCCTATCTTTGATGTTTAGCGAAGTTGCTAATTCCATCAACTGGTCTTTGAGGTATCCCCAAGCTACTAATACCAGTTTAGCATTACTGATTTTCTCTGAGACTTTTTTAAACGCGGTTAATAGTTCAGGCAGTCTTTTACCATGAACTAATTGCCCGAGGTATAAAATAACTATGTCATCTGGTTCGAATCCTAGTTTTTCTTTTAGAACGTCTTTTCTTTCAGAGACAGTTAGTCCCTCTATATCAACCCCCAATGGGATAATCTCCAAATTATTAACGTGGTAATGTTCTTTGACCTCTTTATATATAAATTCATTAGGGACTATATATTTTTTAGCAAACTTGTAAATTAGACTTGAGTATATTGTTCTAATGATCCTCTTGCTCTTTTTCTTTTCTCTTAGACTACTAGCACCTATTATTGTAACGATTTTACGCCCTTTAAAAGGTATGAATTCAATAGCAGAGTAATAACCTCCTATTGCGTGTATTATCTCTGAAGAGTTTATTTCTCTATAGTTTTTGGTAATAGCTCTAAAAACTCTATAATAGTATCCTAATCCTTTAGTGTAGTTTGGTGTTCCAGCCGTTATCAATTTGAAATTTTGATTAACATATTTCACATCGTCTTTAATTCCGACCCTAATTCCTATCACTTTTATATTCCTTTTGCTTAGTCTTTTAGCAAGTTCGTAGGAATATACTTCTATTCCATCCCATGGCTTATCAGTAGATGGTATAAGCGTTACTTGCATTGAGTACCTTAAGCTAAAATAAATATAAAAGCTTTATACGATTATTGTATAATAGCTTATGTTCGTTAGCATTATTATTCCTACGTCTAATGCGGAAGACACTATTGAAAAAGTTCTAAATAGTATTATATCGCAAGATTTTAAAGAATTCGAAATCATTATAATAGATAATGGTTCTGAAGACAAAACAGAGGAGATCGTGAAAAAGTTTTCCGAACAAAATAAGGCTAATATAAAGTACTTTAAGTATGAACATAAATTGGGACATGCAGGTGCCATAAATGAAGGGATTTCGAAGGCGTCTGGAGATCTGGTCCTAATTTTACATGATGATCTAGTGTTAGGAGAGAGTAACTGGTTAAGCGAAATGGTAAAAGTAATGGAGAAAGACGAGGTTGGAATAGCGTCATCGCTTTTTGTAACACCCGTAAGGAAATTAAACAGTATTATAAACAAAGCCTTTTCGTATATTTACATCTTAGGTTGGCATGATACAAAAGTAGATCTAGGAGTACAAGAAGTAATGTATACTGGACTAAACAATGATATGATTAAAAGAAAAGTAATAGAGAAAGTAGGATATCCAGATAACACGTACAAGTACGGAATGCATGATATAGACTATTCAGAGCGTGTTAAAAGGGCAGGTTATAAAATAGTCCTTAACGCTAAAGTTCATGTAGAACATTTACTGTCCTCATATCAAAGGTCGTTAAAGGGCCATATTAAAAAAGCCTGGCAATACGGATACCCCTCATCAGTGATCATGAAGAGATACGGATATTTACCTAATTTAGATAACATGATGTTTGCAGTAGGCCTTTTAATGTTTGCCCTTTCGATCTTGCTGCCCAGCCTTTTCCTGCCTCTTGTATTTTTATTGGTAGTCCTCTCCATTATCTCGTTTAAGCTCGAACAGCCTAATTTTTATCGCAAGAATAAATACTTGATAAGAGCTAAGAAACTGCTACTCGGTAGCATAAGTGCGTTAATAGGATACCTTATTTTTCATCCATTACTATTTCTAGCATATGGTGGGGTAGTTATTTTATATAGAGCACTTAGCAACACGATCATTTCCTTTAGGGAACTCAAAGACGTAAAAGTATCTTTATTGGTCTTCTTATTCTATCCGTTATGGAATTTAATCAGTGGATTTTCAGTCTTAGGAGGGTTTTTCACTTTTCTAATAATTCCCTATATAAAGAAATTATTTGGCTAAGTATTTTTTCATTATCATATTTTAATAAGATATCCTCCCTTGCCTTAAGTCCCATTTTCCTGACCGTTTCTTTATCTAATTGAGATATTTTGAAAAGCGATTCAGCAAATTCATTTAAGTCGTATACGTTTACATGAAAGCCGTCCACCTTATCTGTAACTTGTTCTACTAATCCTCCATTTCCCTTAGTCACTATGACTGGCCTTCCGGATAGCATAGATTCTGTTACTACTCTTCCCCAAGTATCAGGGACTAAAGTAGGCACTACTATGAAATCTACATCTTTTAGTATGTTCGGTAACTCTTTAACGTATTGTTCGTAAGGTAGCCTTTTTGTCAGGATCACTTTATCTCTTATCCCTAACTTATCTACAAGCTCTACTACCTTAGGTTCCTCCAACCCGCCTGGGATTTTCAATTTTATATTGGGATTCTTTCGTGCAGCAATATTTATGGCGTTTATGAGCTGGAATACTCCTTTCCCTTCGTCGGGATAGCTGAGGTATGCAAAGATAAAGTCTTTCTCTGATGGTTCATAGGGTACGTACGGGATATCGGGATGTAACCCGTTGATGTTTATAATTCTTATTTTATCCTCTGGGTACCCTCTTTGTACTAAGATATCCTTTACTATATTACTTACCGCTAATAATATATCTGCTTCTACCAAATTTTTCTTAATCCACTCTAATTTACGTCTTGCATAAAATGCTTCGATATAGGAGAGGCTAGCTCTTATTCCAGACTTCTTTTGTTTTATTGACCTAGATAGTTTAGACAAGGTCTTGCAGTCACAGTCCCCGCAGTCCATAGAATTAAAATAACAAGTAGGCCACCAGTACTGAATATTGATTACCGATTTGACACCTCTCCTTTTGCTCTCTGGCAGAATCCCGTGCATAGCGTTTGCCAAATGTATTATAGATTCCTTTGGATCTGGAGAAATTATATCCAGGATTTTTTTAGCATAATTACTTTCATTTACCATTTTTTCATACCCAAAGATTCTACTTTTGGGCGGTTCAGGTAAAGTCTTGTAATCTGATTTGAAAGTAGTGTATAGCTCTGAAGTTATACCATGTTCTATTAGCATTTTATGAAGTAGTAATACTGTAGCAAATGTACCCCGCTGCGGAGTTTCTGATATAATATGTACTCTCATTTACTCTAAATGCTATAAATTCTACTTTATTAAGTTTCTCTCCGGCTAGTAGATTAAAGTGAATAAAGTGAAAGAATGAAATAAAAATATACGGATTTATTTATTAAGCAAAGAATCAATAACGGGAATAACTTTAGATTTAAATGTAGAATACGTAAATTCTCTTGCCTTATTCAGAGATAGAGTTTTCATTTTATAGTATAAGTCATAATTTTCTATTAAATCTAGTACGTATTTGGCACCTTGTTCTATGTTTTCATATGCAAAATCTAATTTTCCTTCGTCTACTATGTCCATCCACGATCCGGTAGACTTATAGACTACTGGGGCAGCTCCTACAGACATCGCCTTGGCTACCCCTAGACTTACGTTATCATTCTTACGTTATCATTCCTCATGCAATGAAGTACGACCTTAGCTCTTTTCAGTATATCCCACTTTTCCTTCTCTGATACGTCTGTCAATAACTCTACTTTACCCTTTGATAATTCTTGAAGTTTTCTGAAATAAGGCATAGACGAACGAGCCTCGTTCAGTCCGCCTATTATTTTAAACTCTACATCGCTTCTTTTTTCTTTTACTTTTTTAGCTATTTCTATAAATTCATCCCAATGTTTAGGTTCTACAAATTTCCCGACTCCTACTACAAGGTTTTCTTTCTCGTAATCAGAGTTGAGGTCTAGTTCGTCTTCTAGTATAGGTGGATATACAACGTCGCATTCTTGATCTATTGTACTCTTAGCTACATTCCTTATGTATTTGGAGCTACATATTAATCTTTTCGCTTTTACAATTTTAGTTAATATTTTATAATTTATATCGAAATAAGCTTTTGCTATTAACTTATAGTTATTCCTTATACTATCTCTGTTAGTGAATATAAACGAAGGATAGATCACGTATGTAGGAGAGATCAAGTCCCAATTGTATTTCAGTATAATAAAGGTTAACCAATAGATCTATGTGTTTTAAATTCTTAATGATTTTCAACACTATACTATCTACAATCCCAGAGAATACTGATCCATTTATCAATTTTATATTTCTGTTCTTTATGATTCTAAAATATTCTGGATAATCCTTACTTAGTGATTCGTCCGATAAATCTTGGATTTTAAAACACACGCCAGTTAGTCAGATACACCGTATTCTTTAAACAATTTCATGAAAGCTAAAGCTACTTTAGACTCGCTAGTGCGTGCTAAAGAGGGAATTAAGAGAAAAACTGAGGTGCCGTTCATAACATATGACAAGTTAAATTATAGATGACATTCGTTTTCAAACTTTCCGTAGAACTATATTATGTTATATATCTTATTATATCATAAATAGATCTACTAAAGGAGTGTTATAAAATATAGTTCATTACACTATTTTCTACTCTATTTACGCCTTTTAAGACATATAGATTCTACATATTCTTCTGCCATAAGTTATCATTTCTCTCAATAAAGGAAGAAAGTTTAATATTTAAGCTAGTATAAGGTAGACTAAAAGATATGCTACTAGAATACTTAGGATTAGGGTTACTGGCTTTTCACTTCGCTGAACCTGCGTACTATTATAGCTATATCAAAAAGCACTGCTGCAATTTACCCCAAGGCGATGAAGACATTCATCCGTCAATTTCGGTTATAATACCTACTTATAATGAACGGGATAATATAAGGAGAAAACTACGCAATGTATTAGACAATTATTCATTAGACAAATTGGAAATTATAATAGTTGATTCCAGTACAGATGGTACATATGAGGAAATACAAAAGGAAATAGCTACCCTTAATCTAAAAAACGTAAGGTTAATCAGAGAGGATAAAAGAAGGGGTAAAATATATGCAGTACGAGAAGGTATAAAAAGTGCGTCTAACAATATTGTTATAATAACCGACGCTGATGCCTTTTGGGAAGGTTCTGTAATAGATGCGGTGAAAATCCTTAGAGGTAATGTAGGAGCAGTAAGCTGTATTAAAAAAGCTACAACGCAGTTAGAGAATAACTATAGAGATTTTTATAATATAATAAGGCTAGGTGAATCTTCGATATACTCGACACCTATATTTCACGGAGAATTTACAGCATTCAGAAAAGATGTATTAAAACCCGAGGAAATACCTAATGCGGGTGCAGACGACAGTACTATTGCCACTTTGGTCTCATTAAAGGGATATAGGGCAATATGTAGCGACAAGGTAATCGCTACCGAGATAGTACCTAAGGGGTTTGATTACTTTTCATGGAAAATCAGGAGAGGTTCTCATCTTATAAGGCACTTTATAAGATTTTTAGGTAAAGTGATAAAGAGCAATAACGCTAAGTTCAGGAAAATATTCTTGGAAGAAACTTTTCTCCACCTAATTAACCCTTGGCTATTGATTTTAGGTCTGGTATTTATAGGATTATCAAACCTGGTTCTCTTTGCAGTTCTTATAGCTCTGGCATTAGTAGGGCTCTTTCTACCTCCCATTAATAAGCTTCTAAGGGCTTGGTTAAGTAATCAGTTCTTTCTCATTCTTTCCCAGCTATATGCTATGAGAGGTGAGGTACTGGCTTGGAAAAAGCAAAAGAAATACTAACCCATGTAACCCATACGTTTTACCCAGTAGTCGGCGGGATAGAAAAGGTAATATATGAGACTGCTAGGAGACAAGCAAAAAAATATGAAGTCTACGTCGTTACTTCTGACAAAAATTCTGGGCAAATAAGAGGTCAAGAGTTTACTGTAAAGCAGATAAGAAGCCTCAGATTTTTTAACATGCCTGACTTAACTTACCCCTTAGGACACGATGAAATCCTGGCTAAATCTAACATTATACATTTTCATTCTCAAAACTCTCTCTTCTCTATTAAATTGCTAGAGAATTCTAGTAGGTTTAAAGCAAAAAAGGTTTTCACGTTAATGGCTGTAGACTCTCTAAAGGATCATCCTAATAAAATTATCAGAACCTTGTCACACTTCTATTCAAGATATACTATCTCTAAAGTTTTAACTCTAAGTGACGCGTTAATAGTGAAGAATGAGAGAGATAGAAAGATTCTAAGAGAGAAGTACAATAAGGATCCTTATTTGGTTCCAGACGGAATTGACGAACTTTACTTTAATTTTCCCTATAGTGAAAATTTTAAAAAAGAGAAACTAAAGGGGGAAGATTATATTCTATATATAGGAAGGTTACATAAGCTAAAAGGAGTAGATATTCTTATAGAGAGTTGTAGATTTTTGAACACAAAAGTAGTATTTATTGGACCCGGTAACGTGGAGTATTATAAGCTATTATCTCGCAAAAAAGGAGTAGGTGAAAAATGTATCTTTCTAGGATATTTAAGTGAAGAAGAGAAAATAAGCGCAATTGACGGCTCAAGTGTCGTGGTAATCCCCAGTATTTCTGATTATGTTGAAGCCTTCTCTTTAGTTTTAAGCGAGGCGTGGAGCAGGGGTAAAGCCGTAGTGGCATCTAGTGTAGGTAGTCTTACTTATAGGATTAGGAACGGTATTAATGGTATACTGGTTAAACCTAATGATCCTAAGGATTTGGCATTTGCTATAAATAAGATCATAAATGATAAAGAACTCGCTAGAAAGTTGGGAGAAGAGGGTAAAAAGGAAGTCATGGGCTGGGACAAGGTAATAAGCTTATTAGACGGAATTTACAATAAACTGAAGAATGAATAATAATATTATTTGGAGCTATATAATCGCTTTAGGAATAGTATTAATTGTACTAAACCAGTTTATAGTTTACTATCCTCCATTTACAATACTTGGATTAGGTATGACCCTAGTTGGTCTGTCAGCGTTTTCAGTGAATATTGTAAATCCAAAGGACTCAAAACTAGATCTCCTCGTAGATACGTTTAATATGAATTTAGAAAAAATCTATAGGTATTATGGCGGAGAAAAGTACTATAGATTGTTCACACCATCATCTATGGGAGCTAATGGTCTCCTGATGACTAATAAGTACCCCATAAAGATAAAGTACATAGCTGGGGATTTAGTCACAGTTTTTGACGATGGTTCAGTGGGAATATTTATTGAAACACCTGCATCATTCATTATAAAGGAGATGAAAAAGAGGGGGATTACATTTGTTGAGAGTGATGAGTTTTTGCTGAGAAAGGCGCTAGTAGAGTTATATGACTTTTCTCAGGACGTGAAGGTAACTAAAGTTGCCGAGAAAGATTTCTTAGTAACATTGAAAAACCCAGATCCTGACAAATACTACGGAATAATGGGATATATTCAGGGAGTAATTTTAGCATCTATAATCGCTGAAAAATATAATAAAATAAGTTTTATTGAAGATGAAAAAATGGTGGGTAATGATCTACAAGTAAAAGTCGGTGTAGAATAATTACCATGAATTCTGGTACACAGATGTGTTTTCGAAAACTTTATTTTCATGATAATATAGCTTATTCTCTAATGCTAATGTTCTCATATCATCTACTGGAGATCGCCGCAATAATTATTTCGGTTACAATTGTTTATTACTATTTATCTAAAAAGAGCACTCTAATCGAACTTTATTTCAGCTTAGTTCTTCTTATTCTTTTTATTTCTGGTAGTCTGATCGAAATTTTACATCTTTTGCTTTACTCGTCGTTTTATAACTTAGCTGCCTATATATTACTTGTCGGTGGTATTCCCTATCTATTCCTCTATGCTATAAGGTATTATAAATTAGTCCTAATACCTGAGGTTTTATCTTTTATATTAGTATCGATAATAATTATCTCTATAACCGGCGGGGTCATACTGAATCAAGCCGGATATTCTTCTAATCTACAGTATATTGTAAATCCGCGAGTGGACACTACTCCTCTATTTTACGATTATATGAATCTGCTTCGTAATTCTTCATTCCAATACCAGGTCGAATTACCTTCTAATCTACAAAACCAGTCCATTGAACTAAGAAGTTTAATACTTAATTTTACTAGTTGTCTTAAGAACTTAGAGAATTTAAGTGACATTTATTATCAGACTCTTAAACATGGATATATAGAGAACTCTCATAAACAATACATTGAAGAATTAAAAATTTTTGAGAACCTTACTACATACTACAATAAGATACAGTATACATCAAGATATTTAGCCCGTTTTTCATTAGATAAAATCTACCAACAATTTCTAGTTGAGCTAGAGTCAAATTATACTAAAGCAAATGAAATAATTAATAATCTAGCTACTATTAATAACTTAATTTCAAGCCTTCCCAATACTTCCCATATTCCGATTTATATAAACCTAGAGAACAAAATATTATTTTTTAATAAGACAAATGCAATAAAAGGAGAAATAATACCCGTCAATTATTATGGTGAAGTAAACGGAACGGTAATAGTTAATTATCTTAATTATTCTTTGCATTTACCGGTAATTAACAACACATTTTCCTTTAATTTCACTCTAAATAAATATTTATTAAATGTGACATTTACGATCATTTACTCAGGCAATAGTGTTTATTTACCTAATATTTCTACCTTCATACTACATTCTAATCTCCAAAAATCGCTCTTCATAGCTAAAATACTTAGCACCAGCGAAATAAAGCCGGGAGGGTATTTAATTATAAAAGGCTATGCAAGTGGTCTTGATAGAACACTAATTGCAAATTTATATAATCAAAGTAAAATCTATACAGTATCTGGCAACTTTACAATAACCTATCCCTTACCTTATAATTTGACAAATACATCGTATACGTTAAACCTAACCCTATTACCTAAAGGTATAGAAACTCCTTCTCAGTTAAAAATTTCCTTTATTCCTAGATTATATAACTCGTTCTTAACTGTTGATACTTCGTCCAAATGGATAATACCTTCTCTACTTACGGTAAGCGGGAGGCTTACAGCATATAACGGTAGCGGGATACCTGGTATTAAGGTATTCGTATTTGTAGGGAACCAGAGATATGAAGCGATTACAAACAATGAAGGTTATTTTTCAGTACATATCAAGCCTAAGCTTACCGTAATTTATGGTAAACAAGTAATATATGTAGAAAGTGACCCTCAATACTATTATTATAAAAAGGTTGCGAGTACCTATACTACCATTTATAACCCTTTAGCATTTATAATACCTTTAGGAGCTGTGATGTTATTGTATATACTAAGGAAGATAAGGAAGAAGAATAGGAGGGAAAGGAGGAAAGACACTAAACTAGTAGAGTTAAAGGTTAGGTGAAGACGATGAAACTAGTTCCATTAATTCTGATAATTTTAATATTATCGGTATCTATATTGTATCTAGTACCAGATAATAATCAATTTTCTCCTTATAATAAAGGTCCATTAGGGCTATCTATCTTATTCAGTATTGTGCATAATATTTCTAACTCTAACACGGTCCTTCTACTAGTCTTTTATCCAAATCTTAAACAGTTATCTTCGCTGAATATTCTAGGATTCTTAGAGGAAGGCAAGACGGTCGTCATAGCTGGGAATTATACTTTACTTAATACAGTCTTTAAAAAATTTAACTTACCTATAATATTCGGTAACATAATTATTACAAGCAATACTCATTATTATATGGACACTGATTACTTACTCTTCTCATATAAAAATTGGACCCTATTATTTCCTTATCCCCACCCTATTATCGGAGGAAATCCAATGATCAAATTTAGTAACCAAGTTCTGGTATCTTGTCTTAAAGTATCTAATGGAAAGCTTATAGTTATTTCATCACCTTATATCTTCATTAATAAGTTTATCACTGCTTTTGATAATGAGGAATTTATAGCTTCTATTCTAGGTGATAATTCAACAATTATTATCGTTTATCATAATACAGAGTTTGATTATGTGAAAGGTATTATTAGCAAACTGTAATTTCAGACATCTTACTGTAAAAAGTTGATTGTAGAGGTCTATTAATTTAATTGTTATTTGAATAATTTTAATATATTAATAGTTTATGAATAATAGAAAATTATAGCTGTCTATTATATTTAAAGTAAGTAGATAGTATCTGTATTCTAAATTTTTTTCCTATTCCGACAAATAAAATATATGGGAAAAGTTTAATATGACTTTTAGCTTACTCAAATACCTAAATGAAAATTACAGTAGGTAATCTAAACAACCGTGGGCTACTGCTCCTTTTTATTCTATTTATCATTATTCCTTTATCTTCCACACTCTATCATGCATCAGTGATAAATCCCGTTGAAATAATATCTAATTATCCCTTTTATCTAAACGGAAATCTAGTCCCACCTGGCAAGTATCAAGTGACAACGCCTGTAGTAGACTTATCTTTTGAACCAGTTCTTAACGCCACCTCTTCATCTAGAATATATCTAATGGGAGTTTACATTAATGGTACACTGATAAATCAATCATCGTTTACATTTTACACGGATCTAATAGGTCCTACTATAGTCGAACCGGATTATATTCAGCAATACTATGTAAATGTAAGCAGTATTGTCCCTGCTCCTATATCTTCAGGATGGTACAATAAAAGTGAAAAAATAACTATCCCCTCCAATTATTATTACCAAAAAGGTTTGACAAGATATGTTCTTTTAGAATCTTTAGTGAATAGAACAATAGAAAACTCCTTCGTAGTTAATTCGCCTTTGAACGTTGTTTTCTTATACAAAGTAGAATATTATGTTAACCTTACAGAACCAGTCTTCGGTTATATTAATGGTAAGTATTCTCTAATTCAACCAAATTGGTATGATTTCCATACGAACATAACAATACCGCGTTACATTTACATTAATAATCTAACTAGGCTCTACACTTACGGAAACTTTATCGGCCAGATCTCTCTTTCCAAACCACTTATAATTAACGATACTCAGGTCACGCAGTACTTTATAAAAGTTGTGAAACCTATTTCTGCATTAGTGAACGGTAAGAACGAAACTCTAAGCTCAGGGTGGTATAATCAGAGTGACAAGATTTATATTCCTAACGTAATACCGCTAATTAACGATTATAGAATCCAAATAATAGGTAACGTTACTGGCTATAATGAGATTCAGTCACCCCTAATAATAGACGATAAAGAAGTATTACAGTACTTGATTACTTTTCCTTTTAAAGTTACGGTCAAACTGTCTAATGGTACGGTCTCCTCGGCCTCTATATTCTGGGTCGATAACGGTACTGACGTCAATGTTCCGGTTCAATATTATTACTTCAATAACGTGAGTAGGGCACTAGTATTCAACCAAACATTTGATAAGCCAAACTTTAACGTTCTAAATTATACTAAGCAGTACCTCATTCAAGTATCTTTACCTATTCCTGCCTACATCAATGGTGAAAATCAGACCTTAACTACTGGTTGGTATAATAAGTCCTTAAATATATTTATTTATAAGGTCTACTATATTACAAATAATGAGAGAATATACATGATAAAAATTAATACTTATAATATTTCGGATTTAAACTCTCCCGTCAATATTAATGATTATTATATACTCGAGTACATGATTAACATTACTGCATATTATGGTAATACAAACACCATCATTTATAATGTGAAATTATGGGAACCTTCAAATAGTACATTTCAGATACCGTCTGTTTATGAGTTTGACGGAACTATTTTTGAGATTAGTCCTAAAAATTCTACAACTCTGTACGTTATAAAGCCAATCAGTGAAGATGTAGTTTATAACCCTATTAACCAATCAGTACAAATAAATGTAATAACTAACAATCCTGATTTGCTTATAGCAATTATTTTAATCGTTGCAGTATCTATAGCAACTATCCTATTTATACAGAGGTTAAAGAATAATACTACATCTAAATAGTATTAGTTTATATAGAACTTTATGCAAAAAATTTATATAAAAAGCAGAGTTTCTATTTTATTCATATATTTTCTTAAAATTAATAATCTTATCTATGTATTTTTTCCAGAAGTACCACACAAAAATCATTAAAATACTGATTGAACTCATTAAGGCTGTAAATATTAAATTTAAATTAGAAGTAACAAAAATAATGCTAATAATGCCAATTAAAAATGTAGAACTATTTACAGCAGATAAGTAAGTTAAAATTTTTCTCATAAATTCCTCTTTTTCATAAACTAAATTTACTAGTGTAAGCCTATCCAAAAAGTTAGCTAAGGTTATCATAGTCTCCTTTCCTTTATTGTCACTTATATCACCTGATATAATCTTGTTCCATATTTCTATTGATTGTTCAGAGACATATCCTACATATTCAGATAATTTTAGTATTTGTCTTAAGTACGAAATCTTGGAATTAATATATGTAGAGTAGATTAGTTCTTTATTTTTACTATAGTAAGAATAACTAACATATGTTAATGTAAGGGAAATAGAGAACGGAATTATAAGCGTTTCCAGTGCAAATTCATCAAACATGACTATTCATATGTTATTATTTGGACTTCATAAATTAAATATTTTATTTCATTAAGGTAATCAGCGATAAGTTCAAATTATTATATTTTATAGGACTTTGGAGCTATAAACTCAGGAGAGTTTTTCTCTCTAACACACCTCTTGTATTCCATTATAAAAAGATTATTGCTAAAATAAAAACCGTAGGCACATCTGGCTTTTTAAAGTGTTTGCTTGTTTACAAATCCCTAAGAAATAGCCCTCCTCATGCTCTAAGCATATACTCTCAAAACCTCCTTGTGGCGATACGAAGCGTCATTGAAGAAATACTTACCGAGATCCTTGTGCAAATGCCCCTCACAGAGGCCTGCAGTATTTAATAGCGTAACGACTACCGTAAGAAAGACGAGTCTTACTTAGTTACAAGTTTTTCGCCTAAGGTAATACCGGTTATACAAATAGGTTAATAACGGTACCATGCCCGTACTCTCTGCTGTTATGCACTAACCTTATAATTCGAAAGTAAAATTAAATAAGCATGATAACTTCAGCAAGTATAAGCGGGATTCTTAACAGAAGGTTTGTTAATGAAGATGTAGGTAAGTTAATAAACGCCGGTCTAGTAGATAAAGACTTAGTTAACCTGTTGTTAAACTTCCTTGCGACTAAGACAAAATTCCAAGATTTATTGATCTTCAATAACATAAAAGGAAACAATACATCGCTCCTTAATAGGGGTAAAATCTGTTTTGTATCGGTATCTTTTAAGCCCCCAATAAATGATGAAACCATAATCGACGTGTTTAATGAATTTAAGGATAATTACCTAAAAATTTTTGAGAAGGACTTAATCGGCTTTGAATTTTCGTTCAAGGCTGTTGAGGACGGAAAACTAAGACTCCTTGATATCCCACCTGAAATCAAAACAGACCTATTTACCTCGCCTAAACTAATGGGCTTTAGAATAGTGGAAGGCGGTTCCGAGATCTCGCCAGAGAGTATAAATTACAAGGAAATAATCGTAGAGCCACTCATTGAACAACCTAAAATATTATTGAGCCTTACATATAGGAATAAGGTTATAGATGAAAATACTATAAGGAGCCTTATAATAGGTTCTATGGAACTCGCTAAGAAGGTTATTAGTTAATGGAAAATCCTTTGCGCCAAACTTATTTTAGATAAAGTCCCTATTTTAATTTAGAGTTATCACCTTTCACTACACTGGGCTCCTTTTTTAGCAGTAGGTAAATTAAACTCGTGGTAGATTATAATAGTAGATTATTAAAATTTACAAATATTCATAATAGTTATGAAGACGTTTTGGTATATCGACGAACAGTCATCTAGCTCATACCACGCACATGCGATAAAGAATTTAATTGCTGACGTTGAAGGGATACAGAACGTAACTATAGCCGAGACATATAGTTTCGGTAGAGTGCTGATTATAGACCAATTAATTCAATCAGCCGAAGAAGATGAGTACATATATCATGAGTCGTTAGTACACCCTGCAATGTTAGCTTCTGAAGACCCCAAGAGAGTACTGATAATAGGTGCCGGGGAGGGGGCTACAATAAGAGAGGTCTTAAAATATGACGTAAAAGAAGTGGTCGCAGTTGACATAGACAAAAAGGCTATTGAGGTAGTAGAGAAATATTTAGAGTCTTGGCATAACGGGTCCTTCAAAGACCCGAGAGTGAAGCTCGTATTCCAGGACGGCTTTAAATTTGTGAAAGAGTATACGGGGGAACCGTTTGATGTTGTAATACTTGACCTTACAGACCCTACTGGGACTTCGCAGTCGAGGAACCTCTATACACTAGAGTTTTACAAAGAAGTAAAGAGGTTGGTTAAAGACGTAATGGTGACTCAAGGTACCTCACCATATCAGTCTCCCCATTCGTTTTCGAGACTGACTAAAACCCTCACAGAGGTATACAGATACGTCTCAGTGGGTCTGTCGTTTATCCCTTCGTTTGATACAGTCTGGGCTTTTATATTCTGTTCAGATAAGTTTAATATTAGGAACTTAGACGTGAAAAATAGGATCGGAAGGGTCAAAGGTGAACTTAAGTATTACGATGAAATTACTCACAAAAACATGTTTTTCTTGCCTAAGGATATAAGAGGACTAATAGAGGGCGAAAAAACCGTAGCTACCTTGTCTAATCCTTTAAACATTCTAGAGGAATAATCAAAGTGGTGGTCAGTTCTTTTTTATCTCTTTGCAAGAACTACCTTTTTCTATTTCCTTACACACTATTAGGTCGTCTTCAGTGGCGTCTAGGAGCATTATTATTTCGTGTTTAACTTCTCTTTTTTTCATAAACTTATAGTCCAATGCCTTAAACATATCAATAGCTGAAAGGTTGGTACTCTTTGTTGATGCAACGACCAGAGAAACCCCTTTTGATTTAAAGTAGTCTTCTGCTTTTTTCACTAATGTTTTACCGATACCTTTTCCTCTATACTCTGGTAATACACCTACATAAAAAATCCCACCTATATCTTTCTTCTTTTTCAGTTCAGCGAAGCCTACAGGATTTCCTTTTATCTTTATCGTCAATATTTTCGAAGAATTTATGTTTTTTAGGGCGTAATATGTATCGTAGGAAGAAAGAGACTTAGATATCAAATCTTCTATACCCATATTCCCGAAGCCTTTCCTTCAAGATAATTTTACCCAACAAGGATTAATAAGAATTTTTACCAATTAACTCTCACGGGGTAACATATAGAGTTTTAGTAGTTAAATGTATCTGCGACCAGTATTTTCCCGATAAAGAGTAAAATCTCTTAGTTTACTCAATCCCTACATTAGGTTTCACTCTATTTAATCCCTCATAATTGTTATTCCATCATAAGCCTAAAGCGTTACGGATCCTCTAAAACCGCTTGGTATATCGTAGAGGGGACGACCCTTTAAACTCTTAGCGAGTATAAATAGGGCGTCCAAGTAGAGCGGAAGTTAATACTAAATGGGTTTATTTTTTTCCTTTACTCTGGTTATACATAAGTAAGAACCTCACCTTATAATCCGCTGTGCGTCTATATAACACTGGTTAATTAATGATACCATGTCTACATTAAGGACATTTGACTAATGTTCTTTAATAACCTTTATATATTAGTTCGGCTATGAACAGTCTATGCGTCAAAACTTGGTACTTACTGTTATAGTACTTGGGACCTTAATGGCAGCTGTAGATACTACAATAGTGCTCTTGGCCTTGCCTACAATCACGTTATACTTTAAAACTGATTTATACACATCGATATGGGTTTTACTATCCTATTTATTAGTTCAGGCCGTTATTTCTACACAAGCGGGAAGGATAGGTGATATAATAGGGAGGTCAAGGATATATAATATCGGCTTTGCTTTATTCACCGTAGCCTCGGCACTTTGTGGCCTTTCAAATAATGTTTACCTATTGATTGCCTTCAGGGTCATCCAAGCTCTAGGGGGAAGCTTAATTTCGGCTAATGGCACTGCACTTATCGCGGACTTATTTCCTCCGAGCAACAGAGGTAGAGCCTATGGGTTAACTGCTTTAGGGTGGAACATAGGAGCATTAGTAGGCATAGTATTAGGCGGGATCTTAACTACACTGCTGGGATGGCAATATATATTTTTCATTAATGTGCCTATAGGTATATTTGCTGTCGCAGTAGGACTGAGGGAAATCAGAGATATTAACCCCACCAAGAGTAAGCTTGATATCACTGGGAGTATCATCCTCGGTCTAATATTGATGCTAGTGTCTTACGGTCTTATAGACATTGCGGGAGAAGGACTAGATCTGAGTAACATCCTGTACGTGGCGGTCGGGTTAGGGCTCTTACCGCTATTCGTGCTGAATGAGATGAAGGTTGAAAGGCCTATTGTTAACCTCAAGTTACTAAAAATAAGGTTGTTAAGCTACTCGTTATATGCGTTACTCTTCCAAGGTATAGGAGGGCTTTCCCTAACTTTCTTACTGATAATGTACCTTCAGGGCGTAAAAGGCCTCTCTCCGTTGTACGCGTCTCTGATCCTAATCCCAGGTTATGTGGTAGCGAGCATATTATCTCCGATAGTAGGCAAGAGGACGGAGAAGACAAAACCTGGGCTATTAGCGTCCATAGGGTTGACAGGTACTCTGATATCATTAATACTGTATTTCATTTTCCTGACCCCCTATTCTTCGCCTTATTTGGTCTCAGCGATATCTATAATAACTGGTATAGGTTCTTCTTTATTCTGGCCCTCTAATAACACTGCAATAATGTTTAGCGCACCTAGAGAGTACTACGGAGCCGTTTCAGGCTTAGCGAGGACTTTTAGTAGTATTGGCACAGTATTGAGTTACGTAATAAGTATAACTGTAGCTTCGGTCTCGGTCCCCAGATATGTCGCATTTGAGATATTCCTGGGGACTGATGCGTTAGACAGTAAGACGATGGTAGTGTTTACTCAAGGACTTCACTATGCGTTTTTAGTATCCTCGGTGTTTATTCTGGTCTCAATGTTATTATCTATCTTAACCGCAGTAGTGAAAATTAAGAGTTAATCTGTAAATAATTTCTTTAAATAAATAGAGAAGAAAAAGTTTTATCCTTATTGCTTAGCCACCTTTTTTACTCTCCACCAAAACAGACCTCCCAAAAAGACCAACACTAAGATCAGAACTAATACTGAGATAAGGGGTATATTAGGACGAAGGACGAGCGTTTCTTGTATGTATTGGTTTACGACTACCTTAGCACCGACAGGTGCATTATAGGTTCCCTCCCATTTTCCTTCGTAAAAGGGGGGCACAAATGCGTTTAAGCTCACTGTCCCTCCATTTTTAACCCAGTAAGTCACAGAGAAGCTACCGTAATTTAAGTAAACTTTATATTCCGTCTGGTAAGGAGCAATCACCTTATTGGAGGAATTAATGTAAATGTAGTCTTGCCCTACTAGGGTATACCTTTCGGTGGGACTAACGTAAATGTATTTTGGAAGAGTGACCACGGATCCCTTATCAAACCAATTTGTAATCACACTCCCGTTAGGGTATTCGATCTCTACTAGATACTGGGGAATGTAGAGCCCGCTTACGTTTACAAGTAGGGGCATAGACGTGTTAACGCTGATATTAATAGGTTTGGTTAAAACGTACCTTTCATTATTACTTATGTTAATTATGTTGGGTAATGTGACTATCGAGTTGATACTCAAGTTATAGCCTACAATTGAGAAATTAGGATAGAGTAAGGAAAAGATAACCTTTTCGTCGTAGTAACCTGTGAAGTTGTAAACCTGAAAAATAACGTTATTTGGGATAACCTCGTTTTCCACGTCTACTTTTTCTAGGTAGAGGAAAACGTTTTCTCCGACCTTTAAGGTTGTAGGAAATGTAACGTTATAGGGAGACGTTATGTAAAATAACTGGTTCTTATACAGCCCTACACCGTTGACAATAATAGACTGGTTTATAAATGTTAACGGGACTTTTGGGGGTTGGTAGTCACTTGTTATAAGACCGTAATTAGGGCTTCCCACAGCTACTACTATGTTATCGTTAGACCCGAGGATAGTGAAAAGGTCTGATGAGGACCCAGTGGCATTAGTACCGTAGTTATAGAGCGAAGGAAAAGGTCTTAGACCGCTCTCGTTATAAAACAGTGCCAGCTGGGAATAAAGTGAAGTAAAATTAGTAACTGAGTTATACCCGCCAAAGACCAGTTCTACATTCCCCTTTAAATAGTAATTCACTATGAATTCAGCGTTCCCTTGGATTTTTGCCGTAATAGGAGTAATCACTCGTGGAGGGAGTGACCTAGACCCGTTCTGTATTATAACGTACTGAAATTTAACGAGGGTATAGGGAGAGTT
Organism: Stygiolobus caldivivus; assembly: GCF_019704315.1. NCBI lineage: Archaea > Thermoproteati > Thermoproteota > Thermoprotei > Sulfolobales > Sulfolobaceae > Stygiolobus > Stygiolobus caldivivus. The sequence goes on along the minus strand of NZ_AP024597.1, from coordinate 325,415 downwards.
GTTGATAAGCGAAATTATCAGGTAACCTGCAAGAGGTAAGGTATAATAGATTACAGTGGAATTTACAGTTTGTTCACCGTTATTATATGACGCTACGAAGAAAGTATTATTTTGTGTGTTGAATACTAAACTTTCTTGTACCCACTCTATCCCGTGAGGTGTCAGTACTGTGCCACCTAGTTGTAAACTAGCGTAATAGGGATAAGTTGAGGTCAAATTTAAAGCCTTGAGGGAAAGTATTTTGAAATACCCTATGATCTGTTGAGTAGTTATGTTATACGTAATGTTTTTTCCATCTTGACATATGCCATAAGACACCAGACCTACGGGTTTTGGCTGAGTGCTAACGAGTTGGGCCGAAGATAGGTGTGCGAATGGTACAGTTATGAAGACTGTTATAAGGAGGAAAACAACTAATAAAGCACGCATCGTAATTATTATAATAAACCTTTAAATAAAGCTTCTCACAATTTTGTCAACTACAATTAAAAAATTTATTATTTTTCTCAAAAACCGTCTTTTTGTCTTTATTCTTCACTTTTGTCTGGTGCTATAGTTACCGAACTGCTCAAAGTCCCTATAAGCATCAATAACATACCAACATATAAAGGGAATTCGGGGGAGGCTATTTTCACTACCCCAGCTAAGCCCCCCGCGAAAAGGAACGCACCCAAACCTATTATACTACTACACCCGCACAATTTTACGCCTTTTCTCATTTATCTCACATGTTAATTTTGTTATATAAGTTTATAAATTTTTTGTTTTAATGATAACATTAATTAAAGCGTAAAATACAATTATTAATAATAAAATGTAAGTCATGTTTAAATCAATAACTCAGCGATCATTATTTAATGAAATTAGTTATTTTGAAGTCCCTAACCACAGTGAAGGGAGAGTGTGGGTTAATCCCAAAAGCTAAAATATCAGAAGAATATGCTGAACTATTAGCCTACCCAGTTAACTTACAAGGTGAACTATACTACATCTTTTCTCTTGCAATGTTAAAGCTCTTAAAAGAGAGGTGTGAAGAATTAGGCTTAAACGATATAGTTATGAGGATTAACGTACTCACGAGAGACCCCATATCTAAAGGCACGTGTATATGCGATAACAGTACCACTATTACTTTTAAAGGTGCAAGATTACACGAGGAGATCCCTCTTACAGATTCTGAGGTCTTCTTCTATGGTCCTGATATTGCAAGGGAAAAGAAAAAGGAAGAAGTGTTAACATCAATTCGTAACCTCAAGAAAATGCTAAGACTTGACGATTGGGAACACATAGTAGTAGTCGGAAACGACTTATCCTTAATTGACTGTGATAACCCCGAGTTCCCACCACTTACATTTTTCCAAACCTTCGTTAAGGACGATTATCAGTTAAAAGACCCACAGTATAAAGTCGTTACAATACTTCAACCTACCTGACTTACCGGTGGAGGATGGGGATTTCCTTCAATTTTCTTCATGTACTCTTTATACATACACCTATCTTGAATCACTATTAAGCCAGCTTTCCTTGCTTTTTCAGCCGCTTCATCGTTCCTTATCCCCTCTTGTAACCATATGACCTTTACGTCCCCCTTTTCTTTTAATCTCTGTAGGACTTCATCAATTATTTTGGGCACGTCCTGAGACGGTCTGAAAACTTCTACTACATCTATTCTATCGGGGATATCAAGAACACTCTTGTAACTTTTCCTCCCTAGTACCTCACTCACGGTCGGGTTAACCGGGATCACGTTATAACCTTTCGACATTAGGAACTTAGGGACTTGGTGAGAAGGTTTAGAAGGGTCTTTAGAGAAACCTACTGTAGCTATATTTTTATAATTCCTTAAGACCTCTTCAATTACACTTTCTTCGGGTTGGTTACTGATCCCTATTCACCAGAGATATTATTACTTTAAAAGGTTATTAATTTGGTTATATGCTAAAGTGGCTTTAGGTAAAGGCCCAAGCTTTACGATGTATTTCCTCCATATTTTTTGAATAATTTGCCTATACAACAATTATATTATTATTAACAATAATTATTGCGTTATTACGTTTCCGAAAGGATCACGTTAACCTTGCGAGTTTGTCGATATTAGGGAATCAGGCTTGTAGGTTATGCGAGTTAATAGCTCCACGGAAAGGCAACTGTTAGAATACCACCCTCGCATTTATTATGAAAAGGGCATGACACATGATGTAACGTGGGTCGTTTAGTGTGTGAGGAATTCATTTAATAAACTTATAACTCTTAGACTCGTGGTCAAAGTATATTAACCCCATCTTACGTAGGAGCAAGAATAAGGGGAGAAGCCTTTTAGGTAGCTTATCCTCTATTTTATCTCCATACTTCTCAAATAACAGTTGTAAGAGGTCTATTGTATCTTTAAAACTTACGAGTACCTTATTATCATCAAGGGATAAAATAAATAACAATGGATGGAGGTTCTTGTTAACCTTTTCGCTTTCTACGATTACGTACTCGTTCCTGAGTATCTGTTCACAGAGTACAGTTGGACTATTGTTTTTTCTCTCGTCATATGGTACGGCCTTTACTAATTGCCTTATCATAGTCTCTATTTCGTCTAGTTTTTTCATCAACTCAGAGTTGCGTTCTTCCCCGAAATTATAAGTAAATTTTTTCCTAGAAGTTTCATTACCTAGTAGATAATTTAAAAACTCATCGTCCACATAAAACTCTTGTATATAAAAAGAGGATTGAGGTAAATGAAAGTTACAGTTAAGTATTTCGCTTTCCTCCAAGACTATACTGGAAAAGAGTCAGAGGTTGTAGAAACCAACTGTAAAGATGTGGACTGCCTTAAGTCCCAACTGGAGGACAAGTATGGGAAAGAATTTGGAAAAATCTTAAGAGAAGGTCTGGGTAATATAAAGGTCTCAGTCTTGGTCAATGGTAGAAAGAAAGAAGAGATAAACGACGGCGATGAAATAGCCATATTTCCGCCACCAGCTGGGGGAGAACTCAAAATAGGTAAGAGGTTAGACATACTTGAAGAAATAAGGGAATTTAGGAACGAAGCGGACGAACAAGTCGGCTCAATGGTAGTGTATTTAGGTATAGTAAAAGGAATAGTTGAAGGACATAAAGTCTATGAACTAAAGTACCAAGCATATGAGGAATATACGAAAAAGAGGTTCGAGGAGATAATTTCCACTCTAAAAGAGAAGTATAAAGACCTAGTAAAGATGAAGATCATCCACGTAATAGACGACCTCAAACCTGGGGAAGACGTGTTTTTGGTAATGGCATTAGGTAGGGGTAGAAAAGACACCATTAACGCTGTAGAAGAAGCAGTTGAAATGGTTAAACACTCAACCGGCATATGGAAACTTGAGGTGAGAGACGACGGGCAATTTTGGGTGGTAGCAGGTAACACGAGAGTGAGGAGAAATGAACAAGGCGGTAGCCCTTAGCGTCGCAGGTCTCGACAGCGGGAACGGAGCAGGTCTCGAGACCGATATTAAGGTCTATGAAATATTAGGAATACATGGTGTAGGAGCCCTAACAGCTATTACTGCCCAAAATACACGGGGTATTTCAAGGGTCTACCCGTTACCTCAGGACGTGCTGAAAAGCCAATTAGACGCTCTCTTTTCAGACTTTGATATAAGGTCGGCGAAGTTGGGCATGATTTATACTAAAGAGCAATTCCAGATACTTGTAGACTCTTTACCTTCAGCCATACCGCTGGTTACTGACCCCGTGATCTATGCAAAAGACGGGACGCCACTAATCAAAGATATAGACGAGTATAAGAGGACTATTTTACCGAGGACCACTGTGTTAACTCCTAATGCATTAGAAGCTTCGCTTCTATCGGGCCTCAAGATAAGGAGTATTGAAGACGTTAAGGTGGTGAGCAAACTGATATCGAAGAATTTCGGCATCCCTTATGTCATAATTAAAGGCGGACACTTAGAAGGGAAATACAGCGTAGACGTACTATATGACAGTATAAGGGATGAATACCACCAGATAGGCTACGAGAGGGTAACTTCCAATAAGAATACTCACGGGACCGGTAGCGTATTCGCTACTGCAATTTCTGCAGGCTTAGCAAAAGGTGAGGACATAATTTCCTCATTCAGGACCGCCAGAGACCTTTTGCAAAGTTCAATACGCTACGGGTTAGAAATAGGAAGAGGTATAGGGCCCATTGACCCGGTTAGTCCAACGTTGGTAAAAGCAATGAGATATGATGTAATTAACGAAATGGAAAAGTTCGCTGAGACAGTAGAAAAGTGGGACGGGTTTTACAAGCTAATCCCTGAGGTTCAGTCCAACCTAGCTCATGCAATCCAGCCGGAGTATGTGAAAGGTTTAGAGGATATTGCAGTATTCAGGGATAGGATAGTAAGGAACTGGGACAACAGGGTCAGAGTAGGGCTACCGGTAGTCTTTGGGAAACCTACTCATACCGCACGTCTTTTGCTTACTATCTTGGGCTATAATAACAAAGCTAGGGTACTTATAAACATCCGTTTCAGTGACGATGCAGTTAGGTTATTGAAAGAAACAGGTTATGATGTAATAGAAGTCAATAGGGAGCTTGAGCCCAGCTCACATATTGAAGGTAAGAGTATGCAATGGTTAGTTACGTTTGTGCATAATACTTACGGCAGTATCCCGAACGTCATTTTCGATAGGGGTGTAAAGGGTAAAGAGGCGATGATCAGGCTCTGGACTAGTTCAATAGATGAAATGATAAATACGTTAAAGTACCTGAGTGAGAGGCTATGAATGAGGTAGACCTCGAGAGGATCCTCGCCGGCGGTAAGAGTCTGGTGCGTACGGGTTGGATGCAGAGGGGAGTACCTCCTGCTGTAGGGGAGACAGTAGCTCAACATAGCTGGGAAGCAGGAGTTATAGCATATTATTTGTCCAAGAAGATCTTAGAAAAAGGGGTAGAACTCAGCCCTGAAAAGGCAGTTACGATAGCTGTATTCCACGACATAGGAGAGACTTTGTTAGGGGACTTACCCAAGTGGGCTTCGGACAAGTTACCCCAGAAAGAAGAGATCGAATTAGAGGCGATTAAGGAACTTGGTTTAGGAGAGGAGCTCTTCGAAGAGTATAAAGGTAAAAGCCTTGAGGGGCAGGTAGCCAAGTTCAGTGAGATGCTCTCTACTTATCTTCAAGCTAAGAGGTACCTAAAGCAGGGATATGATGTGGGAGAAATATTGAACAGTTATCTGAAAGTACTTGAGGAAGTTAAGAAAAAGTTTCCTTTCAATTTGATTGAAGATGTGATCAATTTTCTAATAAACGATTTAATTAAGTAGCTCTTCTTTTTTATAGTGAGAGACTATGAAAATGGGACCAGGTAAAAAAGCCCCCGAGGAGGTAAATGTTCTAATTGAAATACCAATGGGGTCTAATATAAAATACGAATATGACGAAGAAGAAGAAGTAGTAAAGGTAGATAGGGTCTTATACACGTCTATGGTATATCCCTTTAACTACGGCTTCGTGCCTGGTACTTTAGAAGAAGACGGGGACCCAATAGATGTGTTAGTGATAACGTCATACCCTATTTTACCCGGTACGGCAATTGAAGCTAGGCCAATAGGCATGCTCTACATGAGAGACGAAGAGGGAGAGGATGCAAAGATAATAGCTGTTCCTAAGGACAAAATAGACCCGAGTTACTCTAATGTGAGGGACATTATCGACCTACCCGAAGCGGTGAAAAACAAAATCATGCACTTCTTCGAGCACTATAAGGAACTAGAGCCCGGTAAATGGGTCAAAGTTTCAGGTTGGGGGTCAGCCAACGAGGCTAAAGCGAGGATCAGCGGGGCTATTAAAAGGGCCTCAGGAAAATAAATATGGAGTTTTTTACCATAGTAAACCCCTTTAAAGACTTTTTAATTGTCCTCTTAGCCCTCTTTTCCGTAGCCCCTTCGGTCTGGAATATACTCCAAGCTTATTATTATAAGGTCGGAACGCGTACTCAGTTCAGAGATACGTGGCGAGAAAAAAACGAAAGATTTTACTCGATAATAGTTGCAGTTAGAAATGAGGGAAAAGAAACAATTAAGGAGCTAATAAACAACTTGGCTTCGATAGACTATGACAAGTACGAGGTAATAATAGTTTCCGATGACACTGAGAGCTATTTTAAAGAGGTATTCAGTGCGGTAACCTTACCTGCTAATTTCAGGGTAGTCAGGAGGGAGAGCCCCAAGGGGGGAAAAGCAGGAGCACTGAATTTTGCGGTTAACTTAGCTAAAGGAGATTACCTTGTCTTCCTTGATGCCGATGCGAGAGTAGGAAAAGGTTTTTTCCAAAAGTTGAACGAGAAATCTTATCTAGCTTCTGCACTTAGAATAAGAATTTACTCCGACGAGACCACACTACAGAGGTATTATAAAGAGTTCACAGAAAAGGTCATGTTAGCTCTGTTTAAGGGCAGGTATTTTCTGAACCTCCCTATTTTTCCTAACGGATCCGCTTTCTCTATCCGTAAGAGTGTATTATTAAGTGTTGGCGGGTGGAAGGAAGGTGCAATAGCTGAGGATTTGGAGTTGGGGATAAGGCTGTTCCTCAAAGACGTGAAAGTAGTGTTCTTTGAGGACATAATTGTTTATTCAAAGGCTCCATATACTCTATACGACCTATACAAGCAGATAGAGAGGTGGTCTTACGGTTCATCACAGATATTTTTACTTTCCGCGAAAATGGTGAGAAAGGGTATAAGCGGTTTAGAAGGGTTTATCTACGCACAGCAGTGGGGATTATATCCTCTATTTTTACTCACGCTCATAGTGTTTAACGGTCTCGAGTTCCTACTTGAGCTGGATCAACTTTTACTCCTAACTCCTCTTCTCGTCTACGGTATTTCTACCGTTATATATGCACTGGTTCTGGGACAGAAAGAAGGCGACCTAAGAGTAGTACTCACCATACTAAACGCTTCAGTAGCCGGTTATTCAAGGGGGCTTTTCAGGATCCCTTATAAATGGAGGGTTACCCCTAAGGAAAAGAAAGAAGAGAGAGGTGAGGATGATACTAGAAAAATTAACTTTTTAAAAATAATACCTATTTTCCTTCTCTCCTTTATAAACGCAGTATTTTCGTATTGGTTATCATGTATTGTATTACTGGGGTTAGGAGTTATTGAGTCACTTGTTTAACTCCTGCCATCATTTGTATTTCTCTCATTGCCTCTTCTGGTCTCAGTGAGTATTTAATTATGTACTTCTTCAATATCTTGTAGCTGTCTCTGCTCTGCACTATTTGTCTAGTACTTGCCATCATCTTCAGGAACGTGGCTCTCCTCTCTATCTCTGCCTTAGCATCATCAAAGTTTTTACCAGACTCTTCAATTCTAGACCTTAAGACCATGGCAGCGTTATAGTCTAATATGTGAGTGTCAGTGTTGGGATCCCATCTCACGCTCTGCCTTAGGTCGTTGTAGGAGACGATCTCGTTTATTGAGACAGCTCTCCTCCTCAACAATATTTTGTCACCGACATATACTGGCAACCTCCTTACTGTCACAATGATGTTCATCATAGGTATCCACTCTGAGGGGATGTTTAAGGGTTCATTCATTAACCTTTTAACTGCGCTTTCAGCGTCGTACGCGTGGAAGGTCGTTGCACCACCGTGCCCAGTAGATATAGCTTGGAACAAAACGTAAGCTTCTTCACCTCTGATCTCTCCGACTACTATTATATCAGGCCTGTATCTTAATGATAGCTTCAGTAAGTCCATTAAACCTACTTCCTTACCGAGCCCACCGTATGCAGGTCTCGCATATAATTGGACCCAGTTATCTTGGGCCAATCTTATTTCAGGTATATCTTCAATTGACACTATCTTCATGGACTCCTTGACTAAGTTCAAAATAGCGTTCAGCACTGTGGTCTTTCCTGCTCCAGTCACTCCTATGACCATGAAAGAGAGTTTCATATCTATGGCATACCATAAGTAAGCAGCAGCTTCTGGGGATAGGACCTTGCTGTTTATAAGGTCTAAAATAGTTATAGGGCTTTCCGAAAACCTTCTTATGACGAAAGATGAACCGTTAGCTGATACCTCTCTTCTAAACGTCGCCGCTATTCTATCTCCTTTAGGTAATATACCGTCTGCTATGGGTGTAGCTACTGAAATTGTCTTATTGGCTAACGAGATAAACCTTAAAACAAGTTCATCGAGCAGCTGTTCACCATCGATAATTTTTCCAAACAAGTTCATCTGTTTGGTGATTACGATGTTTGTCGGTGTGTATTCGAACTGTCTATGGTATACGTATATCGGTAAATTAAGTCCGCTTGACGAAATATCCTCAATATTATGGTCTAATAACAAGGGGGTCAGTATGTTATAACCGAACATATTTCTTAGTAAGTAGTACAAAGCTACTTTGAATGGTGTTGAGAGTACGTTGAGTTCACCTACTCTTCCTTGGAATACCTTAAGTTCCGGTCTCTTAGAGCTTAGATCGACCAAGATTTTGCCTAAGGGCACATGGTCGGTATCTGCTAGCAGGCTCCTCTCGACTTCATCGATTAAAGTTAGGTAGATGTTGAAGGTGTTCACGTCCATTAGGGGCTCAATTAAGTTATACTTATAAATACCCTTTTCCTCGTCGTATGTAATGAAGACGTTCGGCTTAGCAATAGATAGTTCTATCCTGTTTTGGCTAAAGTCATTTGCTATGTCCTCTGGGATAATATTGGATAAGTCTATCTCGTACTGAGAAAAAACTTCTCCCTCTATCGTCTGCACGGGGATAAAGAGGGGATAAAGCGAAAATGGTAAATCTACTTCTTCAGCTCTGACATTCTTGTTTTTATTGTTAGTAGATATCTTGGGTAGTTTTATCTTCAATTTTTGTGAACTCATTACCATATCTATCCCTTTCCTTCTATATAAGTTTTCATAAGGTCGGTGCCTGGCTTGATACAAACGAGAAGTGTAATAGTAAGGTCATTATCAGTAGGACCATTGTTATAACTAACAATATTATTGCGTGCTTATACCCATTGGCAATCCTTCCCCTAGCCAGCTTTCCTACTAATAGGCCGGCGAGCATAGAATTAAACACTGATGAGAGGGCTGTCATGTATATGGCTTTAGGGACTAATGCTGTAGCTACAGCTAAGGGCCCATAAGTGAACGCATATCCGCCAGTGCTTATAAGGGATAGTATAGCACTGGATAATATGACCGAGGTGATCAAGGCTAGGATTGACCCTATATATGGCATGTATAGTAGGACTTTGATCTTGGAGTAGTACTCATTCCTTATCCTGATCTGTGAGTCCAACTGGTCAGCCAGTATCTCAACTGACTCGGGAGTCAAGCTACCTATCTCGACCATATCAGCTAATGAATTAAAGGCAACCTTCGTCGGGAAATCAATTATATTTTGTGATGCTTTTCTGAAGGCGTCTTTAACTGGCATACCTAGACGTATATACGCATAAAGCCTCCTCAGAACAGACTGTAACTTACCCATTTCTTTGTTTTCTTTCAGGTTCTTGATTATCGTCTCAGGAGAAAGTCCAGCCCTAACCCCTTCTCCTATAGCCCTTAATAGCCTTACCACATATATGTCATACCCTGTCCCCTCATTTAATTCCCTCTGGGCCATTATTGTGGGCGGGACTAGTGCGATTATAAAGCCCAAAGTAAGCCCTACGACAGTAGCGGGCACTGCGTAAGTGGTTCCCGATAGGGTAAACATGTCGACTACCAGGAACTGAGGTGCGATCAGTGGATAGTGGAATATCCTAGCCATTAGGGGCTCTAAGGCTATCATTAGGATTATCCCTAGTATGAACCCTACTGGTATCATTTCTAAGAACAGTTTGTCAGCCTTCAGGGGCTTTTCGGGGAACTTGAACTGCAAAGAGTCAACAGCGAATATGAACAATACGTTGACCATAGGAACAAATACCACTACCAAGATCCCGATTATTGGTAGGGGTAGAAGCTGTAGTAATGTGAATACTGATTCAAGGATTAGTATCAGATAAATTGTTATAAAACCTGATGCTAGCCACGTTACATACCCTTCTCCGACCCCAGACAGCCTATCTGCAGCTACCGTAGCCAACAGTTCAATTCGTTTTATGATATCTTTTACTTTCGTAGACATTGTCTCGTAAACCGGTGCCCCGCTTACTATAGCCGTAATATAAGTACTCATCAGTTCCTCATAGAGCTTAGAAGGTACTACTCTTATTGAGCTATCTACCGCCCTCTCTACACTTTCCCCCAAATAGTTCATCCTTTTTACTATGTACTTGGAAACCCCGTTAATGTAGGAAAAAGCCTTAGTCTTACTTATGTTCTCAAAGAGTATCTTAGGAGATAGCCCAGACCTCAAGAAGACTAGGAAGAGTGCAGCAAAGGCCGGAGTTTCAGCCTCGATCCCAATTCTCCTGCTATCAATCTTCTGCGAGATATTAAGGTTGAATACTAGATAGGTAACAGGTGGGATAATAGTACCGAATATGAACCCCATTATTCCGAATACTGCATATTTAGGCTCACGGGTTAAGACAAAGTCCCTAATCCCTATAATCCCTATTACCCATAAAGCTACCATTGCTACCAAAGCGACTATCATAAAGAACAATAATCTTGAAGCCAGAACTCTAGGGTCATCAGGCAGGCCTGCTTGCTTAAGTTTTTTCTCAAATGATTTAGCTAAGGATTTAGCTAAGGATGACTTATAAAACATAAGGTCAATCTGACTATAGTTAGACTTGGGTGTTGGTGATGCACTCCCTTTTTTAGATTTTTTCTTGCCAATAGATATTGCCATTGGAATAATTTATATTATGTTAGCATATAAACTTTTTATAGTAAACTCAAGCAAATAACTACTTCTGATTATTCATAAAAGACTTAAAAATTGACGTTAAGTAATATGTCTGTGGAAGGTTTTTATCTTATTATTAGGTATGTATTTCTACTACGTCTCCGTCTTCCAATACATGGTCTGCTCCTACTTTTTGTCCAGGGAATTTCGCGGATTTACCCCATATCTTAGCATATTTAAACTGTTCTGCAAATTCATTGTGGAGTTTTCTTGCTACGTCTATTACTGTAGACCCTCTTTTCACTACTAAGGGTTCTCCCGAAGGTTTAGAGCCAGGCTCCTTAGTATAAACTCTTATAACATCAAGGGCCTTAAATATACTCTCCTTCAGTTTATCTATGTTATTCCAATTGACGACAATAGTGTCCGGATCACTAAAGTCTTCAAGGGTTACAGTCACTGATGGTTTGTATATGGTAGTTTGGAATACTTCTCTTTCTACATCGTCAAGCGACACCTCTCCGAAAACCTTTACTAAGGCGTTCTTTATACCGAAGCCTTCAAGGTATTTCCTTACCTCTGCCTCAGTAGTGTTGACTAACTTCCCCATGAGCACAATCCTTATCCCCGTATTCCCTTGTCTGACCCTATCAATCACGATTTTTCCTCTAGGTTTCCTTAATGTTATCCCGTTGGATTCAAGGTATGACTTTATATTGTCGAAAGTCTGTTTATCCCTAACTACTATTAATAACTCGTCAGCGTTTTTTGCCAAGCCTAAGATCCTACCTATCAAACTCCTTGCCTCGAAAATTAATGGGGGCGTGTTTATTAACTGGATCTGGACGTCTAAGTAGTTCATCATGCCCGGTACTGGTAAGTCTTCAGGGTCGTTTTTCACGTTGGTCAGTTTTTTCATCAGTGTATTTTTAAGGTCATTATCGCCTATAATCACTACTTGCCCCGCGCCTTCCTTTTCTACGAAGAACTGAAGGCCTTTACCCAGCGATGAGGACTTCCTTTTTTCGAGCTGTGCCTCTTCTTTCAATTCAGCAAGTCGTCTTTTAGCCCAATATACTAGGTTTTCAGTACCTTTGTGCTTGGGGACTGCGCTTAGAAATTCTTGTAAAGCTTTGATCTTGTCCTCTGTTGTTTTTGCGTCCATATACTTTATCCATTTGGCTTTAGCCTCAGCTGGTAAGTTAGTGACCATGTTTACTAATATAATAATTAGGGGCTATCTCTTGTAAAATTTTCCACGACCTCCTTATTATAGGTGGCGGTTTATCAGCTCTGGAATACGTGCTCTTTATCCACGATATTGTTTTACTGTCACCGGGGTAACCGCTACCGAAATCTCCATAAATCTCTTTTAACGTATCGGTGACTTTATCTCTGATTACCTTAGCTACAATACTAGCTGCACTACATTCGGGGAAGAGCACGTCAGCGTTATGGACTACATTTGCTTCACTCCCAATTTCCTTTATAAACTCAATAACCCTTTCTTCCTTACCTACCTTGTCTACGGTGATCTTTGATGGCCTGTAAGGCAGCGATAGCTGGATGATCTTTATTACGCTATCGTATGTCAACTCGTTTAAGTTCTCCCTGTCTATGTCTTGGGGGAGTACTTTAACTACTATCACGCTCACGCTGTAGTACGCAATCAGTTTAAACAGTTCTTCTCTCTTTCTCCTAGTCAGTTTCTTACTATCTTTTACGCCCAGTTTGGCTAAGAGGTCGGCTTTGTGGTCCTCAACTATAACTCCGGCTACTATCATCGGTCCTATTATCGAACCCCTTCCGGCCTCGTCTATCCCTAAAAGGATCATACTCTTACTGATATCACAAGTTTTGCGAACTTTTTACCGTTTTTTATTGTCTCGTCCTGATAAGTCTCGACCACTTTCACGTCTTTGACACTTGAAGTAAAAGTTGATACTACCCTTCTCGCTACACTTTTCTTTATAAAGTAATAGTCTACTCCTTCCTTTCCTTCGGCGATATCCGATATGCTATCTATGGCTTCTCTGTCTAGAAAGGACTCAAAAACGCTCTTTTTCTCAGGGGACAGTACTTTATCCCCTTTGCTCCTTAGCTGTATTATAGCTTCATAATAACGTGATTTCTTCTTTATACAATCGGGGCATACAACTCTATCGATCCTGAGGCTGACCGTCCGTATAACTCTAAATTCCTTCCCTTTTACTCTCCCTTTAACCTGGATATCGACGAAAGAATGCCCGTTCGGGTCAGAGTACTGGTTCACTATGTCGTAGTTGAACTCCTCAACACTCGGGTCAAATTTTACTTTCCTTCCAAGTTCTCTATATATCACAGACTCTACCGGGGAGATCGTTATGTCCTTCTGCTTTACCCACTTTCCCTCAGCCCATATCGAACCGCAAATTTTACATACTTTTCCGCTTATCTCCTTAGGGGTTTCTACCAACTCTTTGGTCTCTAAATAACAGTCAACACAAAGAGGTCCTATAAGCTCCACGTTCTCTTTTCCGCATCTAACACAAAACCTAGCCATCTTACATGTTATAGACTTGTGCGAATTTAACTCCTTCTATCTCCAATACACCATCTTTAGCAACATATCCTCTTTTAATTGCCTCATCTACAATTTCCCTGCCTACCAGGCTTACTACATTGGCTTCTTCAAACAGAGTAAATGCAAAGTCTAGGCTTACCTCTTCTCCAGCATAGAACTCCCTGTTTACTGCAAGGGAAATATCTCCTTTTTTAAAGACCTTGCCTAATAAATCCGGTTCACAAACATTTACAAAAACATAACCTTGCTCCCTTATCACGTTTAAAATAACTCTTTTCATATAGGTTTCACCGGCGTTTGGGCACCGCAAGCGAGGCAAGAGATATACCATATCTTCTTGTCTATTTTGAGCACCGTATCTAAACTCTTACACGTACTGCACTGGACATAACTTCTTAAGAACCTATCCATAAGTGCGCTCACTACTGCTGAAGCGAATTTTCCTTGTATTACGAGTTGACCGTTTTCGTTTATTGAGCCTGGGGCACCCAATTCCTTAAGCAGATACCTCATACAGATCTTATTATCCCTCCTTATCCTATCACAATACTCAGAGAAATTCCTAATTATAGTAGTAGTACCTATATGTAAGATTATTAAGTTAGGTAGAGTTTGCCCGCTAACGCTCATGTCTTTTTCTGGCAATTTCTTGTATAATCTATCTAGCAGAGCCTCATACTCTTTACCTGTCTGATGTGAATCCACAAGTAATCTTAAGAACTCTAAGGTTTATATTACTTGTGATTAAGAGTGAGGGTTTACATTGAGACTTATGGATGTGCTCTGAATAAGGGGGACACATATATAATGATGAGTATGTTAAGCGAAAGGGGCCATGAAATAGTAAAAGACGCTGAGGATGCTGATGTAATCGTCCTCAATACTTGTGCTGTGAGGTTAGAAACGGAAGAGAGGATGAAACAGCGAATTAGGGAACTTAAAAAATCTAATAAAAAGTTAGTAGTAGCAGGCTGTTTAGCCGGAGCCGAACCCGCAACAGTTATGTCAATAGCCCCAGAAGCGTCTCTCCTAGGACCTCAGACCGTAGAGAAAATAACTGAAGTAGTTGAATCTAAAGAGAGAAAAATATACTTAGAAGGGGAGAAGCCACTATTCACTCCCAAGGTATTTGAAGGTAGAATTGCTATAATCCCAATAGCTGACGGCTGTGCTGGAGATTGCAGTTTCTGTATAACTAAACTAGCAAGGAGGAAACTTAGGAGCTATCCTCCTCACTTAATCGTAGAGGCTGTAAGAGAAGCAGTTAAGAAGGGTGCTGTGGAGGTAGAGCTTACGGCCCAAGACTCAGCGGCTTATGGTCTTGATTTAGGGGGTATAAGACTGTCCGACTTAGTGAATAAGGTCGTTGAGATAGAAGGGGACTTCATGATAAGGATAGGTATGATGACACCTGAACAAGCCATGAGGAGCCTTGACGAGTTAATAGAAGTCCTTAAAAACAACAAGGTGTTTAAGTTCATTCATTTACCGGTCCAAAGTGGAGACGACCGTGTTCTAAGGCTCATGAATAGGAAGTACAGTGTAGACGAATATAAGGAAATGGTGATGGAGATTAGGAGTAAAATACCGGTAATAAATGTGACTACTGATATAATTGTGGGCCACCCGGGGGAGGACGAAGAGGCATTTAATAACACGTTACAACTTATGAGGGAACTAAAATTTGAGAGGATTCATTTGGCTATGTATTCTATAAGGCCAAATACTAGGAGTGCGTCGATGAAACAAGTACCAGACCCGGTAAAAAAGGCTAGGATGCAGGAGGCCAATAAGTTATATGAAGAGTTAGCCTATGAGGTTCATAAAGAGTATGTGGGTTCAATTTCTAATGTGATAACTACCGAAATGGGTAGGAAAGGCTCAGTGATAGGTAGGACGTTAAACTATATCCCAGTAGTTATTAGGGATAGCGTAGAGTTAGGTAAGAGAGTAGACGTTAAAGTAACTGAGGCGTCGTTCTTTGACCTAAGGGGGCACCTCCTTTATCCGCAAGTTGTAAGAAATAGTATGCTATGATAAGTTAAGTTTTAAAAAATTTAAACTACTTTAAACATATTGTCTTTGTATGTCAGATGTTTACATAGTTTCGGCGGTAAGGACACCAATAGGTAAATTTGGAGGAGCTTATAAAGACCTTCCTCCAGTAGAATTAGGTGCGATAGCGATAAGAGAAGCGTTGAAAAGGGCTAATGTAGAACCGAACAAAGTTGACATAACAATTATGGGTAATATATTGAGGGCAGGACACGGACAAGACCTAGCTAGACAAGCAGCAGTTAAAGCAGGGATCCCAATGGAAATAGAAGGGTATTGTGTAGACATGGTGTGTTCGTCAGGTATGATAAGCACAATTAACGCAGCCCAGATGATCAAAAGCGGAGATGCAGATATAATTGTAGCGGGGGGAATGGAAAGCATGAGCCAAGCTATGCTAGCAATAAAAAGTGAAGCTAGATGGGGAGTTAAAATGCTCTTAGGTAAACAGCTTTCATTCATTGACACAATGTTAATGGATGGACTTACGGACCCTTTTAATATGAAACTTATGGGTCAAGAGGCAGACATGGTCGCTAAAGCCCATAACTTTACAAGGAGAGAGTTGGACGAAATCGCTTATGAAAGCCATAAGAGAGCTGCAATGGCTACTGATAAAGGGTATTTTAAGGACGAAATAGTCAAAGTTACTGTAGACGGTAAGGAGGTAACACAAGACGAAGGTATTAGGAAAGACACTTCTGTTGAGAAACTGTCTCAGTTGAAGCCGGCTTTTACCCCCGATGGTTTTCACACGGCTGGAAATTCGTCTCAGATAAGTGATGGTGCTTCAGCACTGGTTTTAATGAGCGAAAAGGCTGTTAAGGAGTATAAAGTTGAACCTTTAGCAAAGATAATAGGGTATAGTTGGGTAGGGATTGAGAGTTGGAGGTTCACTGAGGCCCCCGTATTTGCTGTAAAGAAACTCCTGCAGAAGTTGAACATGGACATTTCTCAGTTCGATTACTTTGAGAATAATGAGGCTTTCGCTGTTAACAACGCCCTATATAATAGGTATCTAGGAGTACCGTACGACAAGATAAACGTGTTTGGAGGAGCTATTGCTTTAGGCCATCCTATAGGAGCTAGCGGTGCTAGGATTATAACTACATTGATTAACGTATTGTCTAAAATGGACGGGAAGAGAGGGATAGCAAGTATATGTCACGGTACAGGCGGTTCTACCGCAATTGCAATCGAGTTATTAAGACCTCTATAACTTTAAAGGGTATGCTGTAAATGATATGGTGGTGATTAACTGATTGGCTAAAAAGAAATCAACATCGCCGCAACCTACCAGAGAGGTCCCAAAGCCTGAAGAAGGAGAAGTATTATGCGTAGTTAAAAGGATGCTCGGTGCTGAGCACATCCAGGTTTTATGTTTAGATGGTAAAGAGAGATTGGGAAGAATACCGGGAAAGATGAAGAAGAAGATGTGGATAAGGGAAGGCGACGTAGTGTTAGCCGCACCGTGGGATTTTCAACCTAATAAATGTGATATTGTTTATCGCTATGAGGAGAGTGAGGTTAGAAGGCTTATTGAGGAAAAAGTAGTTAGTGCAGATATTATTGAGCAATTGAGAGGATAATGGTTTGATAGATGGAAAGAGAAGGAAAGAAGAGAAGAGGATAAAAGACGAGGATCTTTTTAAAGTAGTAGATTCAACGATAGACTCGCGCACTTACCTCTCATTAATTCAATTAGCAAGAAAATTACAAATAAAAGAATATTATGGTGCTATTTCTTCTGGTAAGGAAGCTAAGATATACCCTGCCCTTACAAAGGATGGGACTTGGTACGCTGTAAAGATATATTATGTTACTACAGCTGCTAGCAAAAGAGCATTAGAAAAGTATACTATAGGAGACCCACGCTTTAAAGACGTAAAAATTAAAACTACATTTCAGTTAATAGAGACTTGGGCAAGGAAAGAATACAAAAACCTAGTTAGGTTGTATGAAGCTGGAGTATCTTCTCCAAGACCAATTTTTGTCTATAGGAACATTTTAGTCATGGATTTTATAGGCCAAGACGGGATTAGGGCACCTCTGTTGAAAGAGCTCTCAGAAGAGGAGATCAATGAAGACTTGTACCGTAAGGTCATAGGAGAACTAGAGAAGATGGTCAATATTGCTCACCTAGTTCATGGTGACTTGAGCGAGTATAACATAATGGTGTGGGATGAAAAGCCTTATATAATTGACGTTAGCCAGTCGGTAGACCTCCAGCACCCTAACGCCTTAGAGCTCCTTAAGAGAGATATAGAAAATATCAACAGGTTTTTTGAAGACCACAATATAAGTGTAGAGTTAGTAGAGGATATATTAAGCAGGCTGAAGATCAGTAATGTGAACAGCGATGATGTACACGACAGTCCCAGATGATAAGCTCCACATAATAAAGGAGTTAATACCTAGGTTAGAAGAAGTGAGCAACACTACGATAGAACTAGATGAAAAGACCAAGTCTATTAAGGTTACACCTAAGCAAGGGAACGCTTATGATGCAATGAAAGTGAAGTCTGTAATAAATGCGATAGGCTTGGGGTTTAGCGTAGACGATGCTATGAAACTTATGTCGGACGACTATGTATTAGAAGTGATAGAACTAAAGGACTTCTCTAATAGTGTAGACTCTTTAAGGAGGATAAAAGGGAGAATAATTGGCGAGAAGGGAAAAGCCAAGAAAATAATCCAAGAATACACGGGAGTCCAGATCCTAGTAGGGGATCACATAGTAGCTCTTTTAGGTAATGTAGAACAGATGTCCATTGCAAAAAGGGCAATAGAATTGCTATTAAAGGGAAAAGAACACAATACTGTGTATAAGTACCTAGATGAGGCGGAAAGAGCGATGTCTTTTGCCGGCTCGAAAGGGTTAAAAGAGGGACTTAATAAACTCTAAACTATCTGAGCTATATTTACTAGAATAACTCCTTATAACTTTGTCGTATGTAGAAAGGATTAGTTTAGTCTTCTCGCTGTTCATAAGGCTTTTTAATCCCTCAATATCTCCCCTATATGCATACTGGAAGAAGTGAAGCAACACCCTTTTAGGCTCACTTAATATTTCTTCGGTAGTGTAAAGTTGAGGTGTAGGTTGCATTACAAGTGTTAGGTGTGTCCCTTCAAGCATGGCTATCATTGCTAACTTGTAAGCGGAATATTCTCTAGTTGGAGACTTTTTCGAGGCTTTGACTTCAATATAGTACTTGTTCCCTGACTTCTCTGCTTCAATATCGTGGGTAGGTAGGTCTACATACTTTACATTAGTGAAACTCATATCTTCTAGAACTTTTATCGCTCTCAATTCCATTGCAAATCCCAAAATTATACCTTTAGCCTTATCTAATGCATAGTCTATTTCCTCATCAGTTAAGCCGTACTTTTCCTTCAGCTCTTCAATGGTTTTCACACTATATTATTAAATTGCTTTGAATAAAAGACTTCTATGAACTAACTCGGTATATTTTCTATGTCTTTAATAAACTAATTTACAGTCGCCTAACCTTTTTTTCCCTTCTTCCCTAATCCTTAATACGTCTTCGCCTTCGACCTCGCTACTTTTCGTGCCGTATCGGGCAAATAGTTCCTTTTCTAGATCATATTCGGTAAATATTCCTACTTCATTCAACCTCCTATTTGCATCGTCCAATGAAGAAAAGTCTTTCAATACTTGGGCTAATGGAGATGTTGAAATTACTACCTTTGGATCCAAAAAGAACATAATGGAGGACACCGGTGTTACGTAGACCTCTCTCGTTCCACCCCTTATTTTTACACGACCGTATAAGCCATGAAAAGCTTCATACGGTATTCTCGAAGCCTCTGTCCTTACGTCATTTAGGACTATCTCTAGTTTTTCAGCAATACTTTCGTCAATACCTTTACTGTCCTTTAGTCCGCCAAGCCTAGCTATTTCTGAGATCCTTTGTAGAATATAATCATGTTCCAACTCACCGTCACTCCCTGCTCCTATTGTAGCTAAAAGGGATTTAATCCTCAAATTCCCCAGCACATTTAACATAATAAAGTCTATCAGAGGGCTGCCCAACGTTTTTTCGCACCCTTTTGCTAGGATATCGCCCCCTGCGTCGACCCCGACCACCAAATTAACGTTATTCCTCTCTGAAAAGTCCTCAATACCCTTTACCAAGTCTTTTAGTCCTTTCTTTATACAGATAGAGTACCCTTTGGGGATCCCGGTGCTCTTCATCAACCTCACTATCTGAGGGATAACCACTTTACCCAGCCTTATGGAGTAAGACCTGGAGTTTAGTTCTGTTATGATATCGTTAACTCTAACATGGTTTTCGAAGTCGCAGATAGGTCCTGGTACTGGGTCTTCTACATACCTCTCCCAAGTTACTGCTCCCAAAATTGTCTCATATCCCTTGGACTCTAAGTATAGTGCTGCTACGTAAGCTGAGACTACATCTCCTCCCCCGCCTAACCCGAATACAAACGCTTTCATAAAACCCTTTTAACCGTTATGTCATTTTATACTTTAGGTTAAACAATAAGAATACACCCAAGTAATAGGTGGACTTAAGGTGTATTATCTGTTCTGTTACTTTAAACAATATCACTGTAAAGAGAATACTCAGTGTTCATAAATGAGCGACGTAATTGATAATTCAAGCTCTTATATAAATGACTATACTCAGACATTTGATGAAGACCTGAGAATAGGGGAAGCCCTATCTCACATTTTAGCAGCAGCATCAATTGTAGAGGAAATAGAAGGAGAAACTGATGACATCAAGGAAACAGTTAGAAGGTATGTAGACGCGTGGATTGCTAGTTTAGTCCCCATCAATTACTCCCCTGGAATGGCTGAAGTAATAGGGAGTAAGATAAACAGAAAATTGACCAAGATATTCCCCGATGTAACCGAGGACGACCTAGGCGAGACGTTAGAGATGGTAATTGAGGCAAAAAGGGAAGTAAATAACGGGAATCTCCCCCCAAACTATAAAGAAGTAGAAGTCAGGATAGAGAAAATACTACGAATATTAGGGGTAGACCTGAGTGTGTTAAATAAGTTTCTGGAAGGAGACATAATTACACAGCAAAGTAGATTAATATCTGCGTTCGCAATTGCAATTGCTATAGCCAGTGTGTGGGATCCTAAATGGATAGCGGACTATCAATAACTGCTGAAAAGCTAATAGAAATAACAGCAAGGCTTGCGAGTAAGATCAACGTTAAGGACGAAGAAATAGAGAGACTAGTTGGATTATCATCAAAGAATATAGCTAAGAATGCGTCTCAAAAAGTAGCTTTTTGGTTAGTAGAACAAAAGGAGTCTTTACTCTATTGTAAACTTTGTGGCAAAGGCCCTTTTACTAAAAAGGGCTTGTATCTCCATCTGACTAGGTTACATAAAGAGGAGATTAAGGGGATGTTAATGGAAGAATTGAAAAACGAGATTAAAGCCCTTATATAGAAGAGAGAGCCTTGTCAAGGTCCTCTATCAAGTCGTCGACATCCTCTATCCCAACTGATAACCTCAGCATCGTGTCTGTAATGCCTACTATTTTCCTTTCTTCTGGTGATAAGGTCCTGTGTGACATCGTAGCTGGATGAGATATTGTTGAATTTACACCGCCTAGTGTTTGAGCAGCTAAAATTACATTGAACTTGGTCATCAACTTTATACTATCTTCCATTGTTCCCTTAATGTCGAAACTTACTACTCCCCCATAACCCTTTAATACTTTTCTTGCGATCTCGTAATCCGGATGTGTCTTTAGCCCGGGATAATATACTGCCCTTACTTTAGGGTGTTCGGCTAGGAACTCCGCTATCTTTGACGAATTTGAGTTAATGACGTCCATTCTGATCTTCAGCGTCTTCATCCCCCTTATTACGAGGTACGCAGCATGTGGGTCTAAGGATGTGCCCAGTGTCCGCCTCATCAGGTCTATCTTGGTCATTTTATCTTTTCCACCGGCCGCGAGGCCCGCTATTACGTCGTTATGGCCTGCGATGAACTTTGACGCGCTATGAAGGACTATATCTGCACCTTGAACTACGGGCTTTTGGTTTATAGGAGTGGCGAAAGTCGAGTCTACAATTAGTGTACTCCCGTTTTCCTTGCATACTTTCGACAGCGATACGAGATCTACTACGCGTAGTATAGGGTTCGAGATACTCTCAACGAAGACCATATCGTATTTTTCGCCCTTTGCCATCTCTATTATATGCCCGGGGTTTGCAACGTGTACTTCTACTCCCCAGCCTTTCAAAAAGTCATTAAAAAACCTATACGTCCTACCGAACATATCTCTGTGAATTAATACTTTACTCCCAGGTTTTACGAGCGTTAAGAGTGTTGATGAGATCGCTCCCATTCCTGAAGAGAACGCTACTCCCATCTCAGCTTCTTCTAAATCTGCTATCATTTCACCTAGTTTTAAAACAGTAGGGTTTACCTCTCTACTGTATCTGTACTTTTCTCCGATCGGATAAGCATACGATGAGGTCTGATAAATGGGCGTAGTTATAGCTCCTGTCTCTTGGTCTATTCCTTCTTTTGTTACCTTAGTTCCGTCCCTCAATCCAAGCACCCCTTGCTATCTTTGCTTCCTTAACACTACACTCATAACCGTAAGACTCGCAAATTTTAAGTCCATCTTTAATAATTTGGGCTTTATCTGATTTCTCGTCCACGAAGACAGCTATGGTAGGCCCCGCACCGCTCACGCAAGCCCCTATGGCATTGTGATTCAGCGCGACTTCTTTTAATTTGCTATAATACGGGAAGAGAGGTTCCCTAGCCTTCTCCACTATATCGTCATTTAACCCCGTTCTTACTAACTCTCTATCACCTTTTATAAGTCCTATCAGTAGTGATGACAAGTACCTGGAATTTTTAACTAATTTTTGAAGTTCTACGTGTTTCGGGACCATCTCTCTTGCCTTTTTCGTTTTGGCTTCTATGTTAACCTTAGGGATAAATAGGATAAGACTAAAGGGGAGGTTAACTGGGATCTGGACAACCCTTACCGGTTCACTTGAGACTACAGCTACCACTCCTCCGACTACGCTCGCAGCCACATTATCTGGGTGAGGAGAACCTGAGGCAGCTATCTCGCCTAACATTGAAAATTTTACTAAATCGTCGTTAGATAGCTCTAATTTAAACAGTTCGTTAGCAGCTACTACCGCGGCTGAAGACGAAGCTCCGCTACTCCCCATACCGAGACCAGGTGGAATCCCTTTATTTACTTTTACTTTAAGCTTAGCCTTTATGTTAAACTCCTCCAGCAGCTTAATCAGGGCAAAACTCGCAGAGTTCTGCTCAGGGATATTCGGTACTCCTTCTCCCTCAACATAAACTTGGAGCGATGAAGACGGTTGTGAAGTGATCTCCACTGAATCATAAAAAGCGTCATGAGCCATTGCTAGGATATCAAACCCTGCACCTAAATTTGCTGAAGACGAGAAAGCTTTTGCAATAATTTTTTCGGACATTAGGCGTAATGTTCTCGGATCGCTAAAAAGTATTATGTTATAAATGGTTTTTGAATTTAGAATTTCTTATGAAGACCTTTAGTCTCTCTCTCCTTATAGCCTTACCTTGGTTTAGGATAGTGGAGGGCACGAAGATCTTAGCTTTACCTATGAAATTGAGTGCTGAAGAAGGATACCTCAACTTAACTACCGGGTTTTGGACTATCTTTGAGATCCCGACCCATTCCCAATAACCGATCTCGTCACCATCACCCACTTCCATCACGTCCCTCTCTAAGACTAAATCCTCTTTTTCTTTTACGTCTTCTGGATAAATGTCGCTGACTACAAGGATATCGCCTATCCCGTATTTTAAGGCTTTTATAGCCGCTAGGGAGCCTAGAGGCAACATTCTAAATGGTTGAGGTAGTTTAGACATTATTGTAGGTTCTTCTTCCCCGATGTAAACTGGGCTAGTATCAAGTTTTCTTACGTACACTCTGACGCTTTCGCCTTCATTTACTTCCTCTCCCGGGTTTAACCCTATATACCCGTCTGCTAATGAAAACGTCCCGATCATGTAACTATCGAAAGGTACCGCAAGGCAATAGAATTCATCTTCTCGTTTAAAGAGGAAAACGGGAATGTATGTAAACCTCTTCTTGTCAGCTGAAATCTTGTTAATAGCTTTTGCCTTGACCGTAATATAATCATCGATTTCACCACCATTTTTAAGGGACAAATATTTCTCCACAATCTGTTCGCTTATCATTATTGTAGACACCATATTACCGGGCAGACCGAATACCGGTTTACCTTTGACTTCTGCTAGGATTGTAGGTTTACCGGGTTTGAACTTTATACCGTGGACTATGATCTTACCTTCTTCCCTGATGACCTCGTGTACAAAGTCTTTTTCACCCGCGCTTGTCCCACCCGTTAGTATTACAACGTCAGCACTTGAAATTCCCTTATATAGTTCTTCCCTTATTTTTTCCTTGTCATCTGAAACCAGAGAGGTTCCTACGACCTCGTATCCCTTTAACCTTAACCTTGAGGCTAAATAATAAGAATTAGACTCGTAAATTTTGCCCGGCGAAAGGCTTTCTCCAGGTTTAACTAATTCGTTTCCTGTGGTTATGATATAGATTTTTATTTTGCGGTATACTTTCACTTTATTTATTCCGACAGAAGCTAAAAGAGCTATTTTTTCTGGTGTTATTCTTTCTCCTTTCCTTAAGACCAACGTGCCTTTAGGTATATCACTACCCACCCAACCTATATTTTCACCGAACTTTAGTTTTTTAGTTATTTTTACCGTATCTCCTTCTCTTATCGTTTCTTCTACTTTCACTACAGCCGTTGCTCCTCTAGGTATGGTCGCCCCGGTGTCCACTTCGACCGCTTCTCCTCTTTCGACCTTCAGGTCTTTCCCTTCTCCTATACTGATCTTTCCAATAACTTTCAATTCTCCAGGCGTGTCATCAGCTATTACTGCATAGCCGTCAACTGTAGATCTGGAAAAAGGCGGGAGGTCTAGTGGTGAGTGTACATCTGACGCAGATATCCTACCTAAAGAATTTATAATGTCTACTTCTTCTATTTCTGGAGTTGAAGGGGATAGAGAATAAATAAGTTTTTGTAAAGCTTCCTCTGGAGTTAAAAGGTTTTCCTCTTTTAATATAGCACGCATATAAAAAATAAATATGAAAAACTGTTTATATCTTTATTTTACATGCTTATGAGGGATGCTTTTTTCAATTCGTTTAAGACCATTACTACCGGTTCTCTAACTTGATCAGGGGATAAGTTAGCCTCTTGGCTTATCTGATTTACTATTTGAGTAACTGTCCTATTCCCATCACACATCTCCCATACATAATAAGCTATGGGAGCCAACTCGTAAACCTTATCCTCTGCCACCTTTATTATATATCCTTCTTCGTCTTCACTTTTATCTACAAATTCACCAATTTTTTGTGGTTTTAAATCTTTTACCTCATCGAAGTTAACTCCTTCTTTTTCAGGTCCTAAATCAGAGCTCATTCCTCTTCCTCTCCTTCTTCTCTTCTAGGTCTCGGTCTCCTTCCTCCACCGAACCTTCTTCCTCCTCTTTGTGGTGGTCTCCTATACTCTCCCGCAGATGGTATGTTCTCTGGGATCTGGTCTGCCTCTGGCACTCCGTCCTCTTGAGATTCTGATATCTGAGATTTACTGCCTGCGTTTAGTTGTACTTGTCCTTTGTAAGCAGTAGTCCACGCATTATCTATTTTAACTACAGAACCGGCTTTAATTGAACCAGCCAGGTTTCCCCATAAAGTTAGTTTTATCCTTCCTGTTTCGTCTCCAACCACAGCTTCGCTTATAGTCCTAGTCCCATTCTTTGTCTGTATCTGCCTTGGCTCGCTTGCTTCTATTACTCTTACAGTTAGGTTTACGTTTTCCATTCCGGGTTTTAGGTTACCTACTTTTTCTTCTCCCATACGATTCGACTCTCGAAATTTGTTAAAAATAATTCTTCCTTTGTGATATAAAAATTTATGCGAATCACTAATTTAGGGATAAAATTACGTATCTTTCATAATCTTTTATTTAGTTTGATTAAACCATATATTTAAAACACAAAATGAAATTCATACTAATGTCAACTTTTAAGCTGTGTATCTATAATTAACTTGGGATACTACTGTGAGTAGTAATAACGTCAATCAGTTATTAGAATATCCAAAAAAATTTGTTGAAGCACTGTCAGCCCCCTTCGTAGGTAGAGAAGAGGAAGCCAAAGTAATAACTTTGGCTCTACTCTCAAAAGAACATGTTATCTTAATCGGAGAGCCTGGAACAGCTAAATCTGCCTTAGCAAGGAGGGCAGCTGACTTGTTAAATGCTAAATTCTTCATGTACTTACTGACTAAATATACTGAGCCAGCAGAACTTTTTGGAGCTCTTGATATAAATGCCTTAAAGCAAGGTATATATAAGAGGATAACAAAAGAGAGACTCCCTGAAAGTGAAATCGCGTTTCTAGATGAAATCTTCAATGCGAACTCAGCCATACTTAATGCACTTCTCTCGTTACTAAACGAGAGGGTAATATATGACGGGTATAACGTCATCCACGTACCATTGAGGACACTAATATCAGCGAGCAACCGTGTACCTGATGAGCCTGAACTAGACGCCTTATACGATAGGCTTTTACTAAGGCATTACGCGAGGCCAGTAAGTGAAGACCTATGGAAAGACTTGATCAACTCTGCATGGGACTATGAATTCTCAGGGAAATGGAATGTTTCAGAAGCTTTGATGAGTGTCCAGCAACTCGATGAATTATATACATTAATACCACAAGTAGACCTATCCCCGGTAAAGGGCAAGTTACTTAAGCTATACGCAATTCTGGAGGAAAAAGGTATACATTTAAGTGACAGGAGAAAAGGAAAAGTACTAAAGATAGTTTCAGCACATTCTATCCTGAACGGTAGGCTCAAGGCGTTAGAAGAAGACCTAATAGTCCTAAAGTATATTGCCCCCAAAGAGATAGATGATTTTGAAAAAGTTTCAGCTTTATTATCCGAGGAGTTAAAGACACCAATAAAGTACATGAAAGAGCTTAATGAAATCTACTCTAACGTTAAAGAGGCAAGTAAATACGTAGAAGCTGCTAATGAGTCGGATCCAAGATTAGTCGAGTTAATAAGGAGTTTGAGGGCTACAAGGGATAGGGTTATAGCTCTAGGGAAAGAAAGTGGAGACGATAAAGTAGAGGAGTTTTCAAAAGAAGTTATTAATGAGATTGACAAATTATTAGAGAAAGTAGCTAGAAAGCTGGGGATATATCCTTGAGTGAAGGTTTTTTAAGGGGAGTAGAATATGAAGACCCTCTAGTCAGGTATAGGGGGGAAAGGATAAGCTATACGCTTAAGAAATTATTAGGTAGAGAAGTCCAGCTCGATGAGAACTTTCTTATAGATATATTTTACCTTCACTACTTACCTATGCCTATTCCAAAGACAAAAGCTGAGGTATCGAAGGAAAAAGAAGTTATGTATAATTTTGTAGACATGATGCTCGGCTCAGACTTAGTATTAAGAAATAGGGAGTACTCTATAGCAAACTCGGCTGTTAGCATGGCCCTATCAGTAAGCTACGTCCAAAACCTTATAGAAGAATTAGAGAGGATAAAGAGGACTTCCCAGTCCCAAGAAGAAAGGCAGATGGCAGAGCAAATACTAAACGGGTTAATGAAAGGTAGCGGAATGAGAGAAGGGCAGAAAAACAGTGAGACGCAACAGAACCAACAAATGGAGAAACTGATGAAACAAGTCCATGAAAAAGCTCTGAGTAAAGCTATGGAAGACGCAGAGTCAGTTAGGAGTATGCAGAGGATAGTAGGAGGGAACGGTGCAGGTACTGGCTCTATACTTAATTTTGAAGGGGAAATCCATGAAGTATTAAGGCTAGCTAGGAATACTGAAATAAAGAAGATCCTCGAATTCCTAAGCGGGATGCCCAGGCTAGGAAGTTATACTAAAAAGAAGACCACAAGGTTCTCTAGAGGGGAATTATATGGTTATGAAGAAGGCTCAGACCTAGAGAGGTTAGTCCCTTCAGAGTTAGCATACCCAGAGGAACTCTTTTACATAAAGCTAGCGGAGTCACAGTTACTCCTCTATCAGAAAAGGATAAAGGAAGTTTTAGGCCCCATTTACCTTTTACTAGATAAATCAGGTAGTATGGACGGAGAAAAGATAATATGGGCTAAAGCCGTAGCACTTGCACTATACAGTAGGGCCAGGAGAGAGAACAGGGACTTTTATATAAGGTTCTTCGACAATATACCATATCCCCTGATAAAAGTCATTAGAAATGCAAAGAGTAAGGACGTAATAAAGATGATTGAATACATAGGTAAAATAAGAGGAGGGGGAGGGACTGATATTAGTAGGTCTATAATCTCGGCGTGTGAAGACATTAAAGAGGGGCATGTTAAAGGGGTGAGCGAGATAATATTGCTCACTGACGGAGAAGATAAGATAGCGGAGACGACTGTTAGGAGGTCTCTTAAAGAAGCAAATTCAACTCTTATAAGTGTAATGATAAGGGGAGATAACGCTGATCTGAGGAGAGTCGCAGACCAATATCTAGTTGTTTACAAACTAGATCATGAGGACTTATTAAGGGTTGTTGAGTCATGAAGACGGAGGCCTCAGTATCATTCACCGCTAATGCGGCGTCAACTGAGCATGGCGTCGCCAATAATAATGTCGAAAAAATAGTATAAAAATGTTGAGCGACCCGAACTCTGAGCTAATGTGATGAAGAGGTTTTTACTGAAGAGAGGTACGAGGATAAATACTTTAAATCTTCTTCTAAACTTTTTTCATCTTCTTCTTTTATCCACATTAGTCCGCCAGCTGCATCAACTATTTCTCCCTTTAACTTAAGGTCCTTTACCTTATCCTTCCAGTTAAAGACGTCCTTAGATATTACGTGTATATACAAATCCCCATCATTCCTTAAGTGCACTTTTCCCCAGAAATTCCCAAACGAATATTCAAGTTCTTTAGCAAACGGTTCTTTACCGGGTCTTTCGCTTACTGGGTACCAACCTTTTGTTACTTTTGCCCCTAATTTTGTGAAGACGTTAAATATCGCGTCTTCACTCATCAGATAACACCCTTTGTCCTTAGTACTTCAGTCGCGTATTTGCCTAATCCTAATTCTTCAGGCGAAAAACCGAAAGCCAGTCCCAACAGCTGAGTAATATAAATAGCCGGCATTGTCCAATTAACGTTAAATTCAGACATTATCCTAGTCTGTAATGAGTCCAATTGTAAGTGGCATAAACTACACGGGTGAACCATTATATCTGCTTGTTGGTCTTTTGCACTCTTTAAGACGTTAAAAGCCAGTTTTATCCCGACCTTAGGGTTACTCCCCATTAGGGGAAATCCGCAACACGCTTTATTCATCACGAAGGGTACGGGCGTTGCACCGGTTGCAGCTATCAAGTCTTCCATACTGTGCGGCTTATATGCAGATTCAAACCCCATGATCTCCTCTGGCCTCAACATCTGGCAACCGTAGTATGAGGCTACCCTCAATCCGGTAAGAGGTCTTTTGACTTTTTCTTTGATCTTTTCTACCCCTACATCTCTAACCAAAACCCATACTATATGTTCGGCAGTTGCTTTGCCCTGATAGTTTATTGATGTACCTTTCATCCTCTTTTCTGCTTCTTTCCTAAGGTCTTTGTTTTCCTTATACTTGAACGTGGCTAACCTATGACTATGCAGGCAAACACTACAAGGTGTTACCATTTTTGTCTGGCCCATCTTCTCTACGATAGATAAGTTTCTCAAGTTTAATGCTATGTGCCCTATCTCGTCATATTCGTCTAGGAAACCTCCTCCACAACAATTCCAGTCCTTGACTTCCTCTAGCTTGAGACCTAAAGTTTCGAAGACTTTTCTAGTGGCTACGTCAACATCTTTAGAAAGGCCATGCGTAGCACAGCCTGGATAATAGGCGTAGGACATTTTACTCACCTCTTAATATTTTTCTCACTTCGCTTATATTCTCTACAGGTTTCTCTTTAACAAGAGCATACTTCAGCTTACCACTCTGCAAAAGGTAGATCATATCCCTAAGGGATCCAATAACCCCGTAAGTGCTCAGGTATACTTTAGCTTCTTCAAGTTTTCCGCTCTCAAATATAGATTCGAATACAGCTTGAGTGTGCTTCTCACCCGTTTCGATCACTGGACTTTTGACTTTAGCCAGCTTTGTATATGCCCTTGTCTTCTTTATTGCCGTAACAGGCTCAACGTCTCTAGGGCAAACGTTATAACACATATAACAATAAGTACACCTCCATGCACTGTCTAGGAGTATCTTCTCCCTTTCTTCAGTAATTGTATCTCTCGGGTCTGCCAAGAACCTAAAACCTTTAGCGTGGGCTGCGGGACCTAAAAATTCAGGGTCATTCCTTACGCTAGGACACGAAGATACACATAACCCGCACCATATACATTGTGCGAATTTCCACAGCATCCTCTGGTCTTCTGGTTTTAACCTGTGCTCTGCCTCTCCTTTGAGGACTTCTTCACTGGGGTATAGTCTCGGTTTAACCTTATACATCCTTTCATAGAAGTCATCTAAATTTACAACTAGGTCTTTGACCGGTGTAAAATAGTCCATAGGCTCTAATGTAATTACATTACTCCCATATTTTTTGACAGTATCTATAACTAGTGTTTTACAAGCTAGTCTAGGCTCTCCGTTTATTTTCATCCCACAACTACCGCAGACTGCCATGTGACATGCCGCTCTATAGGCAAGTGTGGGGTCTTGTTCTGTTTTTATCCTCCTTAAAGCTTCCGTAAATTGCGTAAATCTGTCCACTTTGAGTTTATATTCCTGCCACCAAGAGCCTTTATCCTGAGAGAACCTCTTTACTTTTATTATTACTTCCATCTCTTCATTTTGTAAGGACATGACTATCACCTATTAATATACTCTTTCTTCGGGTTTCCACTTGGTCATTTTAACTGGCTTATAAGTTATCTCTACAGTATTTCCTCTTAAGTAAGCGATAGTGTGTTTTAGCCAGTTTTCGTCATCTCTCTTGGGGTAATCGAGTCTGTAATGGGCTCCCCTTGACTCTTTCCTGTTTAATGCGGTTACAGCGATAACTAGTGCTAAATCTAACATATTCTTCATCTCCAAAGCGTTGTAGAACTCGGTATTGTATACCTTAGACTTATCTAGTACGTAAGTATCTTTAGCCATATCTCTCAGTTTCATGATTTCTGATACTGCGTTCTTCATGCCATCTTCTGTCCTGAAGACTCCTACGTCTTCCCACATAACCTCTCTTAACTTGTTGACGACTTCACCGAAGTGTACGCCACTTTCCCTTTTTACCACGTCGTAAGCCGTCTGTTCAGCTTTCTCAGCTTCTTTATCTATGTCCGAGGAAGGTTCAGAGTATGACCTTAAAAACTCGACTACAGCCCTTCCGGTCTCCCTCCCAAAGACAAGAGTTTCTAATAACGAGTTTGAACCTAACCTGTTAGCACCGTGGACGGAAACACAAGCCGCTTCTCCAGCCGCAAATAGTCCTATCAGGTCTGGGTTTCTCCCAGTTATATCCACATCTATCCCTCCCATATAGTAGTGTTGAGCAGGCCTTACTGGGATCATTTCCTTTGTTGCGTCTATGCCAGCAAAGGACTTAGCTGCTTCGTATGCTAGGGCTAACCTTTCTTTAATGTATTCCTCTCCCAAGTGCGTAAGGTCCAGTCCCACATACCCGCCTGGGAACCCCCTACCTTCTTTTACTTCGGTAAGTATAGCCCTAGAGGCTATATCTCTAGGAGCAAGGTCGAGCTTTTTAGGTGCGTATCTCGCCATGAACCTTTCTCCCTTATTGTTCCTTAAAATTCCACCTTCTCCTCTTGCTGCCTCGCTTATGAGTATGTCCGAAGGGTAGAGTGCTGTAGGGTGAAACTGTACGAATTCGGGGTCTTTCAGTGCTACTCTCGCTCTTAACGCCATTGCGTATCCGTCACCAGTGTTTATGTAACTGTTAGTTGAATGCTTGTATAACATCCCCATCCCCCCTGAAGCCATAACCACAGCTTTTGCCTTGAAGAACACCGGTACCATGTTTCTCATATCAAAGGCTACGACTCCCCTGACTCTACTATCGTCCCTAATTAGCTCCCAAGCAAACCATTCGAAATAGAAGTCAACTTTCCCTAAGCCTGATGTCCTCTCATAGACTGTATGGAGAAGTGCCATTCCGGTTTTATCTCCTACGAACCTTGTCCTAGGATAAGTCTGCCCCCCAAAATACCTAACTGCTACCCTACCGTCTGGCTGTCGGTTAAATAATGTTCCCCAACTCTCCAGTGTCCTTACTATTTCACCTGATTTATAAGATAAGAGCTCTGCTGCGTCTTGGTCTACTAAGTAGTCTCCACCTTTTATGGTATCATAAGCCATGTAATCGGGGTTATCATTAGGGTCTGAGTTCCCCTCAATATATGCTGCTATACCCCCTTCAGCGGACGACGAGTGAGACCTTGTAGGAAAAACTTTAGATATCACCGCTACGCTGTACCCAGCTGAGGCTATTTCATGAGAAGCCATTAGTCCAGCAAGACCTGCCCCTACTACGACTACGTCATAATTAACCTTCTCCATAAGATGAAAGACGTGACGTTGTTTAAAAACCTTGTTCACAACAATTCTTGCAAGGTATGTACAACAAATTTAGGCTTTACATCACTGTTTTCTACGTCTTTATCGGTAGATATTCCAGTTAATACTAACACCGTATCAATCCCGGCGTTTATACCCATTTTTATATCTGTCTCTATCTGGTCCCCTATCATTACCGCTCTATTAAGGTCTCTGTCTAAGTCTGCTACTAAGAAAGCTACTTCTATCATCCACGGGTTAGGCTTTCCAGCTACGAAATCCGGTGATCTCTTTAAGGCAAATGCTATTGCCTCAGCCAAAGCACCTGCACCCAGTTTTAACCCGTCTTTAGATGGCCATAGCCTGTCCATATTTGTGACTATGAACTTAGCCCCGTTCTTTACTGCTCTCATTGCTGCGGAGAGTTTCTCGTAAGTGCAGAGTCTATCAAGTCCTATAACCACTGCGTTGGGTGTCTCCTCCTCGATGTCCCTCACATTAAGGATTTGGAACCCATGGTTTTTTAGCTCCTCTACTAGCCCTTCTTCTCCGACTACAAACACAGTTTTAACATCTGTCTTTTGCCTTAAGTAAATAGCTGTAGCTGTACCACTTGTTATTATTTGTTCAGGTGATATCCTAAGACCCAATGAGGTCAACTGCCTGGAAAGGAGGACCCTGCTAAAACCAGAATTGTTAGTTAGTAGTAATACCCTTTTCCCTAGGTCTATCACTTTTCTCATAGCGTAAATATTAGGCCATATTGGTTCTCCTTCTCTAATGAGTACTCCGTCTACATCGCTGATTATTAGTTCATATTCACTTAAGGACATTTGTCTCAAGCTCTTTTAATTTTTCTCTCAGCTTAATTTTTAATTCGCTTTCGTTATCCGAAAACCCGAAGTACCCAAAAGGAAAGTAAACTAGTTCTTCACAGCTCCAACTGCCGGTGAAGGCTGGGGCTACCTTGAAATAATATTTAGTGTGTCTGCCTTCAAAAATTCCGATAATAAACACGTTATTACCTTTTTCAGCTACGTAGATTTCGCACTCGTCATTATCATTGTTTTTTCTCAATATTTTATCTACTCCTATGTCATCTTTTGACAACAACATTTTAACCCCCATAACGTGGAATAGAATGTGAATTCTGAAGCTATTACGAGAAAATACTACTCGAAGATTAAAAGTTTGCCAAACATTAAAGTGATCTCCGGAATTTCCGTCCTAGAGACAGGTTTAGTCTACTTAAGGAGTTTGACCATAGGTATAGATTATTTCATATCATTGATACTTTATTTTTCTGTAATGTTATTACTCCTCAGAGACCTTAAAGTCACGCTTTTTTTCCTTGACCTAACTGCGTTTACATACCTAGTTTTTTCCTTTCTCACCAAGGAAGTTTTCTTCTCTTTTGGAATCTTCGCACCTCTAGCTGGATATGGGAGTCTAGCAAGTAATTCAGAACTAAGAGCAACCGGGATCATATTTTTATCTACTTTTGTACCTTCTCTCGCTTACGGTTTTAGGCCAATAACACTGGCCTATTCGTTACTTATCTCCTCGGTATTTTACGTTTACATTTACTTGTTGAACAGAAAAGGAGAGAGGCTTACAGGCTTTAAATCGATGCAGATCGTTAGACCGTTTATAATGGGTGTAGTAAGGAAGGACTATGAAGCATTGGAGAAGTTCCTCGATAACTTGGGGATTAAAACCAACTTAAGGATCGGGATATTTAAGGTCTCCGACCACTTCCTAGTCCTACCTAAGATCCATTTTGGACTGAGTGGCGAAATAGGTAGCTCCAAGTTTCCATACTACTTAGAGTCCCTAAACCCTAAAAACATAATTTTTCACGGGCCCGGTAGTCATGAAATAGATATCACGAGTAGTAAGAAGACGATGGAAATAGCAAAGCTGGCGTTTTCGGAAGAACTTAACGACTCAAACTGGAAAGACCAATTATTTTACGGCATATATGCTTGGAAGTCTAAGTGTAATTTTAGGGGCATAACCCTGCTTTTCTCCAAGTCTACCCTTACTTTTGTCGAGAGGCCTGGAAAGGGGATAGACGACTTACCTCTAAGGCTTTGGGACTACATTACCAAAGAGAGCGATTACGTAGTCGACTGTCATAATGAGTACTTAACAGAGGAACTGCCAAAGCAGACAGATAAGTGTATTATAGAGGAAATAGAGGCTATTAAGAAACAGAGAGAGAACGCAACTCCTAAGCCTTTCCTTATATCGTTTAAGGAAGGCCAAGTAAAAGCTTGTGAAGGGCTCTGTAAGAAGACGATTAGGGTGGTAGTAATTTCGGACGGAGAGAAAAAAATAGGCATCATATACCTCTATGCAAATAATTCCGACCCGTCGCTTACTAATGCCATAAGAGATAGACTAAGTAAAGTTGTAGATATCCCGTTACTTGTCACGCCCGATGACCACACTTGCACCGCATCTTCGATGAGAGACCTCTACCTACCTGCACAGTATTGTGATGAGCTAGTCCACCTCGCTGAAGACTTGGTCAAGGAGGCGGTCTCTGACCTTAAAGAAAGTAGTTTAAGTATAAAAGAATTAGACGTAAAAGGCGTGAAGGTGGTAGGAAAAATAGTGTCGAACTTTGTAGTAGCTTTAGAAGAAGTAGGGAACTATACTATGAGGACTTTTTGGATACCTCTAGTATCTCCTTTGATCTTAGCGATTATATTCATTTTAGTTACTGATGGCGTTATTAAATTCTAGTATTGTCCTGTCCACGCTTTCTTTCCACTGCTTTAACATTGAGGGAGATTGAGGGTAATTTTGGTATAGTTGCTTGATCCTTTTCATATATTCGGCCACAGTTTTCAGCTTGAATAATAAAGAAGGTCTACCTAAACCTGATATGACTCTCATAGCTTTTTCAGCTGCGGATAAATGTAAGTCGCCTTTTTCACTAGCTTCTAATAGGTCTTCTTCTTTTATTACTTTTTTCTTCATTCCGTAATCTATATCCTCATCACTTAATTTTTGAAGGAATCTCCTGAAGATATCTAGGCTCGCTTGTTTAGCCCCGTATTCGTTTATATAACAAATGTTCATATTCCATAGCCCGTTAGTAGAGAAATCCCCGGTTTCATATGCTGAGAGAATAGCCTTAGCCGCACAGTAACCAGATATCATTGCAGACCCCTTTCCTCCGCCGTGAACAGGGTTAACCGTATAAGCTGAGTCACCTACCACTATAATCCCGTTCCAGACCATAGAATAAAGTGGGCGTCTTGTGGGTACTAAAGCTCCTCCTTTAACTAGGAGTTTACTCTTATCTACATCTGGTGCATAAGCGTCAAGGTACTTCTTGTAATATTCGTGAATACTCCCATAGTTCATCCCCCCTTGTATTCCTAACCCGACGTTAACTTTGTTTTTGCCCTTAGGGAAATACCACCAATACCCGCCCGGAGAGGCTTTCTGTGTAACGTAGATCCTCAGATAGTCGCTGTCCTCTATATCGTCTCTAGTTAAGAGTACTTCTCTGTAAGCTATATCTGTATCCCTCTCATCTAAGTCCTCAGCTACGGGTAGAACCGGAGGTAGTTTACTCCTGAAACTTCTTGAGTAGCCAGTAGCCTCCACTACTACCTTAGTGTAAACCGTCACTTCCTCGTTAGTCCTCCTATTGTTCAGTACAGCTCCGACTACTTGGTCATGATCAAGAATAGGCTTTACTGCAGTAGTCTGGTCCCATATTTCGACCCCTTTTGACTCGGCTTCCCTCAAAATCCTTTGGTTATAAGCAGGTGCATTTAACTCAAACCCTTCTCCGTTCACTGTCCATACGGTCTCCATGTCGGGGCTGTACAGCTTAATACCGCTTATCTTATTTTCTAACTCCTCACCTTTAGGGTATGGCATCCCGAGTCTGTCAAAATGTGCTTTACTAACTGCATCTCCGCAGGGCTTATCCCCTATCCTATTCCATGGTTTACTATCTATCAAGAGGACTTTTAACCCGCGACCTGCTAGGTGGAAAGCTGTGCTTGCACCAGCGAAACCTCCACCGATAATTAGTACGTCATATTTTAATTCCTTCAAACTATTCACGCTATTTCTCTTACTCAATTAGTAGGTTTTAAAACTATTTTCTACTAACCCTACTGGCTCGGATTTCTACAATTATCTTTAAGTAAATTAGCCCTTATTTTATTAGGTAATTGAGAGAAAATTTTCTCTATTATATTTCTATTTTCAGTATCACAGTAGAGAAGAACCCCTTCCACCTGCATTTCGGCTGTTTTTTCTAAGACCTTCTCTGTTTCGTCTTTTTTCCATAGGAATAGTTCATAACCTATGTCAATATTGTCTAACATTGCTTCTCTTATGTGGTCTACTACTTTGTGGAAAGGCTGGTCTGATATTACGTTTATTATTACCTTTTTACTCCCGCTACTTCTTGCATCTGAGAAAAGCTTCCTGAAAGTCTTCTCTAAATTTTCATTTCCCATTGCGACTAAAGCTATTACTGTTTTCATCTATCCAAGGTATCTTTAAAGAGTATTAGTGTTTTTCGCCGGTTTGAGGAAATACTAGGTATTCCGTAGGACATCATTTATTGTTAACGGGACAACTATGTATTGTGATAGCACAAATTATATATCACAAGTTCGACGAGCGAATTGAAGAGATCACGAGGAAACTGAGGAAGTTAGGGGCTGAAATAGTATTTACAAAAGGGGATAAAGCCTCTGTGTGGATAAATTCATACAACGTTTGGAGTGAAGAGGACGAATACGATGTCGTAGAGGGGTTCTATGACGTTAAGATCTATGAGATGTTCAGGAGAATAAGGTTCGGCGTTAGCTCTTAATTTGGCGTATGAAATGCGATGAGTCAGTAATTACTAAATAACCCCTAGCCTCAGGTGGATATTCTCTAGTTACTCCCCCGACGTATATTACTCTAGCCAGTTTGTCGACCTCTAACCTTTTCTGTTGAGCGATTATTATCCAGTCCCACGGGCCAGCCCCTACATTCCTCCTGAGTTGATCTACGTCACCTTGATGCCCGTGGAGGATATAATATTTTACTGAAGATACTTCCGCGATATACATCGTAGTCCCTATTATTTCCTCCCTATATCTGGGCTCCGCCATTATGCACTTGAGCGCATGGGGATCCATATCACCTTGTATATAGACAATTTGTGCCCAAGGTGCGATACTGCGTATAACGTACAAGACATCTATTACTCTCGGACATTCGTAGTCCCAGTAGCACTGTGTCGTATCACCGTCTAGGACTATGGTCTCTGGTTCCTCTTTTTTAATTATTGACGATAGTGTACTTTCCACATGAGGTTCAGGAAACCTTATGTTTCCCATGACTAAGATTTTCACAACTCTCCCGCTGTAATTATTATGTTTTTTAACTATTTTTTATTTTCTCAGAAAGAGTTAGCATTAGAATTTTATAACTCACAAACACTATTCTTTTTGAACCAAATTGGACACAAGGACTACAGTATTACTGTCAATATTACTCGTGATATTACCAGTTATACCAGCTTATGTGTTAAACTACCCCGCGTTTGTAGTGACGTCAGTTATCGGCTTAATAATAGTCTTATACATAATGTTCACAAATAGAACTTGGGAGACCCTTAAAGCAAAAGTAGTCGGGACGTATTTCTCTGGAGTGTTTGCTGTCGGAGTAACATTAGGGATATTCTTCGCTTTGTATTCAAAGCCCAGACTCTTCGCGGAGACCGGTTTGATATTCATATTACCGTTCATCGTCCAGTTCATATTACTCTTAAAAGACATATTACCGTCTTTAGTCACTAAAGAACTACTGTACTTTAGTAACGGGTACGTGCCGTTTTTACTGGTACTAATTATAGGTGCAATAATAGGTAGATTATTTAGTTCATTCTACACATTGCTCGTTTTATACTCAGGTACCTTGGTGGTAGCAGTTTTAGTATTTCTATACTTCAGGAGAAGTGGGTAAGATGGAAGTAGCCATAGTAGGGGCGGGTCCTGCGGGACTTTCATTAGCTTGGTTTTTAAAAGGGACTAAATACAATGCTACAGTATATGAGGCATTAGACGATGTAGGGAAGAAACCTTGCGCATGGGGGTTAATGAGCGGAGTAGAGTCTCTGTTACCTATATCAAAGGAAAGCATAATAAGTGAGATTAAGGGGTTCAAGATATACCTTAATGATAAATTAATCCATGACATAAGGGAGAGAAAGACTCTGGGTTATATAATTAATAAACCTCTATTCTTGCGAAATATAGCTGAAAAAGTTGATGTAAAGTTTAACAGTAAGGTAGTGAGGAAAAGAGAGAACGGAAGAGAAGAGTTCTATCTATCGTCAGGGGAGAAAGTTAACGCTGACAAAGTAGTTATCTCTAATGGTCATTACGAGCTCCCAAGAGAACACACAGTCCCAGCGATTCAATACTTAACCGATTATAAGATTGACCCTGAAGTAGTCGAGTTCTATTTTTACAGCGACTTGCTGGGTTACGCGTGGGTCTTCCCGGATGATAAAGGGGCTAAGATAGGGATAGGCGGGTATGCCGATGTTAATTTTCTGAAGGAGAAATTAGCTAAGATGGTTAAAGGAAAGGTGTTTATGTTCCACGGAGCGAGGGTATCAGATAACGGGGTAGAGGAACCTAGGTTATACGATAGGATGTATGTAGGAGAGGCATTAGGTACCGTATACCCCCTTACTGGGGAAGGTATAAGACCTTCGATCCTCAGCTCCAAGATCTACGCAGACTCATTGCTTGAAGGTAAGGACTTTGTAAAAGAGTTCAAGTCATCGAGGCTTTATTTCTCGATCCAGGCTCAAGCTAAAATTATTGATGGTGTAAAAAAGAACGTCATTAGTATAGGTCTACTCTCGAAACTCATAACTAAGAGCGACCCAGACCTAGTTTATAGGATAGCGATTGGTGATTTCACTATGACAGACCTAATTAAGCTCTTCGGGAGGTCACTTTTATGACTTATATATTGGACGATATAGACAAAAAGATAATAAAAATCTTGCAAGAAGATGCTAGGACTCCCTTTTCAAAAGTAGCTAAAATGCTTAACCTAAGTGAATCAACAATCCATATGAGGATAAAACGTCTAAAGGAAAACGGTGTAATAAAAGGGTTTTATGTTGATATTGACCCCGAGGCAATAGGCTATAATGTAGTGGCATTTGTGTTAATTAAAGCAGACCCAAAAAAATATGAGTCAGTGTTAAACAGAATAAGCCAATTTAACGAAGTACTAGAGATATACGATGTGACGGGTGAGTATTACGCTATGTTAAAGGTTAGGGTAAAAAGTAGAGAAGAACTAGCTAAAGTATTGGACCAAATAGGGAATATGGAAGGAGTGACCTCGACTTACACTATGTTTGTCTTGAGGACTATAAAAGAGTTGAGGAGTGTAGTGTTAGACTGATCAGTGCGAGAGCTCGTCTTCATCGTTCAGCCGGTTTTTTAGTCCTCATTTCTTAAGCTTTTGGATCAAGTGCTGAATAATATATTTTGCAGGGTTAATGTTTGTAGCTTGGTAGAAGCCTTTCCAAAGAGGTGCTGCATTTACTTCTAATACTTTATACCCACCGTCTAAGTCCTCAACTACATCAAGACCAGCGTAGTCGAGACCAAGCACTGACGTAGATTTAATAGCTATCTCTTCCAAGTACTTGTCTGGCAGTGTGACTTGTGTCAACGCCCCTTGTGCCACGTTAGTTTTCCATGAGGCTTTGTTAATCCTGTAAATACTCCCAATGACCTTATCCCCTACTACAAATACTCTAATATCCCTTTCAGGTTTCCTAACGTATTTTTGGATATACACTGGCTGGTTCACTGATAGGATAGACTTTGCGACCCTAAAAGCGATATCTGGGTCGGTTACTCTTACTGCTCCTAGCCCCAGACTCCCCATTAGTGGCTTTATTACGACTTCTTTCCACGTCTCTGCTAACCTCATTGCTTCAAATGGGCTCTCAACTACTGCCGTCTCTGGGACGGGTATACCGGAATTCTTAAGCCTAACTAGGCTACTAAACTTATCTCTAGCAACGAACATAGCATCTGGTCTATTAATCAGTGTTATCCCACTGTTCTCCATGGTTTTCAAAGTGTCAAACCTTTTAACCAGCTGTTCAGTGGACGAGATAAACCCCAAGTTCCTTATTACTCCTCCGTCTATAGTAAGTGTCTTTCCTCCGTAAGTAAATTCTATACCGTTTCTGGCGATAACTGGGTTTATTTGTGATATCCGTAAATATATAGCTGTATGACCGCTGCCTTTTATCTCCAGTAGAAGTTGCTTAGAAGCTTCAGTGACTTTCTGTGACTCATGGATTACGGCAATTTTAATAAATTATCACCAATCTTTCACTCAGTCCCCGTGTTTTTATAGTTTATTTATTCCCGCTTCATTGAGTAACCCCGCTGTTAAGAAATCGGGTATGGTAATTACAGCTTGTCTAAACTCATCTCTGATAT
This sequence comes from Stygiolobus caldivivus, assembly GCF_019704315.1. NCBI lineage: Archaea > Thermoproteati > Thermoproteota > Thermoprotei > Sulfolobales > Sulfolobaceae > Stygiolobus > Stygiolobus caldivivus. The sequence goes on along the minus strand of NZ_AP024597.1, from coordinate 284,809 downwards.
CAATTTTTCTTAGCAATGATATGTAATTGGATATAGCATTCTCGTACTCGATCTTAATATATTCCTTATATTCTCCCCCTTTTAGGTCGTATAACTGTTTTGCACTCCCCACTAACTCTTTCAATTCACCTCTTTCATACTTGTAAACATCTATGTAATCATCTATTAATTGGTAAGCTATACCCAAGTCTTTCCCTATTTCCAACATTACGTCCACTATATCTTCTCTTTTAGCTGCAAATGCAGACAACATAGAAGAAAGTTTAAACAAACTTGCGGTCTTATATTCTATAGTTTTCATATAATCTAACGGGGTACCGAAAATATCCTTTAGAGCCCCTATAGCTGTATCCCTCCATAGATCTATGCTGAGTTTCAAAGCTTTTTCACCGTAGCTCGATATTATATTAAGTGCCGATGGGATAAGGAAGTTGGTTATGAATATTACTTTTCTGTTACTGTACACAGCCCATGCTGCCTTTACTCCTCTCCTAGTCAAATCGTAATCCACTATATCATCTAGGGCTAAGGAAGAAGAGTGAAGAATTTCAGATGCTAAAGCTGCCTTATATGAATTAGATTGTTCACCACCTAAAGCTTCGGTAAAAAACATTGTGAGTGTTGCCCTGAACCTTTTGCCGTCCTTAAGTATGTATTTACTCACTTCCAATAACTCCCAGTCCTTAATATCCGATAAGTAATCTTCAATTAGTTTATCAACTATTTCCTTAGTTTGTCGCCAATAAGTAAGAAAGTCCACTTCATAACACTCCCGCAGGTTGTTTAAATAAATATGTTAAAAGTGATAAATAAATTGGTGCGAGTAAAGGGTCAACATCAAACGTATATTCCTTCACGCTTTTCCCATTAGACCTAAGTTCGAATTCCATACGTCTGACCGTTAAGACATCACCACCGGTAGTTATAAATATATATGCACCTCCGGTACCTAGAAAATCTTCATGACCCTTCACTTCAGTATTAAGGTACTTCTCCATTAACCATCTGGCAGGTAAAAGGATAGGTGAGAGGACTATTATGCCGTCGAACGTCATTTCGCCCAATTTTTCCTTTAGCCACTCGGCTAGAGTATTGATAGAATTGAGTTCATTTAGTAGCTCTTCACTCCTTTTCCCTTTCGTAGTACCCGCTATACCTTTCACTATCGACAGTGAAGTTTCTATTTCACACAGTTCTCCGTTCCTCGTTATTAGCTCTACGTTTCCTTTCCCTTTTTTCAGGTCTACATTACACGTTATCAGGTATCCCCTACCACCTAAAGACCACATAGAGTCCAAGAACGGTATAACATCGTTCTTATCGTTAAGGAAGGCGATAATATTATCTGAGTCCGTATAAGGTCTCTCAGAGAATAAGAAATTATAAAGGTCTATTAGTCTCACTGTTTTTTCGCTCAATTGAGATAATGTCCTATAGAGCGTAAAAGCTTCTAGTTCGCTCCTCCTAGTATAGACTACTGTGTAACTCGAGTCTACCGAAGATAAGAAAGGTAAAGGGAATAAATTCAGACTAAAGCCGTTTTTAGGGAATGACAACAGCTACACTCTCCTTCGTTCGGTCTATCCGGTAACCTCTTGATTACCTCATACAGTAGTTTTCTAGCCTTTTCAGTGTTATCAGCCATTACTTTAGTTACTTCTTCTGCAGTTACCGGGATGTCGGCAAACACATCATAGTCGGTTACCATGGCGATCGTAGCATAACACATTTGTGCTTCACACGCTAGGTTTACTTCTGGGACTAAGGTCATCCCGATGACGTCAGCCTTGTAAACCTCCTTCCAGACTTTACTCTCTGCTCTAGTAGAAAACCTAGGCCCCTCTATGCAGATATATGTACCAGAGGGGTGAGTAGTTATCCCTAAGTCCTTAGCTGACTCTATTACCACTTTCCTTAAATGATTACAGAACGGGTCAGCCATAGATACATGTGCTACTACGGGCCCGTCGAAAAACGTATACTCCCTGCCCTTTGTCATATCAATAAATTGATCCGGGACTACGAAGTCGCCCGGCTTGTAGTCTAACCTCAGACTCCCTACTGCAGAGACTGATATTACCCATTTAACTCCCAGTTCCTTAAGGGCCCAAATATTTGCCCTATAGTTAATCTTATGGGGAGGGATTTTGTGCCCTCTCCCGTGTCTTGGTAAAAACGCTACTTTCTTACCTTCCAGCTCTCCGAGAAGGATATTATCACTTGGCTGTCCATAAGGGGTATAGACCTTAATTTCCTTTGTGTTAATGAGGATTTTAGGGTCGTATATACCTGAGCCCCCTATGATGCCCACTGATGCCTTTTCTTTTGTTTCAATCATCAAAGAGTTTTTTCCGCTCAGATATAAAAAGTATAAACCATAAACTTGATAAAGGTTTAGATATAGATGACATGGGAGTTTAAAGTTGCCAAAGATCCCCGTAAAGGTAGTAACGTGGGAGGAAGTAGTTGAATGGTCTACGAGGCTGGCTGAGATAATAAAAGAAGACAACTATCAGCCCGACGTTATTATAGCGATAGCTAGAGGCGGTCTGGTCCCGGCAAGGATAGTAGCTGATGTGCTAGGCGTAATGGACGTCATATCGATAAAGGTCGAACACTGGGTAGAAACGGCTTCCCACACTCCTCAAGCAAAAGTAAAGTACGTTTATAAGTTAGACCTAAGCGGGAAGAAGACGTTAATAATAGATGATATAACGGACACCGGGGACAGTGTAGAGTTGGCTAAAAAGTATGTCGTTGACTATTTCTCTCCTTCTGTTATAAAGACGGCAACGATGCAATACATAAAACCAGTGGCAAAAGTCAAGCCTGACTATGTAGCTTCTATAGTGGAGGACTGGACTTGGTTCATGTACCCATGGAACTACTGGGAGGACGAGATAAATTTAGTTAAAAAATTACTAAATGAAGGAATCAAAATAGACGAATTAGAGGGTAAATTTGAGGAGAGCTATGGGGTAAAGCCTCCAATTCCTCTTACTAAAATCGTGAGCGAAATGAAAAGGAGAGGGTTATTAGTCTAGTGAACTGTTACTATCCTTATATTAGTAAGAAGTGTAATGAGGAGGAGACAAGAGTTTAAAAATGGTTTATGTAATTACAAGCTAACTGTGGAAACGACTACTAATACACTTTATACCTTAGTTTCCCTATTGCTCCTCCGAAAGTCTTTTTAACCCATTCTCCGTCCGGTAGTTCGTCCCCTATAACATATACTTTTGCCCCGTAGTTTTCCGCTTCTTGAGCTAACTTTTCCAGTTCCGAGCCTGGCTCATCATACACTACTAGGGAGTCTACCGCACCCATCTGTAACGCCTTCCTGATATCTTGGATACCGTATATCACTAACCCGTCGTCTTTGGCTAAGTGATACTTTATCTCCTCTAATAAATTCTCTACCTGGACATATTTTTGGTTCTTTAAAAGGTCTTGGGCTTTCATTATTAGCTCTTTGAGGCCCGCGTCTCCTTGGTCTGGGACGTCGAAGAGGGGTTGGAGGACTAGTTTCTTCAGCCTATAATCCATGTAATCGCCATCATAAAAGTCTTTCTTAGCATACCCAGGCCCGCCTATTAGGATCCCTTTCATCTTCTTATTCTCCACGAAGGGTAGGAAGAAGGCATTTACTTTCTCACCTACTTCTTTCAAAAAGTTAGCATACATTTCCTCTATAATCCTGTCAATTCTTCGCTGGGACTGTCCCCCCATCATATGTTTACCGGGTACGAAGCCTTCAAACTCCTCTAGGACTTGGACTCTAGCCCCCTTTAGGATGCCTATTGTCGCATAATCCCTTTCTACTATAACCAGTCCGTATACGTCTGACTCCTCTATCATGTCTTCCAAGAACTCTGTATGAAATGACTTGTCCGTCCTATAGAAGAATATTGGCACTTTTTCTGGCGGAGAGAACATGAAACATTTAAACTCATTAGTATCAAAGTTTTCCCCGCAAAATAGTACCAAGCCATTATCAGGTATTTTATTAACTTGTGTTAGCCTATCAATAGCCGCTTGTATAGCTGAAGTCACGGCGTCCCTCGTCCTCTTTAGTTTAATGTTTTGTGCTATTGACCCCTCTTGTCTTAACAAGTTTAAGACATCGGGGACAGGCCTACCCGGAGGTATATATAACGATAAGAGTACGGTCGCGGGTGCGCTCCATTTTTTAAGTTCTCTAACTAAGACCTTTAACTCCTGCCTGTTGATGAGGTACTTGTCAAAGACTCATCCCTGATCATGATATAACTGAGTGATGACCCTTATAAAATTAAAGGGCTGAAACTAGTATGGTGGGTTCTCTACTGAATAGTGTGTTAGTCGATAAAGGGATTACTACCCTCAGACAAGGGGCCATCTAATATTTCCGACAATAAATATTTATAATAAGAAATATTACTAATAATCATGAATTATTCTAGGAAGTTATTTCTGAAGTGGTATTCAGTGGGGACGGGTATATTCATGACGTATTCAGGGCTAGTAGCGCTGTATCACGTCTTAGCCGGCCACGAGCCTAAAGCGGTATTCGACGTATTCGGGATTGACACACAGTTCAAATACGCTATACCCCCGATGTTAATAATCATAGGGTTATTCCTAGCGATCTTTCCGTTATCAGACAAAGTTCAAACTCTGTGGGAAAAGAAATTCATGATACCAGTAAGAGTTATACTAGCTTTATACGGACTAAACTTTATGATATTCGGGATTGAAGGAGACCTCGCTCACCATATCACTGATATATTTGTAGGAGCTAATATAGTAGGTTTACCTTTCGCGGGAGGACTAGCCCTCCATATAATTTTCCAGCACATAATAGGTGGAGGTATACTAACTCCCATATTCAACATAAGGCCCACCATACTAGCTAAAGTAAAGAAAGGTAAAACGAAGACGGCGGGTTAAGCTCACAACTTTTTTATCGGTCATAGTCCTATTTTACTGGTAAGTTTCAGGTATTGTTTCTCTTATCCTTTACAAAATCAAGCTCCGTTAAATGTAATATGTAGTCTTCATTAAATAATAACGAATATTACCACTAATGTACTAGCGTTAAGAAGAATTCTCCTAATATTATAGAGAAAACACCTGATAAAAATATACCGTCAAAAGTGCCCATTCCTCCAATACTCACTATTTGCGGGCTTGCGTCTATTATTTTCTTCATGTTTAATAGGTCTGCCCCTATTAGTGTCCCTAATACGCTACTGATGTAAGCTGAGATAGGTATAAATATAGCTAGATGTGAAAACAACAGCAAGCTAATCAGGGACGATGTAACCGGGGCTATAAGCGGGTTCATTACTACTCCTACACCGGGTAGTACTCTCGAAAAACGGTTAGACACTAGGGTTACTAACGCTGTATTTACTAACACGAGGATCGGTATAAGTGGCGAAAGTTTTACGGTAAAGAACAAAAGGATAGAGGAAATCGCCACCGGGATTATCGCACCTCCTATATTTATTGCGACTAACGTCTTCCTTGCCTGATAAGACAGTCTAGGGACATAGACCGGAATACCGAATACGTATATGACGTCTACCTCAGGTAGTAGTGCTTCCCTATTTATTTCTTTAAGGACTAAGTTCACCGGGCTAAAAACAAAACTCAGGAACGAAAAGCTGAAGGCTAAGGCAAGGCTGTATACGTCATTTATCCCTATACTCTTGAATAGAAAGGCAAAGTACCCTAAAGTTATTATTAGCATTAAGAAAGCAAAAAACGTATAGACTAAAGCCATGACGCCTCTGACGGGGTACAAGACGAGTACCCTAGGGGGCTTATCATCGCTCATTAGAAATTATACTCCCTCAACGCATAAATACTTCACTATAACGTAATCCTGATACGTATTTATGTTAAATATCTTAGACCCCGAATATTCTATGTCCTGAAAGTTACTAGTATTATACCCCCTCCATAAGCTTATACCGACGTAATCACCGAAATTAACCAGTGAGCAGATATCCGCCTTACATTCCTTTAACAACAGTTCTACTGATTCTAGCGGGATTATAGGGGTATCTGAAGGGAAGACCAAGACCGGTATACCCACTTTTTTTACTGCCTCGTAGATGTCGTTCTCATACCCTTTCCCGGACGTTATGACTTTTGGAAAATCGGAATAAATTAACGGTGAAAAAACTGTAACAGCCAAGTAGATATCTTCAGCGAAGTTTTTAGCAGTCCTCATTACGTGGTAGTAAGAAGGATAACCGCATACTTCTACCAAGGGCTTTAGGGGTGTGAACCTAGTTCCCTTACCCCCTGCCATAATGACCGCTTTCAACCCTCACCAACTCTTCCTCAAAATCCTCAGTATATACCTTATCTTTGATTACTAATTTAGGTCCCTCGCCCTTTAACTTACCTATTACTTTTCCACCTAAACTCTTAAGCTTCTCTATGTTCTCTTCTCCTCTGGCTACGGCTATAAATGACCCGGAAGAAATAAGCTGGTATGGGTTAACTCCCATTGCTCTACTTATCTCTAACGTCTCTTCAGCTACGGGTATTTCGTAATCGACCTTTAATGTTAGACCTGAAGCTTTAGCCACCTCTAAGAGAGCCTGGTATATCCCCCCTTCAGTGGCGTCGTGCATCGCTATTACGTAGTCCTTTACCTTTATTGCCTTTTCTTGTACCGGGATCAGGTATTTAAACCCTTTAGCACTGTTAATGGTCTTTCGGCTAACACCCCTCCTTAGTAGTTCTCCCTCGAATTCGTTAGCCAAGATCCAACTGCCCTCTATCCCCGCAGTACCGAATACTAAGACGTAATCACCGCTCTGTGAATCAGAGACCTTCAGTACCCGGTCTGAAAATGAAAACGCTGTGGTAACCACGATATCCCTATTTAAGCCTTGCGTTACTTCTGTATGCCCTCCTATGACGTCGCACTTAAGTAGTCTACAAGCTTCAGATATACCGTTTAAAACGGGTCTTAACGAGTCCTCGCTCTTCAGCAATAATACGGTAGTGACCCATTTACACGGTATCCCTTTCATATTTACGTCGTTACACGCAACGGTAACCGAGAGGAACCCAGCGTCCTGCCCTGCTTCGGTAATTGGGTCGGAGTGGATAACTAAGTATTTCCCTTGGCTCTCTATATACGCATCGTCTTCCCCTACCCCGGGACAAACGACACAACTTTCGTGGGGTATCTCGTTTAAAAATGTCTCAATTGAAATTTTTCCGAAACGCATAATAATAAACATGCGTTGAAGATATTTATGGACATTATAGTCATAGAGGACTTATGGAAGGTGTATAAAAACGGAGTTGAAGCATTACGTGGTATATCACTTACAGTAAAGGAAGGGGAAGTGTTCTCATTTTTAGGGCCTAACGGTGCTGGAAAAACTACGACAATAAAGATCTTATCGTGTATACTTAAGCCCACTAGAGGTAAAGTAACAGTTGCTGGGTATAACGTACCGACCGACTGTAAGAAAATCAGGGAGATAGTCAGTGTAGTACCGCAGGAGTTTCAGGGGTTTTCGGACTTAACTGTAAAAGAAAACATAGGGTATTTCGCTAAACTCTACGGTGTTAAAGACGTAGAAGACGTAATAGAGGGCCTTGAGTTAAAGGAACACCTCGATAAGAAATTCAGGGAACTGTCCGGTGGGCTTAAAAGGAGGGTAGCAATAGCTTGTGGGATTATAGGTAACCCAAAGGTAGTCTATTTAGATGAACCAACTGTAGGGCTTGACCCTAAATCCAGAAGGAATATATGGGAGATAGTGAGGTCCCTAAGAGGTAAAGGGATTACAGTATTTTTAGCTACTCATTACTTAGATGAGGCGGAAAAACTTTCAGATCGTGTAGCCGTAATATACAGAGGGAAAATAGTTAAACTCGCTACGCCGTCTGAGATAGTCAGTGAGTTTAGGAAAGAGACATTGGAAGAAGCATATTTAGAACTAATGAGACAACTAGAGGGTGAGGGAGAATGAGGAACGTAATACCGACCGCTGTAGCCATAATTAAAGACAACTTGAGGAGCAGGGTTACCTTGGGTTTCGTTATCGTCTTCCCCCTTATCCTTGCCTTTATATTCTCGTTGCTAGGGCAAGCTTTCCAACCGCATGTATCTGTCTACGTGGCTGGGGAAGGTAGCGAAGGACTAGCGAGTTACCTGAACCAGAGTAGGCTTTTCACAGCATATGTAGGCGGTAACGTCAATTACGTAAAGCTTAACGACGTGATATTCGTCAATACCACTTCTAAAGTCATTTATTACAACCAGCTAATGGCGAATTATGTGCCGGTGCTAAAGACATACATATCTTCATATTACTTACATGAGCAAGTTCCCTTTACGGCACAGCAGACTATAACTAAGTCAACACCAGTGGCTTATGAGATATCAGGTGTAGTAGGGGTAATAGCTTTGTCTAACGGCATGTTCGGCGTAACTGGAGTCGGGAGCGGTTACTACAGGGACAAGCTAGTGGAAAGATTAGCCTCTTCCCCGATAAGGGACTACGAGTGGGTGTTAGCTTTAATGATATATGAAGTAGTAATTACAATAATTTCAACTCTAGCTATTCTGATAGTAGGGGCCTTAATGGGGTTCTTACCTGATTTTGGCCTCACCTTCTTAGCTGGCTTAATATTAGGCACCTTAATGTTTTCAGGGCTAGGTGCGGTAATACTAGGGCTTACACCGAAAGAAAAAATAGTCTTAGCAAACATAGTTGCAAACTTTCTAGTCTTACCCCTAATGTTTATTAGCAACGCTTTCTTTTCGCCCAGCATTTTCCCGTCTTTCCTCAGGTTGGTCGCCGAGTACCAGCCAGTGTCTATCCTTAACGATATCGTGAGGGACACGTTAGTCCTAGGGGAAATCCCCAACCCCGTTTATGTAGGGACCATATTCGTTTTGACTTTAGTGTTCTTAGGTGTGGGCTCTAGGCTACTAAGGCTCAGAGAGGTCTAACCAGTAAAACATAGAAAATAAGCTCTATTAACTTATAGAAAAGTCCACATTTCACGTAACCCATGGTGCCTTAGTCTTAGTCAAGAATGCCAATATACCGTTAGTGGCATCCCTAGTCAGTACTTGCTCTGAAAGGGTTTTGAAAGCGTGTTCTAGTTCTTCCTCATATTTCCAGAATATTATTTTTCTCATGTTCATTACAGATGACGGTGCCATCATTTTAATCTTACTGATAACTTTTTCTGCCTCGGTTTCTAAATTTTCAGTCACGTAGTGCACTAACCCAATTTGCTTAGCTTCTTCCGCGCTCAGTTCCTCTCCTAAGAGGGCCATCCTTATCACGTTATTTAGTCCTATTACTTCCTTACCTACTGTAACGAGTACTGGAGGGAAAACCCCTAATTTAGCCCCGGGGGCTGCGAACCTGGCGTAGGGTGACGCTATGACCACGTCTGTCACCAATAGGATTTCAAGAGAGGCCCCGTAAGCTACTCCTTCAACTAACGAAATTACTGGTTTGGTGAGATGTAAAAACGTCCTATACATCTCGAACATAGTAGAAAAGAAGCTGCTCGCATATTCCCGGTTCTCATTGGCTGCCTTCAGCTCCTTAATATCTGCCCCTGCACCGAAGTTCTTGTTTGCCCCTGTTAAGATTATAAACCTAGTGTTCTTATCTGAGTCTATTTTCCTCAATGTATCTATCATTTCGTACATAAATTCTTTATTTATAACGTTATATTTTCCACCTGTGTTGAAAGTTATTTTGGCATAATCTTTTAATTTCTCGACTAGTAGAGTATTCATCCTAGATATTACAGTTAATGAGGAAAATAAATACTTCACTGATCTATTTTGTGTAAAAAATTACTTTATTTAATTGTTTATTTTTCACCATATTTAAGTATTAATTCAAAAAGATTTGAAATGTGTATATATGTTTTATAAAACTACGTTTAAATGAGATTAAGTAAAAAATGTGAGGTAGGTTAAAATGAGTGCAGGAGATTTCTTAAGGGGACTTATTAGGGGTATCGTAGTAGGTGGATATCTAGGATTTAACTTCGTTATGGGTAAAATATCCGATCTAGTAAAGGCAATATTCCAGTTAGATAAAGACTGGGTTACAAGGATCACCATGGGGATGATTGTGCTGAGCATAATATGGGGTATTTTAGGAATAATAGACGCTTTTATGGTGAGAGTTCAGGAATTCGCGTGGGGTGTAGCACAGTTCTTACCCCTCACACCGCAAGAGTGGTACGCCTCAGTCACCCTTCACGGTATAAGAGACTTATTCGGGTTTGCTCAACAACTAATCCTGGCAGTATTCATATACTTTACCTTCAGGATGCTCTCCGTACAGCCAAGGGCTAAGTGGGTGTTTAACCTCGGCTTCGTGCTGTTTAACATATCCTTTATGTTCTTCGAAGGCCCTATAATAATAACACACCAACAAGGTTTCGACAACTACTTTAGTGCAACCGGTTGGTATTACTTAGCACCTATAGGGATCCCCGGGTATTCCCTTTATGTAGTATCGCCTTTCTGGTACATAGCGTGGTTACTACTTGACGCTGGGGTGTACTTAATGACGGGCTGGTACGTATACCACTTCTACCTCGCTTCGAAGAACAGGAATGAAAAATTGCCTATATTCCTCGTATTCGGCTTAGTAGTTGCGATCTTAATCTTAGAGAGCTATTCAGGCGAAGTAGTGACATCATTATGGGACTTTCTCGCTTTCTATAAACTTGTAGGGTATAATGTGATAGCAGACCAGATATCCTTCGTTACATTATGGCACGGAATAGTGTATGTAGCCTGGTTCCCGGCTGTAGCTTCCTTATATCTGTTAATACCTACCTTAGCTGGTAGGCCATTGTACAGTGACAAGATGGCTAGGATATCGGCAATTCTCTACTTAATATTCTCTACAGGTCCTCTGGGTATTCATCACTTGTACATGGTCAATTTACCTCCAGAAGTGAAAATATTAGTAGAAGTATTAACAGAAGGGATAGTTATACCGTCAATGATGACATTCTTTAACTTATTTGCTACGGTAAAAGGTGCGAACATAAAGTGGAATTTACTGGCTGCGTGGACTGTGCTGTCTTTCGCCGGGTCAATATACGGTGGAGTAATGGGTATATCCAACTCTATAATTGCATTTGACTCACTTGCACATGAAGGCTATTATATAGTAGCTCACTTCCATGCTATGATACTGTTCTCTATAGTCCCGGCTGGTTTTGCAGCACTATATTTAATGCTCCCAATGATGACTCAGAAAGCTTGGTACTCTGCGAAAATGGCATGGGTGCACTTCTGGGGTTACCTAGTAGGTACTATAATGGTAATTTTAGGGTTCTCAGAGTTAGGTGTTACAGGCCTAATAAGAAAGGAAGAGGTCTACCCACTGTCGCCGGCGTTCATTGACGGACAAGTCCTAGCTACGATAGGTGCAGCAGTCGCTGATATAGCTACTATAGTATGGTTAGTAAATGTAGTATTAACACTTGTTAAAGGTAGGGTAAGTTATAGTGAAGACGTGAGTTTAGGTGAGGTCACAACTTCCATAGCTATGGCTTTTAGCGGTGACTATGACGTAGTGTCTAACGGGATGATAAAGAGTGTACAGTTAGTTAAGAACGAGCTAGAAAAGGTATTACCCACGCACAGAATAACCACGCAAAAATCTTGAATTAGGAAGGTATGATTTGAAGCTTTTTTTCTCCAAAAAACCATATTTACTTTTCTTTTTGCCTAGTCCTTAACTAGTAACCACTTTTCCTATCTCCTTTAGTATTTCTTCATTCTGTGGGAACCTTTTTTCTTTATATCTAGAAAATATCAAGTTATTATTAATATATACGTCGAAGATACCGTTTTTTCCTTGCTCTAATTCGACTGAAACGTTTTCAAAGTAGCTCAATATATCTTTAGTTAAGTCCAGTGCCCTATCTAAATACCCACAAGGTCTACAATATACTATTTTAACTAGTACTTTCCCTTCCATGAAAAGGGTTTTCATTTTAACTTAAAATAGTTTGATAACGAATAATCAAGGTCTTTATTTAATTACGAATTTATTAGCCCCACCAAAGGATAGTATGTGAAATGAAAATAGCTGTAACCTATGATAAAGATTATAATTTAAAACCACTGGACGAGGCAGAAATAATAGGTATTATAGACGAGGAGAAAAAAGAAGTAGAACAGTACGAAAACCCCGGAGTGGGTAGCAAAGAGATGACAATGGATGCGATATTGAGCTTGGAACCAGACGCAATAGTTGTAGGTAAACAGTTCTTATGTCCGGGCTCATATATGATGTCGTACGGCAGGATAAAATACATCCCTACAGAATATAAGACGCTGAACGACGTACTAGACCATTTGGAGGAATTAAAGAAGAACATAAAAGAGGAACTGGAAGAAGAAATGTATGCTGAACCTTTCCACCACCATCACCACGGCCATTTCTAAGAGGGTGAAATAATACAAGAGATCCTAAATTTTTTTAAAAATAGGTTAAAAAAGAAAGATTTAGAAAGGGTAGAAAAGTGCATAGTAAGGAAGAATTTTACGCCTGAGTCCTATGAGGTCGAATTTAAGAAGCACGTTATTAATGGCCAACTTGATAATTCTGAGTGTAAAACGGTTAAACGCGAGAACGACTATACGATACTATTTTGTAATAACTCGTATGTAATAGATTACGGAAAAATTAAGTTGAAAGTAGAGCTACTAGATAATTCCCAATTAGACATAATAGAGTACAACTTAGACGTCTTGGAATACATCACCTTAGTCCAAGTCCTATCCTTATCTAACGACGGTGCAGTTCAGCTGAGGGACTTTTACATTTACGTAGAAGACCCACCTTTTCGATGATATGTTTAATCCCTTATGTGCTTTTTCACACACGTCTGTGTGGTCTCTATTAGTATTTATTGAAAAACCGCGACGGCTGGGAATTACCCTGAACGTTCACCTTGCACTCCTTCTATTTCATGCTAGATTAAGAACCCTAAACCTCAAATCAGAAAGCATGTGATTTACCAACCTAATTGGTAAAAACGAGTCGACGTAAGGGTTTTACGTAAAATATCAAGTTTTCACCATGTTGATATTAACGCGATTATTAAATTAGGGAGACCCAAAAAGTATAAATATAGGGTTACCCTAAAACTTACCCGCAATGAGCCAACAAGAAGTCCCTCGTCTGAAAAAAGGACAAGTAGATACACTAGGTGCTCTAGTTGAAGAAATAGCTGCTATGGCTCCGGCTTGCGACGTGGTAGCCTTCATAACGTCGGCCATAGCATATGCCTTCGCCCTAACACCGCTAGCGTTCTTACTAGCTACTTTAGCAATGTACCTCGAGGTCAATACACTATACCACCTAGCTAAAAAACATTCCAGTGCTGGAGGGTATTACGGGTACGTGGCAAACGCCTTCGGTCCGATCCCTGCCACAGTAGTCGGGTTACTTTACGTCCTATATCAGGTCACGAGTACGGCAGCAATCCCTACTTATATAGGTGGTGCCGTAATACCAGCGTTCCTAGATTATTACTACCACATAGTGTTGCCCGCTTGGATATGGGTGCCGTTAATATTAGTCTTTGTAATAGTCCCTATCGTCTTGGCCATCTTGGGTATCAGGCCCCAAATAAGTGTGCTAAAATTCGCCTCACTATTTGAAGTGGCGTTTTTAGCGGTAATCGGCGCTATAGTGATAGCTAAAGCTCCAGACAATACATTGGCGGTGTTCAACCCGCTTGCATGGCCACAATACGCAAGTGAATATGCTCCCTTAGGAGGCCCTGGTGGAGCCCTAGGACTTGCCATGGTATTCTCTATAACAAGCTTTATAGGCTATGGAGGTTCGGCACCGTTAGGTGAGGAAGTCAAACACCCAAGACAAATACTGAGGGCTTTGAGTTTAGGCGTGTTCATTGTAGGTGCAGTACTCACAGAGATGGCCTATGCTATTGTAGTAGGGTGGGGCGTAAATAACTTAGGTGCTTTGGCAAATAACCCTAACCCAGACGTGCAGACAATACCTGGTATAATCGTAATGGGCTTATACCTAGGGATAATAGGCTCTATGGGACTTTTCCTAGTAGCGATGAATTCTGCCTTTTCAGACGCTGTATCAATGCAGAGTAACGCAGGTAGAGTTTACTTTTCAATGGCCAGGGATAATGTGATCCCTAAATGGTTCGCCAAAATACACCCTAAGTACCACACTCCATATAGGGCACTGACATTTATAGGTGTCGCTTCCTCAATAGCCGCTATTGCTACTGCTTTTACCATGTTTGCTGTTAACGGGCTTAACCCTATCCAAGCCTTAACTACGACCACTGCTAATTCGAACGTATTACAGGCCCTCGCTGATACATTTGAATTCCTTACAACGATGGCCCTGTTCGGGATGGTACTAACACACTTCCTCTTAAATACGTCGCTCATAACACTATTCTATAGGCTAAAGGAGAGGCATAAAGATGAGCTACACGCTATATTACACATAGCTCAGCACTATGCAGCACCAATAGTGGCTACAGGGATACTCGGTTACGCACTATACGCATCAATATGGCCACCGGTATTCCCTGAGACGCCAGCTGCTATAGTATCTATAGCGTACTTGGCGTTCGCAATAGGTTACGGGCTGTACCTTAAGTTCTATAAGCCACATGTCCTGACACAAGCCGGAAAGAAAGTGAATTTATGGGTAGAGGAAGGAGAGACCAGCGCTAGGGAACAAAGGTAAAAATTTTAAATTCTGTGGCTACATTCTCCTTTTTTATATTCCTCTTCTCTCCCCTTTTCTTAAACAAATTTTAGCCCGCTTTTACTATCGCTCTTGATCACCCTGTCGATTGTAAAGAAACTGATGACCATAACAGGTAGGGCTGCGATTAATGCAGATGAGGCTAAAGCTGCCCAATTTATTGTTTCATCACCTATAGCCTGTAATGCGAAGATGGTTATTGTCTCCGCACCTTTGGGCGGGAACCCCATGTTATACGGTGTGTCGCTCAGTAACAGCGGATAGAACAGCAGGTGCCAATTAAATATGAAAGAGAGTAAGAAGGCAGAGAGTGTCGTAGTTTTGGAGAGCGGTGCAATTACTCTGGTAATTTTCCTCTTAATTCCGAATACTTCAGCAGCTTCGTCATATGCTCTGGGAAAAGAGGTAAAGAAATTAAACATTATCCACACTGCAAACGTTGCCGTGAAAACCGGTGTAGATAGTATAAGTGCCCACCATGTGTTTAACAGACCTATTTTAGAAAAGAACAAGTAGAGAGGTATTATATAAGACGTTGAAGGTAAAGAATATAGAAAAATTGAGACTAAAAGGAGCCATAATACACCCTTTCTCTCAATCTCATAGGAGGACGGTAAGGCTAAGACTATCGTTATGAGAGACGCGAGTAAGGCTACTACAACACTACTTGTTAAATATGGTACAGCTGAAGAGAAACACGTAGAAATGTATTTCAGGTCTATTGAGGTGGGTAAAAGTACCGGCGGGGACTTAAAATCATATACATTAGGCCTTAATGCTACAAGGAACATCCAATAGACCGGAAAATCTAGGAGGAATATTATAAAAGCAGAGGCGACATATAGGACGGCCTTAAAGATACTGTTAGGTATCCTAAAATTCGGTGAGGGGAATGGTGTCCTCCTGCTCTTTATAAGCATCAGAATAAGCACTGCGGGTATCACAGAGATCCCGCTTAAAATTGCGGCTACCATTTCGCCCCCTGAGAAATTGACAAACAGGAAGATCTCGTCATATACTAAAAGGGGTAAAGTCGTCGAGGCGAAACCGGGACCTCCTTGGGTGAGAACATAAGGAGTATCAAAATTACCTAGTGCTATAATAAACTGTAGTAGGAAGGACAGCAGGAAGGCTTTACTAGTCATAGGTAAAGCTATTCTAGAGTAAAACTGTGATAGGGTTAATCCGTCTACTTCCGACGCCTCTCTTACTTCTTGGGGTATGGATTTCAGTGCTGAAAGCATGATAAGAAAAGACATGGGGGTCATAGACCATATGTTCACTCCAGTTACCGCCCATATGGCGGTAGATGATAAGTAAAGCGGGTCAAACGGGACGTGAAATAGGTAAGAAAACCACCCGTAGTTACCGTATAAGCTTATGCTCCATATAAGAGCTGAAGAGGTAAAGGGAATAGTATAGGGTAGCATTATAAGGATAGAAGCTAGTCTCTTTCCTCTTTTCATAGTATCTACAAATATAGCGAGTATTGTACCTACTAACGTAGTTACTACTGCGGATACCAGAGAAAATACCAGAGTGTTGTAAATTATAGTACTTACCGGGACTAGCTTAAATACGGCTTCAGCTTCTTTTAGGTTTATTCCCACCAACGCAAATGTTACTGCAAAGGGTATAATACCGAAAGCTGTAATGTATATCAAATAAGGGAAATAATATCTCATAAAAACCTCTTATAACGTCTCAATTTAATCTTTACCTCTGAACCTACTTTGGGTCTATAACTAACAAAGACTGGGATCACATCGCCGTTTAAGTTTACATATGCCAAATATCTGTCTCCCCAGAATTCCACGTCAGTGACTTTCCCTACTAACTCCCCGTCCCCTATCTCTATGTCCTCTGCCCTTATACCTATCTTTCCCTCTAACCCTAAAACTCTGCCTGATATAATCTTCATAGGTGGGTTTCCGAAAAACGTTGCTACAAACTCATCTACCGGGTCATTATACACTTCTTCTGGGGTACCAACTTGAATTATTCTCCCATTATTCATTATTGCGACCCTATCGGCAATAGCCATAGCTTCTACATGGTCATGTGTTACGTAAATAGTAGTTATCCCGTTTTCTCGCTGAATATCCTTTATGAGTTTTCTCGCTGATACCCTTAAAGGAGCGTCTAAGTTGGAAAGCGGCTCGTCCATAAGGAACACTTTAGGTCTCTTTAAGATAGCTCTAGCCAGAGCTACCCTCTGCTGTTGCCCTCCAGAAAGTTCTGAAGGATACTTACCTAAGTATTCGTATATCCCGAGTTTTTTACTGATCTCCTCAGCCTCACTTATTGCATCCTTCTTACCTAAGGAACCTTCTAGAGGCATTATTAAGTTCTCTAAAACTGTCTTATGCGGATACAGAGCATAGTTCTGAAAGACCATACCTATATTCCTCTTTGAAGGCGGGAGTTCACTTACCTCTTCCCCGTCAATTTTTATTTTACCCCCATTTGGTCTTTCTAGACCGGAAATTAACCTCAATAAAGTAGTTTTACCTGAGCCTGAAGGTCCTAAAATTACAAAAAATTCTCCCTTTTCTACCTTTAGGGTTATACCGTCCACTGCGGGTGTCTTACTCCCCCTATATATTTTCTTTACGTCCTGTAGTTCTACGGACACTACCTAACCACCGTAGTAAGACTCCACAGCACTTACCCATTCGCTTGCAGCTGCCTGAAGCACTGAACTCGGGTTATTAGCTTGTCCGATCAAATATGAATATACTTCATTATTAAAATCAGGGATTAGTGAAGAGTAAGTCGGAGGGATATTTGGCGGGTTAGCCCATGCCTCTAGGGCAGCGTTATATGTAGCGTTTAACCACTCCCTTTGGAATGATGGTATAGAACTATTAGAAATTAGTTGTGTAAATGCCTCTTTAGACACGGGGAACTTGTCGAATTTAAGGAATGCAAGTTCCTGTACCTTGGGTGATAACAAGAACTGTAGGAACTCTAACGCAAGTTGTTTATGAAGAGAATACTTACTTATCCCCAAGAAGTCTGTCCCCGTCTCTGCATATCCTCCCGGTAAAGGTGCTAGTAAGGTCTGGTTTACTTGTGATGAGGGTAATTCAGATATCTGAGTGGTAAATAAAAACGCACCCGAGGCGTTCGAGTAGAGTTCACCTATGTTTCCGTAACAGACTTGTAGTGATGAGGGGTTGGGTTCATAGCTAACCAGTGCTTTATACGTTTCTAGGGCTTCAACTCCAGCCGTTGAATTAAAGGAAGGTAAAGGATAGGAAAGTCCAGAAGGAATGTAATTTTCAAACATTATGTTGAAGCCCGGTATCCCGTATCCGCCTTGTGATAGTGAAGAGTCTCTAATGTAGTACCATCCGAAGACTGCTGGGTATGCGTCGATTATCCCGTGAGATACGTGGTCATCTATCAGGAAACCGTACTCGGTTATGTGGTGTGAAGTCAGGAATTGATCCACGTCTATCACGTCTGTCCAATTATCCCACATAGCTGGGTTAAAGGGAACATGATATTGTTGGTAAAACTCGTTAGCTAAAGTCTGGTTATCAAATATATTGCTTTTATATGCCAATAAGTATACTGCAGTTTCGTAAGCTACTCCGATCATTTCGTTCTGGTGTGATGTTACGTTATATATTATTCCTCCGAAATCCTCTTGTGGCATTATTATATCGCTCATATTAAAGTCGGATTGGTTAAGGGTAATTAAGTAGGGAGCTACTTTTTGTGCAGACGTTGAAGTATAACCTATAATATCATATTGTGAAGAACCAGCTTCAAGGACAGTTAGTTCCTTAGTGATGTACTCACTGAAAGGGTAGGCATAGACTTTTACTGTGACTCCGGGGTGTTCTTGTGAGAAGAGCTCTCCTGCATATTGTATGAAATTAGCTGATTGACCTCTAAAAGTAACTACCGTTAAAGTAACATTAGATGTAGATGTAGGGGAAGGTGTTGTAGGTGCTGTTGAGGGATGGCTAGTCGATAAATAAACTCCTAATACTACTATTATTATTAGTACGACCACAACTACTCCTATTACTTTTCCGCTTAGACCTTTCATACGTTCTAATACAAGCCCGTTATAATAAATTTTACCTATATATGATATAAATTATGAATACTGTAAGGAGATTAAGAAAATAATTCAATTGAAAGTAATACACCGTAGCAACAATAATATAAAAAGTAATAGGGCTAATAATACTCCTTCTCCAGTGCTGGAATCTATTCATCACCCTTCGTTGCCTTTCTCTTTTCGAGCCTATTCCCACTCTTGTCACAAAGATTATATACCTTGGCTAGTTAATTCATAGAGTGAGATTCATGAGAACTCGGTATGCGGTCATACTGGGTATATTAAGCGGGTTAGTTAGTTTCTTCCTGTTTACGTTCTTAGACTTCTACGCGTTTATGAGCGGTCCTTCGTGGTGGTTCAATCCAGTGGACGAGTACATATTACCAATAATTGTAGGACTAGTGATTGCAAACTTGGTATCTAACAAGTTTAATATGATGTTGAGAATATACCTTAATTTAATATCCGGTGTGGTGTCTTATGTAGGTTCTTACGCTATAGTATCTATATTAATATTTATACATCAACTTTTAATTTAGATTTTTAGAAAATAACGGTGCTGATTTGTGAAGATCGGTGTAGGGCCTGAAAAGTGATGATAATAAACAGTTACATATAAAATAAATGATAAATATAAGGCTTCATTAGATCGCCTTAATGATGACTTTGCCGAGTTCGGAATCTGTGAAGAGTATAAAGTTTACTGAATACATTTGCGAGTGAGATGATAGTGTCGTAATTAGGCTATTTATATTTGTATAAAGAGTACTGGTTATGGGTAGGAACGGTAATAAGGCAAGATTTAACATGTCCCTCTTATGGTAGTCATCAGGCTGTCAAGTGTGGTTAGGTAGGCAGAAGTTTTATGTAGGGGTTATTGTAGTAAGTACCCTGCAAACGCAATCTATCACCGCTCCAAGAAGGCTCTACACGCTTCGCCTCTAACAGACCTGGGTTTGCAACCGTGGGAGTTGAGGGAGGAGGCTTTAAGAATTCACGCTATTCGTATGATTGTAATTCTGGAGTGCTTAACGTGCCTTCGGGTACTATTTTAATTCGGGTAAAGCGTTATGGTGGGCAGGAGTAGGAGGAGGCCGTGGACTTGTGGGAAAAAGGCTCGGTCAATGGTAAAAGTCGTTACTGTTGGTGAGGTGCGGAAGTGCTTGTACAGAAATGCTAGGGCTTTCCTACAAGTGGGTCTTCACTTGTCACGTGTGAACGAGCCTCGGGTTTTACCTAATTTACTCTGTGGGTGGTAGGGATGAGAATACTTTTCGTGAGGTTCACTCGCCAGACGACGGTAGGTTAGTGATGATTGCAACGTTTACCTCCGGTTAAAAAACCACACGAGTCTTACCGGTTAACCCCCAACGGGTCACTTAGGGATAGGCTAGTAAAGAGGGGGATGAAGGCTGTTAACAGGAGTTTAAATATGGTGGAGTATTCCATAGTGCTGGTCTTGTGGGAGAGAAGGCTAGTCCCAGAATTTTTAGCTTAATGACGACACTATCACTATACTCACTTTTTCATAGTTTAACGGAATTCCCTCTAAAAAATTTAAGTATCTAAACGTTTGGCATTATTCCCTTAAAACTACCTTAAAAATAATAATTTCTATTATATTATACAAATTTTATTCATTCTATAAAAACATATATTCAATCTCTTTAATATCTCTCTTCCTAGTAAATTCATTTCTATATAAGGAGATGACTCGATAAATGCATTTATATTTAAACTATTGATGATGATGTTTGCCTTGGCAATATAGACCTCAATGTTACCCATGATACTCCTATATTTTCTAGTAACAGGAAGTTCTAAGGAGTTAAGCTTACTGTATGTTTCGTAGTTTAATAGTAACCAACCCGAAAACCCAGTATCAGCTAACACGTCTACTTCAGCAGAGTTTTCGTTTTTTGCGTCAGTTAATTTTACGTGAAGTATTGGTTTTTCATTTATATCAAAACACTCCAGTGAGTTCACCCTCTCCAGTTAGCCACTTTTTACTTAATGCATAACACTTCTTATATTTCCTAGCCTCTTTAATCATTTCTTCTTCACTCTCAAAACCGCCTATGAAATCACCGTCACAAAATAAAGCGTACTTTCCATCATTTACCGCGTCCCAAAACTGCTTACTCTTTATTACCATGAGCCTATCCACATCTTTATTAACTAGCCAGAGTTTTATTGCCTCATTTATTGCCTCACTTACTGAAATACCCTCAATTGACGCCTTAGCCTTTAACATTCTGTAAAGCCTTTCATCAACGTCTTTTATAAGTACTTTCATCAGGTTAAACTAGTTAAACCAGTTAAAATACTTAATTAGCACTGGGATCTTCACAAGGTGACATCTTAGCAAAACAGACGTTAGTTAAAATAGATAGTAAGGTTTAAGACTAAATAAGGTACGATTAACCTTACTAAGTTATGTAGATATAGACCTAATAAAAAAGGAGGATATGTTCTTTATTATGGTCATGTTTATTATATAGTATCACTTAAGAATGGCTTATTGAAGGACTCCCTACTGATGATGGGCTCTGCTTACGAGGTTTGGGAGTGATAAATACGGGTGGGAGGTCGTGGTGTTCCCCTCGACTAGCCCCCAATGAGCTAAGGGTGACAGTGTATGATCCCTTAGGAAGTGTGCCGTAGCGGAATTAAAAGTAATCAAAAATAAGTATAAGTTACGTCACGGGTAAACACTAACTATATATGAAACTTAATTCTGAAATATCCTGACAGTTACAAACTATCTTTTGCAAATTACAGTACCGTCTACACTGGTTATTTCATTACACTCAATCCTAGTAACTCCTAAGATCTTCTCTAATTCTTTCCTCAGATTTTGTTCTATGTAAAGCACTCTAAATGCAGTAACAAAAGACCATAATTCTCTAGCCTCGGTAATGACTAAATTAGGCCTCAGTTTTAAAGCTTCATTTAACTTGTCCTCGAAGTCCTTCTTTGACGCTATGACCCTATACTCTTTGTAGACAACATCTCCGCTGATCCCACAAATATCTATACCGTCTACGTACACAGTTAAAAACCCGTTAGATGAGAGTATGAACGAAGTGTCATCCCTCTCTAGGTGCAGGGGGTATTTTATGAGGTAGTGGTTCCACCTTTCGCGCTTTCTCCCTCTAGTCTTCATTGAAATAATAGATGAGATACTGAATGACGAGAGGACGTCCTGCGACTGTATTGTAATAAAGTCGGGGTCCCTGAATATCATAGAGCCTTTACACTCAGTAGTCACTATTTCTCCATTACATATGTAAGAGTACTCAGGGAGCGGGGGGACTATAATTTCCTCTACTCTTTTTGTTTTTAACTTCACATTAATATATAATAAATTACCTAATTAAAGTAGTTTACTATTTTTACTATTATATTATTGATAGGATAGAAAAACTTTTACTTTAATCATATAAACCTTTTAAACAAGTCCCGAGACTTTATACTGAATAAATATGGTCACAAATAACAAAATGTTTTATATAATTGCCCTAATCGTTCTCTTGATAGATATAATAATATACTCCATATACCCGGTGTTTAACAGTGCAGCACAGACAGTAGGCGGTCTAACTATATTCTACTTTTACCAAATAGTGTTGCTTGTGGTATCATCAGTCATGTTTGTAGCTGTAAGCCTAGCATTTAAGAAGAGGTGAGGACAATGGCACAAGGCCTAAATATAGATTATGTTACATTAGCTACGTTCCTAGCCTTATTTGCAGTCTTTGCCTTCTTAGGATTTTACGGCGCGAAATGGAGGAAGGGAGACTTATCGAAGCTCGACGAATGGGGCCTAGGCGGGAGGAGATTGGGGTGGCTGGTAGTATGGTTTTTGTTAGGCGCTGACTTGTTTACAGCTTATACTTTTATAGCAGTCCCTTCAGCCTTCTTAGCTAAGGGAGCGATATACTGGTTCGCAGTCCCCTACGTAGCCTGGGGCTTCGGCGTAGCCCTCCTAACTATGCCGAGGCTTTGGACTGTAGCTAAGAATAAGGGTTACGTGACAGCTTCAGACTTTGTAAAAGGGAGGTTTAATAACAGAGCGTTGGCTATTGCCGTAGCACTAACCGGGGTAGTAGCTGAGCTGCCTTATATAGCGTTACAAATAGTGGGTATGGAGGCTGTCCTTGCTGTATTACTGATAGGACTGGGGGTGTCACCGCATGCTACTGTAATGGGCCTATCCGTTACCGACATATCCTTAATTTTGGCGTTTATTGTCCTCGCTGCATTTACTATAACCAGCGGGTTAAGGGGGGCCGCATTATCAGGGATTTTTAAGGACGTATTGGTGTGGATTACGGTAATCGCTGTAGCTCTATATATTCCTTTAATTCACGGTGGTTACGGTGCAGCTTTAAGTGCTGCCCAGACTTACTTTTCACATCCTCCGGCTGATTTCAACAAAGTCGTGGCTCTGAAGTCACCCCTAGGGTATACTGTATTGCCATCTCAGTTATATGCTGCATACTTCTCTCTCGCCTTGGGTAGTGCTTTCGCCCTTTACCTTTACCCGCACGCAATTAACGGTTCCCTCTCTTCCGAAGATAAAGAGAAACTAAAGCTGAGTACGTCCCTGATGCCCATTTACGGGATAGGCCTAGCACTTATTACTTTATTCGGTATCCTAGTTTATTTAGTCCCGGCAGCATTAAACCTGGTGATAACGACAAGGAACGGGTCCCTTGTAGTCCCGGCTTTAGTTGCTGCTTCCATGCCTGACTGGTTTGTAGGCCTTGCATTCTTAGCGATATTCATAGGCGGTCTGGTACCCGCAGCTATTATGGCTATAGGTGTTGCAAACCTATTGACTAGGAACGTAATCGGTGAGTTTACTAAACTGTCACCAACTAGTGAAGCTAAACTCGCTAAGATCCTCTCCACTGTATTTAAGTTCGTGGCCCTAGCGTTTGTATTTGTGGTACCTCCTACTTACGCAATCCAGTTACAGTTATTAGGTGGGATATTAATTTCGCAGACCCTCCCTGCTGTATTCATTGGGCTATTTACGGACAAGCTTGAGGGCAATTCCACTTTAGCAGGTTGGGCTGTAGGGATGGGAAGCGGGATATACCTTACTCTATTGGCTAACCACTTCAGTGCACTAACAACATCATTTTTCTCGACACCATTAGGTCTAATATATATAGCCCTTATAGCCTTAGGGTTGAACTTAGCGGTGACTGTAGTAGGTACCCTCATAGCAAGGGCATTAGGCTGGAGACCCACTTCAGCTATAACAGCTCAGGACTTAGAGGTAGAGGCCCCTAGCCCTGCTACTAAACAAAAATAATAGAAGAAATAGGAATTTTTTATTTTTTCTCCTTTTTAGAAGTTTTTTCTAAAGTAAACGAGTTAAGAGACAAGGAAGCTCCTTAGTGGGGATTTAGGTCTAAACGCGTGGACCGTTCTCAAATATCTATCAAATTTAAAAAAACGAAGCAAAAATTATTTTTCTCACTAACTCACTAAAAGACTTACAAATATAAAAGGCAGAGGCGATCCAGATCTCTTTTGCAATTTCTGTTTGTCTTTTTATAGTTAGATAATAACTATAAACCTCACTTAATGATGTTGATACATAGTGCGTGTAAAAGTGTAAGACAAAGAATTAATAACTTAGTTTACCCAGAATGATTTCATGTATACTGTATTATTTGTCCATGAATTATACTAGATAGAGAAAACTACGATTCGCAACGGAGACGTCAAAGAGCCCCTTTCTTCGTAAAGGTAAAATTAGCAAAAGTTAATAAATAATCTAAACTAATTGTTGGTAGTTCCCTTGATACACTACGGCTAGAAATGGCCTATTGCTGTAAAAAAACTTATAAATCGTTTTCACACTATACTAATAATGTCAGAGGCATAAGAAGACCCGCCGTAGCTCAGCCCGGTTCTAGAGCGCCCGGCTGTAGGTGAGGGACTAGCTGATACCGGGTGGTCCGGGGTTCAAGTCCCCGCGGCGGGACTAAATTTTAGATCAAAATGTTATTCCCATTTTCACCGTGGGAAACATAAATCATTCTAGGCTTCATCTCCTTTATCCTTTGAATACTCTTGAGTAAAAGTTCTATGTCTTCATATATTATCGGGACTTTTAATCCCTCTTTAGTACCTTGTAAAATATCGCCCACAATTACCGAATTATTTTGGGGTATATGGATTGAAATCGAATCTGAAGTATGTCCGGGTGTATATAATATCTCCAGATCCTCAAAATCTCCTTCAGATAGAGTACATTCAGTGTTTATTCCTCTAAAACTTTTATTAGTAATGGAGGCAAAAGGCTCTACTACCGCTTTATACAAGAGGGAGTGGACTACTGGTTTCCTAATTTCCTCCCCCCTTAAGTACTTTACTCCCTCTTTATGTATGCAGAATTCAGCGTTGGGGAGAGCGTTTTTTAGTTCATAAGCGCTCCCTATATGGTCTATGTGAGAATGAGTGAAAATAACATATTTTACTTTATTTTTATCAACTTTTGATAAGATCTTTTGTGAAGAGTTAGGTAGACCACTATCTATTATTATCTGGTCTCCATTATCTAGTGTTATGACGAAAGATTTAACAAACCTCAGTTTGATTTCTTTAATATCCATCACAATGTATTACATTAAGAATTATTTAAACTTAATAATAATAGAATTATAAAAATTTTCAATAAGAGTAATTAAGAAGGAATTTTGGTTCAATACCTTGTACAGAATATATTTGCGATTTTGTTTAGACTTATCTACACTCCAAAAGCACCATATAATTTGCCCCTAACAAGCTTGCATTTGTAACCGCGGGAGGGAACAATACCCCTGGAAACGCCTTAAGGCTCTTTGATATCGAGAAGGCTTTCTTTAAAACCCCTTAAACCATAAACGTGAACACGTGCTCACCACATAGCTCAGGCCTAAAAACTTAGGAGCCGTTCCGTGTAGTCTTAGACCGTGATAAGTAAAGTTAAGTACGCGATTTTATGAGCTCAGTGGATATATAAGTGTACTAACCCGTATATTTAACTCATAACTATTCCCTTCAATTTTTACAGCCTAAACTTAAATACAATATATTTGGCCTTTGTTATCATCCATTTAGTTGTATTGTTAACGTTTAAAAAGTAGTTTGCATAAAATAATTACACCTTGAACTACGATGATCTCAGGCTGATAAAACCAGTTCTAGATTATGATGTGAGTAAAGACAACGATTTAATTGCCCTAATAATTAGGGATACTAAACCAGAAGTTTACCTATACTCTGAAGGAAAAATAGATACTCCAGGGTTCCCGGAAGAGGTAGTGTGGGCTGATGATAATAGGCTCTTAATAACTGTAGACGTGGATGGCAGTGAGAAAAGGAGCATACTTGAGTGGGAAGAAGGATTAAATAAACTGAGACCGCTTTTAAGCGATAAGTATGATAACTTCTCTCCTACAGAAACAAAAAACGGGTTACTATTTATCTCAAATAGGGACGGGAAGACACTCCACCTCTACCTTTATGACGGGAAGAAGGTATCTAATATCAGCAAGGGTAATAACCCAATCAGCGGTTATTGTACTAACGGTGACCTAATCGTATATTCTCAAGGGATTTATGACGATAACGTCTACGTCACTGATTTTTCAGGACAGACTATAAAGGAAATATCCTTTCAAGAGAGCGAGCAGATCATCCCTTCAGACCAGTGCTTCCTTGATAAGGACAAGTTTATCTTCCTCTCAAACCATCAGAACACTCTGGGGATTTACTCATATGATATTAAAAGCGGAGAGATGTCCTCAATAGTCTCCATACTAGACTATGACATACAAGAAGCTGTAGCTTACAATAATAACGTCTTATATACCCTAATAAGGGATGGGAAGAGCGAATTATTGCAAGTCCCTAATGCCAGGCTTTTAAAAGGAGGCTATATCCACGATATCAAGGTAGTAGGGAATTCGATCTATTTCCTTATGTCCAAGTACTCTAGGGCGACGGACTTGTACGTTATGGAGAACAAGCTGATCCAGAGGATAACAGATTCTATGAACGGTATAAAAGACGACTTCGTTAACCCAGTCTCACTTACCTATGACTCTGAGGGTATTAAGATCCACGCCCTTCTATACAGTAAGGGCAGTGAAGATAAAGGGGTAATTTACGTACACGGTGGACCGGATTTCCAATGCGTGGACTATTTTAACCCGACAGTTCAATTCTTGGTAAAAAACGGGTTTAAAGTGATATGCCCCGACTATAGGGGGAGTACAGGCTACGGGAGGAAGTTCAACCACCTGAACGATAGGGACTTAGGGGGTGGTGACCTTAGGGACGTGGTCAACGCTGTAAAAGTGCTTAATGTAAAAAAAGTAGCTATAACCGGAGGGAGTTATGGCGGGTACCTTACCATGATGGCGGTAACTACTTATCCCGATAAGTGGTGTTCCGCTGTAGCAGTAGTGCCCTTTGTGAACTGGTTCACAGAGAAACAGTTCGAGAGGGAAGTGCTCAGACAGTACGACGAAATAAAGATAGGTGATGATGAAAAGCTGTTAAAGGAGAGGTCACCGATATTTTACGTGGATCGGATAAAAGCCCCCTTGTTAGTTTTAGCGGGTCAAAATGATCCTAGGTGTCCTGCAGAAGAGACATTGCAGGTTGTCGAAGAATTAAAAAAGCTAAAGAAAGAAGTCTCATACAGAATATATGAAGGTGAGGGACACGGGTTCTTAAAAGTGGAAAATTACATCGACTCTATAAAACAAACAGTGGAATTTATAGTAAACCATTGTAAATAAAGAAAGTACGGTCGTTTGGCAAGGTACCAAAGATAAGGGATACTCAGTGAGGCAATGAGTTTCTGTCTTCATCACTAGGTGAGAAAATGTTTTCGTTTATTCCTACGCTTTTATTTTAACTATTTCATACATGGTGGAGCGGGGGCTTACCCTAGACCACCCAGCTTTAGGTGGGTCATGGGGCTCCTTCGAACCAAACGGCACGTAGCTCATGCCTCCTCAATTGGGCATAGCTCACATCGGCATGAGGGGTCATTTTCATCAATAAATGCAAAATAAACGAATAAAAAAGATTTCTATGAAATATTAAAAAGGATTAAGTCAATACGAACAGTACTGTTGACCTCGTTAACTGAGCTAGTACAGTCATCTAGTCTTAGTTTTTTCCAATTGTAAACCAATTTTTACATTTAAATTTTATATTAATTAGGAAAATTAAAGCAATTATTTAAAAATGTGATAAGTTTATATAAATTACTAGTCAAAACTATAATGACAAAAATATGATAGGCAAGAAACTGTTCTCTATTTTCCTGGTTTTAAGTCTAATATTAGGATTCGGCTTAGTGATCTCCATACTCAGCGGTCAACTACAGTTTTCTATGTCATCTCCGGTAGCAATAACTAGGGAATACATCAGCTATAATGGGACGTATTTCCCTTACACGCTAAAAGTAGTCTATTACCCCGGTAACTCCACAGACGCGAATATGGGGTTTCCCTCTACATGGGGTGTTACAAACTCCCAACAAGACCACAATGCCGTAGTACCTACCACATGCACAGCACTGGTCACGGGAGTATCGTGGGAACTACCCGCTGCACAGATAGCCGGAGGTGTTTCAATACCTCTATCAACTCCGCCTTCGCAATTACCTGCGGCTAACGTAATGGGTGAAAGAACTGCCTTAGTCATGCTTACGCAGATGGTCGGACAGCCCTTAGGAGTGTCCTTAGCAGATAATGAACTCTTCGTAGAGATGGACAGCGTTCCGGGTAGCATATTTGCAGTAAACCCAGTTACGGGTAACATTATATGGTATGCTACTGGCTTAGCGAGCTACGCTATGAATAACCCAATAGTGTGGAACGGAATCGTATATGTAACTGTAGGTGATGTGGGGTTCAACTTCGCTAATTTCGTCCACTACGAAAGGGGGCAATATGACCTGATACACAGAGGTATGGGATACGGGGCGATCTACGCCTTTAACGCGTCAAACGGTGTGTTATTATGGATGAGGTTTACCATGGGTGAGGCAATGCCGGCACCCGCTGTGTATAACGGTATTTTAGCCTACACGACAGGTGGAGGATGTTTCGTCGGGGTTAACGCTACTACCGGACAAGTGTTATGGATGGACGACTTTAAGGGGCTGTTTGCGAGTATGAGTAGTGTAAACTACTACGTAATGCCTAACGGGACTCCTATGTTCGTAGGGGGATTTACGTCTTTAGGTGCTCCTTACGGGCTTATAATAGCGGTGAACGGGATTAATGGTGCCGAATTATGGAACGCTACGCTACCTGCCCCTAACAAGCCTTTTAACACCGGTATGGGAGACGTACCGGTTGCAGTGTCTCAGACTTACGGGATAGTAGTGCAGAGCACTGTGGCTAATGCAGAGCCCAACGGTACGGTTGACACTATGTTATTAGCTATAAACGCTACTAACGGGAAAGTCATTTGGGCTACTAACTTGGGTAGGGGGTATACTCCCCCAGCATTTAAGGGCGGAATCCCATTAATTATCAATAACACAGTCTATGTAGGGATACCGTCTCTGGGTAGTGAAGCTGCGGTTAACTTATTTACGGGGCAAATAGAGTGGGAGACCAGATTACCTGATTTAGGGATACCTCCTAAGTACCCAGGCGGACCTAGAGGGAGTCCAACTTATTATCGCGGGCTGTTATGGGTAGCGGCGGGAGGAGATATCTACGTGTTGAACCCGCATAACGGTCGCATATTAGCGGCTTATAATGTAGGAGGGAGGTTTGGTATAGTAAACCCCGTTATAGCTGGGAACACGATGTTCCTCGCAAACAGTTACGGTTGGGTCATAGCACTGCCTTTAAGTGAAGTATTTGCGTCATATCAAAGCTATTAATTTTTTTTTAAAAAAAGAGAAAGGAAAATAATTCCTTATTTCTTTTTTCTCTACACTCTTCCCTCTTCCTATACTGCTATGGAGTTGACGCCATCAAAAACGCGGGTTATGTTTAAATTAGATAAAACGAAAGCTTTTTTATGAAACTTAGATACAGAATAGTGCTAATCGTTATACTTCTCGCTTTGTCGTATTTGTTTTACTTGTTAGCATACCATTATGTCAGGGTAGGCGGAGTGTTGTCAGCTGTGTCCTTCTGGACAGCTGTAGGGCTAATGATCCCAAAGAGGTTCTACAATATGGTTTGGAAAGAAGTCAAAAAGGGTAAGGCCTATTGGGTATCTGCTGCCCTCTATATGACCTTTCACGTTTTACTTTACGGTGCGTTTTACGAGATAATATTCGGGGGAGTCGAATATTTGCCCTACGTTGCAGTTGACTTTGGAGCCGCGGTACCTCCACCGTGGCCCTATTTTATCCAGTATGAGACTGAGGCTATAGGGTTCACTTTTTACCTTTATGGTTTCGTTTCAGACGCCATCCCTTACACTATATTTCTCGGGTTTATACTGTCCCTTTTACTAGGCGCCAATGTCCAGAGGGTAATAGAACTGTGGAAAACTGTAAAATCGATGAAGAAGAGCACTACGTTAGTGGTCCTACCTACTATCGGCATCGTCTCTGGTACTTCGTGTTGTCTCTCTCTGCCTACACTGATCATTGTTACTGTAGCGGCTGGGGTAGGTGCAGTGTTTTCTGTCTTACCTATTTTAGCTTCATCGGAATACTATATCCTAGTATATTACGTCCTCCCTTTGGGGTCGGTGGCCTTATTAACTGCAAACCTTAGGGACCTGAACAGGGTCTTGAGGTGTAAGGTGACAAAATGAAAATTCAGATATAACTCCTTAGGGGCTAATCGAATCAAAAATTTATTTACCATGATGCGTTGTTATTGATGTGCGGGGGTGCCCGAGCAAGGTCAAAGGGGTCGGGCTCAGGACCCCATTAGTGAGATCCCCGATGGCGTAGGCCTGCGTGGGTTCAAGTCCCACCCCCCGCATCTTAAATTGCTTAAAAAGCGGTGAATTTTATAAAATCTGTTTAATTATATAATAATTCGGGCATATACATACGACGTTATATTTATAGTATTTATAGATAGTGACGTTTTACTCATATTTCGGTTCTTTCGTGAGTCCTTTGCGAATTGAAATTATCTCTGTTAAGTTAGTGTAATTCAAATACAAACAGACAGTATTATCATTAAGCTATTTATATTTCTAAAAATTTTAGTACGTAGTAATACGTTAATTTAATATTTATACTGCTTTAAACAAAGGTCATCTGATAAATTATATACAGATGACAGCACTATCACCGCACTTAGAAGCCTATTCTATTCTTCTTTATTACTTATTTATTACTTAGTAATAGTTCAATTTTATACAAAAAACAATTTAAATCTACATACTATATAGGTGCATGTTTTATCATACCTTCTCTTAAACACTTGTATGAAACTCTCAGTAGACCTAGGAAAATACGATAAAAATCTCCATTAATTAGTAAAAAGTAAAAATAGTATTATGATAAATAAGGTTATACTTTTACACACTAAAATTCAGTTTTGTAGAGGTTTATCTCTTTTGGCCCGTGGTCACTCTAACGGCTCCACCGTTAACGGATATAGTAGCCTTAATATTTCTTTCTTTAGGAATGTTCTTGCACCCCTTAATTACCCCTCCGTTAACGTCCGTGCAAAAGATTATCCCGACCTCACGAGGCATATCTATATGTATCTTCCCAGCTCCCCCGTCTACCCCCACATAAAGGGTTCCTTCCTTAACGTACTCTAGTTTAGACTGTACCGCCCCTCCGTCCACCTCGATCCTCGAGTTGACTACGTTATTAACCTCGGCGTGTATAGCCCCTCCATCAACAGTGAGTGATAAGTCAGACACAGAGTTGTTTATTATGATTGCCCCACCGTCCACTCTGCCCTTAAAGGAACTTAAAGGAGGGTAAGATATTATTGCACTGCACCCGTCAAGGTCTATCTTCAACTCATTATTTATAGTCTGTATTTTAAACCCATTTTCATCTATACATCTAATCTCGGCGTGAGGGTCGCCCTGATCGATTTCGACCTTCCCTCCATCTACAGAGACCTCCAAGTTAGGTAAGAACGACAAAGGGCCATCATATACTTTCTTGAGGTTTACTCCTGAGACATTTATGGAAAAGTTCATGGGCAAATCAGTAATAATATCGATGTCTTTAAGCCAGTCAAATAACTTGGAAAAGAAAGGCAGAGATGCCTTTTTAGTCTCGTTATCGTTACTCCCTTGTGTACGGGGAGGTAAGCTGTCCCTAACCTCTTCGCTGTGGATCTGTTGGATCACGTTGTATGCTTTCATCCCTAACTGTGTCAGCTTATAGTATCCCTGCTCGTCCTTCATGATAAGCCCGTTTAGCTTCTTAATGTGGAAAGCCAATGCAGCACTTTCGAGTTCCAATTCCCTTTGCAGTTCCGAAAAAGTCCTAGGCCTTTCAGCCACCAGCTGGATTATTCTTCTCCTGATTTCATGGGATATTGCATCGAATATGTCTCCGTTTTGCGACTCCATAATAATTATTGTGTCAGATGATTTATAAGTCCATTAGTAAATTTCAATTTATTTTATTAGTAAATAAAATTTTACTCCCTTATTGGGCGACGGGGAAATGTACCCCGCGTAATATTTACTCTACAGCCTTTTTCATAAAAGATACAGATAGGTTGAAGGGATAACCTAAATTTATTCGTGCTCT
The DNA here is from genome assembly GCF_019704315.1 of Stygiolobus caldivivus. Classification (NCBI taxonomy): domain Archaea; kingdom Thermoproteati; phylum Thermoproteota; class Thermoprotei; order Sulfolobales; family Sulfolobaceae; genus Stygiolobus; species Stygiolobus caldivivus. Next base: position 252,210 of record NZ_AP024597.1, on the reverse strand, counting down.
AAATGAGTAGGTTATGCCATACAGTTACACACGGCTTATGTGAAAATTGAACCGCCCTGACGCTTACTGTGAAAATGAAGCGAGACTACAGTAATATACCCCTTGAAGCTTTAAAGGGCAATATAAATCCTCCGTTATACTAACTCGCCTAAGGGACTATATTGCCCTTTAGACTGTTCTCGATAACACTATGAAGCACGTATTCCCACTCAGGGTTCACGTACCGGTAATAGGTCGTGTCCCAACTGTAATTGTTCTAAACAAAACTTTTTAATTCCGAAAAGACTCGATAAAGCATGGTTGAGAGATCTTTTTTATTCCTCCTTGCTTCTAGAGTGGCGAGAAGTATAGCATTGGTATATGTAAGCCTTTCGATCCCCCTTTACCTCTCATTACTCGGGCTCTCAGCGGTGAACGTGGGGCTGGTAGTCTTCGGTGTAGTGTCCTTCTACTCCCTATTGTCACTAGGGCTGGGGCTTTTGGGAGACAGATACGGTTATAAAAAGTCCCTTATCATAGGCGATTTTTTGCCCCTTGTAGGTATAACAGCTCTCTCTATTACCTCAAACATACAGTACGTCATCCCCCTACTCATAATCACCGGTATAGGCGGTGGTGCAGCAGGCGGGCTCAGGGGTATGTGGTCACCTGGTATCTCAGCCCTAGTTGCCTCTAACTGGAAGCAGGAGAAGGAAAGGGTGAAAAAGCTCGGTTACCTGAGTTCAGGTGCAAGTAGTGCGAGCATAATAGGTAGTCTACTGCTTTCAATTCAACCCCTCTTACACCAACAGCCAGTAGACGAGTATAGGGCCCTGTTCAGGGTCGCGGCTGTGTTAATGGCGATATCAGTCATAAGCATATTTTTTGTAGAAGAGGCGAAAAGGCCCAAGAAGACCACCAAAGTAATGGGCAAGAAGAGCTTTACCTATCTCATAAGGGTAATTGCCTCTAATACTATTACCGGGGCTGGGATCGGACTGGCAGTACCCCTATTACCTCTCTGGTTTAAATTAGCTTACCACGCTACCGAGTCGGAAATAGGGATAGTATTTACTCTTTCCTACCTGCTCACGTCGGTCGGTTCATTCTTGGCATCGAGGATCAGGGGTAATACCTTATTTATAGCTTCATTGACGAGGTTACTAAACGGAGTCTTCTTAATAGCCATGGCACTATCACCTTTCTTTGTCCTCTCAGCAGCTTTTTATGCAATCAGAGGGTTTAATGCGGGTATAGGTGCACCTAATAGGACTGCGATAAACGTAAGGGGGATATCTGCTGAAGACTACGGTGCAGCAACCAGCATACAAGGTGTGTCTACCAGGTTAGCCCAACTCAGTAGTGGGGCCAGCGGGTACTTAATGGAGTTGTGGTTGCCGATGCCCGAGATCTTAGGTGGAGTACTGCAAATTGCAGGTGGATATATTTACTACGCCTTGTTAAGCAAGGTCAAAAGCGAGTAATGAGGACACAAGTGTGGCGGATAACTCTTTAGACCTCCACAACCCGCAACGTGAAAGTGAGGCCTAGGTAGCAGCTCACGTAAAACCTTTTCATCAACATGTTTTTACTAAATAATGCGTGTGAGATATATTACCAAATTATAATTAAATGCTTACTTGTAGAATATTCGGCATAAAACCACGTGTAAGCATTCACATAAGTGTTTAGGGTAATATTCATTACACGTCTTTTCAATTTTCTAAGTAATTATTGTTTGGTAAACGTAAAAATTACAAGCTTAACTCAGCAGTATCTTCTTAGATTCTTCTAATACCTCTATCTTTCAACGTATGAAGTAGTGTCGTTAACTGTGGGTTTCTTCATGAAACCCCCAGAAGCGAAGGACATAACCACTATTACAACCGTCGATCACTCGTTTTCCCGGCATAATTGTAAAGGTGTTAGAGGCTTTAACTAGAAGATAAGTGTACTGCCTACCACCTTTCGTCCTATAACTCCTTTACTAATCTACGGCGTTGCTCGAACAGACAGTAGGATAACCTGATTTGAAACAGTTAAGCGGGGGGGGGGGGGCAAAGAATTAGTGTTAAGCTATACTTTTTAGAGTTCATGACATCCGACAACGCTTATACTCTGATGATTATTTGTAAATAGTACGAAAAGGGATCAGCCACTAAACCTGAATACGAATTTAACCAGTCGTTTCAAAGAGTAAAAAGATACTCTTAAATTGTTCGAAGTCAAACAATTTGTTATGAAATCTAATGAATTAAGGGCTTTGGCTATAACCTCCTTAGCCCACTTTATGAATGACGGTACTTTCCTGGTCTTCCCCCTCTTAATCGTCTATTACTCTACACAAGCCCACGTAAGTATAGTGTTCTTAGGTACACTGTCAATAATATACACCCTTTTATCGGGGTTATTGTCGCCAGTAATCGGGGACTTTGCAGACAGACACAATTTAGATACGCCGTTATTAAGCTTGGGGATACTACTTGAAGGGATAGCCCTAATGTTATTCGCCTTGGGTTTTTCCTTCCCTTCCCTGATAGTTTTAGGCACAGTAATTTTAGGGATAGGACAGGCCTTCTATCACCCTATTGGTGGTGCTATCCTCTCGAGGATCTTCGGGAAGAGTAGCGGCAGGGCGCTGGGGTTGAACGGGGCTTTTGGGAGTGTCGGGAGGGCTGTAATGCCTACTATAGTCACTTTCATGATACTCGCCATAGGGGAGCTGTTAGGCTTAGTATCACTTTCCCTGGTCTTTGTGGTCGCTACGTTTATCATATTTGTAGGACTTAGCTTCTATAAGAAAGGCGGTTCTGGAGATATAAGGAAGAGTAAGGAAAAATTGGACAGAATATTTTACAAGTTTCTGTTTATCTTAGGTGTAATCGTGTTCATAAGGAGTATGTTTATAACCGGAACTACTACTTTTACCGGCGAGTTCATTTACGATACATACCATTCTAAAGTATTAGCGGGGGTATTCCTGACTGTGGGGTTTATAGGTTCAGTGTTCGGACAGCCCTTATTCGGCTGGGTGACGGAGAAAAAGGGGGGAAGATTTGCCTTCCTAATTACGAGCATAATATCAGTTCTGGCTTTCCTCGGTTTCTTGTATTTTTCCGTTTATTTAGTAGCTGCGGCCGCTATGTATGTTATCTTCACGTTAGCCGCGTTCAGCGCTTTTCCAGTCCTCCTGGGTTATGTGTCCCAGACCTTTCCTAAGTCGTTCTACACTGTAGCTAATTCATACGTGTGGGGGATCGGGGTCACTGTAGGAGGTGCAGCAGGGAACGCCCTAATTACAGCACTCTTAGGGGACAAAGTCCCTTTGGTCACTACGTTCTATATAGCCCTAGTCCTAGCTGTAATATCTATTATATTGACCCCCTTAATACCTTCGAAAGTCAGGACTTAGTGTGACCCGGTCTTTTATAGCCTTAGGTATAGAAAAGTCCCCATAATAACGTCTACTTTAGGACGTATGTTTACGTATAGCCAAGTGCTAATGTTACATTAGTTACAGTACTGAGGCCTAAGCCTGAAACTTTGCATATAAAATATTGCTCGTGTTCACGTTAGAGTGAAGAAACTAAGTAACCTTACCCGTTTCTAAAGTGTGCCGACTTATTTTTAAACTCGAGAATAGGACTACAGATTCCCGCCCTTGCAGTGAATCTAAAAAGCAAGTAGCGACTTAGTGCCCCCTTATCCTCTCTCTCATGGCATCGAAACTAGAATATACTACCTCTTTCCAGTTAACACCCCAAAAGTTCTTAGTCTCTATTTGACTACCGTCTTCAGTAACCGACATCAATACTCCCGCTTTTTTAAGGATCCTATAGGAGGGAAAACACAAGGACCCGTGTGCGGCCAAAACTTTATCAGCTCCTAACCTAACGCATTCTTTGGCTACAGTTGGCCTCTTCATGGGAGAGTTTAAAGCCGGGTTTTTCTCCTTCATGACTACCTCGTTTTTCCCCTCGTCATATAGTACTAGCAGTTCTCCTCTTGAAAAAACTCTTACACGTAAATTCTCATCCGTAACCGTACATATCATAGGATATACAACCACCTCATAACTTTTAAGAGTATGTAAGTTTATACCTTAATAGTGCGTAACTCTAAGGTCTTTATACGGCTCTTATACTCCTTGTGGCTTTCAATAGCAACGTAATTTTCTCAATACACCGAGCGGCCTTAGAGACTTCATTACACTTTAAACTGTGACTGGGTTAGGTAGAGAATCCGTGTACCGCACTTTCCTAAAAAGACAAAGGCCTTATAAGCACAAACTGGTCGCGAGGCTTTTCCTCACTAACCCGGTAAGTGCTACTCATACACCTGCACCACTACAGCCCTATTTTGTGTCTTTGAGGGCTTTTTTAGACACGTCAGATATGTTAAAAACATTTTAATATATCCCATAAATTAATTAGATTATCATATATTCTCCTCGGAAAACATAAAATTTATGTTCACTTTTTAAAGTATATGTTTACCGAAAAAATGAACACTTTTCAGAAGAGTTGTATGTTCCTCATTAACTTGTATATGCTGTATATCAACACTATGTTCATAACTAGGAACATGGCTATCCCTACTGGAGGTAGTTCAGTATTGCTCCAACCTAAAAACGGGTAGTCAATATCCGAGTATTGAGGGTAGCCGAGTACAAAGAATATGCTAAGGATAGAATCTGCTAACATGTACACAGCTAGTCCCGCTAATTTTTGTGCAAGCGACATCTTGGGTATAAAAGACCCCGCTAGGATGCCCCCCACGAGGAGGGTGGCTTCGCATAGAAACCTGTACTGCCAGAAAGACGCCGCTAGCGCGAAGAACAGCGGTATATGCCAAAAACCTGCGGGTATAACACCTATCAGCAACGACCAAAAAGACCCCCTGAAGTACTTGTAACCTATGATCAGCCCTGCTGCGTAGAGCGCGTAATGGTCGAGCATATACGCTATCGGGTTCGTAAACTGGAGTATTTCTACGTAGGGGTTCACAAAAGCGAGGATAAATATTAAGGGTATAATAAGGGGTTTTTTAGAGACATTATGATTTAATTTAATCATAAAAAAAATTAAGAGATATACCTTAAAAAATTTACTTTAATTAAACTAAATTTTTATCATTACCCTTAAAACTATTTGGGTTGACGGTGTCTTTAGCGTGGTCTACCTTCGGAGTATCTGTAGGTGTATTATTCATTGTTATGTTAGTCCCTGCAGGCATAGATGGGGCCTCACTGCTTACCCAGAATATACTCGTACCTACCCTTAGTAAAGTAAATATTACCGGGATCGCATACATAGCAAAACTTATCCCCATTATCATTGCAAAGTAAGATATTGCGTCCATAAAGGACTGGAAGTAGGGCGGATATGATACCCACCTCCTTATCAGTCCTATGTAACCTGCATAGCTCATGGTATACCCAGCACCTAGTGCACCAACAGTCCATAATCCTAACCCACCGAACACCATCCCCTTGCTTATATTGGATAACTGCATTAACGTCCCCATTTTAGCTTGTAACATGTCGAGGAGTATAGCGACATACCCTACGACTATAATCGTCCATATCATCAAGTGGAAATGTCCTACTACATAGTACGTGTTATGGACTAGTACATTTAAGGTGTTTTCAGGTAATATTAGTGCTTGTAGCCCGGCCAGTATAAACCCTATAAAAGCTATTAATGACGCAAAACCTACAGGGTTCTTGTAGTCGTACTTTTTAGCTGTAGCAATTGTCAGTCCTAAGTTTAACACTGTCAGCCCCGACCCTGCAGCCAGTATTAAGGTGGTAGGGGTAATGAACGCCCTTATGTATACCGGTAGGGGCCATGTCTGCAGGTGGTGCACCCATGCTGTCATACCGAAAGTGAAGAGTAATAGTATGTTCCACCTAGCCCATTTCTCACTATAAAGTGGCCTTCCGGCAAACTGTGGTATTAGGGCGTACAGTCCGCCAAACACTGTGAACGGTACATAGTATACTACTGGGTGTCCCCAGAACCAGAACAGTACCACCCATGTTAACGGGTTAACTGGGACGTTTGCCCAGAAGTATAAGACGTACCACAGTTCCGCAGCAGCTAAGGCAGGTTCTGTAAGGAATATGAACGCACCTGCGAACATCATCGCATAGGCAGCGAATATAGGTATCTTCCCTTCTTTGGGCTTCGTCTTAAGGGCGTCTATAAACATCACGAGTGCGGTTAACGTGACAGCTACGGCTTGTACGAACATCATGAAATACGCTAGTCCAATTAGGGTGTTGGAATGGAACTCCAGCCAGCACCCGCTCTGTAACGCTAGAGGTGGGTACATGTACCAGCCAGTCTTGGGCCCTCCTGCAAAAGTTATTATCATAGGTACGTTGACCAACCAGAACAATGCATACAATAACTTATTGTGGATAGTGGACATGTTGCTCTTGTACAGCGCATAGGCAAACAGTGAAAAGGACAAGTCCTCGACTATTATCATCATAGCTGCTTGTCCGTGAAAAGTAACGAGGAAATAGTATAGGGGTGCAACAGCTTCTTCTGTTTTTGGCGGTAGGTTAGGGTTCAGTAGTATAGTCCTAAACCATAGTGCTGCTATCCCCATAGCTATTAACCAAGATATTCCTCCTGCTGCATAAACTAGGGCTAGACCTAAACTAGTTTTTGGAGCGAGTTTGACCATCTCACATCACCCATATATAACCATACATTAAGGGATGACCTACTCCACAATATTCGGAACAATGGAACGTATAGTTTCCGGGTACGGTAGGTGCATAGAAAAAGGCGTAACTGTTTACACCCGGTACTATGTTCCAGTTTTGTGTACCGTGAGGTAACCTTATGTAAAAGCCGTGGACTACGTTATTACTGTATAGTACTATTACTATTGGCTGACCGGGGTTGACTTTGATATACGGTACCGAAAGACCTGGGTTGTATCCTTGAGTATAGCCTATTACTTGGGGCATGCTTATATTCATTTCATGTCCGTTGACATAGATTATCTCTGTGGCATTTTGCGGTATGAAAGCCCACTGCACAGCGAGCATATACACTACTAGGGTCCCGTTTGGTAAGGGTTTAGGCAACCCGCTTCCCAGCGGTAAACCGTATCGGTAAGTCGCTGAAGTCCCGTTAGCTATAGTCGCATAAGTATAGCCTGTAAAAGCGATTACAAGGGCTAACATGATGAAAAACCATATCTTTTCCCAATCCCTATGCTCACTGGACAATTTAGATCAAAAGTTTTAATCCAAATAATAGTTTAAAAGCTTTTCTTAGTATTTATTTTTAATTGTCATTAATTATTAAAGCATAAATAGTTTTTAAATCCTGATTGAACTAAAAGCAAATATTTTAATTACTAAATTTTAGGTATTAGGAGAAGAACTAAACCAATAATCATTATATCGGGTTATTTGGTGAGAGAGAACCATTGTAGAATTATACTAATTCCACAAGGGGATATTTTAATTCGTGATAGAGACATGAACGACCCATAACCCAATATATCAAGTATTCTGTTTGATTAAAGTTATGACCTCCTTATCGCCCATCTTACTCACTGTTCCCTTTAATATTACTTAGCGTACAAATATCCGATAAAACACTATTTTGCTGAGATGAATAGAGATTTTGAAGAGTACCCAATGGTCTACAAATTGATTTTGTATGAGTGGTAGAAATATAGTTAATTTTTTAAAAACTAAAATTACAAAAATTATAAAGAAAAAGATATTTGCTTTTATTCAACTTTTAGCTTGTCATTATTATGTATGGTGTTGTTACTGATGTTGATGCTATTATTGTCCCCCACATCCCTGCTGCTGCGTGTCCCGGTACTCCGCAGGCGAACCAATATATCCCAGCGGGTAGTGTTACGGACGTTGATGCTGTGGAACCGGTCGATATCCCTGTTTCATAGTTTGTAGGTGTACCCCCTGCTACAGCTAGGATCTTACCGTCATTACCTATATTGTCAGTAGGTGTGGCAGTAGTGTTCTGCAATATCACTACGTCGTGGTTTAGCGGGGCATAATTAGTATAGATCACGATTAGGGTCCAGCCAGCAGGGATATAAACGTGTATAGTGTCATAATCAGTACCGTTATAATTTATCGGGTCACCGGAGCTCGAGGAGTCCAAGTAGAGGAAGACAGTCTTATTAGACGGGTTATAAGGCATCTTTATAGCACCGGGCGGAAGAGTAGAAGTTGTAGTAGAAGTCGTCGTGGTAGTAGTAGTTGTAGTAGAAGTCGTGGTAGTAGTAGAAGTTGTCGTCACAGTATAGCTCGTAGTTTCTGTAATTACAGTTGAAGTTGGCGGAAGTGTCGTAGTGGATGTTATACTTGGCCTAGTAGCTACATAGTATACTGCCACTCCTACTAGTATTATTGCTATCACTATAGCCACAACAATGGGAGTGCTTGAAGCCATGATGTTTCAAAATTTACTGTTCACTCTGGCTAATTAAATTTTTTCCTAAAAAATCGATTCAAGAAGGAACATTTTAAAAAAGTTAAGATAGATATAAAACCTTATTTTTGTATAAAACTATTTAATATTTGTTCTATTATAATTTTTTAATGAACTAATAGGGGGTTTTCACGGTTCCTTTATGAATTGCAATATTCTTTACGAAATTAGTGTAATTTAGCATATGAATAATCATAATTATTCTGTATAAACTAAATTATAAACCCGTCGCTTTACGCCTTTATGTGGTATCGTGCATTAATTATCGTGATTTAACATTGGTTTTAATATTTTTAACAGTTATATAGTATATCTATACTTAGACAAATGAAAATCACAAAATAAACATGAATTGCCAACAATAAGGGCTTAAATGAGTCGTTTATAAATTATAATACCCTCTACTGAATTAACATAATTCAGTGTATGAATAAATGATTCATGTGAGACTATTCTTAATTTTCTAAATCATAGCGTCCTTATCGGGGGTGTTCTCAAACAGCCATGAAATTCGAGAAGTGTTTGTAATATTATATCAGTTTATTTCTAATATAGTGTATCCCCTTCAAGTAAGCCTCGTTCAACGGAGTCTTCTCCCTCGAGTAAACTACCGGGTACATGACATTCAACAAGGCTAGACTATACTCAACTATCCCCACGTCCCTGTTAACAGCCCTCGTGTCCCTTGCCAACCTAGCCAAGTGGGCCCTACAGTAAGTAATGATAACTCTCCACAGTGTAAGTATACTCCTTACCCACAACGTGGTTGTCGAGTACTTGGTAAACCGAGTAACCATCAGTGTAGTACACCCTACTCTCGGGTAGGGAGTTCTGGAGGGAGCTAAAAGTCCTATAACCCCTATCACCCGTGATAAAGAAGGGCACACCATCTGCTAACGCGTTCCATATCCACAAGTCCACCCCCTTTCGCCCATGTCTGACCCACACGTAAGTCCAACTCTCGTCGAGCACTGTAGCTTTTGCCGTGAAACCCTCTAATCGTTCTTGCAAGAGTAGTAGGTAAGCATACGCTTCTACCCCTTTCCTCCTTATAAAGCTGTATATTGTCGTTAACGGTTTCCCTTCGACTCTCGCTATCCCCCTCATGCTCATCCTATTCGTGTACTCTTTCAATACCCTCTCCTTTTGTTCCTTGCTCATCTTGTGGTTGGTCGCTTGGTAGGACGTCTTCCCGCAAGTTTTGCACTTGTATTTTGTTTTTCCTCTAGATGAGCCGTTCTTTACTACTCTGTTTGACTTGCACGAGGGGCACGGTGGTCTTTCTTCTCTCCTCCTCTTTACCCCGAGTTTTTTAGTGTAGTAGTATAGTGTTGATGGTGGTGTCCCTAACTTGGTGACTTGTACTCCTAGTAAGTATGCTGCTATTGCGTATGCAAGGTCTTCCGGCTCGTGTTTTCTCGGCTTAAAATTTAAATCCCTTAGGGTTAAAAGTATTAGTTGTGCAAGGGTTACGAGGTCCATCTAGTGACCCCACATAAACCTCGTGACCCTTGCACATGAGTTTTTCTCTGAAGTAATGTTTTCCTTTACACTTCTAGCTCTTTTCAGTTAATCGCACTATAAAAAAGATTTTTTATAAATACTCTAATATTTTTACAAATACTTTTCGAATTTGGTGACTGTTTGAGAACACTCTCAACACTCCCTCCTTATCACGCACTTTTATGTACTCTCCTTTTGATATCACGCCATTTTATATTGCTTAACCTGCATTTATACTTAGTTATGTCTTCCTTCAAGGTAAGAGTCTATACTCTTATACGCTGAGGCTTTCATTATCGTAAAAGGGTTATATTCTATCCTTCTACACATTGACCGAAGAATAATAGTTAGGGGCTCACTTGATTAAGGCGAATAGAAACCACAAAAAAGAGCTGGTTGTTCATAGAAGCCAATTCGAGGTCTAAGTTCAACCGCCATAATTAATTACAAAATTTCTAATAAGTGAAGTGATTTCTTTGATAACGGTAACTACATATTCAAAAATTAATCTAATTGATTTATTCAATCTATTTTTATTTTATTTAATATAAATAAATAAGTATGATTTCTACTTCATCTGTTAGATTACATATATTCGTTCAATGTATTAACACCTTTTAATTTCAGAAAAAGTAGAAATTTAGTTATTCTAATGTAAGCCATTATTTTACTCAATATTTTACTTGTTAGGAAACTTAGCTCTAGGGTAACATGTTATTTATTTGACTCTAAATGGCGTCTAGGAATTAATTACAGCCTAACCACTTGTAGTATTATACTCAGTCTTTATAATATTAAAAAATTTAGAATATATTTACTATCTTCTTTTTGACTAACAGTAAAAATATTACACCGAAAGCGAATGCTAATGCTGCTAATCCAAAACCAAACACGTCCTCAAAACCTATGCTACTTGGTGGGGCATATGTCGCCACAGCAAATGGGAATAACATGGCCATCATAACTTTTTTAATAATATATAGTTTTAAAAGTTTTTGATTTAATTTTAGCTATATACTGTAGAGAAAGCTAAAAAAATAAACTTAGTTACATACTAATTTAATGGCAATTATTATCTAGCCCTTGTGCTACTAATAAGTAATAAATTATTTAGTAAAAGGAATCTCGCTACGGAGTGACGGTGTAGGTTAGAGAACATCATGTCTTAGCGGCAAAAAGCGACTCTATACTGCAGATGAGAGTGGAGATATTGTCGTCATTAAGCTACAAATTCTGGGATTAGCCTTCTCTCCCATGAGGCCAGCACTATGAAATACTCCACCATATTTATACTCCTGTTAACAGCCTTCTTCCCCCTCTTGACAAGCCTATCCCTCAGTGACCCGTTGGGGGTTAACCGGTAAGACTACCACCGTGTGGTTTTTTAACCGAAAGTAAACGCCATATCATCACTAACCTACCGTCGTCTGGCAAGTAGTCCTTGACCTCACGAAAGTATTCTCACCCCTATCACCCACAGAGTAAACTAGGTAAAAACCCGAGACTCGTGTACACGTGACAAGTGACTTGTAGGAAAGCCCCAGCGTTTCTGTACAAGTACGTCAACATCTCGTCAAAAGTAACGACTTTACCCTTGACTGAGCCTTATCCCACAAGTCCACGGCCTCCTCCTACTCCTGCACACCATAACGCTTTACCCGAGTGAGAACAGTACCCAAAGGAACGTTAAGCACCCTAGAAATAGCCCTCATGCCATTAGCATACGTCCTTAAAGTCTCCTCCCTCAAACTCCCACGGTTATAAACCCAAGTTTGTTAGAGGCGAAGCGTGTAGTGCCTCCTTGGAGTGGTGGTGATAAACTGCATTTGTAAGGAAGTACTTACCGCAATCCCTACACAAAAACCTCTGCCTACCCAGAGGCTTACCGCACTTAACGACGTGGTGACTACCACAAGAGGGACACGCTAAACCTTACCTAATTACCGTTCCTACCCATAAGTAATACTCGTTTTATACAAATATAAATAGCTTAATGACGACACTATCTCTATACTCGGGGTTAATACCTAAAGAAAAGAGATATAAAAAGAAATAATATAACATAGAAATAATATTGAAGAAATATCATACTAATAGTTAATTATTGCTTTATTTTATAAATTTTAAAAAAGAAATGATTCATTATTGTAGAGTTTAGTTAAAAATAAATACTCTTTTTTTAAAACTAAATTTTTGATGAAAAATGACAGCCATAGGAAAGGCTATTCTAGTGTTAATATTTGCGGGAACAATTTTTATGGCAGGATTCCTAATATATAATTATAGTATCACGTATTATCCGGTTCATGCTTATCACCCTCCACCCGTGAGTGTATCGACAACTTCTACTACTACCACGACTTCTACTACAACTACTACTACCACGACGACTTCTACTACAACTTCTACTCTTCCGCCCGGTGCTATAAAGATGCCTTATAACCCGTCTAATAAGACTGTCTTCCTCTACTTGGACTCCTCGAGCTCCGGTGACCCGATAAATTATAACGGTACTGATTATGACACTATACACGTTTATATCCCTGCTGGCTGGACCCTAATCGTGATCTATACTAATTATGCCCCGCTAAACCACGACGTAGTGATATTGCAGAACACTACTGCCACACCTACTGACAATATAGGTAATGACGGTAAGATCCTAGCTGTAGCAGGGGGTACACCTACAAACTATGAAACAGGGATATCGACCGGTTCCACAGCATCAACGTCCGTAACACTACCCGCTGGGATATATTGGTTCGCCTGCGGAGTACCGGGACACGCAGCAGCAGGGATGTGGGGGACAATAATAGCATCAACATCAGTAACAACACCATACATAATAATGACAAGCTAAAGACCTTTAATGGTCATTTATAAACTATAAAAATGTTATTTTGTTTTTTATAATAGATTTTTTAAAATCTTTTTTATCATTATTAAGCTTAATACAATATTTAGTAAATATGCATTATCTGATTTAAATAAATAAAATTTTTTAATAAATATGTATGTCTAAGCATATATATTATTTAGCTAATTAAGTTTTTTAATCATTTATATTTAACATTATAATAGCTTGGGTGAATATATAAATGAGCAAGGATAAGGGTGTAGACTCCAATAGGCGTGCAGTCATAATAGGTGGTGCGGCCGCTATAGCCGGAATAGCGGCTGGAATAGTGATAGGCGGAAACGCTTTCCCTAGGACTACAGTGGAAGAGAAACCGATTACTTCTTCGATTGTAAAAGAGGAGATAGGAACATCCACTACTACAGTCACTCAAACAGTAACTTCTACTACTTCTACTACAGCACCTCCTGTCTCAGTTCCAGTAGCATATGTAAGGCAAAAAGTAGCTAATTATAGTCAACTACAAGTTGGTACACCGATAACTACGAATTACATGGGATATACGGTATATATAGTCAGGACCGGGGTCCCATCAGTAGGGGGTGTAGGACCTAACGGAGATGTGGTAGGCTACAGCGCATATTGTGCACACATGGGTTATATTTTAGAATACGATCCTAATACAAGGTGTATGTTATGTCCACAGCACTTCTCACAGTACGACGCTACGGCGGGAGGTATGCAAGTAGTAGGTCACCCTAACCAGTTCTTACCTCAACTGATATTGGAATATGACGAGTCTACTGGGGACATTTATGCAGTAGGGTTTAACAGGCTAGTCTATGGTACATATAACACAGCTGCACAAGCATCATCTTCCCCTATGGGTGAGAGCTGATGTCCTCCACTTCTACTTCAACCAGTAGTGTGACCCCCGCAACAGGTCCCTCAGTTTACGGGGCACCCAACACTAAAGTGCCGCTACCCCCAGTGACCGCTCAGAGGTACCACTTGACATGTAGGTTCTGCAATGTAGGGTGTGGATATGACGTATTCGTATTCCCTGTTGGAGAAGAAGGAGGGCCTGCTGCAGGGCAAAACGCAATAGTGTATAACTACATTGATAAAGTATACGACTATAACTTACAAGGACATTATGCTGACTATACAAAGCCTTTATATCCGTTATCGGCAAATCCACCTACCGCTATCCCGTGGATAGGAGAAGGGATGGTAAGTAAGACAGTCACATATGACGAGACTACGGGTACATGGAAGCCTGTCTATATACTTGAGATACCTAGCTCTGAATGTCCTGTAAACCAAGGAAATTATTCTACCAGAGGAGGGAGGAACGCTAAGAGGATATGGAGCCCATTCCATGATAACGCAGCAGGGTTCAGGCAGTACCAGACCAGGATAAAAGAACCGTTAGTGAGGTGGAGCGGACAGCTACAGCCCGTAGGGTGGAGCTATATTATAGAGGTATTAGCTAAAGTCTTGAAGTACTACATGGACAACGAGACTTTCCCCTACCCCGACCCAGTGGGACCAGGGTCACTGCAAGTGATGGCGATAAGGGCTGACCACGGCGGCGGACAAGGAGGTGGAATAGTAAGTAACCTGATGCCCGGACTATTACTACACATGGGCGTTGCGACCCCGTTTGTGAGGTTCCACTACCAGGTAGCGTTCTCGTTGACAGAGGACGCATTATTGGAGTTGACAGGAGGTAATGGTACCGATACGGCTAGCATGTTAGATATAAGTATAACCGATGTAATGGTGATGTACGGGATTAATGAATACGTTACTTCCACAGTAAATCTAATTCAACACATCTTCGATAACTTAAGAGGCGTTACACAAAAGAGGAAGGCAACTTGGTTTGAGCCCGGTGAACCTACTCCGCCTGGGAAAGCGATTGTAGTTGAGGCTAGGCCATCAGAGACTGCACACGCTACAGCAGCAGCAGTAGGGTGTACTTTAGAGCAAGCTATGAGCGGTACTTGTAACGTCGACAGTAACGGAGAACCACAAGTCTTAGTGGTGCTGGTCAACCCCGGTACTGATACTCTGCTGATCAACGGTGTAGCGGCTTATATCTATCAGACATACCCGGACACTGTAAACTACTTCGTGCAACAGATATACCAAGGCTCTTCAGCTACGACGAACGGCTTTAACTTCGTAACAGACAACTATAACTTGTACACAGAGTATTTGCAGAACTTGATAAGTCAGGCTGGAGGCCTGAGTAACTTACTACAACAAGTCTCCTCAGAGACCGGGGTACCTGTTAACATTATCCAATTAATGGGCGATATGTTAGCCAAACCCAAGATGGGGAGTAACGGTACTGCTTACTATAAGAGAGTCCTGATCGAATTCGAGAAAGGGGTAATATGGTCAGGTAACTACACACCAATATATGCTTTAGGTGACCTAGCTGTAATAGTAGGTGCCACGTCAGGTAGACCCGGTACCGGTATATCAACAGGTTTCGGTCACCAGAGAGGAGGAGCATTCCCGTTACCTCCACCACCACCATGGTATCAGGACTTGAATTTGCCGTTAAACAAGGGCAGGATGTTATGGATACAAATGAGCAGTTATGTCCCCCAGCAACTGAAAGCTCAAGGGATGACCGTTAACGCCCAAAACGTAGCGAACTTCATAACCAACTTCTACAACCAGTATACCAAATCTCTAGTACCGCAGATATACCAGTATAACCCGGTAATAGACTACCTGATATACAGTGGTTACGGTAAGGTACTGTGGGTGTTCACGGCAGTCCCGTACAAGCTGACAATGGCAGGAGGGAAGTTGGCTTTAGCTATAAACCACAGGGCCCACTTGTTGCAAGAGTGTGTAGAGAACGTATTGTCCTTAGGAGTGCCTTCGCAAAGTGAGAGTTCGATTATTTCCAGTTCACCGTACTATAACACGAGTGCTGTAAGTGCTACAATACCCAACTTCCCGGACGCTGACACGTATGCAGAAGCAGTAATAGGGTGCCTGAGCGGTTCTAACGCTACTCCCGGTGCACTGTTCGTAGTAGGTAGTGATATAATACTAAACCAGAACCAGTTATTTGAGACGGCAGCTCACGTCTTGATACCACACGCGGCCAACCACGGAGAGACGTACGAACTGAGGTGGGACGGTCACGATAGGAGGTTGAGGCTAGTAGAGCCGTTTATGCCACCGCCCGGTATAGCGATGCCTGATGTGTGGGTATATGCGATGATCGCTTACAGGATATACCAGTTATACCAGAGTGAGGGTAAACAGAACTCACCTCAAGCACAGAGGCTGTATAACGCGTTCAACCCCATATGGACTTCCTTATCTAATAACATGAAGCAGAACTCCACGCCACTAACGCTGATACCCCAGTACTCGGAGAACTACTTCGACTATAACTGGTTCGGTATATACAGCGATATCTGGAGTAACTATGTAGCGAATGCCGGTAGCAAAATAGCATCGGTATGGCCATACGGGTTCTTCATACCTCACGCGCCTTTCGTGTTTACGCCATCCCAGACCCAGCTTTACTACCTATGGCTAGCAAGGACAATAGGAGTTCAGGTACCAATCTTAGGTGCCTCGTGTACCGGAGCCGTTTGTAGCCCCTCGTCCATGACCAGAGAAGCTGTCGCGCAAGCCTGTTCACAAGGAGGTACTATTACACTATACGGGTTAGTGAACTACTTCGAGCCTGTCCTACACAGTAAGTTCAGGGTAGAAGAGATCACAATTGACTGTAATAACGCGATAACCGTTGGTAATACGGTCTTACCGTTAATAACGAGGGATATAATATACGTCACTCCCGACCAAGTCCAGTCCATGTTCGGCTATTCATATGACACGCTAAAGGCAGCCGTAGTCAACACGTTGAACCCGTTCCCGATGCCGTATGTAGGGATATTCGGTTATGCAGTTCAGCAACAGAATAAGTACAAGTACTGGGTAAATAACGGCAGGTGGAACATAATCTTCCAGTCAGGGTGGACTGACTATCAAGTCCCGGAGATATACAGTAGGGTACCTTTCCCGATAATTGCCATGAACGCGCAGGACGCGTCAAATGAAGGTCTAGAAAACGGTGACATAATAATGCTGTATAATGACTGGGGTACGTTAACCGGTGTAGTGTGGATATCGAATACGGTAGCCCCCGGCTCGGTATTTGTGGCGATGGCATACCCGACATCGCCGGGCGCTAACCAGTTAACGACACCTACCGTAGACCCAGTGACTGATAACCAGATGGTCAAGTGGACGTGGGCTAATATAGTCAAAGTGGGGACGTTACCCGCAGAGGTTAAACAGCAGATAACATTTGCCCCAGTCCAGTTTAACATACCCAGTAGTTCGTGACAACCTTCTAAGTCAACTTTTTTCTCCTCTTTCCCTTAAATTTTATTTATATTGTTTTTATTATCATAAGTTTCTTTATTTTTATCCCAATAGCCTTTTATGCAAATCCTCTTTGCTTCATAAATTTTATCATAGAGATTGAAAAATAAAGGTAAGACGGTTATAGCTTTTTAGTATATAAACCAATTATTAATGATCTTTCAGCAAAATATATATGAATAGTTAGATATCAAACTAATTATCTAAAGTAAACTAAGCACAAGTACCCTATAATTCTAGGATAAGGGCTTATGGTATGAAGTGTCTTAGACCGCACGCTAACTTGATGGAATTGGCCATGCCTACAAGTTAGCCATTATTCATGTAAGGTTTTACGTGAAAGCCTTACGTCTGAGGCGTTTTCACCTGTTAGGCGACAGCTATCACATGCTTTTGCGTTAGAGCACTGGGTCCTCGACCGTTAAACGTAATAGGCTATGCAAATTAAGCTATTAGTAGAATAGAGTAGATAAGTTATTAAACTAAACTATTATTTATTATAATACGAGGTTTCCACGATTTTTTAATACATGTTATTCTCGACCCCATTAGTATCTGGTGTTCACCAAATATAAGCTACCGGTGTTGGGGTTCCATTTTTATCCCTACCCTTATAGCTATTCTTATACTGAATAAAATTAACTTTATTTATTTTTAAGACGATTTACACTTATGGGTAGTTCCGTCAAGCCCTTTTATTACGTCCCTTTTATGGTCATAGGTCTTATTTTGGTGTACCTCGCTCCGTTTTCCGACAGCTATTCTGTTTATGTAATTTTTGGTAACTTTTTGTTCTGGTCATCGCTACTGTCTTTACTTTTTAAAAGCGCGTTAAAGGGAGTTTTTAACTACCTGACAAGGAATATCACGGGTAAGGGTTACGTAATATATGGTATTTATCTGACATTTCATTACGTGGTATATAGCATAGCTTTGGAAAGGCTTTTAACTGCAATTTACGGCCAACTTTTCAGTATCAGTAGCTCCTTTGTCTCCTTTAACGTGTCACCCTATTACCCCGGTGGGCCTTACGCCACGCTAATTAACTTGCTCTTTAACCCTAGCCTGGCACTAGGGTTCCCCCCTAATTTCTTCTTAGAACTGACTTTCTACTCGATATCCATGGGGTTTTTAATAGGCGGGATAGTAACAGCTACTATCCTGAGGGTACTAGACATGTCAAAGTTCATAAAGGTTAGGGCTATCTTGGTCGCCCCTGTAATGGGTGTGATCGCAGGGGGGAGTTGTTGTGTTTCGATACCTTTAATACTAGCTACAGCTATCCCTGCAGCTAATGTCCTCCTTTTTGTACCCAGTGGAGAGACCGCTTTATTCTTGGCGTATATATTCTTACCCCCCGTTACGACGTTAGCCCTAGCCCTCCATTTCAGGACTTTATTCCCTAAACCGCCCAAGCAGATGAGGATGGTCGAGAGGAAAGAGGGGAAGTAAACAAGTGAGCTTGATATTTTGTGAAGTCTGGCAGGTCGTGTTTTTTTTTTTATTACGCGTTTTATATTCTTACGTTATTGCTCCTAGTTTTTCGATACTTTGCCCTATAATGGGGTGTAAGTTGTCGAAGTGGTGTTGGGGTTAGTCATTATGTCGTTATTAAGCTATAAACTGAGCACGAAAGTGAGCTCATTTAAGGCTAAGTGTGGGTAGGGTTTACTTGCCTCAAGCAGATAGAGGCTTCATAGTTTAGTGACGACATTGTGTTCAACTCCACTAACGTAAATTTGACTCAAGCTGATGTGTGGAGCAGTCATACTGCAGAATAAAGGTCAGTGTATTAAAGGTTGTCCTTTATACCTAGGAGATTAATAAGTGATAGTAGGGGGAAGACAATTGATATACATAGGTACTTCCGGGTGGCTCTATCCTTGGAACTCCGGGAAGTCATTGGATTGGTATATTAAAAATACGGGGTTTAACGCTGTTGAACTAAACGCGTCCTTTTACCGAGTCCCTTCACCCGAACAAGTAGAAAAGTGGAGAAATTACGAGGTCACTTGGGCTATAAAAGTTAACCGGAGGATCACCCACGTGAAGAGGCTAAAAGGAGTTAGAGGTGAGGTAGAAAAGTTTGTAGAGCTCTTCAAGCCTTTAAACCCCCGGTTTTACCTTTTTCAGTTACCTCCCAACTTCCACAAGACGAACGAAAACGTCCAAAGAGTTAATGAGGTCTGCGAGACTTTAGGGGATAGGGCTGCAGTGGAGTTTAGGAGTGTAGAGTGGTTTAAGGGTATACCGGACGTGAAGTGTGTCGTAGTCTCAATTGACTCCCCCATAGGTAATTACTACTTTAACTCTAATGGTATAATATACCTCAGGATGCACGGTAGGGATAACTGGTATTTTTATGAGTACTCGGCTAATGAGCTTAAAGAAGTAGCCGAAAAATTGGTAGCCCTAAACGCGAGGGATATCTTTGTGTTTTTTAACAACGACTTGTGGATGTTGGAAAACGGAAAGTTGATGAAGGAAATCCTCCTAAATAGCCAGAGCCCCTGAGGTCTACCTTCATTACGGTGTGAGCAAACGCAACGCTTGATGGCCATATGCCCAGCGTTTACGGGCTTGAATATCAATACTATACAAGTGAGGAGGGGGAAGAAAAACGGGGAAAAATGAGAAAAAACTAAATCTCGTAATAAAACAAAGCTAGGTCTTCACGCTATGTCTAAATTTACTCATAAGGTCTTCAATAGTTAGGTTATCATATTGACATGCTTCGACACAGTCACCACACCCCACGCAAGAAACCCTATTAGTATAACCTTTTTGTAGTATGTCTGTAGATATCGGTATTTTCACTGGGCAAGCGCTTTCACAGCTCTTAGCTTGGCAGGACCTGCAAGTGTTTACGTCTCTTGCCCTTACCTTGAACAGGACTTTGTTGAATACTCCCGCAAAAGTCCCGAAACCGCACCAACCCTGCCTTGCACAGCTGTAAGCCCCGAATACTGGTGTAAGGAAGTAAAAGAACCACCAGATATAGTTTAGCACAAACATACCGTAAAAGTTCAGCGGGTTAAGAGTAGTCATACCTATCCTAGGGGGCGACCACATATGGACTTCCATTGCGACGTATAGGGAGAAAGCCACGACCATAGGGACAAGGAAGAACCACCTCAAGTAATCCCAAACCTTGCTAGACTTTTTAGGCTTAAATTGGTCATAGAATACGTTAGTCCACATATGGGCTGACATACATACAGCGTTACAATAAGCCCTCCTACCGAACAAGGTAGACGCCAGTGCTACAGCGGCTAACGACAGGACGAATGGCAATAACGAGACTGGGAATATCATCCCGCTCATACCGAATACGTAAAAGTTTGTATAATAAGGTATAGCTATTACGAAGAGCGGGATCCCGACTAGGATCACTAACGCCCACTTTTTCACTTGTGAAGTCCTCGCTACCTTAAACCTCTCATAGACCAAGAAAGCCATCTCAGCCCCCATCATGATGACATAGAAGGGGCTCATAGTCGCAGACATCACTAGCATGAAAGAGGTCATAAATAAGTTAAAGAACGGGTCGGGAGTGGCGTGTAAAAACATGAGCCCCATAGCTAAGGGGTTAATGGGGAAGAGCCACCAGAAAGGGTTACTGAGCGGGCTCCTCATCATGTGCATCATTGGAGCTGAACTACCCATTCCTGACATTGAAGTTGGCATCATGGAGTGCATATGACTGGTCGTCATTGCGAACAACGAGTTGGTTATATTAAACCCCAGTACACTTTCTCCGAAACCCATAGTTAGCTCCGTCAGGTTTACCAGTATAAGGAATAAGAACGGGTACTTTAACGTGTAAGTTACCTTTTTAGCCGGGATATCCCTGATGACCAAGATAAAATACCAGACCATTGAAGTGAGTATTGAAAGTGAGGTTACCCACATGTCACTGAGTACCGCAAAAGTCGTCAACCCTAACATCATAAATAAGTCGAAAGCCGCCAGACTTAGGCTCACGAGTACTCCTTTAAAGCTAACTCTCCTAACGACTATCAGGTAGAGCGTAATGATATTAACGACCATTATTGCTGTAGACAATAGTGAGGCTATCAGCTCTATCTCTTTAGAGAACTGCACAAATATTGAGGGTAGGAAAGCCATAGAAATCGCAAAAGTAGCGAAAGAGACCTCAAATATGTCCTTCACCCTACTAATCAACAGGAAGAATATACCGTCAATCACCATCATTATCCCGAAGGCTATGTTACTCACGGCGTCAATTACTGGGTTGAACGCCCGCGGGCCGAAAGCTGAAGAGTAAAGGTACCCCATGCTGAACTCGTCAAACACGACTGAGAGGGATAAGAGTAGAGAAGTTACGTTATTTCCCCTAACCCTTATTACTTCGCTTTTGACCGATGCTGAGAGCAATAACGGGACTGAAGCTAAGAGGAGTAAGACAGGCTCTATTAAGAGCTTACCGTGGTAGAAGACTATATAGCCAAACGCTAGGCTCTCAACTCCCATGTAAAGTATTAGCGAGGAGAGGAAGAATACGGCCCTCTTATTAACGTATTCCTTCCTGAGGACAGTGTAAAGGATAAAGAAGTTTATCGCCATCATCCCGGTTATATATACTAGCGAAGCGAACTGTGGGACTGTAATTACAAATCCCCCTTGCATAATGAGTTTTTAGATTTTATGTATAAAAAGTCAATTTATAAAAATCATTATAAAATGTAAGATCTTTAGGATAAGTGAAATATAACTATTAAGTTAAATAAAATAATAACATTTAGTCACTTTCTTGATAAGGCAAAGGGACAAGATCATTTTGAGCCAGTCCATTTGGGGAGTAATAAAGTTAAGTAATTGTATTTCGTAAGGTAAAATAGTTAAAAACTCCAGTGATGTTTTACGTAAAATCTTTTTGTCGGCGTGTTTTTACTAATTAGACATGTGATATTATATACTTCACGACTAGAAAACAGGTGTTGTTAAACATATAACATAAAATTAAGTATAAATATTCACGTAAATGTTTAGTGCATATATAATGCCCGCTTTTAATAAATACTACTCCGGGTAGCTGACATAAAGGTCATGTAACAAGGTGTACTTGCACTAATTATGACTTAAAAAATAATATATCAGGATAATTTTACACAAAGTGTTGTACGTGAGTACCTTCTATCTATTTACTACCTAAGCCCGTTAATGCCACTATCAAACCGGTTCACCCGTTACAGGATCAAGGTCTTGTATGGTAAAATATATACTAATAAAAAGCATAAATATTTCTAAATGAAAACTAGTTCATTTCCATTACTCTTCTTCCTCAGGTACCACTTTCCGCTTCTCGGGCACCTTAGCTTCCTCAACTGCTTTTTTCATCTCCTCTACTTCTTTTTGCGGGAGGGGCTCTATCTCGGCCTTGAAGTTGGTTATTCTCAAGTACTTGTCCCACTGTATTACTATCCCCTCATCCGTTATGTCCATAGGGTGCCTGACCATAGAAATTCTCGTATCCCTCATTTTCCATACTATAACCGACCTATACATTTTCCCCTCGAATTCATCAAGGTCAAGCCTGATTATCCCGTCTACAGCGTGCTCCACACCGGGCCCTCCGAAACCCCTCTCACCCACCGACACTTGGCTTACGAAAAAGGCAGTGCACCCTAGACCCGATATTAACCTCTTTAACGTCATTACTATCCCCCTAGCTATTGCGGGCTTCGTCAGGTAAAGTGTACTAACAGAGTCTATTGCGACCCTACTAGCCCCAATTTCTTTAATCGCACTCCTGAGTACTTCTGAGAACTCCTTTACGTCGTCCACATTTTTCACCACGTACTTTTCCTTCTGAGCAGTAGAACCGTAGCCAGACGTAAATGCGTCAACTACGGCAAACTTACCTTCCCTCTCATACTTAGTTATGTCCCAACCGAAGTGGTGGAAGCTCCTTATTACCGATACCGGGTGCTCTTCTAACGTGACATAAACCCCGTTTTCCCCTTTTGTCAACCCGTTGTAGATAAACTGCTTAGCCATAATAGATTTCCCAGTACCGGGGCCTCCTGATAGGAGGACTATATTCCTTTCAGGTATCCCGCCGTAAAGTATCTCGTCCAGCCCGGGTATATATGTCCTGACTCTCCTTACTTCCATACCGCTTCTCTCTACTCGTATGAATTTATTATTAATTGTAACTTTTATAGAAATAAAAATAGAAATTGTGAAAATATCACCTAGAATGACATGGTGGTATTGGGTGTTAGACGTTTTCCGTGTATTTCGCCAAACAAAGCCTAAAACTTCAACAAGTGCTCGTGCTCAAAACCCTTCCATGCCGTACTTTTGTATGCCTCCCTTAAACAGTATGTGTTGTAGCTCTTGTAGCTTCATTTTTCTCTGTAACACCGCGTAATCTTCATAGAAAAAGTGTCCTCACTCGGGTTACTGGACGCAAGAACGATCTTGTCATAATGGACGTGGACTGTCACACGTCAGAAGGATTCCCGACATAAACATAATTAGGTTTTGACAATACAGTGATCAAGTATGGAGTTCACAGTCAAGTGCTCAAGATGCGGTAGAGAGAGGGAAAACATATACGAGATAACATGTCCGAGGTGTGGGGGACCTTTTAAGGTAGAAATAATGGGGGACTACACGCCGGAGGTGCGGGAAAACTTCCCTTACCTGAGGGAATGGGTCTCATTAGGAGAGGGGAATACTCCCCTTCTTAAGGTAGGGAAACTTCGCTTCAAACTCGATTTCCTGAACCCTACCGGTTCGTACAAGGATCGCGGGTCTGTGACCCTCATATCTTACTTAAAACAAGTAGGGATAAAAGACATATCGGAGGACTCTTCGGGCAATGCCGGTGCGTCAATTTCAGCCTACTCTGCAGCTGCAGGGATTAATGCTACTATTTTCGTACCAGAAAACGCCAAAGGCAGTAAACTCAGACAGATAGAGAGTTACGGAGCTAAGGTAGTTAAAGTGAAAGGTAGTAGGGACGACGTCATGAAGGCTGCTATGGGCTCGGGGAAGTATTACGCTTCCCACATACTTCAGCCTTTTTTCAGGGATGGGATAAGGACCCTAGCTTATGAGATCATCTCACAGTACAAGGACACGAGGGAGATAGTGATACCTGTGTCAGCAGGGACTTTACTTTTAGGGCTTTATGAGGGGTTAACCCACCTATTAAGGAGTGGGATTATAGAAGAAAAGCCTAAAATAATTGCGGTTCAGACAGAACAAGTTATGCCGTTATGCGCGAGTTTCCATAAAATACCTTATACTCCCCCCGAAAAGGTTGACAGTATAGCAGACGCGTTAGTGTCTACACAACCCGTATTACTACCCGAGATGATGAAAGCAATAGACGAATGTGTTGTGGTGAAGGAAGAGGAGATATTAAGGTCTTGGAAGGACCTCGCTAGGATGGGCCTCCTTGTTGAGTACAGTTCTGCCACAGTCTTAGCAGGGAGTGAAAAAGTAGACTTACAAGACCCCGTCCTAGTCCTTACCGGTAGTGGCCTCAAGACCTTCTGACTTGATTATCTCACACGACATTATGGACTTACCGTATTGTACAGCGTGGTTTATAGCCATCGTTATTATCCTTTTCACATCTTCGTCGGCTATGTAGTAATAAGAAAACTTCCCTTTCTTCTCCACCTTCACCACTCCGCAGTTCTTTAAGCAGGAGAGGTGGTGAGAGATCAAGGACTGGGATTTACCTAAGCCCTCGCTTAACTCTTGGACTGTTGCGCTGCCTTTTTCCATCAAATATAACACTATCGTCAGCCTTGTCCTATCAGAAAGGGCAGAAAAGAATGACGCCATAACGGTTACTAAATTTTCATTCACACATAGGATTAGAAAAGAGAGATAATTAAACTCTTTTTATATGTAGCCGAAATACCGGGAAGCATTTACTAAAAATCGCGGTAGTTGGTTATTTACCCTGAATACTTACCTTTACAAAACGAACGACAAGCATCATTGTTAGGGCCGGGTAAAGCCCTTTAACATTGGTAACGGTTTAAAGCACAGGCTATTTTGTGGGGAGAGTCCGTACAGTCCGGCAACTATAAACTTCCCACATGATTTCAGCACTCGTCTGCACTCCCTAGCGTCCCTAAGGAGCGGATGTGAAGGGGGGAACTCAGGCGTGGGTATGGCCTGGAGCCTCGTGGTCTACTGTTAGTGGGTGGAGCGTAGTGGTAGACCCTGCTAACTATGAATGATGAAGAAGTAAATCACGAATCTATAAACCATCCTAAGAGGACCTTTGTCGTGGGTCTACCGTCGGCGGGGTAGGAGGCTAGCTGAGAGGACTATCAATAGTGTATAATGCGGAGTACGATTAGGCTGTTATTTTTTCTTTTTAGGTTACCTAACAACACATGTAGATAGAGGTTTTGTTGGGTCAGTTGATACTCTCAACGTATTGGGCCGCTTTTCTCCAGTCCTTCTCGTACGCCTCAGATAGAGTTTTGAAATTAGGATCTTGCATTACTTCCTTTATCCCCTTTACGTTAATCTTATTTATGACACCCTTTTCTTTGAGCTCAAGGATTAGGTATACGACGTTGAGTTTGATGTGTATATTGAGGGGCTGGTCTAGTAGCTCGTTGAGGTAGTCATCAGAAGGTTTTTCAACTAACCCTATCTCCAAGAAATATGGGAGTAAGCTCCACGAACTTATCCTCGTGTACGGGTCTCCCCTTAGGGCTTTCTCAAAATACTGGATATTAGACTTAAGGAGGTCTATCGTGACCACTCCTTCTTTCCAAAGGTCGTAAGCTATCCACCATGCGTTTATGTCACCTTCCCTTAACGCTCTAGCCAGCTCCTTCTCGTCATAGTCCCCTTTGTCTATCACACCCAGTTTAATCAACTGGGGGAGCATTTGCCATGCGTGCAGCGCAACATCTATGTCTTCGTCTTTCAATAACTCGAGGAAGTAGCGCTTAAGAGACCTTAGGTCTATAGCGTTATATAGTATGTCAGCCTTTTTCCAGCCGTCAAGCCTATCGTATTTATTTTCTGCTTTCAGCAACCTCTCATAAAACTCCTTGTTCACGTATAAATATGTGTATCTATACACTAAAATATTTATCTATTAGATTTGAAATAAATTAAATATAAGGAAAAATATATTTATAAAAATTTGTGTATGAGAGAAATTCTTATTTTAACTAGACTAAATGATAAAGAATAACGTGATTATTAACTATTATTCAGATATATTAAATGATCAAAAATGGCTAAACCATATGTAGCTATAAACATGGCAGAAGTTAAGAATGATCCTAAGACACTAGAGCTTTTTGGCAAAGTAGGTCCGAAGGTCTGTATGGTAACAGCTAGACACCCCGGCTTTGTAGGTTTTCAGAACCATGTACAAATAGGAGCAGTGCCGCTAGGGACTAGGTGGGGAGGAGCAAAGATGGAGATGAGCCAAGAGATGCACAGCTTAACGTTAATGCAGTATACGTTTTGGAAGCATTGGAAAGACCACGAAGAGATGCACAGACAGAACTGGGCTAACTTATTCAGGTTATGTCTACAGTGCTCCGACCAGATGATCTGGGGGCCTTATGAACCCTTATACGAGATAGTGTATGCAAACATGCCGTTAAACACGGAGATGACAGACTTCACAGTAATGGTAGGTAAGAAGTTCGCTTCAGGCGAAGCTGTTTCGATCCCTCCGATCTCCCAGCCCTACGGCAAAAGAGTGGTAGCGTTTGGTGAACACGTAGTAAAAGAGGGGTTAGAAAGCCAATTTGAGGAAAATGCTATAAAGACTTTAGAGGCCTTCAGGTCTGCCCCAGGTTTTCTAGGAGGTATGATACTCAAAGAAATCGGGGTCTCACCTTTAGGGAGTCTACAGCTTAACGCTAAGGGCTTCCACCAGATATTAGAGACTGCAAACGGAATGGACGTACCAGAGCCAGTTACCATATACGAGGCCCCCGAGTTCAGGAATAGGCCCCAAAGGTATATAGTCCACACGGAATGGAGTGATACCAATGCTTTAATGTTTGGTCTTGGCAGAGTACTGATACATCCCGAGGTGAGGCAGATACACGATAAAGTATTAGATACGCTAGTTTTCGGCCCCTATATAAGAGTCCTAAACCCGATGATGGAAGGCACGTACTGGAGAGAATACTTAAACGAATATCACTTGTAACTTTTTTTAATATACTTTTTTAATGAAAAATTTTAAACTCTTTACTACCTGGTATGTCTTTCGCACATCTTTGTGAACTGTAATTATCTCTAGAACTAGTATTATAATTCAATGCACAAATAATACAGCATACGTAAAAATATTCCGTGTAGTCTAAATTATAACCTCTTATAATACGCTTTTTTATATGTGCTACCACATTAATATTATAGTATATATTTAAAAATTGTGTGATATAACTTTGCAAGGTAAATGGAATCCACAAAAGAGATCTGAAAGACTCTACACTCTTCGCTTGACTTGACATGAACAAAATCTCTTGTTTAAAGTCAAAACGAGTGAAGTAGAGGGGAAGACTTGTGCACTGATTAAGGTATACGCTTACTTATCTTCTTGGACTTTTCAAGCAGCAGAAGAATCTCGTTACTTCCACAAGTGTCACTTTCTATTACGAAGATTGGTATATCAGGCTTGACTTTATTTATAGAAGTGGTGATTGTTTCCCCGTCTAGTCCAGCCGGTATTAAGAGTATAATCTGTTCCACATCTTTCGGAATTATCAGCTTAAAGAATTTTTCAAAATTACTAACGAGACTTAAGGGTATTTTTATTTTCTGTACTACTTCTGAACGGAGCTGAAGCACGTGAAATATATTGTCTCCCGCTCCTAAATAGCTCTCCATAGCGAACCATAGTCAATGATTAATTTCATTTTTATAAATTTATGTTAAATAATGTTAACAGACTTGGTTTTTATATCCTGCTAAAAGTTTAAACAGGGGGGTGTGTTATGTCTGATTCATTTTCATAGATTCACTAAGGAGACTAATCTGTTTCTTGTAGCTTGAATGCGTTTGTGACCCCTGATAAGAAAAAATATTGAGTGCTTATCCTCGAGAAAATTGACAGAAATACAAACTAGATTAATGTTGATATTATATCAGTTTTCCGCACCTTGTACGATAAAACACTAAACTGTTTGTGACACAAGTCTACCCACCCTGTTCGCAACTACCCCGGCAAACGCACCAAAGGGCGTATTGCCAATAATATACGTGATCAAGTAATATACTACCGCTTGTGCGTTGAATATACGCCCGAAGACTATAGGGGCTATTGTACCCATAGTGAAGATTGGGTGGACAAAGGAAGAAACAAAGCCCAAGATCCCTCCTTCTACTATTGATACTAGTAAAACACCTTTACCGGTCGTCTCACTAACTCCAAATATGTTCCCTTTAGTAAAGTAAACCATTAAGTCGAGATATAACCCGTAAGTTAACATGTCCTCGATCAGCCACAAAGGCTCCCCTCGTACCCCGAAGTGTATTATATCCCCGACTAGGTCAAATACAGCTGCTGCAAATATCCCAGACCCTACTTTTCTCACCACTGCTACCGTTATGAACAATACTAAGAGCCTAAACCAGACAGGTGGGTTTACTATGGGGTAAATACCGTTAGGTAGAAAAATGAGGTCCCCTATAAAGTGGTCAGCTACCGCAGCAATTGCTCCCCCTATGCCCAAATACGTTAAGTCTAGAGTGGTGAACTTGGGCTTTACCCTCAAGAGCATGAATACAGCGGCTATCCCTGCCACCATGAAATAAGCTATTACAACAGGGATTGGAGTAAAAGTCTGCACGACTAGGGACGACATTTATTTCCTCCTCCTGAACGCAACAATACCCCCTACTACTAGCAGGATTATGATTACTACTACTACCATGTAAAGCAGTGTGAAGTTGGACGAGGTCGATACTGTGTGGGTAGTTATGTTGGGTGAAAGGAAGTAACTTATAGAATTAGAGCCGTAATTTAGTACATATACGTAATTGTTTTGAGGGTCAAATATGATTCCGTTAGGGGAATTGCCCACTGTGACCAAGTACTTTACTTCCCCGTTTGTACTTATTACCGCCACTAAATCGTTATGGTGGGCTATACTGAGTAAGACGTAGCCGTCAGCGGGGTCATAGGTTATTTGCGAATAACCGAATATCCCGGTATCTGGTGGGGAGAACGACGCGGTAGCTACTACCTTACCGCTAGTCACGTTTATGAACTCCACTTGTTGGTTATACGTCGCAACGGCAAGTAGGTCCGGGGGTACAAAGGTCATCGTGTCAACCACGGTAGCGTTGATCTTGATCTGCTGAGTGACTTTCATAGTAGATAGTGATATGCCGTCTATAACATTATACCCGTAAGCCCCTACATATATCGTGTTAGTGTAATTGTCATAAGCTAAAGCCTGAGGGTTGGGTTCCACTGACACAGAGCCTATTTCTCCAGAAGGTGTGAAGAAATAGACTTTATACCCATTAGAAGCCGTTACTGCGACGTACTTACCTGCGGTCAGTATATCGGGGTACTTACCTACGTGGGGTATGTTATATGTTGATATGACTTTCCCGTCCTTTAGGACTACTAAGGGGCCTTTTTGGTATATTACGAACAAGTAACCTTGGTCATAGGCCACCTTAAACGGGTCTGCTGGGTCATGTGGGAGTGGGATGGTATTAACTATTGTGTTGTTCTCTATGCATTGGAGCTCAAAAGCGCCTTGTGCGACTATTATTATCTTACCGTCAGCGTATACTCCGTAACTGGGCCCTGAAGCCGTAGAAATCGTATTTACGGTTATAGTTGAAGCTGAGACCAGGATCGAGGTAATTAATAATAAAATAGCCAAAAGGGTTATTCTGTTCATGTAGGAATATTACTGTATTTTAATATTTAAACTTAATCATATTTCTCTTTTTTAAATTTTATTTCGAGATAATATAACGAACGAGTTAAGCCCGACCTCTGTTTGTATCAGCAAGTGTAGTTGTCCTGATAAGTGAGGTCTATGCCGTCGTTTACGGTTATAGCGGTGTAGAATTTTACGTAAATGCCTCCTCCCCTTCCGAAATTTTTTATATTTGGTTCTAAATTAGGGGACTAAGCCCTTATTTACCATCTAACAAACTCTTCCGCCCTACACTAGCTAATCCTTACCCTTTATAAACTCCCTGAGTATATACCGTGTACGCAATACTTTTACGTTAAGTCTATGTGCCCACCCAACTATCGAATATAAAGTGTTACATAATTATTCTACGGTCAAAGTTTAAAGGACAAGATATCAAGACTATCGAGTGTATTAGTGAGAAAACCCTTACCCTTTAACACTTGACGAAGTATAAATGTGCGAGATAATATACTTCATTGCCATAATTTTTCAATAAATGGTAAGGTGTTAGGTAAACCTATCTTTAAATACTTCTATTCTAAAAAATCTTTTGGTGACGTAAACATATATGATCCTCAACAACTTTTTTGAGGACTTAACGGGAGTGGGAGAAGGGCGACTTTTATTATCACGTCTTATCCCCCGACAGAGTATTGGGGTAATATATGTCAGGCTGACCTCTGAGGGGCCCTCCTGCTCGCATCTCACTATGTGCAGGACTATACGGATGGCGAAAGTACAGATAATAAGAATAATGAGACACGCAGAAAGGGTAGTATGTGCGGGATAGGGCGGTATTTATGAACAGGAAAACGCTGGCCATTTTGTCCTTAGTCTTGGTCTTGCTGATCGCGACCGAGCTGTTTCTTGTACTATACTATCACTATAAGGTCCATGTGAACTATTCGATCTTTTCTCCCCCATCATCTACCAGACCGCAGTTTTTCTTCCCTAACACGTCATTAAAGGGCATTAACCTGACGTTACCGATATCCGTTAAGTCGTTGATAGAATACTATTATAATATTACATATAATTCCTCTCTGGAGCTCTTTTCAGAATGTCCTTATGTCAATAAGTATTATGTAGAAAGTGATAACTTGCTCGCGGTAATAGCTTTAAAATACCTTAATAACTCTCTATGGAAAACAGTCTGGCAGAATATTGAAAGTAATTTAACCCTGTCCCCTTATCTGGTCTTAGCGGGTATACATAACTTCTCGTGGGAGTTTAAGACACCCGTAAACGTAAAGGTCTGGGGACCCATTTATACGGTGAGCTTTAACAAGTCACCAGATTACCTCTCATGGTACGAATATGCAGACACGTCGTTACTTTTTGCGATATATGAAGCGGAGAACGGGAATATCACCCTTGCTGAAAAGGTATTTTCTATTGTAATTAACGACTTTTGGGACGGCTACGGTTTTGCTGACGAGAGCTTCTCCAACGGGTCTTATACGTCTTATAAGTTAGCCTTAGCAGTGATCGCGTGGAAATATATCGGCTCCTATAACCAGACCTTTGCTGAGAAGTATTTGCCCATTATAAAAAAGATATACCAGATCTCGTCCCACCTGCTGTCCCCTATTGGGGGTTTCTTCACAAACTATGAGGTGTTGAACGGCACTATTGTCCCCATTGGAAATGTAAATACAGAGACTACGTCTCTCTTCACAATAGCTCTGTTTATGCCTTGACGGTAACCCTTATGTGTAGGCGTAGAAGCATGTTTGGGTAGAGTTTGGCTACACCCAAAGGCGGAACCTCTGTTTCATGCAAGAGGTCTACTAATGGTATAGCAAACACCCAGTCTGTGGAAGTCGTTTCGATAACAGTTTGCCCGACTATTACGGGTTGCTGTCTTATTATGAATGGAGTATGATATACATTAATTACTTTTCCGCCGCTTGCATTTAGTACAACTATATTGGGACCGGTAGTAACAATAAGGAAATTTTTGTATAGTAGTGGAGCACTTTGAATCACCGTGTTAGATATTTGAGGAGACGACCATAAGAGTTTTCCTTGGAGATTGAAAGCCTCGACAGTCCCTGTAATCGTGGGCAAGTAAATTGTACTATTTATGACTAAAGGATTATAACCGTTATTTGTATCGCTTGGATGTACAGTCTTATTAGTAACATTTTCTAAAACAAGGATTTTACCAGTACTTGCATTAGCTATAAGCAGTACCTCCCTAGCTTTTATATCGGATAAATAAGGTCCATGACCGGATCCGTAACCTAAGAAACCGTCAACTAAATAACCGTTATACACGCCAGGGACGGCATCCCCGACACTGGACGTGACAGCGAAAGGTAATTTTATTATCCAAGCTAGACTCCCGTTCTTAATATACACACCTACGATTGCAGATGTATTTACTGGATAGGCTTCTGAAAATCCAGCTATTACTATACCGTTATAATAATCAAGAGACGCCATATTGCCACTTCCGTTATAAGAGAATTTCCATAATACCTTTCCGTTAAACGGATTTACACCGTAAATGTTTCCATCACCGTCATCGAACACCAGCTTGTTATTAACAATGATCCTTGTAGGCATTGCTTGAGATTTAGTTAAGATAAACCATAAAGGTTTCCCTGTAGTAGCGTTCAAAGCCAGTAGTCCACTTACGCCAGTATATTGTCCTCTATGTCCACCTCCGTAGGCGTTGAGTAGCCCTTGTTGGTAGTTAAACATAGCACCTCCTAACCCTAGATATAAAATTCCATGATAAACTAGTGGCATCCACATGGACAGTGTACTTGGTAAGGGAAGCTTAAAAATAATCTTTCCGGTATAGACGTTAATCGCGTATACTGGCCCTGAATTTGACGCGACAAATACTATCCCATTAGCCTCAGACGGGCCCACTGCACACCCCACGGTCTGTCTATAAGCTGCTGCCCATCCCTTTCCTAATGAGTTAACGTTATGTGTCCACAAAGTTAGGTTCATAGTTAAATGATAATGGTAAAAACCACGTGACGTTTAAATTTCCTTTTATTATAGGTTCACGATTAGAAGTATAACTAAACATTAAGAAACCATTGTTGAAAGTTGAAGAATTTAAATTATCCTCACTGGAAGGGTAATAACAATCCACAAAGTTAATTCCGTCTAGATATACACTATACTTAACTACTTTGATAGAAGGAGAGGAAGGAGGAGTTGCTAAATAG
This sequence comes from Stygiolobus caldivivus, assembly GCF_019704315.1. Classification (NCBI taxonomy): domain Archaea; kingdom Thermoproteati; phylum Thermoproteota; class Thermoprotei; order Sulfolobales; family Sulfolobaceae; genus Stygiolobus; species Stygiolobus caldivivus. The sequence goes on along the minus strand of NZ_AP024597.1, from coordinate 218,834 downwards.
TTATTTCTAGAATTAGCAACATTATACCCTATCTCGAACTAGAACACAGAAAAAACAATTATAACTATAATAATTAAAATAATGTATCTATTATAATTAAATTTTTTCTTAGTTATATCTAAATAAATGTAATTTATGAGACATTTAAATATGTCGGATTTAAATACTCTCCAATAAAATTAATTGCAAAAATTCATTGTTTTTGAATTTAGTTAATAGTAATGTATTTTACTTTTATTTAGTTAAGATATTTCTTTACCAAGGATACGAAATCGTTGTCATTAGACAATTCCTCTACTTTAAATTCAGAGTTCTTCATCACATTTATCACAAACTCTTTACTAACCCTCCCTCCTAATGTTGAAACGACTTTGGACGCGAAGCCTTCAGGGTCTTCCTTAAACATGTCTATCCCTTCATTATATAAAGAGGTGAAACTGTCCCTAAACTCCTGCTTTACATTAGCACCGCAACTACCCGGAATCCCTAACAGTTCTTCAAATGTGACTCCTTTAGCAATCCCGGACGGTATTATCGCACTATCAATTTCTCCTTTCTTCAGTGCTTCTAATACCTTTTGCATATCGTCTATACCTACTATTTCAGCGTTTAACCCTTTAGTATCGATTAATGCCTTGGCTAACACATTAGCTGCGGTAAGCATTTTCGGTACTCCGATCTTCCTACCTACGGTGGGGTATACGGTCATTAAGCCCTTAACTGTAATATAATTTAATTTGAGCCCTCTCTTAGCTAAGGAAACAGTAGAATCTAGGACTACATCTGCGTTACCTTCTTTAGAGAAGGATAACTCTATTCCTTTATTATTTACTATAACGGGGTATGAAACCGGACCCGGTGCGGCTAACACTTTCATAATAGTTTGTTTGATACCAAACTATTTAAAATCATCCACTTCCTACCTTAAATTAAATAAACTACCTCAATATTTTTGCGAAAAATGGCTCACAAACACGACCAGTATAACGTAGTAATGGTAACAGAAATTTTCTAACGTATTAGCTCCTAATATTATGAACTAAGGCCAGTTCAAAGCTAAGTATACACCACTATCTCAAAATTACTGTTTAGCTAAACAATATCCAAACACGTAAATGAGAGTTGCGGAATCTCCTCACCTCTTTCGTGGCTTTTTCATAACGTTCCTCTTTCCGATATTGTAGATATTCTATCCAAAACATTAATCTAAAATCATACATTAAAATACTGACGGATTACGGCCAACTCGTCTTAATACCTTATCTAACAATAGTAAGACTTTTAATATCGGGTAATGAAAACGATTCTATGACGAAATATTGTCCTAAATGTGGTACACCAAACCCTGATGAGGCAGTCTTTTGCGGTAAGTGCGGGTTCAGGTTTCCTCCTATCCAACAACCCACCCCATTACCTCAACAACCACAGCCAGCTTATCCTACATACCCGCAGCAACCGGCCTACCCGCAGCAAACGTACCCGCAGTACTATCCACAGAGACAACACTGGACAGAGACAATAGGTGGTAAGCTTATCCTTGCCGGGGGCTTAATTTTAGGCTTAGCACTTATCGTATTAGGCGTAGCAGATATATTGTCTACAATTCACTCGTTTTCGCTCGGGGTAGACACGGCATCTGTATACGCCCTACTAGACATCTATTACGCAATGTATATAGTCGCAGGTATATTTGCAATAGCCGTTAGCGCGTCTAAGAAAGTACTCCCCTCTATCCCAATATTAGTTATCGTAGCCTTCATTGGTACCATTACATTGGGTTTGGCCCAAGTGTTAGCATCCTATTTAAGCATAAGCACGCCTTATTCACTGGTATCACCCCTCCTTAATTACGGCATACTCCTGACTGCGGGTTCGGTCTTATACCTAGTTGGTTTCTTCGTAGGGAGGAGCGGTAACCTTGCCCGAGTAATAACAGGTTTTGTGATAGGGTTTGTCGGAGCCATGATGGCGATTTCAGAATCAGTTAACTTTAATTTAGAGATATTTGATACGTACGGGCCTATAACGTGGGGTTCGATCATCATCTTAGCAGTAGCAGGTTTTCTAGCAGCATTTAACAAGCCTTGGTCAATGCCTATAGGTAAACTCGTAGGTGAAATAGGTGCTGTTATCGGTTTTCTCGGAGTACTTTATTTAGGAGGTCAGAACGTAGGCTATATTCCCGTGCTTGACCACCTACCCATACTGACCCAACTGTCACTTGTCCTATCGTATGTAGGTTATGTACTGGATATCCCATCGAGTATATTGTTAATTATAGGGAGCTTCTTCTACGGTGCTAAAGCCCTGAGGGAATTAAACCAAGCATTATTGTCCTAAGAGCTAGTGTGTTTTAAGCCTAAACTTTCTTTTGCACCGTAAGTTTAGTATTTTTAGTTTAGTATTTTTATTAGAAAACCGAGAGGGCATTAAGGAGCTCCATAATCCTTAATTAGGCGAGAGTAAGATAAAAGGAGTGTGATAATAGACCTATCCGTTAGGATAGAAAACGGGATGCCCTTTTACCCCGGCGACCCGGAGCCGAGTCTGGTGGAAATCAGGAAAGAAGACTATGTCATCCATAAGGTCACTATAGGTACACACACGGGTACGCATGTAGATGTCCCATACCATTTTATACCTGACGGTAAGAGGTTGGACCAGATACCGTTAGAGAAGTTTATGGGTAAGGCTTATGTAACCGATAATGTGGACAAGCTCACAGACGCCGACATACTCCTGATCTATACCGGTTCTAGCAAGTATTGGAAAAAAGGCTGGAGGATGGAAAACTTTGCAACAATAAACATTGAAGTAGCGCGGAAGATAATAGATAAGGGGTATAAGATGGTGGGGATAGACTCGCCTAGTATAGGGGATAACGAGGTCCATAGGCTACTCCTAAGTCATGAAGTCTTAATAGTCGAGAACCTTTCGGAGAACCTCAAGACCATAGTAGGCGAGTTAGTCAACTTTCAGGCACTACCGTTAAATATTGTAGGCGTAGACGGTTCACCTGTAAGGGCAATTGCTGTAAAGTGACAACCTTGTTTAGGTACCCACAGCTATCACGACGAAGTCCGTCGTCACCCCGTTTACCAAAGCGGTGACCCTGACCCTATACTGGGCGTTTGGGGTCACTTGGATAGGTGTGAACTTAGCCGTTACATTAGTTATTTGGTTCGGGGGGATGCTCTGGGGCCAGATAGTCGACGTGCTTATATTCACCCCTTCTATAAAAGCTAAGATGAGGGTAGCCGGTACAGTGGAGTATACTTGGAAGTTTAACACCCCTTGTGACGTAAGTATACCCTGACCACCCTCTTGGTATATTGCAGGTTGGACATAAGGTGGCTGTGGGTAGTACGTGCCCTGAGAGACAGGTTGTCCACCGCTACGTATTTTGTTTATTATTCCTCCTAACCCTATGTAAGCTAAGATGAACCCTACGATAGATAGTATAATGGTAGCTATGAGTATCCCGCCTATCCTTGTAGCATCGGAGCCGTATATATTACCTACCCTATAATACCCTATCCCTATTAGTATGTTACCTATAACCCCTAATATCAGGAGTATTATCTGTATCCCGTCGTAGAATAATGAAAAGTCAATAGGGTTAAAGGATGAGGGTGCTAGAAAGGCGAATAGCAGAATGACTATGGGTAGGATAAAGGAAAGTATTATATTAACTATTATCAGCGTAGTCCCGGTCTTCCCTATCTCCACGTCTCGTACTTTGTATGACAAGTTGCCGAACCCACTTCTTATACTGAAAATACCTACTAAGGACAGGATGAGGGAGATGAACGCTAGTATGGCACCTACCGTTAAACCTGCTAATAGCCCGCCTGCTTGGGAAGGGGTTATAACGGGGAGTCCAGAACTGGGGGAAGTAGGTAAGTTATTGTTTTGTGAGAAAAACGCCGAGACGAATCCCGTAACGACAATTAATATAACCGCTACTATCAGGAGAAAAGGAGCGATAAACATGTATAGTGCCCCGCTCTTAAGCTTGTTTAGGCCTAAAAGTTCTAAATCCCAACTCATAACAACTTCTCGTACCCATACGATATAAACCCTTTCATAATACCGGGCTTGGATATAATAATCATTATCTCTTTTATTATGGCTTTGTAACAGCGAATATCAAAACCTTATAAAGTCTTAATTTACATTAGAAATAAAGAATAGCTGAGCCGGTTTTTATATTCTTTGTCTATTCACGAGTACTGCACAGTTAATTAATATTACATAGAGTGTAGTCACAGTGTCATCATTATGGTATAAATTCTTACATTACTGGTATTACTCACGGGTAGAAAACCCGTATTTAGGTATGACTCGTCCTTTTTAGTGTAGGCACCAACTCGTTAAGTGTAGTAAGTCTTGGGGGTAGGTAGGAGTTTTTGTGTATTGTGGCAAGCTTTTTTGGGCGGTGCCCCTAGGACTAACATAAAGAAGTATTTAGGGAGTAATGAGAACGTATCAAGAGTGCTTGACATGTAACTTAGGTGATAAAATATAGGTCATGGCTCATCTTTAACACCGCTTTTCTTAACAAAAGTCCCTTTTCTTAGGTCGTCTAGTGCTTGGTATATCTGGTCTCTTGTATTCATTACTATTGGTCCGTACCACGCTATTGGTTCGTAAAGCGGTCTCCCCGCTAACACTATTACTCTCCCGTCACCACTTAGCTCTATCTCCTCCCCTTCTCTACTAAAGACTATAAGGTTCCCTGCAGGGATCCCGGGCAATGACCCACCGGGTTTAACCTTTCCCTCGACCACGTATACAAGGACCGTATAACCGTCTTTAAACGATGCTGTAAAGTCACCGTGGAGCTGAATGTCGTAATATGACGGGTCCACAGGGCTCTTAACTCTCACTGGTCCCTCTAACCCCTTATAGGCACCTGAAAGCACTTGGATTGTACCAAAGTCAAAGTCTTCCTTAGGTATTTCTTTAACGTCTCTGTAGACCGGGTCTGTCATCTTCATTTCTGCCGGTAAGTTCACCCAGAGCTGTAGTCCTGAGACCGTTTTAGGGTCCAACGGGTAGTCAAAGGTCTTGTCCATAGGCTTTGGCATCTCTTGGTGGAATATCCCGCTCCCTGCTGTCATCCACTGAGCTTGACCGGGATAAATCACTCCTTTATTACCTTCGCTGTCCTCATGTTCGACCCTGCCCTTATAAAGGAGCGTCACTGTCTCAATACCCCGGTGGGGGTGCCAAGGAAAGCCCATTAGGTACTCTTCCGGGTTACTCGAGCCGAAGAAGTCGAGGAGTAAGAAAGGGTCTGTAATATCCACCGTATCTGGACCGCCAAATACTCTGTATAGTCTAACCCCGGCTCCATCCCTCGTCTGTTTACCTTGTATTAGACTATCAACTCTCCTCTTCATGATAATTAGTTTGGTGTCTAATAATTTAAGTGTGATCCAACTTGGTCATGATTATATGAGGGACGATAGGTTTCCAAAAATAGTAATAGGCATTCAAAAAGTAAAGGTCGATAGGTCTACCTTGTCAAACACCCTATCTATTATCCCGTAGCTCGAACCAACTGCCACGAGGATCCCTTCTCTTTCCCGGTTGATTATCACGGTAAAATCTATACGAAGAGCGTCTCTGAGACTCGTCAATAACCGCGATACCGCCTTTACCTATGGTTTCTCTTCTCCTAATGCATAGCCTCATGAGGCTACTGGTAAATAAAAAAGGTTATTTTAATAGGAAAAGTAACAAAGTCCCACTAGATATTGCATTTTAACTGTTTATTTTTCTATGTAGAACATGCATTTAAATCTTATTCTTAGTGTTAATTTCTCTTGAATTTATTTATAGATTATATAACATTGTCCTATATACTTTCAGTAAATTGTCATGACCTGAGTAAAATAATGTGCTATATTTAGAGGGGTGATTCATATTTCTTTTTTTTGAATTCCATTTATCTCGTAAAGTTATATTACACATTATTAAATATGTATCAAGCAATGTTAGTGTAGTAGTGTATACAATAGTAGTGTATATAAAAAATAGCGTATTATAAGGGGTTATAATTTAGACTACACAGAATAATCCCACTTGAACTGTATTATTAGTCCATGAGTTATACTAATTCGAGTAAAAATTACAACTTGCAAAGGACGCATAAGAGACCTTTAAAGGGCCAAGCCTTTTTAGTACTTACCTAAGTAAAGAGGTCTTATCGTTTACAAAGTTATGATATTATAAAATTTAATTTCAAGTAATAGCCAACATTATAATATTTGTCTATTCTAGATAGAAAACACACGTATATAACTGGCGAACCTTATGCATTACCACCTTTATGTAATGGATGTAAGCGCCGTCAAGGAGATCAGTTCTGGTGCAATGTTTCCCATGGCCTTTTGTGCTTAGATTTTAGTGGTATTGAGCACTTCTCTTATGAAATCGATATACTGTTTTAATCACCTTAACCGTGTTAATTTCTTTAACCTTGGACTATTCATACTTGAGAATATTATGTGTGAATGAGAAATTCATAATATGAAACTTGAAATAATCCTCAGAGGAAGAGGGGGCATGGGAGTAGTGACTGCCGGAGAGATTTTGGTCAAGGCTGCGGTAATTCAAGGGAAATACGGCCAATCTATTCCCTCTTATGGGGGTGAAAGGAGAGGTGCTCCGGTAACATCATATGTCCGCCTTTCGGACGAACCCATTTATATCCACAGAGAAGTCTATGACGCTGACGTGGTCGGGGTCTTTGATCCCTCACTCTTTAAGGTCATGAACCCGTTAGAGAATTTAAGAGATGACGGAGTGTTGGTCTTAAATACAAAAACTCCCGTGAAGTTGTGGAAAAAGACATTTTACTTAGACGCAGTTGAGATAGCCGAAAAGTTGAACCTTATCATAGCCGGTTGGAGGCTTGTCAATATCCCTATGGTAGGGGCAATAGCTAGAATAACCGGGGTCTCACTTGACGCAATCCATGAAGCAGTTATAGAGACGTTTGGAGGTAAGTTAGGAGAAGCTAATGCTGAAGCGGCTAAACTAGGTTATGAGATGGTGAGGGAAATATGATAGACTACCCGGTCCCCATCGGGAGGCCAAAGGAAGGGTCTGCCGGGCTAACGGGCCATTGGAGAGTAATTAAGCCCGTAATCCACTACGATAAATGCACTAAGTGTAGGCTTTGCTATATTTACTGTCCCGAAAACACGATAGACTTGTTAGAGGGCTTTGATGTGAGGATCGACTACGATTATTGTAAGGGATGCGGGGTATGTGCACAAGTATGCCCCGCAAAGGCAATAGAAATGTTCCCGGAGGTGAAATGAAATGATGACAGTGCAGAATCATGTAACTGCAATGGTAGGTAACCACGCAGTAGCTTACGCGGTAAAGCAGGCTAAACCAAGTGTGTTGGCGGTATTCCCAATTACACCTCAGACTACGATGCTTGAAAAACTAGCTGAGTATATAGAGAAAGGAGAACTGAAGGCTGAGCTAATTAAAGTTGAGGGAGAGCATTCTGCAATGGCGGCAGTTTATGGTGCTGCGGTGGCGGGTGCCAGGGTGTTTACGGCAACATCATCTCAAGGCCTACTTTACATGACCGAGATGGTGTATTGGGTAGGCGGAGAGAGGGTACCAATAGTTAACGCAGTAGCTACTAGGGCTATTGCAGAACCTTGGAGTATATGGGACGACCACCAAGACTTCTTTAGCAAGAGAGACGCATCGTGGATAATGATGATGGCTGAGAACGTTCAAGATGCCTATGACATGACTCTTCAAGCTTTCAGGATAAGTGAAGATAAGAGAGTCTTACTTCCAGTGATGATGGGCTTTGACGGGTTTATCCTTACGCACACTATGGAGAGGTTAATGGTCTTAGACGATGAAATCGTGGACAAATTCCTACCCCCCAGGGAGTTCAGTTTAATAGATTTTAAAGACCCCGTGAACGTCGGTCCTATAGCCGCACCTGACGACTATATGAAGATAAAGTACGAGACGATGAAGGCAATTAATGGTAGTAAAGCCGTAATTGAGGAGATAAGTAAAGATTATGAGAAAATAACGGGTAGAAAACAGTATGGTCTCGTAGAATGTTACATGTGTGAAGACGCTGAGTATGTGTTTACAACTTCAGGAGCATGGACCGGTGACGCAAGGGAGGCTGTAAGGAGACTTAGGAACCAAGGAAAGAAGGTAGGACTGCTAAAGATAAGGGTTATCAGGCCTTTCCCTAAGGAGAGAATAAAGGAAGTCCTTAAAGGAGTCAGCGGTGTAGTGACCTTTGATAGGGAATACTCCTTTGGAAGCGGTGGGGTATTAGCTACTGAGGTCAAGGCATCACTCTACAACAGTGGTATTGAGGTAATGAGTGTGATAGCGGGTATAGGAGGGAAAGACGTGAGGCCATCTCACTTTCAGAGAGTAATGGAAGATGTACTTAACGGTCATAAGTTTGAAGAGAGGTGGTTAAATGAGTGAATTAGTCCCTGAATATATTAGAAGGAAGAAGGTAATAAGCCAGCAGCACTTCTTTAGGGGTAATGCAGCTTGTCCGGGGTGCCCTATACCAAAGGAGTTAGAGTTATTACTGGAGGTTATGGGTAAGAAGACCGTACTCGTAGTCCCTGCTTCATGTTCTACAGTAATAATGGGTGATATACACGGGTCTCCGTCACAAGTACCGGTAATTCATAGTGCCTTTGCTGCTTCAGCGGCTATCGCATCGGGGATATCGAGGCAGTTGAGAATGAGGGGAGATGACGCTAAAGTGGTGGTCTGGGCTGGAGATGGTGCTACCGGTGATATAGGGTTTGCTACTGTCAGTGGAGCTGCTGAGAGGAATGAAGACATAATTTACGTATGTTATGACAACGAGGCTTTCATGAACACCGGTATACAGAGGTCTTCACTGACACCTTTCGGTGCTTGGACTACTACCACACCTACCGGAAAACGCGAATTCAAGAAGCCCGTACCCTTCATAATGATAGAGCATAAGATACCCTATGTCGCTACGGCCTCGATCGCATACCCGTTTGATTACCAAGCTAAGCTAAGGAAAGCTAAAGATATTCAAGGGTTCAGGTACATACATTTGTTGTCACCTTGTCCACCCGGTTGGAGGTTTGACAGCAGTCTCACAATTGAGGTAGCTAAAGTCGCAGTAGAGACGGGTGTATGGCCACTGTTCGAAGTAGTAAATGGAGAGTTTAGCTTAACCGGCCTTAGTAAGACACTCCTAGATAAGTCAAAAAGGAAACCGGTAGAAGAGTACCTGAAGCTTCAAGGGAGGTTTGATAAGATGACTAAAGATGATGTGAGAGCATTTCAAGAGGCAGTAGATTCCATGTGGGAATACATAAAACAGTTAGTAAAGAAATAAAGAGGTATCTGAGGGGCTAACCGTTCACGAAGGCCCATTTGTTATAAATCTTTTCTATTTTTATTAGGTTATTCTCATTAAGCTTAGATTGTTATAAACGTGAAATAGAAGGGTTATATTTCTCTATTATTTATTTTATTCATATATATATAGGCTTAAAAATGAAGTCCGAGTAAATAATACTATGGAATATGACCCGTACGATATGGCATTTGTGGGTAAAGTGGTCAAGAAAGAAGGGGAAAACGCTTTGGTAAACTTCGGAGGCTTTAAGAGGCAGGTAAGCTTATCTTTAGTAGATGCTAAAGAAGGGGACTGGGTTTTAGTTCACGCCGGGTATGCTATTAAGGTCTTGAAAGAAGACGAGGTGGAGGAAGACTTAAAACAAAAAGTTAAGTCAATTACAAGCGACGGAGGTGGAGAGATTTGAGTTTTGCTATAACTTCGTATACAAACCTTTCTAACTCTTCCTTGCTTACCCCCCTTTCTTCACTGACTTTAAACACGACCTCCTCTACTTTTGCATAATTCTTATACTCCTCATTCAGCTTTTTCCAAGGTATCCCCTTTAACGCTTCAGCGTACGTCTGGTTGAAAGGTAAGACATTATTAAGCATAAGACATGATATGATCGGGTATCCCACATAACCCCTGAACTTAGTCCCGTTGTCATCACTGTAAACGAGTTGCTCTTTAATCCTGACCTCGTACTCCTTGTCCCTCTCCGACGAGATAACCTTACACCCTTCCTCAGTCTTCCTTACCCTACCGTCCGCTATAGCCCCAAGCGCTTCCAAGACTTTTATCCTCGGGGGAGTTTTGAGTTCCATATAAAGTATATCGGCGTAGAGGCTATTAAAGGGAGATCAGGTAGGGAGGAAGTAAGTTTATCATGTGACTACTAGTGACCCCTACAGCCTTTGCTCCCCGTATTTGGTCATAATATAGTTTACTCCTTCAACGACCACGACACCGGTGAGCACGGGGTGTAAAATATATAAAGGCCCTACCTTTTCTAATACTCCTAAAAATGTAGCAAGGATTGCGGGCGGGTGTTCTATGTCTATTATGACACAGATTGTAAATGATAAAAAAGCTGCCACCGAGGCAAATATTAGGCCGTACAAGTGGAAGACAGAAAAGGCTACTCCGATCAAACTACATATCACGTAAGACGTAATAATGGAAAAACTCCTGGGCCTCCTCCAGTCGGGGTCGGGGTATTTTGTAGCCGCTGTTGCGAGGAAAGGAGGCAGTATGAACTCAGTCCTAGTCAGTGAAGTTATTACCACGAGAATGCTTATTGATGTAATGAGGTTAATGATGGAAACAACTTTCTTTTTCTTAGAAGGGAATTTCATAGTACAAATATCCTTGTTGAACTCTAATAAAGTTAGTACGGTTAATGAAAACATGTCAAACTAAAGGGGCATATAGCAGTACTTGTAAGACATACTTGTCAAAGAAAGAGTTACAAGTACACATACATCAGGTACATGTACAAGGAGATCGTAAAACGAGGTATTTCTTTGGGAAACACTACAGGTCTCCGTGGGGTCTACTACGTATAGTCGCCAGAATTTTACTTTGATTCCGTTTTTAACCCTTAGGTGGGTTTAGTTAGCTACAGTGTTAGTAAAGGCTCTCGGTCTTATACACGTTAAACCTTTTTATACAAAAAAGTTTTTTATCTCAAGCCCTCACGTATCTTCATTGCATATACCTATCTATTATCTGAACCAGTTGATCCTGCGTGATTAGGCCCTTATAATACATGTCTATTGCTTCTCCTATTTCAGACGGTACATATTTCCTTGTTCTCCCCTCGTACTTACGTAGACTGGGAAGAAGAAACCCCAGCCTAAGATCAGTACTCCGCCTATAATGTAACCATAAAGCTTTGAGACATTAGTGACCCCACTGATTATGAGTTTGCCCTCCATTACCGAAACGATAAAGTCTAGTGTGAACATCACTATTAACACCCCCAGCAGCACAATAGTCAGTACGAGCATTGCTCTGATTAACGGGTCTCTGAGTATTTCTTCAGCCATAATTATTAATTCTCTACTGACTATATAACTTCCTATATAACTTCTACAACTAGTTTCAAATTTTGAACTGTGTGAAAACTAGTGCCAATATTGACTGTGAAAGAGAATGCAAAAATACAGTAAACATGAATAGGGGGGTCTTTCACGGCCTCTTTGCTAATTATAATCTTCTTGTAGAATTATAATAGTATAATGCTTAGATAACACACTAAAATATTAGTGCTGATTACGTCTACGTCACAAATTAGAATTTTCTTTTGCGAATTGATATAATTCTATAGTTAGTATAATTCTATGTATGGATCGCTAAAAATGTGTTAAACACTATATTTAAATTAAAGTAAGGGCTCATTTTTTATCCATCCTATCAGTTCTTTAGCATTAATTTTAATAAACGTACAATTAACAGTTAGAACTCCACTTTTTGGTAAGACGAATATAAATGGATCCGTGGGCTATACCGTCAATTAAACGATTTGTGTCCATTTTGTGGTTCTATTTTTCTAAGTACGGTCAGATAAAAACCTAAATGTGCATATAACAGCACTGATACGTGAGGCTTCATATAGGTGAACAAACCTAAGTTGGGTAGTGAGCTTTTTATTTTTAGGACTCAATATATAATTAGGTATGTCATTAGCTGACGAAATAAAGAAGGTATTAATTGAGAACCCGTCTATTTTAGCTGATGTACTTACTACCAGACCGGAGATAATTTACCAGGCCTTATCTAGGTTAATGCCATGGCAAAACTTGGCTACTAAGGACGACCTCAAGAACTTGGCTACTAAGGACGACCTCAAGAACTTGGCTACTAAGGACGACCTCAAGAACTTGGCTACTAAGGAGGAGTTGGAGGAGGTGAAGAGGGTCATGGCTACTAAGGACGATATTAAGGAGGTCAAGAATGACATTAAGAGGTTGGAGATAACTCTAAGTGCTTTAGGTGCCAGGTGGGGTATTACAGCTGAAAGCGTGTTCAGGCAAGGTATAATGGAGCTCTTAGCTGATGCAGGGTGGAAAGTTGACAGAGAGGTCATTTTTGACAAGGAGGGTATCGTTTACGGTTACCCTTCTGAAGTAGAGATCGATGTAGTCTTAACTGACGGTAAAGTCATTCTAGTCGAGTTAACTGCATCATTGAAGAGGAGTGACCTCCTACCCTTCAGCAGGAAAAAAGAACTGTACGAGAAGGTTAAGGGAAGGAAGGTGTCAGAGGTTGTTGTGGTCACTCCCTTCATAGACGATAAGAATGAGGAAAGAATTATCGCTATAGCAAACTCACTGGGGATAAGGATAATTAAACCTGGAGAAATCGAAAGTTCTTGACCGTGTATCGCTCTAATATCCTCAGTAACGTGCATTAGCTCCTTTTATTGGCGACGAGAGTAAAAGCGTACTAACCAGTTATTTCAAAAAACAATTTGGTATAAGCGGTTACGTTTTAGACTGCCTCACTGCACCTCTATTTACGGCTACTATTTTAGGTCACCGATACCGACCTAGTACGCATCTTAACCAACTCCCTCTTACCCACTACGTCTACGTCAAAGGTAAATAGCCCCAGAATACTTACCACCCACGTAGGGGCCATCTCCAATCGCACTTAATGTCTTTAACTAGTGTCTCAAGGAGAGCTCAACAGTCTCCATAACCATATTTACCTTCCGGTTCTATTACATTAGAGAGGTTTAGCTAATAGAGTGGTGGGGTCTTAACCTTTATTCTATTTCTGAATTTACTAAATTAAAATAGATTAAGCACTAGGATAGTATCATTGCAGTAACCGGTGTCCCTTTTCATAAACCTTCTTATCCCTCTAGTAATTTATGTTTTTGGACATCCACTTTTAAGATAGCTACAATACATCTGCAATGGGGAGAAGGGACAGCATAAGTTAGTCGTGACGAGTACGAGGACAAGATAAGCCATCGACTTCACCCCACTAAGGGCCAGAGCGGAGAAACTTTAACCAACCTTTAGATATTATTTGTCTTCAACTCTTATCAATATTATTTAGAGGGCAGATAAAATTTTCAGTATCCTTCTACGGCATGTGTGAATAAAGGTTAATTTCTTGTCGAATTTACTATAATAAGAAGACTATAAGACTGGTAGATAATGCTTCAAACCTACTGTAGGTTTCGTTCTAATTAAAATATGGCCAAGTTCATTTATTATCGTTTAAGAAAAGTCTAGTGTAATTTAAAAGTCCAGGGTATTACGCTTCATGAACTTCATCATGACAAAGCCCTCTTTCTAGGTTAAAAGTGTTACACCTTCCCGCATGCCTATCCTAAGTCCACTATAGATCTAATGCGAGAGTGAACATACTTCGTGTGTGATAAAGGACAGTAATGAGATATGAGAACAATTATTTTATTATAGTATTTAACGTAAATACTTATATCATAATTTATATATATGTTAAATCTTTTAAGGTATCCTATAAGAATATTTTAATCTAGGTAGGATAATTATTAAAAAGTATAAACTGCATAAGGCTAACGAGGATTCATCATGACGCTGAAGATGAAGCCTGCAATTGTAGGCCTCGGTCTACTTTGTAGACTGTGTGTAGATACTGAAAATATGCCCTGCATTTACGGGCTTGAATGTTAATAGGCAAGAGACTTGTCCTACTATCCTTACCTGACTTTATTGCCCTCTAAAAAGTTTCTATTTATCTCCCAGTAAAAACTCCGTACGTTTTTATCGTGATATAAACACATTTTAATGATAAAACGGTAATGACCAGTGTTGTAAGGGTACAGTGTCAGTACTCTCAAAGTCTTCAGAAACGATACTTCACACTCAATATATATTTTAGGCTGTACTCCAGCTTTTTGGTGCCGTGTCCACCAATCTGGTAGCGTATCAACGTTGCACGATCTAATACATATAGATACACCGTACTACATTGGCCAATCCTTAAGCTTGGACTATCTTCATTACGCTAACTTATCACGCAATATGTAGGTGCTTTAAAGCCCTCGTACTCTTAATGTAGGCTAGCGATACCTACGCTTGTCGGTATAGGCCCTGATTTGTACTCGGGTAATAATTCAAATAGAGTAGATCCCCTTTCATGACCCCTAAGCGACCACCCCCCAATCCGTTCTTTTGTGAAGCCCTTTCATTGCCACACCTATACACCCGCTGGAGTAAGGTATTGGGAATATCCCGCTGTGGCATGTCTTGTCCACCATATTAATTTTTTATGAATTCTACCATTTAAAAACTGTACAAAGTTTATAGTTTTAAACAATAAACGCACTAGGCTACTGTCTGGTGTATACGGCTTAGGAGGGCCTAAAAAGACGGTGTAAATTGCAGGCACATATAGGGTGAGGGTATCTGTCGTCCATATTAACCAATGCTATTATAGTGGACATACCAAGGAGACCAATAATTTCGTTCTCTCCTTCAAGGCATAACGACAATTTTTTGGTGGTAGCAACGCTTAGTTATACCCTAGCTTAAAGGGTAACGGGCTCTTTGAGCAACTTAGCTTATCGAGGTACGTTGCCCTACTAATCTCTTTCAACAGTTATCCTACTTTTCCTTGGTAATACCAAGCACTAGTAATACTGATAAGGTTTTTAGGCTTACGTCTAATTTCTTTGGAAAATGTGAAGGTCAAGAAATTGGTAACTATAACGAACTAAACACCGCAAAAAGCTAGCTCACCAAAGCATACAACTACTTAGCCGGAATACTCGTGATGGACGAGCTGAGCAGGAAGGTAGCATTAGCCCTAACACTCACACCCATAACAGAAGGAAAAGCATCTGGGACACCTAAACGAGTGAGGGCATTCAGTTCAACAATAAACCTAAAAATAAAGAAGTAAAGGATCTGTCAAAAATCGTCTACGAGGTGTGCTAATCCTGATGAAAACCTTTAAGTTAGGTTAAACGTAGAATAACTGCTGTAATTTAATAATATTGATACTGATAATGCATTATTCTGTACATGACCTAAAGTGATAGTGATGATTAAATTTGCGGGGAAGTTCTTATCGCAGTCCCTGCACAAATACTTCTGTCTATCCAGAGGCTTACCACTCTTAACAACGTGATGACTACTATAAGAGGGACAAGCTACGTCATATTTAATTACAGATCTCCTACCTGAAAGTACTCTCTAATATAAATTTTTAGTGTAATTTATGGCTTAATGGTGACACTATTATCACTCTCTAAAATACTACCACAAACCTTTTATAATGCTTTATTTTCTAAATCCCTATGGACAAGTTACTAGTGTCAATACTAATTATAGTAGTGGCGGGTTCAGTAGGCGTCTTAGTAGTGTCCGGGATACCGATAATAACAGATTACCTCTTTATGAAGACCGAGGTCGTAACGGTCCCCGTAACACTCCCCGTGCACGAACTGGTGATATGTAACGGCAACGGTATTGTGTCAGTAACGAAAAGCCAAGCCCCCAGTATCAGTATTAAGTTAGTTGCTAAAGGGTTTACGGCTTCGACTTCCGACTTTAACGTCTGTTACAAGGAGGTTAACGGGACCTTGTTCATATCGGTAACCCCTCCATCAGACACTAGTAACGTATACTGTGCTGATATTTACGTTAACCTACCCATCAGTATTTTCACGTCTGCTAATATATCTGTGGGTAACGGTGACGTAAAACTTACCGACGTTAATACGTCTTTACTCTACCTCACGGTAGGTAACGGAGACGTGTCGTTGTATAATGTGGGCTTTATTCAGGGGGAGGTGAATGTCGGTAACGGCGTGATCACAATGCATAACGCGGTCGGGAAATCCCTCTACGGGAGTGTCGGTAACGGTATGATCACAGTGACCGTAAGTAAATACTATAACCTGACCTACCACTTAGAAGTACAAAACGGGGTGATAAACGTGGACACAATACCCTCTATCCATGTGGTCACCGCTACCGGGGAGTCACAAGCCCCGCCGGTGATATATGCAGGAGTGTCTGACGGGGAGGTTAACGTAAACGGAGAGGAGGTATTAAGCTTAGCGTAATCCATATGACAAAAGAGGAAAAATCAAAGACAGGCACTTTCTTTTATTTTTCCCAGAATTTTATTAAAAATTTTAGTATACCTTAAGCTTAAATGTAATAATCGCGTGTTTAGGAAAACTGTTATATTCGTGACTCTCAACCTTGTGTTAACATCACTCTCTCCTCAATTGTTATGGCATAAGGTCCATACACTTGGCGCTATATGTAACAGTCTTAATTGCACAAGAGATACTTATTATTTTGAAGCATAATACTAGACTTTTTATTGAGCCATCTATACTCAGCTTTAATTACACTTGCAAGAGAGGCTTACAGGGTACAGACTTATAGGTGTTCTAGATTAGCCCGGTGAAATAATTTTGTCACAGGCAGAGCTTATGGTTTAGTTGATTTCTGTATCCCTTATTCGTTGTACCAATAATTGGAAAAATCGTGGTAGCTGTGTATTATCCTAAATATTTACGTAAATATTTATACTTTACTTAACGTTAAGTGCTTAAAAATCTAATCCATAATTGTAAGATATGTAATATTACATGTCTAATTAGTAAAAATATTATCAAACGTAAGGATTTTACGTAAAATGTTAACCATGGTAGCTGGGGGTGTTATGCTAAAAACACTATCCTTAAAACACTTATACCTGATCAGTATTTACACGCGATCTTAGTCTAAAGCCTTGAAATCCAATAAATCTATTTAGGAGTAGTTCACGGACCTATTGCAATTTTAGTTTATCTTATTGAAGAAGTGGTATTTTAACTGTTAATTACACACGAGTAAAATTAATACAAAAAACTAATAGGACGGAAAGAGAGGGGGTGTAACTTTAATTAGATAGAAAGTTTAATAGAAATTCGGATATTTGTACAAAGAATTATACTAATTCAATAGAGAGTATTTTAATTTACAATGGAGACGTGAGCACCCAAAAACCGAGAGCTAGGCTAATAATTAAGAATGAAACTTCTAAGGATATAAGGCTTGGTGCAATAATACCTAACAAGAGGGGGTAAAGAAGGAACGACATCAAGGGGCAATTGAAGAGTAGCTACTTTTGAGTGAATATAATATGAGGAAAAGTAGGAACATAGGGAGGGTATAAAAGGGATAAGTGAAACGGTAAAACTACTATAAAGGATAAATAAATTGCGACTAAGAAAAACAAGTCCGCTACATAATATAGACTTATTCATGCCAAATATATTAAGAGGATTTAAAATTAAATTTTTAGAATATATAGAACTGGTAATCCATGTGTCTTTTGATCATTCACGCCTTTTCTGTCATCCCTATTTATCTCAGTAAAGTTATATCACACGTTATACTTAGTTAGATGCTAGAGGGCAAGCCCTTGCTCTCCCGTGGCGTGTATATATCAGCCCTAGGCTGACGATAATGTCGCCCTTTATAAACTGACCGATTATAAGTATACACTAGACAAAACTGATGCAATAGCGTGTATAAATGCGATTATAAGGAGGTTATGACTCCGACTACCTAGAATGGTTACACATAATACTGTAATTATTCGCTCAAGAATTTATACTAGATCAAGGGAAAAAATAGTCCGCAAAAGGCGCGTAAAAGGGGCTAAAGCTTTAAAAGGGCAGAAGTTATCGTCATGAGTGAAAAAACATCAGCGAGAATAAAAGTCATGTCCCTATCGTTTCTTAAACCTCTTTAACAGTCTCAGCTCTAGAGAGAACAAGAGCGGTAACAGGAAATCCCCGTCTAGGAAGCCCAGCCCCCCGGCTATAATATGTGAACCGCCTATCACGAACGCTACCATATCGCCGTAAGCCCCGGCTATAAACATTTCTACATAAGCCAGCTTGCAAGGGTTCTTCTTTCTAAATAGGGAGTAGGAGAAGGCCATCACGAGAAAAATATCAGGGGAATAACCTACATAATTCCTGTACACGAGGAGCTCCGGTATATAAGGGATGAGCCCCAGTTTGTATAATGTTAACGCCGTTGAGCTTATCCCCAATAAGGTGATGAGTAGGACTATATCGACCTTGTCGACCTCAGCTTTAGTAGCTAGGTATAGCGAGACGGAGAGGGGGATAAGAAAACCTAACGCGTTCATACAGTTGTGCCCCACCATTATGTTGAAATAAGAAATGAAGTGCAAGTAAGGCCTGAACAGAGGTGATAGTTCCAGTAGGAACTGGAGGGAGAACGAGATAGAGGCCGAAGAGGCCAAGGTCACCGCGATATACACTAACTTATTAGAGTAGTAATAGGGCACTGCCATGATTATTAGCCCTGATGCCAAGAGCGATATCGGGAATATAAGTAGTTGCATTTTCTATCTAAATACTATGCAGATATACCTAATCAAATTGACTGTACAATCCGATGAGGACCTCGCGTGTCCTCATTAGATTAACCCAGTGTGGTGCTTGCGGTAAAAGCCGAGGCAGTTAAGTATTACCTTGAACACTTAGCCCTTAACTTATACACTTTCACCTCTGTTAAATACTTGAGGGCACAGAGCACCGCTCAGAAAATGTTAGCATCATGTGCCTGATCAGAAATACGTAGGGGCATAAGTAGATAGGACACCGCACGTTGTGACCCTAACTTAGGCCAGCATGAGTAATAATACGTGGAATAAAAACTCGTTATAAACACAAAAGGGTAGGTTTAAACTCTGCCTACACTCTGAAGTGTAGTTCACCTCTAAACCTATCGTGTAGTGAGGTTTACCCTCCGTACCAGAAGCGCATTGTTTAACGTTTATTGTTTTCACTCGGTATTAAGTTTAAAGCATAAGGAGAGCCTTTTGGTCTACATAGTCTGAACCGAGAGTGTCATGCGTTCCCCGTTAGGGACTCGAGGGCCAAATTAAATTAAAACTTTATAAAAATATTGGATAACTTTAAAGGATCTGTTTGATAATATGCCCTATTGTACACTCCTCTTTTTATTTAACCCGATAATTTTAAGCTGTGTACCTGAAAAGTATTCAGCGCAGTTATAGTCACGGGATCTGTTCGGTGATAAACTTTTTACCTCTGAATAAGTATTCTCCTTTATGGCTTGGTTCAACAAAGACGAGTTAAAAAAGTTCATAACAAAAAAGAACTCAGTCCTCGTGGTATGGGACGTACAAGAGGCTCTGGTAAACTCGATCTTTAATAAAGACACCTTCTTGGCTAAACTCAAAGAGTTAATAAGCTCAGCGAGGCAGAACGACGTGCCGATAGTCTATACAAAGATAACCCCTTTGCCGGAGAGATTCCAACCAGCATATATGAGGAGGAACTTTAACCCCGGCGACATAGTCAAGGACGTTTACCCGCAGGGAGGTGACGTGGTACTGAACAAGAACACGGCGTCAATTTTTGTAGGCACAAACTTCGAGCTAATGCTAAGGAATGCGGGGATCCAAACAATAGTGTTTACCGGTATCGCGACAGATATAGGGGTCGAGACTTCTGCAAGGCATGCCCAAACACTCGGCTTCCTACCTGTAATAGCAAAGGAGGCAGTGTCGTCAGCAGATAAGGAAGCACACGAGAGGTCCTTAGCCAATATGAGCAGGCTAATGCTAGTCCTTGATAACAAAGAGATTATTGAGCGGTGGAGTTCAAGCCCGCAGTAAGTGAGGGCAGTTGTTACGGGTAGCACGGGCCTTTTTATACGTTTTTGCCTAAGTATAACTTATGCTTATTTTTTTACGCTTGATCAGACTATGGGGGCATCATTAGCTTTAACTTAAAGTATACCCCGTATATATGGCGATAGGCCTACGTAGCTTGACTGAGTATAATTAATCCCCTCCCCACGCCAGCCTACTCACATTACGGTATTTGGAAAGACGTCGTGAAAAAGTAATGTAAAAACACTGTAGCCTTTACACCGTGGTGGTATTTTCCCGTATCACCCCCGGGTCTTTAGGACTAAATCGTTTAGGCTTTCCATGAATCTGATGTACTTTAAGGCCTTAATTGTAATGACGTAGAGGTGAAAAACAAGTGAAACAAATAGAGAACCATAACAGATAACAGAAGAAATATAGCGAAAAATTAAGGGAAAAAATTCACTTCTTCCTTTTTAAGGCTAAGACTGCTGCCACAGCTACTACGGCGATGACGACTACCGCTATCAATAGTGTGGTATTTACACTTGTGGGGGTGGATGGGGGTGTTGAGTTAGAGGGTGTTGAGTTAGGAACTGTATTACTATTTTTATTACTAGTAATAGTATTAGTAACCTGGACTGAGTGCTGTGGGAATTCCACTTCATAGACGTTGATCTGCGTTTCGCCCTTGAAAGACGGCATCTCAGTATTCGTAGTGTTAGCTGAAGTCAGGTTATAATACACCTTGAGCACGTAGTACGTATAGGGGTTTACCATGCTCACATACACGTAAGGCCTCGGTAAGAGAGAGGACGCTAAAGCCGACCCTAGACCCCCGATGTCCATAGTCCCCATAACAGTCCCGTTACTGTTGAGAAACACTAAAGTGAAATTGTTGCTGTTGTTCATTAATAACACATAGTTCCTCTGTGTTAGTTGGAACTGGGTCACGTTTTCGCCCAAAGTATAATAGGTGATCCCTCTAGAGTATATGTCCGTAACATTAGTACCTTTGGTTGAGGGGCTCGCTATCAATAAGTACCTGCCATAGCTATAGAACGCGCTGGTCAAGATATTTGTCACGTTTATGGTAACATTGACCACACGCCTTATAGTAGTCCCGTTAGGGTATGTGATTACTTGGTGATCCTGTTTAACTACTTGTTTTGTCTGTATGACAAGCGGGATTTCGCTTACCTCGGTGAGGCGCCCGTCACTGTACTTCTCGACGTTAATTCCGGAACTATTTATTGCCAACACGTAAAGCTTCCCTCCTATGTTCAGTAACCCTATGTTAGGTGTCACGTTTGTTAGGTCTACCCTTGTGGTGACCAGCCCGTCACTCAGGTTCACCCCCAGTATTGTCGCGTTGATGAACCTTAACTCGCCGAAAAACGGGCCCTGTTGGGTCACGTTAATCAGGAAGAGTTGATCGCCTACTACGGCTACCTTCCCTCTGGTAAGTAGGCCGAAAAGGTCAGAGTTCACTTCTTGGCTAGAACTAAACAGGTTGAAGAGGTCCTCCTGTGGTTCACGTATCGAGTAGTTTTCAGTCCATATTACCTTACCGTTATTACTGAACAAGGTGAAGTTTAACAACGGGGGCCTGGCTTCTCCCAATATCGGCTGGATATATTTAGCTATAACGAGTACACCCTCAGATAATTGTAGTTCGACCATAGGCCTCAGCCCTACCAGTGTAATATTCACCCCGTTTAACTCTATAGTAACGTTCTCTGTACACACCTCTGCGGTCGCTGTGTAATTGTTTATGTGTACCGTGACCTTGGAAAGCCAAAACTTTTCAATCTGGATTGCGGAGAGGTTCGACGGTGGGGGTACCTCGTTGGGGCTCAGTAGTGTGCCTGCAATAGTATAAGTGCTAACCAACTTTAGGCCGCTGAACACGTAAACGACAGATCGTGAGTGTGTTTGGGAAATATAGGGCGAATTCGCAAACGTGCGGACCACTATGTATAGATCTCCGTCCCTGATGAAAGGTATGACCTTGGCAATCCCGTTTAGGGCTGACTCGTATAGTAGTACGCTGGTAGTGGCGTTGAAGAAGTATATGTATAAGGTCGAATAGTACCTCAATTGTCCTGAACTAAAGGAAAAGTTAACGTATTCTAATGGTACTATTATACCGTGGTCATACCCCGTTACACTGCAAACTAACACGTACGGTGAGTCAATAGTCTTAGTGGCCATTAGCTTTACCTGAGGCGATACCTGAGCCAGTGTAATAGGTGTACATAAAAAAATTAGGGAGAGCATTAATATAGACACTAACTTTTTATTATCTTTCATTGGTAAACCTCTAAATACCCAGTTTATAAATTTTGTCATAATAGTTCGACAAAAACAAGAAGTCCCCGCATTATGTAAGGCCTTTTTAGTATAAAATTTACTGAAAAACTACGCTCTGGACATTACCCTAGTATTTATGCCAATACTTAGCTTTATGTTAAATACTCGAGAGTCCCCACTCCTAACCGTGGATTGTGTAATACCACAAGTCAGATTAATAAAAAATACCGACACCGGATCTCACGTAAGGCGCTGTCCGTATGGTTGCCAAGGTTAAAGGGACAGACCTCGGGTTTGTCGGTGTTAGAGGTGGGTAAGTTAAGCTACCTGAACGCAAGACCCGCTCGGACCGGTTTCGTACTTTGTAAAGTATTAAAGGGCAAAGACTTTCTCGTTGATGTTATGGTCGGTTTTAGAGCTATCCCTTTAGCCGGTGGCCTGGTATACCTGAGGACGGTAGCCCGTCGCTAGAGCACAAATTGTGTATAAAAGGGGCCCCTGCCCCCGTAGCGGCCGCATAGGAAAAGGGCTTACCACGCCTTGAGCACCGTAAAGAAATACTCGGTCGGTTTGTAAAGGGTGATGGGGCTTTAGCCTATATAGTACACATTCTCTATGAATATGATGGAGGGCTTGCTCCTTAGTACTTGACTGAGTATAATAGCTCAGCGACTGCGCTACCGCCTTTCTCATAACCCTCTAGGGTCCATTGTCAACATGTGCTCAGGAAAGGGCCGAGCGGCTAAGCCCAAGTCTCTAGACCATCCTCCTGTATAAGAAGTATAAGACGCCTATTATGATGAGGAACAGTATTATTACATTTCTCCAATAATCGATGGTAGCTAAAGGGTACTCGCCCCAATCTTGGTCGAATCTGATCCTGTTGTGAGAGTTCGGCAACAGGACTGAAATGCTCATGGTAGCCAAGTACTTTCCGTTTTCTGCGTAGTTAGACGTCACGTTGTGTATCAGGTATTGGAACAGGCTACACTCGACCATCCACCCTGTCATGTTAATGGGGATCAGGGGGTTGGCAAACCGGTCAGAGGCGGAGGCATTATAAGTCGGGGGCTGGTAGTAGAAGTTGATCGTACCCCCGTCTACGATCATGCTGTCTCCCGGGACCGGGAAGTAAACTAACGACAAGTCCGGGCTCCTACTTACATTATCGACATATATATAGGGCATTAACCCGAAAGGAGGTTCTATATCGAAAAGGGTAATACTTGTCTTGACCAAAACTTCTTTTACGCTGCACCCCGGGTAAGGAGTATAATTAAAGACGGCTGTAGGCTGGTACCCCTTTATGATCAGGGTCCTCATTAGCGGAGAGGAATACCCCAAGACCGTTGTGACGTTTGGGATCTTACCGGCCTTGACTACTGTAGAGGTGGGTTTACTGGCCTTGAAATTAAAGCAAGTCAGGTTGAGGTACCCTCCGTAAAACGTGAGTTCGAATTGTGACCCTCCCAGAGACTTCACCGTCAGGTAACCGTTTTCTTCTAGACTGTAAATCTTACCTTTAAATGTCTTATAGGTGTAGGAAAGGAAAATTTCATAATTTATAGTAGCTCCCTTCTGAAACGGCGTTGAGTAGGGAATGGAGTAGTAGTATAATAAAAAGGAGATAGGTGTAGATAAGACTATGATAGCAAGGACTACTACTAAAAAAATCATAGTTAGCTTGATGACCGACTTCCTCTTCATGCCTAATCACTTTCTACTACCTAGCCATGTCACCCGTCAACATCACCCTCTATTATTATCGGAGGTATAGGTGATGAGGATGATTGACAAGTCTTGACGTAATTGTAGGATCCACTTGCTAGCCCTTTAACGTAGAGTAAATATCCTCCATTATAGCAAGGTATTAACTTTATAATGATCTGAAAAGTCTCAGTCCCTGCTGGGGCGTTACGAGCACAAGGACCCTCTGGGCCGAAACTGAACGTAGCAGTACTCTGGAAACATGGGGGAGAGGATTGAAAATTATTCATACTTCCAGTTTCTTGAACATTATAGCAATTGTTGTAAGAACGATCGAATGTAGAGGTTGAAGCAGTTACCGAGTTTCCATTATTGTATGTTAAATAGGTTCCATTTTCAGAGACAATGCCAACAGTCACACAGCCAGTCTTCCAGAATAGAAAATAAGTAGGACATTTCAAATCTACTGTATCGATAACACAGCCGCTGACGTTTCCTATCGATGCACTGACTATTGAGCTCGAAGCGACTAGAAGGAAAATCGGTAATAAAAACAAGAGAGAGACATAATATAGTTTTTTTCTTGTCTTTTCTAACATATTTTCACTCTATTAATACACTACTTGTTAAACTTTAAAAAGATAATCTTTATATTCTATATATCATCATATAATCTATTATAAGGATAAATAATCTGTATATTTCCTCATCTTGAAAATCCCATATAGAAATCAAAACTCCAGCTAAACAGTTACGTGGTCTTTAAAAACTTCTAACTAACTTTTTGAGAGTGGTGATACCCTTGTCATTAAGCTACAAATTCTGGGATTTAACCTTTTTTCCCATAAGACCAACGCTATGGAATTACTTCACAATATTTACACTCTTATTTACTGCCTTTATCGCCTCTTGATAAGCCTATCCCTCAGTGCTGTGAATCGTTGGGTTAACCGGTGAGATAACCGTGTAGTCCTTTAACCAAAAGTATAAGTCATAATAGTCACTTACCTCCTTCCGGCAAGGAGTGCTTGACCTCACGGAAAGCCTTCTCGTCCCTATCACCAACAGAGTAATCTGGATAAAACCCTAGCCTAGTGTAAACGTGACAAGTGAAGACCCCCTCGTAAAAAGCCCTAGTATTTCTGTAAAAGTTCAACCGTACCTTATCAATAGTAATGACTTTACCACTGACCAACTCCTTCGCTTTCTCCCACAAGCCCGCGAGTCCTCTTACCCCCGCCTACCTTAACGCCTTACCCAAGTAAACACCGTGTCCGGAAGTACATTAAGTACCTTAGAAACCGCCCTCATAACGTTGGCATAAATCCTTGAAGCCTTCTCTCTCACCTCCTCAGAGTAGTGGTGATAGGTTACATCACTGAGGAAATACTTACCGCAGTACCTATACAAATACCTCTGCCTACCCAGAGGCTTACCTCACTTAGCTACGTGGTGGCTACCACAAGAGGGACAAGGTATATCATGTCTGATTACAGGCTTCCTACCCATAAGTAATACTCGTTATACAAATATGAATAGCTTAATAACGACACTATCTTTACTCCGACTTTTTATAGAAAGGTTTAAAACTATATTTGCTTATTTTTCTCTCGATATGAGAGTAATTGCAGAAGATGTTTATAAGAGTTTCGGGAGGAAGACCGCCTTGAAGGGGGTCAGGTTCGACTTCGAGGGGAAGAACCTCTGTCTTCTAGGCCATAATGGTAGCGGCAAAACTACGTTCCTGTCGATTATGACGTCGCTTATCTCCCCGACTAGGGGGAAAGTAATCGTGAACGGCGTAATCCCATATAAGGACAGGGACAAAGCGGTCTCCATGATGGCCTTCCAGTTCGAGAAGCCCAAGTTCAACCTCAAGGTTAAGGTAAAGGACTACATGAGATACTTGGACGAGTGCGATGACATGGGCCTCCTTGACGACGTAAAGAACGAGTATATCTCCTCCCTGTCCAGTGGTCAGACCCAGATGGTTCAGCTCCTCTCTGTCCTGTGTGTAAAGTCCGAGATAAAGGTCCTGGACGAACCGCTCTCGCATGTCGACTTAGCTAACGCCACGAAGCTAGGCAAGGTCATCATGAAGGATAAAGCAGACAAGGTAATAACTACCCACATACCTGAGGAGGCTGAGTGGTTTGGTGACTACATAGTAGTCCTGAAGGAAGGTGAGGTGAGGTGGAAGGGGACGATCGACGACCTTTACAGGGAACCGATCTACGAGGTTTTCGTGAGGTTTAACACCACACCGCCTTCGGGTACGATAGCGGACTTTGGTAATATCCTCCTTGTGAGGGGGGAGGAAGAGGAAATGGAAAGTATGGTAAAAAAGGGGATAGCAATTGGTTTCAAAAAGGCAGGGGTCAGAAAGATATACATGGAGAGCGATTAAGTGGTACCTCCACGGTGAATTTTCCCCCGGTGTGCTGATACTGGTTTACTTTGTATCGGCACTGATTACGTTGAGCTACTACACGCCGTCCGTCAAACATTTCCAGATAGTGCTGGACTACATAACGTTCTCTTCGCTCTACACAATACCCATGGTCACTGCGTTGGGTACTTCCCACGTGGCTAGGAATGACGACGTTACGGTATTCGAGGTCTCCCTGTTCAGGGGATGGAGGAGAGTAGCCTTTGCTAGGCTCATGTCCTTGGCGCTCTGGGACGCGGTCTTCCTGGTCTATCTAGCGGTGCTGGACATAACGTTATTACATGATGATATCTTGGTCTTGCTCTCTTTCATTACTGTCCTCTTCTACGAGTCTCTGATAATGTTGGTGTCCATCATTGGGACTGAAGGGGTCTCATATATAATCACGTTTCTGATAGCCTTCGTCTTGCCCGTATTGGTGACCTTTATAGTCTCTGGCTATGTTGTGTCGCACCACGTGTCAATAAGCGGGTATACCGCTTACGTAGTTTTCTTGATTTCCCCGCTTTTGGGTTACGGTGACATAAAGAGCAAGTATATCATGCTGAACTTCAATGTCGGGGTCTACATTGAAGTCGTGTTGAGTGTATTCACGCTTGTATTATTCCTCTACATATTCGAGAAGTACTATCACATAAAACCGTGAAATGGGCTTGACATGAGGGGGCGGGGAACATAATATTCGGATATATCGTATTTTAGTAACTACATCCTTATCGATGTCGTCCACATTCTTTTGTAAATTTACTTTTTTTACTAGTTGGCCTTTCACGCGTCCTTTATGTATTATAATTTTCTCTCGAACTTGTATAATTCATGGACGAATAATACAGTACGTATAGGTCCACTCTTGGTCTAAATCATGGCCCTTTATAGTACGCTTTTTTGTACACTACCACGTTAACGCTGCTTAGTGTGTATATTTAATGACGACCAACTACACTGAAATAAATAGAAGTCTCAAAAAGACCTGTAAAAGGCCTTAGTCTGAAACCAAACACTTGGTTATACACAGACAGCCGTTAGGGACGGGCAGGAGATCATACCGTGGGACTTAAAACCGTGAAGGACGGTGAGATACCGTAATTCCTTCTAGCCCTTCAAATACTTTCGCAAGACCGTACCACCATAATATCTTGTATTTCTTCTCACAGTGCAGATGTCTTATACTCGCTCAGTTAATAAAGGACAACATTATTGTTAGTTAAGGGCTAGTACCTATAAGGATAGGAAAATAAGGATAGTATTTATAGGAAAACCGTGGCGGTAAACATTACCCTAACACTTTTCTTGGTACTTACACCCTATCTTAAAGCCCCAAAACTGTGGTTTAATTCAGAAAATATATAGTGCTTCCGTCTATTTAATAAAAAATGTCAGTGCTAGGGTTTTACATAAAATGCTAGGAGGACTTGCCCTTTATTACTTAACCGAGTATAACAGACGTAACACAAAAGAGTTTATAACCTTCATCACAAATGGTGTATAGTAGACTATAGGGACTGGTTAGATCAAGCTAATGAGGACTTGGACACTGCGAGAGTACCCCTGTCGAGCGTTAAATATTACGCTTCAGCGTTCCACTCCCAGCAAGCTGCAGAAGAAGCACTAAAGGCACTGAGTATTTTCTTAGGTAAAGACCCCGGAAAGACACACTCTCTTACTGGGCTCGCTGAGGTCATAGAAGGGGAAGGGCTAGCGATACCCCCTAAGGTCAAAGAAGACTTAATGGTGTTGTCCTCACACTTCGTAATTTCCCGTTATCCGGACGCTGCTAACGGCGTCCCGTTTAAACAATATAGCAGGGCGATCTCGGAAGACTTGTTAAACAGGGCTAAAGAGGTGGTGGAATGGGTAAGGGGAAGTCTGCAATAGAGAGCCAAATGAGGATGGTATACCTAGCTAAGGAAATTGTAGAAGAGGTATCAAGGGACTTCTCAACGTTAATCGAGGTTTACGTCTTCGGGTCTAGGGCCCGGGGGGATTACGTGGACACAAGCGATATTGACCTTATCTTTGTGTTCACCGGGATAAAGGACATGCCCGTCTTTGACAGGATGTACATGGTAAGCAAGTACATTAGAGGTAATGTGGACTACATAGTCTTGGACGAAGGAGAGAAGGACAGAGTAAAGGAGAAAAAGCTGTTATGGAAGAGGGGGTCGGGTTTTATAGGCTTAGAGTCGTTAACGTAAACCCGCGATGACAGTGACGGTCTTCCGTAACCAACTGGATTTAGGACGTGCATGTAAGATATGTCCTCTCGGTAGATAAGTCGCGTAAAAGGTTTTTTATACTAAGTCAGGCGTTAAAGTACGAGTCTTTACCCCCCTCGTCCGGGAATATTTCCGCTGTTAACGGTGCTGATGTCTTTGTAAACTGACCATATATTAGCTCCTACTGAACTCAACGGTATGAGTAGCTACGACTAGTATTTATATTTAAATAGTATTTATTGGAAAAAATCGTTCTGTTGAGTATTAACCCTGACCATTACGTCGACACTTATACTTCATTTTATGTTAAATTCTTGGAGACTAAAGGTTTGAGTCGTAAATTCTAGCACCACTTACCTAAATTACTAAAAATATATTAAACGTAACGGTTTTACGTAAACTGCTAAGACCCGATCTCTCTATCGAAAAACCGTAATACCACACATCATATTAAGTATAATATATTGGCATAAGGTTTTTGGGTAGAACGATACGGTGGGCTAATGAAATCCCTATTCGAAATAAGTCCAAGATTAAAGTCTACTGCAAAACTATAGGCTAGGCATAGGAATTTGATTTTTTACGTATTTACTTTTGGCTTCTCTTGGTAGATTACTACAAAATAGTCAAGTTGTGAATTCTGGACTATGGCATATACTGGTACAGTAGGTTTTAAGCTGTTTATCTTCTTTATCACTTCCTCTACTTTTATATTACGCGGTAAAACCAGTACTATCTGTGCTATGTCTAACGTGGAAATTTCTCTCTGTAAAAGTTCTATCCCATTTTCTAGTGGTAAGGTAATTTCTGTATAAGAAGTATTAAATATTCCCGTTAATTTGGTTATGCTTAATAACTGTAAAAAGGTCTCATAGTCCACATACATAACGTCATCAGGATACACAATTTCAGAATTCATGACCATAATATATTTTGCGTATCTAAGTATATATTTTTTATTTACTTTATAGTGCTAAACAAAATGTATAAATATATTTAATACGAGGAATTGTCTATAGATATATTCTATTTAAATTTTATCTTAGACAAACCGTGGATAAATACGTGACAGAGACGACTATAAATAAGTCAAATTAAATACCGTGGTGGCCTCTGCTATAATAACTTCTAACTATTAACTATAGTAGCAGTTTCGGGAATTTCTATTGCTTAAATATTTTCATTTTATAATGTGATAAAATAAATCATGTCCATGAAGAACCTTAGGCTTTACAGCAAGTTGTTTGATTTCCTCTTGTGTTGCTATTAAATTATTTTTAAGGTAACATAACTTTGCAGGAATTTTCCGATAAATGCTACTATAGTATTAAGTAGCCCCAGCTATCCTGAGGTATAATACGATAAATATCATAGGTAGGTTATTAGATAAGTTTATTCGATATACTATCAAGGAGCCTAAAACATAGGACGAGTTGAAAAATTTTTGTCTTGTTTAAAAAAAGGGTATTACCTTAACTAGGTTTAGCTTGATGAAGAACCGGATACCGGATAGGTTATCAGGTTATACGGTGTGACTATTATTTGAGTAGTGGCTTCATATCCATTCGGTGTTACTAGACCCAAATTGACCTCTACATACTCTACTTTACCGTTGTTTAAAGCCTGAGGGTTATGTATATCTTGTATGTTAGGGACATTGAAGAAAGACCCGGTCACCGGTATATCTACCGTGTAAGTATATGTAGCGTTATGGAATGGCGGGATTACTATTTCAGGGTTTAGGACTACGTCAGCTGTGCCTATATATTCAGCATAACCCGTAATCGGCTGCTGGTTTTGTTGGTTCTGTCCCAGGAAAGTAAAGTAGTATAATTCTTTTACCGCAATTGGCATCATAGTAAACTCATCAGTCATATTGGAAGGATTATCGAGTTCGAAAGATACCCTAATAACCAATGGTGTCACTATATAGAACCCATTATTAAATCCAGTCCCCGTTACAAGCCCATTATTACTATCGGGGTTATATGCATTTTGAGGTATTGAAATTATGACGTTGGAGAATAAGCTACCTAGTTGCATATATTCTCCATTATCCAAGTTCATTGTCCCGTCTATAACACCGTCAAACTCATCAATTGAATCACACGTTGATGGATATTGTCCTAAGAAGTTGGGCTGAACTGGGAATGTTACTGTTATTGGGCTCTGCTCTCCAATATTTCCGTCGGCCCCACTCAGTATTACTTCACCGGAAAGGCTGTTAAAACTAACGTTATAAGTGTCTTCATTCACACCGAAGTCGGTAAATAAGCCTGGTGTAGGTACTGTGGGGCTGGCGTTAATATATTTTACACTGGCACTTCCTATAGTAGTCCCGTTAAAGTTAGTTACCACTGTCTCTAATTCAGCTTGGGATATGGTACCTGCTATACCACCCGGCGAGTAACATATAGCTTGTGTAAACCCAAAACTATTTGTTACCGTAACAATGCGTTGTGTGAAAGTCATTTCAGTTATGGAACCTGTTAGAGTCCCTTCCTCAACTGTCCCGTCTATCTGTTTATTACTACCTGATATAGTGACCTTCTTTCCGTTTAATATACCGCTGAAAGTACCGCTGAATGTACCGTCCACGCTCACGTTAACTAAGTTTAATGACACAGCTTGTGCATTTTTAATTATTATTTCACCTGGTAGTACAGGCTGATTGCTCAATGCAAAACTTATCGACTGTGGGATAAAGTTAAGGTTTCCAGATAAGCCGGTCACCTTCATAGAGGTGTTGATAAACCCACCGTTTAATGTTATACCGTTAACTGACGCACCTTCTACGGAGATAAAGCCGGGAGACGTAAAGTAGCCTTGAATAGTCCCTTTTATCATCATGTTTGCACAGTCGAAGGTCCCATTCATTATGCCTTTAAATGTTGCAGCGGGGTTGTTGAGAGGCGTACTAAAACTGTCGGTAGTAAAGCATATAGGGCCTATATATGCCATGTCCATTTTTAATGCTGTCCCTGTCGAAGCGTTCAACAATGCGTTGGCAAAAGACCCCGAGAACGTCACTGTTCCTCCATATTCTTTTACCAGTTGAGTAAGAGCAATAGACCCAGATGAAGGACAAAGGGCCTGAAATTGCGGGTTCGCTACTACGGTCAGGGATTTAGGCTGTAGGTTTATAAATACAGCAAGGGAGGGTATTTTGGGTAACGGTATTGCAGTGGGGGGATATGCATAGATTATATTTCCTAATTGCGTCACTATTGCTACCCTCTCGATATTGTTCGGGTTTAGGTTGTATATTGACGAGAGAGGGATTTCTATCGCCTTATACCCGTTATAGAATGTCGAGTTAGACTTACTGACGAGTACGGGGAGATTTGTATTTAACGTTAACCACTCTGAGCCACTCCCTGTTGAATACTCCACTAAGTAGGCTTTTACTGTAACCGGTACCTCCGGGTTCTGACCTCCGGGGAATACTAGGTATAAGTTACCGTTAGTATATACTGGTAATACAGCAGGTAGCTGGGGTGTCGCATCACCTTGGGCATATGCTATAGCAAATTCGCTTAGCTGTTGTTCGGCAGTTAGCTTATAACCGTTAGCTGACTGTTTAGCTTGTTCTTGCTGTGCTGGGGAAGACAAGAGGTAAAGCCCTAACGGGACAAGTACTGCTATCAGGATTAGGAGTAGTACAAAAAATCCAATAATTTCCGATAGACCTCTATTTCTTATCAATCTTCTAGCCATACGTAACCCACCTCCACCAAACCCTTAGGGGTCTGGATAAATATGAAAACTACTGCGTCTGACTTAACTGGAATAGTGATTGTCTGAGGTGCACCAACGGTACTTTTCCATAAGGGTATTGAACCTTGGTATAGTTCGTGGAGCGACGTGGAATATAATATAACGTTATTCGTGAAAGCGGGGATAGTACCGTTAATTTTCACGTCAAAATCGCCTAAATTAGGGGCGACCACGTCACTCCCGTACAACACTGGCGTAGTGTTTACAGCAGTCAGGTAAATTGTCCCGTTATAGTTAAAGTCCTCGGGGACTATAACAACACTATAAGTTGGACCGCTACTGGCCACGGTGGACTTAGTAATGTATAAACCCTCTGATACGCTTTCTGCAAAATTGGATATATATGCATTGTTGGCTACATAACTGGAATAGACTGAACTAAATGCAAAAGCCACTAATGCAACTAAAATTGTACCAATTAATAATATCATTACAGCCAATGGACTTTCCATACTTTAAGCCCTATATACTATATTTATGAGGTCTATATATATTTTACTTACAAAAATTTTTCCTTGAATATAACGATAGTTTAATATAAAAAGAATAAAAGCTTAGAACGTATTTTTAGACAATAATTGACATTATGTTTAGGCGGTTTGTATTAGTAAAATTTAAATAGATAGTTAATAGTAGAAAGATATAAGTTCTTTTCTGGCATGGTTAAATATTTAGGACTAAATATTGAGGTAAGGTTAAACGATTACTCCTGACTTAGCCTCTTAATTTGAAAATTTATCTATAACGGTACTACATACATTATCACTCTAATACCAAAAAATTGGTATTGATAATTTATCATTATTGGGGAAAGAAAGTGGTAGCTTTCGGGCCCTCATGAGTTTTTCTCAATCCTTTCGACCATCCCGTCCCTTATGTACACTATCCTGTCACAGTTCTTTAACATCTCTAGGTCATGGGTGGCCATGACTATAGTTATCCCCAGTTCGTCCTTTATCTTCTTAAATAAGTCCACCACAGCCTTCCCCGTGTTTATGTCCAGATTTGCCGTAGGCTCATCGGCTAAGATCACCTTAGGTCTGTTTACTAGGGCCCGCGCTATTGCTACCCTCTGTTGCTGTCCCCCTGAGAGCTGTGTAGGCCTCTTATTCCTAAGCTCATAGATCCCTGGTATAGTCTGGAGGACCTCTTCTACCATCTTCTGCCTCTCCTTTTCAGGTACACCAGCGATCACTAGGGGTAACTCTACATTTTGGTATACCGTCAGAAAAGAGATAAGGTTATAGGACTGGAATACGTACCCTATGTACTTATTCCTCAGTTCGGACTTCTCCTTCTCTCCTAGGTAAGTCACGTCTTTGTCCTCCAGTACCACGTGTCCCCTAGTCGGGGAGTCCATTAGGCCTATGATGTTTAATAGCGTAGTCTTCCCGGACCCTGAAGGCCCTACTAGGGCTATGAACTCCCCATCTTCGACATTTAGGTTGACGTCCCTTAAGGCTACCCACTCGTTATTACCGGTCTTGTATACCTTGTTTACGTCTAAGAGTTGGATAACGTTTTTCATCTCATCACCTCCGAAGGGGTTAACTTAAATATCCTGATCACGGGGTATATACTACCTATATTTGAAGCTATGAGACTTAAAATGACTAACTCGACGAGTTGGACGGGGTAGATGATAGGCGTGTAAGTAACAGCCTTGGTAAGCACTATGTTCTCGGTGGCATAAAACCCGGCTACCAGACCTGCGACCCCACCTATAACGCCCAACATGGAACTTTCCAGCAAGTACAGTAGGGATATCTGGCCCCTTTTCATCCCTAATGCCATCATGACACCTATCTCCCTCAGCCTCCTGTTAAAACTTATGGCAGTTATACTGCCGTTAGTTATTATGGAAGTGAGGATAGCGATCACGCTAAGGGAAATTAGGTACGCTGTAAACGAAGTGTACTGCCTTGCTACTACAGCCGAAGAGACCCCTAACGATTCTACCGTCGCGTTGGGGAACACCGAGGTTATCTCTTGGGTAACGTTAGGGTTGTACAAAGGCGACTGGGTGAGTACTATTAGGAAAGTGTAGTTTTTGTCCCCGGTAATTTCCTCAGCGTACTGTAGTGAAGTAAATAGGCAATTATATGAAGGGAAGAGAGTAGATGACACTACACCAATCCTCTGAAAAATTGTGTGGGAATAGGATATGACCCCTGTTACATACGTGTACTTGGCGTCTTTGTCCACATACACTTTGACCAGTACACCGGGAGACAAGTGGACAGCCGAAGAAGAAGGTATTATTAACCCTGAGTAATCGAACGAGGTCCCTGAAGTGATGGTGTAAGACGTAATTACACTCAGGTTATCTACACCGAGCAGGTAAAAAGTGTAGTTCTTAGCGTTAACTTCAACCTCTATTGTCTGGTTTATTACAGGGTATACTTCGCTAACGTATTTCATAGACTTCACTATACTCACTTGCGACTGGGTCACCGGTGAAGTGGGGTAGACTATGAGTAAGTTAGGGCGGAGGAACTCAAACAGTTGCTCTTCTTTACTCACCACGCCTTGGGACTGTGATATTGCAATGAAAGTACTGCTTACTCCTATCAGTAGCATGAGTATGATCAGCAACGAGTATATCCCCCTCGTCGATATGTCTGACACTGCAAGGCTTATGATGTCCTTAAACCTCATAGTTCACCCCTCCTTATAGTCTCTACCGGGGTCAGCCTCGTGACCCAGACGATTGGGTAAACACTGCCTAAGAGGGCAGTAAGTACACCCAGGATGAAGAACTCCACCAGAGTGCTCGTTGAATATATAGGGGTGTAGGTGAACGCAGAGGAAAACACGTGGAAATACCCACCGAGTAATACGCTAAGCCCTATCCCTACAGCAGACCCTATCAGCCCGCCGTAAAGGGCTTCCACGAACTTCTCCAGTGCTACGTCTCTCCTTTTCATCCCTAGAGTCCTAAATATACCGATGTCTTTAACTTGGCTAAAAGTGGATAAGGTCAGGACAAGGGTTATTGACGCTATTGATATTACGTCAGCGATTAGGCTGATAAACTGGGAGAGTCCTTGGTTTATATTCGTACTCTTAAGGTAGGCTTGGGCCAGTTGCTGTGCAGAGACCACAAATAGGTTGCTGTAGTAGATCGCGTAAGATATACCTTGTAGTCCTCCCCCCTGCACTATTACCGTCGGGCCTAAGAACGTCTTTATATACGACGCGACGTAGTTATCGTAACTGGGGTCGTCTACTTTGATGACTACTAAATTATACTGGTTTAAGCCTAAAGAGTCCTGTAGGATCGAAAGCGGGACTATAACGTCCTTGGACGAAATAGAGAACTTCAACAACTGTACAGTGGAGTAGTTTATTATCCCAGTGACTTTTAGCCTGACGATCCTACCCGAGATGTTTATCTCAGCTTCCTTGCCTACCAAGCTCGGAGACTTAAAGACGCTGTAAGGCAGCATTACCCCAGCATTTGCAGGCGTGGCCAGTTTCCCGTACACTACCTTATAACCCCCCAGTATATCGTAGTTTGAAATCCCCACTATATTTACGCTCTTGTTATAACCCGATATATCGATCTTACCAGAGACCGATATTACGGGGTAGACTTCCTTTACGTGGGGTATCTTACTTATATCCCCTACAAGCGTTGAGTTTAGCTGTATTTCTTTTCCGTTAGGTATGTTCACGTTTCCTGCGTTCTCGACAAGTACGGTATTGGGGCCTAGGTACAAAACGTCTTGTTCTACGGCGTTTACTAGACCCGTAGTCTGTGAGACTAAGGTTACCGATACTCCGGTAGCTATTGCAACTACGACTATGATAAGCAGTGACGCTACTCTGTTGCTGAAAAAGCTCCGGAAAGCTAATAACAATAAGTCTCTGACTTTCACTTCTTCTCTACCCTTCTCGCTAAAATGACTATAATGATGATCAGGACTATTACTATGGGTAATAGCGGGTTCTGGACTATAGCAAGTATTGGAGAAGTGGTCGAAGTAGCGGTAGCTGAAGAGGGAGGGGCTAGGTCTACGTGGACGTCATATGTCTCAGTCTCTTGTTGGCCCAGTGGAGTGGTGTATATGATGTGGAGGGGGATGGTGTAGTTACCGGGCTTCCCTACTACTGTCAGGGACACCGCTTGGCTTTCGGAAGGTTCGAGGTCTGATATGCCTAAGACGGAAGGTTCGACAAGGGATATACCCGCTGGAGGTAACGGGACTATTGTCACAGAGGAGACTGTAGCCGACCCGCTGTTACCTACCTCAAAGCTGACACTGCTTGTGACCTCGCTGGTGTTCCCCTGGACTACGGCATATGAGACTCCGGATATGAGTAGTACGGGTTTACCTATTGCGAGTATTTTCAAGTCTTGAGTGAAGTTTAGGAAAGCCCCGTCGTAATAGAACCTGAAAGTGACCTTAATAGGCTCGAGGAGTGAACTACCGTTTGAAGGCGGTGTGAATTCTACACTTACGTCTTTTGTTACGGTACCAAATGGAGTTATACTAAGAATAGGTATTATAGATGGTGATATGTACCCGTTAGGGGATGAGACTTCCAGTTCAGCGTCAACTATAGGGGAATTAAAGAAACTGGATATGGTTATCTGTACTGAAGACAAGTTACCGTATTCAATGAATGAGGGAGAGATACCTATCTGGAAGTCTTGGGATATGTCGCTCAATGATTCTACCTTGTAATTTAACGTCGTACTATAACTCCCCTTCTCGCCTGAAGGTGTTAAGTAGGACATGCTCAGCGTAACACTTAGGGTGTTAGACGCACTTGAAGGTACACTTATCACTACCGGGACGCTTAAACTCTTACCGGGCGGTAGTGAATTAACATAGATCTGGGAGCTACCTAATACACTCCCTTGGGACGGGGTCACATTAATTATGAGGTCGTATATTGTCACTCCTACGTTGTTAGTAAACGTTAAATTGATAGTATTATCTATACCCGCTACCAAGTCTAACCCTGGGTCCGATACTACGATAGGTACGGTAGGTTGGTATACCGTAAATGTCTCGGGTACTGACGTTACGTTTACACTGCCTTGTAAAGTTACGTAGGATATTGAGATGTTAGTAGTAACGGTTTTACCGGCTTCCGAGAAAGGTGCATACGTAAGGATAGTTATATTTCCTTCCTGGCCCGGTGCTAAATAGGGTAATGATGAAGAAGAGACTATAGGCAACTCATTCTCGCTAGCACTTAAGTTATAAGCCGGTGCACTCCCCACGTTCTTGACGGTTATCGTTATGTTGTCTTCTGACCCTGCATACAGTATACCTTGTACTGAGACCACTTCGACGTCAGGCTGGTTATAGATGTAAAGGCTTAACTGACCTTTCTGTACTACTACCCCTTTACTTGTAAACCACTCGAGCTTTACCGGTATTAGGTAGGGAGAACTGTTGGAGTCTAGATACACATTGAACTTAACTACTCCCGTCATTGAGGAGAGCGGTACTGTTACATAGATCTCCGACCCTCCGGTGAAGTTAGTTATCCCCAAGGGTAAATGCCCTATTATTCTCACAGCACTTACATTATAAGGAGAGGAGTAGATGAGGGTCATCGAAGCATACTTCCCGGCCCAGCTACCGGTGAGTGAGAACACAATAGAGTTATTTGAGGGTATAACTACTGGGACGTTGACCTGGTATACTCCCCTCATGTACTCTAATTTCATCGGAATAGTGTATATACCGGGTTGAGGGGGCGCGTCAAACTCTATAGGTATGCTTACTTGGGTAGATTGCCCCGACCCAATAGACGGTAAAATGTCGTCGCTCTCTATAAACTTCACTAAGGACGTGTTATAAAAGTAGAGGTAGACTGGCCCGCTCTCCACATTACCGGTATTAATAAGGGTAATACTAAGGTGGTTGTCAGTTATTACGGCTGACTGGACTGAGATGTTCACGTAACCGTTAATGTCGACTTCAGCCGTGGTCTCATAACCCTCGTAGGGTGCATAACCCGGTGGAGAGACATACACTTGGATACCGTAGTCCCCTATGTGTGCTGAAGGGCTTATGTTAAGGTAACCTGTCAGGGTAATAGATTGTCCGGGTTGCCATGAGGGTACGAATACCGGGTTTATATAACCGCAGAACGGGTACGAAGGCTCTGCATAGACAGTTACGTTCCCTATAACCTCTGGTCCTTCATTAGTCACCGTAATCTGTATGGGTTGTTCAGTCATCCCTGGGGCTACTATACTGTTTTGCCACTGCGCGGTTGCACTAAAACCCTGAGGGGGTTTAAGGCCTGATGCGATAAAAATTGAAGATGTTAGAAGTGTCCCTACTACTAAAAAAGAGAAGAGGAATAAACTGAGGCTTTTTCTGTGTTCAGTTGTCATAGGTTTTTTATTTCTTTAGACTGTTATAAGTCTAATCGTAAGTACAATGGGTGCTTTACCAATAATTTTTGAATAAAAATGATAGGGAATATTTTTGTCTTTGTTTAATTTATTATTAAGGAAAAATGTTAGGATTAATTTTAGGATTTACTTTCTTCTAGAACTACTAGTATGTCAAAACCTAGAAATGACGCCTTAGAAACATTAGGTTTAGTTAGTGTGATCTTTTCTCCTTCATCTGTTTCTATCGTAATCTTCGAAATTCCAGATATATTTTCTGCGTTTATTCCCTTAAGTCCCAATATTTTTGAAATATCGATACCATTTGCCATAGATCTATCACTTAATATTAAGTGGGGACAGCGTTAATAAAATTTAAATGTGAACCCCATTCGTGTTTAAATATCATTTAATTGTCTTTTCTTATATATTATTATACTCACTACAACTCCGAATATTAGATATCCTATAAATACTTCAATACTTTCGTTTAGTGGTGGTGCAGAGATCGGTGAAGTTATACCGTCTATGTTGGGTATTTTAGGTTGGGCTAGGACAAGTATAATCTGTAAAGCATAAGTTATAATAAAGAACGGACTCTTCTTTAGGTCCTGCATTATTTGCTGTATAAGGGGGAAGATTATTAATAGAAAGAAGATAGAAATTGTTATTGATATAGTGGGACTTTTTATGACAGCACTGAATAGCGTTACAAAGGCTAACAAGGACAGTATAGCGAGAAAGGAGACAAAAATTATTTCGTACCATTCAGGGATTAAATAGTTGTAGAGGGCTATTGAAGTCCCGAATACACCTAACATATATACTGAGACTATTATAAGTGCTGCAGTGATTGCAGATAGATACTTTGCAAAGAATATCTTTTCCCTACTAATGGGCTGTGTCAACATATACAGCCCTTCCCTAGAGAAGTCTCTTGAAATAAGGTCACCCGCAAACATTGAGCTCAGGATTATGAAGAGTATTTCAGAGTAGGCTAAGTTGGCTTCAGTGAATAAGTATACGGAACTGGGCTTTTGTACTATTCCAATTTCTATAAGTATAGTATTGATAAGTGATATTATCAATGCTAAGGGTAGCATAATTGAAAATCTTTTAGTCCTTATGAAGAAAAGTAAATTATATCTGTATATGTTGCTAAATGCCCCCATCTCCGAACACTCTCAAAATTTTTACAAATGCCTCTTCCAAGTTGGTTTCAGTATCATAAAAGTTTCTTACCTCATAATTGTTTACTAACCTCCTAAGAATCTCTCTCCTGGTCATAGGCGTACCGTCAAACCCCAATTCAAAAGTCATGCTCCCTTCTTGTTTTATTTCAGTCACCAAAGTCCCCAATGTGGCTTTAATATCCTCTACCGGAACTTCATAATTAAACTCTACTTTAATACTCTTAGGCTTAAACATCCTCTTTATATTATATACGGAACCATTGTAAATTATTTTACCCTTATTCATAATGTAGATATAATCACACATATCTGACACCTCTGAAAGTATGTGTGAGGAGTAAAGGATTATTTTACTCTTTTTTATCTCTTTTATTACATCTTTTATTTTTATAATTTCTATAGGATCTAACCCGTCTGTAGGCTCATCAAGAACCAAGACTTTAGGGTCTTGTGCCAACAGCGCAGCTAGGTAAGTCCTTCTCTTTTGACCCTTTGACAATTTACCGCACCTCTGGTTTATAGGTGGAAGGTCTAGCATTTCATTTAACTTTTTTATATCGGCCGTTCTACCCCTAAGACGTGCCGAGAAACTTATGAACTCCTTGACTGTGAGGAAATCGGGAGGTTCCGGTACACTGACCAGAAAGCCTACGTCCCTCAGTGCCACCTCACGTTGCTTAAACACGTCGTAATCGTTAACCTTTACGGTACCGCTATCTGGGGTTATTAATGTAGAAATTATCCTAAATAGTGTAGTTTTTCCTGCTCCGTTTGGCCCCAGTATAGCATAACAGCCGGGCTTTGTTATCGTGATGTTGATGTCTCTTAGTACCTCGATTTTACCGTAAGATTTGTTCACGTGATCTATGACTACACTCATCTTATTTTCCTATTGTGATTTAATTTATAAAAATTATCTCAATTTTTGGGGTTTTAGGTCTTCATTTAATCCCTACGGGTTTTACACTCACCCCAAAGCCCTTGGGGAACCAAGTTAAGTGTCAACTCGTAATCCCCCTCCCCGTTAGCGGGGCTATATAACGCCCGGTAAACCTCAGTTATATCATAGTTGAAATCAGACGAAAAGTAATCCCAAAGTCCCATATCGCCTATGAGATATTACTGGGTTTTTCCCTGCTTTGAAACGCTATTATGCACCTTGCGACACTTAGTGAAAGGCCAAATTAGTATATATTATTCTTAGACTTTTATACTCCTTTACCTTTCACAGTTGCGGACCTTTGAATTTTAGGGGTAGAATAAGGTATCCTTAAAAACCTTATAAGTATCGCCCTGACGTATAAAATAGGCCGGGTCTCATACCTTTTAAAATAGTCCTTTCTTTCGTATTACGATAAACAGTATTACTATAACGACTACGGCTAAGATAATGATTAGTAAAGCTGGCGTATCGGAAGGTGAGTTATTAGTCGTTAAATTTTGGTGAGTCACAGGTTGTGACACATTAGGTGTAGAAGTCACTGTGGTGCTTTGAATAGACGTGGTCTCTGTGGTTGCAGTCGAGGCCGTGTTTATTTGACCGTTATTTTCGGCTTGTAATAGGTATTTTGGTAATGAAGCGCTTGTCAGTGTTACTGTTATAGTTATCGCGCCTAAGACACTACTGGCCTTCTCAATAATCTTTACTATTATTCCGTTAGATTGATTCACCCATATGGACACAGACCCGGACTCTCCCACTTCGGTCTTACTCCCGTATAACTTATATGTTTGATATTTTACACCTCCTATTACTATTGTCTCTTTACTTACATTATACGTAGTCCCGTTATTATTACCGGAAAACTTCCCAGAACTTAGCGACTTTAATTCAGTCCCGTTAAGCATGGGAAAACCGTCACCCAAGCCAACAGGTTTCGTGTAAGTACCGTTATAGGCCTCCATTAGGATAACTTTTGTTATGTTGAAATTAGTCTGCTGTGCGAACGAGTATAAATTTCCGGTTCCTATGACGTCGAAAACTACATTATTATAACTATAATTTTGTAGATATAAAGTAACGGTGCCGTTATAACTCTCTGTTACAAAGGAGTTTATTGATAGGTTTACTTGGTAAGTCAAATAATAGGATGAAGAGGAAATAGCCAATGAAGAGAATATAAATAAGCTTATTAAAAATAAGAAAAGGAAGGATAACAATACTTCCCTTATTTTACAATAAAAGAGATATTTTTCTATTTTGATAAGGTGTCTTTTTAGTTCATCATCGAATATTTTGAAGTAATTGATTTTCCTTTTTATTCTCATTTATTTCACCTTCAATTTCCTTCCTTAACCACTTATATATAGTTGTTGCGGGCACACTGAACTCTTTGGACACTTCCTTAACCGGTTTCCCCTCTAATACCGTCCTTACTACTACTTTCCTTATCTCTTTAGGATATCTGTGGAAAACACCATCTTTAACCCAGTACCTGTTGCATGATTTGCAGAAATATATTTGTTTCCCAGCTTTAGTCTTACCGTACTTTATAACATGTGATGAGCCACAATATCTACATTTAGTTGCCATATCATGTATAATAATCGCAATATAATATATAAATATTTCTGTGATAATAAGTAAAAAAGAGGAATTAATAGTATATATCGACGTTATTTAGCTATATAAAGATGTGTTAAAAGTTTTTAAATAAAAAAAGGGCTTTACCTTTTATCTTTACGCTTATACTGCCTTTCATATAGCTCCTAATAAAGCACCTATTAGAGCGTTTATTATCTCCATTAAGAGCTCTAATAGGGCATCTAAGAGTTGCTCTAATAGTTGTAGTATATTGCCTAGACCTACTGCACCTGCCATTTTAGGTCTACTTTCTCTACCTCAGTCAAACTATATAAGTGTAACTCTATAAAAAAATAGAATTATATTGTTATAATTATTTTGTTACACACTGTAAAATTACACAGTAAATGCTTATATAGATGATTATAATTATACTATCATTAATGCTTCTATGATCAAAACTTATATAGATAATTAATACCTCTTTTTAAGCCTACTATCTAGTAATAAGATACATCTAATTATTAAGGAGAAATAGGGATAATAGTACTCTTCATTTCTATTTATATTCTATCCAAATAATGGTAATGAAGCTATGTCTATATTAATCTTTCTCCTATACAAATTTATGATCATAAAACTTTAAATAATTCTCTACCTTACTAATTTACAAATGTCTAGGATCTATTTAATGAGTGCGATAATAATAATAAACCTGCTGATATTGTTACCTATAGTCTCCACTGCATCTGTTATTTCAAGTCCCAGCATAAATTACACATTACAGCAAAGAATACATATAATAGGAAAATTTTTACTAACGCCTTTACTCGGAAACGAGGTCCTCTCAGCTAAAGTAAGCGGGAACTCAACAAGCTACGATTGGGCAGTAGGCGGATATTCAACACAGACGGGGCATAACTCTTATACAGCAGTTTGGCATTCAGGCTTTTCTAGTATAAACGCTTCCGACTGTGCTGTATCGTACATGTTGAACGTGCCAGTAAGCATATCAGGGTATCTGAACGCTAGCTTATATTTTCCGGGCTTTAACTTTATACCTCCTCCTATACAGCTGCAGTTTAACTGGATGTGGATACAAGACGCTGTCGAGATGTTACCGAACGGAAGCATAGTGCCCGTGCTCAACATATGGTTTATACTCAACTATCCACCTTGCTATGCCGTAATATATATTATATATGGTGGTATGAGCATGAGCCCTAATGGTCCTTACAACGAAACAGTGTACTATCAGAATAATGGTTGGGTTATAGCAATTAACGGAGTTAAGGTAGCCAAGGTTACTGATGGTGGAGTTACCGATTACCTTTCTTCCTCTCAGGAAATAATAGCAACCGACTTCTTGGGCCTTATTTGGCCTTGGACATATGTTAGCGGTGCTGATCTAAGTATAAATTCGGTCTCTACAAAAGTCTATACTGTCTTACCTTCTGCCGGGATTGAAGTCCACACAGGATCACAGAACCAGTTTACATTAAATAACCCCTACTTTGCTGTACCGTTTAACTTCTACGTTAACGGGAAGAACAGTGGTCTATATTATGCAAAGTCTGTAAATGTAGCTGAGGACTACGGGTATATGGCTGGTCTATATCCTCCGCCTAACGACATGTATGGTGGATCATTGGGATCAAAATACCTTGTGATAGGCACGAACCAAGGGATTTCCTTAACTGCAGCAAGGTTAGGGCTGAGCTATCACCTAACTGATGTTACAAACACTTCGTTCTATTAGGGATAAAAAATGAAGGTTTACGAGGGAGGTGTAAAATATAAGAGGGTTTTTTTAATCTTAGCTTTAAATGTTGTAATATTCGTCTCAATTCCTACATTATTATCTATGTATAAAAATATTCCCGGTCTATTATTCACGTTGTTAGAATATATATTTGATATTTCGTTCTTTTGTCTAATATTCTTCGGGATCCTGACAGTAATTGCAATTAATAAAGGGAAAATAAAAATTTATGATAGCGGGATCGAGATAAGAAAGTTCAGG
Organism: Stygiolobus caldivivus; assembly: GCF_019704315.1. NCBI lineage: Archaea > Thermoproteati > Thermoproteota > Thermoprotei > Sulfolobales > Sulfolobaceae > Stygiolobus > Stygiolobus caldivivus. Next base: position 174,203 of record NZ_AP024597.1, on the reverse strand, counting down.
CGTACTTTTCTATCTTGGAATGAGATAAAAGGTGTAGATAGTAGGTATAAGAGCCTTACGGTGTCTCTTCTTACCAGAAAACTAGTTTCGAGGCGGGTACTGGAGATATATACAGTTGAAGGAAAGACTCTTACAGTCGAAGTATCAGATCCCGAGAAAATAATAAATATAATTAAAGGCATTAAAGATAGAGAGAAGGAGGAAAGGATATAAGATGATAAGATTAGGCGATAAGTTGAAGGAAAGGGGCTATGATGCAGCAGATATAGAGGCAAAGAAGATATACATAGAGTTTGAAAGTGGTGAAGTAGTAACAGCAAAACCCTTAGCGACTGTTAGAATTAACGTGAATGACAAAAAGAAGATATACTTGATAATGGGGAATTTTGACATGTAGGCGTTTCCGTCATGTCTTTCTAAGATATCCCCCCCACTCTTTGTCCGTACACGTTTTACAAAATCCTGTTTTTTAATCTGGGAGCATAGTTGGTTTAACTCACGTATATTTTTCCGATCAAGGAATTTAACAGTCGTGTAAATCTTCTACATAGTTTCACAAGACCGGTTTGGCACCTTATAGTTAGTTAGGTGCTAAAGGGCAAGTCCCTGCTCTCCCGTGGCGTGTGTATGTGTCAGCCTTAAGCTAACGATAATGTTGCCCTTCATCACTGAGGAGTATATAACCGGAAAATTGAAACAGTCTACAAAGTGGGCTAACGGATACGCTAAAAGTGGGAGTGTTCTCAAACAGTCACCAAATTCGATAAGTGTTTGTAATATTATATCAGTTTATTTCTAATATACTGTACACCCTCCAAGTAAGCCTCGTTCAACGGAGTCTTCTCCCTCGAGTAAACTACCGGGTACATGACATTCAACAAGGCAAGGCTATACTCGACTATCTACACACCCTTGTTAACAGCCCTCGTGTCCCTTGCCAACCTAGCCAGGTGGGCCCTACAGTAAGGATAACCCTCCACAGTGTACCTCTTACCCATTACGTGGTCGTACTTGGTAAACCGAGTGACCATCAGTGTAGTACACCCTACTCTCGGGTAGGGGGTCCCATAGGTAGCTGAAAGCCCTATAACCCCTATTACCCGTGATAGAGGAGGGCACACCACCTGCTAACGCGTTCCATATCCGTAAGTCCTCCTCTTTCGCCCACGCTTGGCCCCCACGTAAGTCCAACTCTCGTCAAGCATGTAGCTTTTGCTGTGAAACCTCCAGTTACCCTTGTAAGAGTAGTAGGTAAGCATACGCTTCCACCCCTTTCCTCCTTATGAGGCTGTGTATTGTAGTTAACGGTTTTCTTTCGACTGCTGTCTCCCTCATGCTCACCCAGTCCGTGTACTCTTTCAATATCCTCTCCATTTGCTCTTTACCCACCTTGTGGTCGTTCGGTAGGACGTCTTCCCGTGAGTTTTGTACTTGTGTTTTTCCTCTAGCTGATCGTCCTTTACTACTCTGTTTGATTTGTACGAGGGGCTCGGTGGTCTTTCTCCTCTCCTCCTCTTTATCCCGAGTTTTTTAGTGTAGTAGTGTAGTGTTGATGGTGGTGTCCCTAACTTGGTGACTTGTACTCCGAGTATGCTGCTATTGTGTAAGCGAGGTCTTCCGGCTCGTGTTTTCTCGGTTTAAATCCCTTAAAACTAAGGGTATTAATTGTGTAGGGTTACGGGGTCTATTTCGTAGACCTGCATAAATTTCGTGACCTTTGCACGTAAGTGTTTCTGAAGTAGTGTTTGCTCTCATTACTTCTAGCCCTTTCCCGCAAGTAGTGTTAGAAAGGACAGTTTTTATAAATACTCTATTATTTTTACAACTATTTATCGAATTTGATGATTGTTTAATAACACTCCTAAAAGTGGGGTTTTGCGACCTCACAAGGTGGTGATAGTATTAACAAACTGTTTACACTTTGTTAACAATTAACAGATTAAAGATAGAATAAGGAATTTACTGATGATTTGTCTGTATTCGTTTTAAATAAAGAGATATACTAGAATCGTTTCATTATTTTTAAATTTAAAAATCTTAAAATAATACTTTAAAACTTGATTTCGCATATTTAATTAAGGAAAAAACTCTCTATGGTCTATTTTAATTTTATCATTAAGGTTACCACTGTAAATGCCTTGTATACTACCAGAAATGAAATTGTATATTATATTAATTAAAATCTATAATAAATTTTTCGCATGAGACTAATCTTCTATTTTAAGTAAGAAATTTTTAATAGGTTTTGCTCTACATTACGCCTAGTAACAGTCATTTTAAACTTAATAAGGAGCTAGCAGAGCACAGATCTCTTTCTGTGAGGTATCCACAGTTTATAACTTATCACAGTTATATAACTTATTTTGAATAATTTAGTCAGTTTCTCCGAAACAGAAATATAAAGCTAAATATATTAACGTTAAAACAGTTATAATTAAGTTATAAATCCCATTTAATAAGGACTTTTTTAATATCTTTATCCGTTTTTTGGTAATGATTGTAATGTATTAAAAAATTTTTAATAACATAAAGCTAACATAGTTATTATGGCTATGAAAGGACTACTACCCAACGCCCTCGTGATTTTAGTTATAATGTCTTTTCTTCTTATCGTCAACTCAGTAATTGTCACTACAGCTTATAGCGCGACGCCTTCAGCTGTCCCGGTGTCAAATATCCAGTTCCAATTACCTGAAGTTGAAATAACATCTGCAATACCCTACGACCACGGACTGGTACTAACATTAGAATATGTTAATATATCCTCTATAACTTCTCTCCAAAATAGCCAATCGCAACTACTAGTATGCTTTGTTAATTCCTCCATGAAATACCAGATGTATTCCTCAACAGTAAGTTCCGTCTCAGGGATTATAAGCACGGTATTGAACGGAAACCTAATAGTAATAGTAGAGAGTTCCAATAGTGGGAACCCCCAGTCTATAGTATATAACTTTTCCGGACTCCATTTCGAGGACTATTATACGCTCAACGGTATAATTTTGACCAACGAGCCCCCTTCCTATAATTTAACCTACTTATCGCTTATCCAGTATTCATCCAATTTCAGGAACGCTAATTATACGCTACTGTTCCCCAACGGAAAAGTGACCTTTAAAGACGAACTACCTGTTTTTGCACTCCAGTTACCAGAAGGTATACTGGTCCTAGCCTATAACGTTACTTACCTTTACACCTCAAATAACCCTATCATACCCTATAACCTTACCCTATTATCAAATAACGGGCAGATAATCTGGACTAATTCATATTACCTGAGTTATTATAGCCCGCAAATCCTGTACGGTGGAATAACTTTCTCAAGTACCCTTATTAACTATGCCATACTCGGTAACACGCTGTACATCACTAACTCCACAATGCTCAAGAGCGGTAACAGTTTCACAATAGTAAACGAGAGCCTATTAGGTATTTCCCTAAGTAACGGGGACTTAATCAACAGTTTCCAGGTCTCTCCAAACACAGTGGGTCTTGGGACTACTCAAGGTACCCTCTACGGTATCGTATTTCAACATGAGGGGGTCACTGTTACTAGTCCGGTGAAGTACGTGATAGTCCAGAAATATGAAAGCGGAAACATATACCCAGTTGTGAAGATACCGTTCAAAGAGAGGACCGTTTTGAAAAACATAACGGCCCCTAACGGTAAAGTAACTTCGTTTAATTACACCCAGCCTTTAACTAACATTTTTGTATCCGACGGTAATTTTATCTTGGTGAGCAGCCCGGAAACCGGGTCAAGCGGTAGTAATGTGACGGTGATACATGGGGACAACGTCTATTCTTACACGCTGGACTTCGAGGTAACGCAGTCCCTGACCCCTAACTCTATGATATTATTGGGTAACAGTTCAGATAACTACTATCTCTTGTTCCTTAACCCTAACGGGTCAATGAAATACTACTATAATATAGGGAAGATCTCTAACGCAAATTTGTTAGGCATAATTAGCTTAGTGGGAGTTAAAATAGCCCAAGTTTCACCGGAGTGCTATTATGTAGCGTATACATCGACTTATAGTAACCCGAGTTCCTTACTGCCCGGGACCCAGGTTAATATAGACCTGATCACTTTTAACTCCTCATTGGTATCGAGTGTCCATCCACCTACTACTACTAGTAATAGTAATACATCTAGCCCTTCACCTCTATCCTCCACACTCATCTTAATCTTGGTCGTTATCGTTATTGCCGTCATAGTTGGTCTAATATATATCAATAAGAGAGGTTTCTAGCGAAGGTAAAAGTTAAAAACGGTAATTCTTGTTTTCTCCCCAAATGTGGAGAGCCGGACAAGGGGTATGAAGATGGGTTGATATTAAACATCATTAGACCCTATGAAAGCCTGACCCCCGCGTAACCTCTATTAGAAGTTTACGTAAAATCGCCATGCACTTATTCTGATGAAAATCTTTAAGGCACATTAAAGTAGAATATAAAAAACTGCTGTTAGTAAAAATATATCAAATATTTCCTAAAACGATTTTTGAAGAACGGGATTAGTCCCTCCACACCCTTTATACTGATGGGCTACCTGACTACAGAGGTCAACCCTTTCCAGTCCTCAGCTCCTTTTCGTAATAGACGTTTTTCAATAAACCGCACACAGACCTAAAAACTTTACAGTAATACCAGTTTATTTTACCAAGGAAAAAGTAGAATAACTGCCTGTTACTAATTAGCCCCTGCCCTCTCACGGCGTGTACATCTGCCTTAAGCTGACGATAACGTCGCCCTTTATAACTGACAAGTACAATAAGCGTTTATACAAGAATGAAAAGTTTGATGACGCACTGCATAAGCAGTTACTCTTTATCCGAGTTTAGTAATTCAATGACCTCTCTTATTACCTCATCACCTTACTTAGTTATAAGCACCTTCAGTCTCTTGCCCTCGACTGTGGGGATGTACATCTCTATATACCCGCTGTTGTCCAACACCTTAAGGTGCTGGTATAGCTCAGCCTTATTTTGTCCAGTGGCTTTTAACAGACCCTTAAACCATGCAGGCCTAGTACAGTATAAGCTAAGGGGAGTCCCGGGCCTGACTCCCACGTTTATCTTTCAACAGTCTTATTAACCCCTCTAAGAAAACGAATAGCGGTGGGACTAATAGGGGCAGTAGTTACAGTTGTCAAATATAATCACAAGTGATCTCATAATTTTCGATAATAAAGGCTAAGAGAGAGAACTTTTCTGATATAGGATTTAATGCATAGTACAATACTATATGTGAGCTCCGTTAAGTATTATTATACTGGTTGGGTTCTATAATACCTTTTTTCATAAAATTTTATTAATAAAGTAAATTACATTGATTACACATTAGACACTGTCTCATGACATAACTTTTAATTCCACCGAGGAGCCAGAAGCCGGACTAGGAATAATCACTGAAAGTTTTCTAAAACGGTTTAACTATCCCTCCTTCTCCTATAACTTACCTCCTCTACTTCTTCCCACCTAATTTTCTTCTTATTCTCGACCTCTGAGTAGGATATAAACAAATGCCTTGGGAAGTTGGAGTAACCGTTAACCTTAACCACGAGCTCTCCGGTCAAGTACTTTAATGCGTTTATCAAGTCGGGTGCCCTAAACGGGATTTTCCTTTTCAAGAACTCCTTAACAGCGTTTATGTACTCGTCAACGAAGTCGTTAGCTATGATAGTATACCTACCGTTTCTAAGAGGGTATAAGTAAACGCCGTAAGTTATAAACCCTCCCCTAATGACCTCAAACGGGTGGCCACTGCAATGAGCTTCGGTGTTCAACCACTCCTTAAACGCCTCCTTATCGTCTAACGGTAAGTCCATCATACCGCAATCCCTACCGTCAGCATAACGTTTATATAACTCTTTAAGGTCATTGCCAACCTCGAGCTTGTTTGCCTCATAAACTATTTTAACAGCCTCTAAATAGTCCCTCAAGGTCATGTCATCTGAAGGGAGCTTATTCTTCAAGTTCTCCTTGTAATGTATGAGTAACTGTTTGGCCTCCCCCTTACTCATTATAGGTTTTATAACGTATTTCAGCTCAACTTCTCCGACCAAGTAGTATTTATGAATGTCCTTAGTGGTAATAAATATGGGGTCTTCATATTGCATTTTCATGAACTCGTAAACTCTCATTAACAACGAATTATAGCACTGTGGTAATTCACCATCACCTTTCCCAACCCTTATCCCACCTTTGGTGTGGACGAAGAACTCATACTCGTCAAACTCTTTAAGATAGCAAAAGCTTGTGGGCACGAACTTTATCTTCCCCCTCACGTTAACCGGTAAGAAGAGATAACGATAGCACCTAACGTAATCGTCTTCCCTTGTAGGGTAAACGTAATTTTCCATTTCCTTTAACAGGCCATAAGCCTTAGTACTTTTGAAAGTTTTATCCCCTCCACAACTGAACTCCATTAAGTATAAGACTAACGGGTGTCTTTTGATGATCTCCCAAACCTTATACACAGCAATATTATCTATTTTTATGGGTGGGGGTAAAAAGGGAATAATTTGACGTTTTTCGGAATAGGGATTAATAACCCTTATGGCCTTTCCGTTCCCAGGTTACGATCCAGTTAAGGCTTTATTGTATACACCACCTCCTCAAGTAGTATCGTCATTGGGCAAGGCCGTGATTGACACGATAACTAGTAGGCAGTGGTTCCCGGAGGGTATCGTACCAGCGTTTATGCACGCACTTAGCGTAACACTCTACGTCTCTGTTGCCCTAGCTTTTATAGCTGCGGTGATTTCACTATTTCTAAGGGCTGAAGTTAGGACTTCAGAAAAATAAAGCCTATCTGAAAAATAAAGCTTAGGTGCATGACACGGCCATTTTAAATAAAAAAGATGATAGATGTTTTTAATTCCTTTTACTCCCTCTCCCCCTCGTTTAATGACCTATTTCTTCTTCAGTACCAGCACTACAGCAGCTATGGCGACCACTACGATTATGACCGCTATCGCTAGATCTATAGGTATACTTGAAGGAGTAGACGGGTGGGGTGCCGTAGTCGTGGTAGCGGGTGACGTTGTCGTATAGGGTACGGTTGTCGTGGCCGTACTATTCTGCAACATAGCCTTATACACTACCAGAACAGTCTCAAGACGCGAAGACGACGTGTTGAGGTAGGACTTGACTACATAATACTCTAAGGGGTTGAATTGAGCGACGTAAACGCTGGGGTACTTTATTAAGGTGAACACAGCGGGAGTAATATTACCTATGCCCACTTCCCCCCTCACTATACCGTTACTGTTTAAGAACGCTAACGAGAAATTACCGCTGTCGTTCAGTAATACCACACCGTAAGCGATAAAGTAGTCCGGTACTTTACCGCTTAACGTGTAGTGTACTGTCCCTCCCGAATAGATGTCCGTAACGTCTGAGCCGTTAGGCGCGGGGGTGACGATAATTAAGTATTTCCCGGGGTAATAGAAGAAACCCGTCTGAGGTGTCAGGGCACTGCTATACACCGTAGAAAACCCCGTGCCGTTATATTTTTGCACAGCTACCTCATGGTGCCCTAAGGTGACAGCGTATAACTCACCCCCTATATTTAGGAGTGCTGTCCCGGACGAGAGGCTCCTCATCCCTACCCTCGTCGTGACTTCACCGTTAGATAAGTTTATGCCTACCAGAGTATAGTTGACCGTTTGCCCGTTTACGTTGAGCTGGGACGACGAGGTAGCGTTTATCACGAACAGCTGGTCACCTACTACCGTAGCAAAGCCCTCAGCTACCAATAAGTACTCAGTGGGCATCGTACGTATATCTCCCGGGCTAAGTGAGAGTAAGTACAGTGGTTCGGGAGGGATAATCTCGTAAACACCACTCCACAACGTTTTACCGTCATAACTGTACATGGTGAAGTTGAACGGTATAGCGTAGGCGACCCCACCGAATTGGCCGAGGTACGACATGTTATATGAGGCTATTAAGACCCCTTTAGGTAACTGTAGCGCAATTACGGGGTAGAGTTCGCGTGGCAGTGTAATGTTAGAAGAGTTTAACATTACCGTCACGTTGAAAAACTTATTGAGCAACGGTGCGGACAAGTTGAAGACAGGCTCATCGATACTCCCCCCATACGACAAGATGCCTTCTACCGTATAAGTATTAACAAGGGTTAGCCCCTGAAATACGTATACGTCCGCTTCATAGGGTAGCCTCGAACCCGGTGGGGCCTCCATGTCTACTACGACGTAAAGCTTCCCGCCCCCGACATAGGTGTATACATAGGATATACTCGGCACTGTGACCTCATATAGTAACCGTTTGGTAGTGCTGTTTAAGAAGTACACGTACAGTACGGACGAAATATGTGCCGTACCGGACGGTGTAAAGTTCGTGTAGCCCAGAGTTATGACAACACCGCCGTTATACGGAGTCACATCGTATATCGTGACCGACTTGCTGTTAACCGACTCGGTGCCGACTTGTTTCAGCCCTATTTGTACAGACGCGATAGTAGTTAGGGAGATCAAGAAGACGAACGTTAAGACTAATATTAAATGCCTTTTCATTGCATAAAATAATGAGAAGAACTAATAATAAAAGTTTTCCACAACAGTCATCAATTACCTCTGAATAAGATACACAAAAATTAGCAGAATACTAAAATAGAAAAAGTGGCTAAGTTTATTCTCGGGTCGCTAAGGCGCTGGTCTATCACACGCCCTTTGCGGATCGTAATATTCCCTGTTGAATTAGTACAATTCAGTACAAATAATACAGTACACTTAAGGTCGTTCCGGGTAAATTGAGAAGTTATTAACCCGTAGTCTTACACTGTTACACGGTATCACGTATTAATATTATCACGTAATGTAAATTTGTTAGTTACAACCTAGCTCTGCCTAGACAGAAAAGTATTGCGAAATAAAGACGGATCGCTTGTTAGCTTGCCCGTCACGGTCCTCCGACAAACATTATCGGAAATTTTACTATATTTTACCCTTGTATGGAATAGAATATATTCACCATCACCTCATAAATAAAAATTATAAATAGATAATTCACATAAATATTTAGGTGGAATTGTGGAGAAAAAGACGGTGGTTCTACAGTCATTATACATACTACTCATGTTGAGTGCAGTCCTCTTTTTGCCGACGACTGGGTATGCTGCGACCTCTTCGGGGGCTTTTTTATCACGCCTCGACAGCGAGCTGGGGCTTAACCCGATAAACTATAATTTTGCAGTTCAGGGTGATGTCATACATTTTAGTGAGTTAGCATATTATAATTCTTCTTATTATAATTCTTCACCCCTATACAAGCTTTATAATTCTATCAACGATAAAGAGAGCCTGGCGGAAGCGGCGTATACTTCGCATAACTCTACCCTATGGCTCGAGTATTATAATTCCTCTAGTACGAATAAAGTTGGGGAGTACCTCAGTGCTGTAGCCAACGATTATGAGCACTCGGTTAATTCCTCTTACTCGTTATCAATGAGTGAGTGTTCCATCCACCCGGTAGGCGGTAACGGGTACAAGCTGGTGTCCTATTTTAATTTAGTGTATAAGGGAGTAAAATCGCTGTCTACTATCAAGGTAGTCCTAGTGATAAACAGTTCGGTAGTGGACATGAGGGTAATTGATGGGTTGAGCCTACTCCATGTAGTCCCGTTCACCCCGGTCAATATAACCGCAAACCTAACAAAGTTAATAGAAGAGAAAATCGATAATGGGGTCCAGTGGCAGGACGTACATATAAGACCGGTGTTAATGACTAGGGGCGACTCCTTGGTCTATGTACTTCAAGTTGAGGCTTGCTACCAGCAGGGCGGGGGCTCGTCCTTATATTTGACAGCCTATTTCTACCCCTATAACGTTAGCCTGATCAATGAAAAGGTAACGGGAGGAGCTAACCAAGGGATCGGGGTCCCAGGTTATAACGGGAATTCTGGAGGTGTAAGGGCTATAAGTTATAACGGGAATTCTGGAGGGTCCTTGTTCTTATCGACGTATAATTTGTTCTTCTTGGTAGTCGTTATAATGTTCGCGTTAATTATAGTATATAATAAGAAAAAAGTCAGGTAGTTTATTAAAGACGTTTTCATAATTCATAGTATGGTGAGACAATGAACACGCTTTTGTTGGCATTAGGTATTTTTTACTATATTATTTTCATAGAACCTTTTCTCGTCATGGCTTTTAGTAAGAGGGTTCAACTTATCGTGTCTGTCTTGTTACTCCTCCTGTTGTCTTACCCCACTTATTTACTTACTGTACCTTACAACTTCTTGTTTATCTCTATAATAATGTGCATGTACCCAGCATCCCTAATAATCTTGAGGTTATTTAAGGAGGAGGTATTTAGGAAAAATTATAGGGGGCTCCTCTTTTCCTCCCTGTCCTTCCTCGCGATATACCTATTGGTAGAGGAGAGGGTATATACCCCGTTTGTTTTGTCCTACCCGTTATTAATGCTCTTGTTTGAAATCCCGGTTTTTGTAGTCATATTCGCTAACGACCAGCTACCTACTCTGATGCTCCTAGAGTCCTATATCGTGTCCTTAATTGCGTTATTATTACTTCCGTATGTAATTCCTGGGACTCCGACTTTCGTCTTGTTTGTGATGGTCATTTTATCTTCAGTGTTCATATTCATAGGGAAAAGGGGTATGAAAGTGAAGTTCACTATACTACACTTATATTTTTCTATAATCCTCCTGGAGGTGCTAGCAAGTTACTGGTTTACACTTTACAATTCAAACATCCTCCATACTATTTCTGCGTAAAACCGTGCTAATTCGATAGAGGGTATCTCAATTCGCGATGGAGGCGTGAGCGGCCCTCCCTTTTGCCCACAAGGGAAAACTTAATTATTGCCTACGTATGATAAACGGTCGTGTCACGGTCATTAGTGTAAGAACTGGAAAGGAAATAAAAGAGGGGTTAGAAAAGCACGGGGTCGATTTGACCGAGAGGTCAACGGACTCTTAGAGCGAAGGGATTATGCTTAAAAGTTAAGGCTAAGGAGTACGTTAACTCGTGAATTGAGCAGCTTAAAGACCTAAGACCCGGTGGGGAAGGGCCCTCTGAGGGGTCGTTGAGGGGAGGCCGTGGAAGTAGTTGATCCGTCAACGTTAGTTTAAGTTTTTCTCCAAGGAGAAAGTGCGGGAAAAGTCGCTGAAATAATTTCTGAATGCTAGTAAACGCAGGATTTGGTAATTAAAGGAGTCCCTGGTGCTTTACGGAAGAATAAGGGAAGAAATTGGTCAAGGTATGACAACGGGAATTCTACTTGGAAAGGGAAGCAATAGTTACGGTAAACCATGGGGGATACTTAGTTACAGCATTTAAAATCACTATCAAATATAAAATAACCGTTTATGACGCCTTATTTACATCCTATCTGAATACGTGAAAACGGGATTATACTTTGTTAGGAACTAAAGGGAAACGTCGATTTCCCTTGCTTAGCAAATTTTTACCTTTACACTAACGGCACTGTTGCCCTTTATTAACTGACCGTGTATAATTAGTTCGTCCCCATTAACGACGGCTAATGCACTTGTAAGTGCTTTTACAGCGCTAAATGCTCTTCCTGCAGAATTCCTAATGTGTCTCCCTCTTTCCACAAGGTCAACGAGAGGATAAGATCAGACAAACGCTCAATGGCCCTAGCCTCAACGTACTCTCCCCCAACCTTATAAAGGTCCTTCTCCATAGGTGTTCGTTTCCTGAATACAATTAAAACTATTATTGTTACTTATAGTGGACTATTTGGAGTGGGAGCCTAAATACTAGATAAAGTTATAGACGCAAGGGGGTTTTGTGGTTGTTAATCTCATAAAATCAAGCTATCAGAGAGGGTCGAAATTAGGCTATAAACTCTCCTTCACTCCGTCTTCTTTCCAGCCACTAATACTCCTATTACTACCTCACCCTCCCTTAAGTCAAGTGCTCTATTAAAAATATAGTCATTATGACCACCAACTGCACATATGCCCAGTCCCAATGCAGTGGCAACTAAATACAAGTTCTCCATAACTATCCCGGCGTCTATTAGTACAAACCTCGCACCCCTATTACCGTACTTTGCTAAGACCTTCCAATACTTCGTTGTTAACACGATGAGTAAAGGGACTACGTTAATATCCGGAATGGAGTTTATTACGTTCGTCTTGAGGGTCCTAAACTCGCCGTTAAGCTTCTCTAGGTAGTGACACAATGGGTTATAATGATAAATGCCTACTTGTAAGTCCGAAATGAAGGGAATAATATACACTTCAGTTTCAGCTAATCCTCCCGCTGAAGGGAACATCCTATATATTATCTCACCCTCCCTCTTCCTAACGCCTACAGAGTAGTAAAGTAAGTCGGAAATGGTATAAACATCTACTTTCTCCTCCTTAAACCTCCTAGTTGAAGACCTGGAAGTAATTACTTTCTGAAATTCCTCCTTAATCTCTCTAGGTTTAGGAAGGGGGATAACCTCGGCCCCTTCGTAGACTTTAGGATGATTATCTGGAATTAGCGTAAAAGTGAAATTCTGCGTCTTTAAGTAGAAGTCCTCAAATACGTCCATTACAGCCACCTAAGGGAACGGTACTGGTTCTTCAGTAAATAGTTCAGTCTCACTAAGCCCCAATTTCTTCCTAACAGTATAATATCTGTGATGGCCTAAGAAAGGTATATCCGGGGTATGGGCCGGGGTTAAGTCAGGGACTATTACCTTAACCAGCTTTCCCCTGCCTATGTACTTCTCCACGTTAAAGTCCTTATAGATTATCTTATAACCTTGGTTGAGTACCCCTTCCGCGAGGTCCCTATAACTTAACGACTCCTCCCTTTCCAGTTCCTCATAATTAACTGTGTTTAAGTTACTCAAGTAGTTTATCAGAAAGTCCTTTTTAACATAAGTATAGTAAAGTGGGACTAACCCGAAGTCGACTAAAAGGTCTGGAGTTAGCTTCTTTGCGAGCTTAACATCTTCATCACTTACCTTATTGAAGGAGGAGATGGATTGGTAAACTTCGTAAACAGCCCTCCTTAATGCGTCTTCCACAGTTATATCTGCAGCTGCACCCCCAACGTAAAAGCCGTTAACAAAGCCTATACAGCCTATGACAAAGAGGCCCTTGAACTCGTTAATAAGCCTCATACAGGCGACGTCTTTCAGCACGCTGTATTTTCTCTTAAGCCTCTCCGGTACCCTTATCCTTAAGGGGCTTATCCTTGAGATCCAGGAGATGTTTACTGCGTCCCTTTCTAAATACTCTAATAGGCCGTGAATAAAGGCCTTTTCAAAGCCCTCGTGGTATGAAAGCCCTCCTGTAGTAGAGTAAGCTATTAGGTCTTCACCGGGCCTTATTAAATCCGTTAAGTATACGACTTGTGAGGGTATGTAAACCGTCTCGTTGTCTTTGTACGATACTGCTTTAGTAAACGCCACTTTTGCCTCATCAGAATAGTCTTTGAAAAAGAAGAACTTCTTGAGCTGTTCTTTCGAAAAGAACTTGTAAGTCGTAGGTAAAACGTTGTATTCCCCCTTTAACTCACCCACCTTTCCGAAAATCGCTGTATTGTCGGCAAGAAATGTCAATGAACCGTAAAACCTTTCCAAGAACTCTCCTATAGCACCCACAAGGCTTTCCTCTTCACTCTCTCCTTTACCCCCTGCTGGCACGACATCCTTTAAGTATCTTAAAAGTGGTATGAATTCTGCTGGAAAGTCAGTATACCTAACCTTAATATAATGCGTCGCTATCTCAGCTTCTAGTACGTTGTAATTTACATAATTTAGTAGTTTAGTAATTACGACATTGTCATATTTTTCTGTGGTATAACCGAAAACTGGCCCTAAAAATTCATTGATCAAATCCCGCATTTAGGACACCCGGGAATCTTTAATGGTGTATTTATTATTAAGTCCCCTTCCAATACGTCTATGTATACTAACTTCCCGTCGAATTTGTCACTGTTTAAGAGTAATTTAGAAAATCCTAACAATAGTAGTTCCGCGAAGCTATTTAGGGTAGGGTTTGCTTCACTTATGACGACGCCATCAATTTTTACATCTAGGATTAGTCTGGAGTTCTTTAACCATAGATATATCTCGTACATACAAGGGCTGTTATTTTTAATAGAATATATGAAAAACCTAAAGGGGTCCATTATATATGCTATAAGGACCTTTTTAAACCTTGATATAGGTAAGTTAACGAGGAAGTGGATACTACTAGAGATTACTAGTATCTTTTCACCCTCTGGTACTTCTTCAATAGAATTAAAGACGTTAATTAAGTTATGGTAAGAAAGACTTACTTTATTAACCACTACATTTATCTTTTCCTCCTCTTCTGGGATTAGCATTCTAATTTCTTTTAACTCCTCTACTGGCGTTAAGTTGTCGAATTCATCTTCACATAATTCTACTAATCCCGAAGCCTCTGAATACGCAAAGTATTTATTACCATTCTTAAAGACGGAGAAAAAAGGTGATATCTTTAGGGCTCGTTTCATAATACTTCACCTACTTCCTGCGAACCAACAGCCTATCCAACACCCAACCCAACTAAAAACTACTTCACTATCACTGTGTATTTCTATCGCCTTATTGTAGGTTTGTTCGATCTGCATACGGGTGTCTTTACTCTAAAAAATTTAAAAATATACACTGTAGTTAAAAGTTTTTAACTAACTAAAAAATAAGGATAAATATTGTTAAAAACTTTTAACTAAATCCAGTCTTTTTTAAAAACGTTTTACAAGATAACAGTGGAAAAGAAATGGAGTACAAGTGGAATGTCCTCCTAAATACTACACTAGCCATATTTATCGCATCAGTAGACGGCACAATAGTCCTTATCTCCTTACCAGCAATTTTCAGAGGGATCCAAGTAAATCCGATCGAACCTACAACATTCCAATACCTTCTGTGGTTTTTAATGGGGTACGGGATTATAGGTGCGTCATTCCTAGTAAATTTCGGTAGGCTCTCTGACATTTACGGGAGAGTTAGGCTCTACAATTTAGGATTTGTAATATTTACAATAGGTGCGATCTTACTTACTTTAACCCCTAACACCGGGACTCTCGGCGCACTTGAACTTGTCCTCTTTAGAGCCGTAGAAGCCGTAGGAGCTACCTTCCTTTTCGCAAACACTACAGCGTTATTGACAGACGCCTTCCCACCAAATGAGAGGGGAAAAGCAATGGGTATGAATCAGATGTCTACAATAGTCGGTACAATACTCGGTTTAGTCTTGGGAGGTATTTTAGCCCCTATAGACTGGAGGTTAGTGTTCTTTGTAAGCGTCCCAATAGGGATTTTCGGCACTGTATGGAGTTACCGCACGTTAAAGGAAAAAGGATCCTTAGCCAAGGGGGAGAAAATAGACTGGGTAGGAAACATAGTATTTGCCGGAGGTCTAATACTAATACTTCTGGGTGTAACGTACGGCTTAATGCCTTACGGTACCTCGCAGACAGGCTGGGGTAACCCATACGTAATAGCTTCGTTAATTGCTGGGGCCGTGCTCCTATCCTCTTTCCCGTTCATAGAAAGGAGGGTAAAGTTCCCGATGTTTAACTTATCTCTGTTTAAGATAAAGTCGTTTCTCCTTGGAAACTTAGCACAGTTACTCTTCTCATTCGCCTTCGGAGGTCTAACTATAGTCCTTATAATACTCCTTCAAGGTATATGGCTACCGCTACACGGTGTCCCGTATTCACAAACCCCCTTCTGGGCTGGGATTTACCTAATACCCATGAGCTTAGGAGCTCCTATAATGGGCCCAATAGCCGGGTTTTTGTCAGACAAGTACGGGCCTAGGGTCTTTGCCAGCTTAGGCCTAGCAATAGTAGGCATAGGTTTCTTAGCACTGAGTACGTTACCTTACGACTTCAGCTTATGGGAATTCTTAGTGATAACCTTCATAATGGGTATGGGGATGGGGATGTTAATAGCCCCCACCACTTCAGCTATTATGAGCGGTATCCCAGCGAAGAACAGAGGGGCTGCAGCAGGGATGAGGAACACTTTATGGTCTAGTGCTCAAACTGCAAGTTTTGCCATATTCTTCACTATAATAATAGACGTGCTAGCCTTAACCTTACCTACCGCACTCTCTAACGCGTTTACGGGAGCCGGGGCACCTCAATTAGCACCTATAGCTTCCAAAATACCCGTTACTGCTGCACTGTTCTCGGCGTTCCTAGGTTACGATCCAGTTAAGGCTTTATTGTATACACTACCCCCTCAAGTAGTGTCGTCATTGGGCAAGGCCGTGATTGACACGATAACTAGTAGGCAGTGGTTCCCGGAGGCTATTGCACCAGCGTTTATGCACGCACTTAGGGTTACATTCTATGTCTCCGCAGCCCTAGCTTTTATAGCCTCAGCGATTTCATTATTCCTAAGGACTGAAGTAATAACGTCAGAAAAATAACGCTTTGACGTCTTGGGACGTCATTTTAAATAAAAAGTCATTTCTGATTTTTCTTTTTAATCTCTCTGAGTATTAATAGCATTATTATTCTTTTAAGCTTCCAGATATCAAAGTACATTTGACGATATCTTTAGGACATGTCGAATACTGTATCACTCCTTATTTTAATTAACATTCAGCCTAACTAGAAATCACTCTATTGTCTTTACTTATTTTTATTTATAATAATCTTCGTATACATACTATTTTTACTTTAACACAGACGTAGTTAAAACTTTTTAACCACATTTATCCTTAATTTTTCCCCTTTCTTAACTGGAGATCATGAGGAATCTTTTCATTTACTTTATTAAACAATTAACATTTAGCGAGCCCGCAATTTATAATATTCTGTTAGGCTTTATTATAGCCTTGATCATTTCGAGATTAATAAAGTTCGATGTTAGTTTAAATGTCTCTGAAAACTTGATACTTAGCATACTAGCAGTCGGAGTGAGTTTTGTCTTGCTTTATAATACTTCTTCCCTTCCCTTCCTTATTAAGTTCGGAAAATTAAGGTTAGAAGTTTACTTAGCATTACTTTACCTTTCTGGAGAAATAGCAACACTGTTTTACACGTTACTACTTGTTATAGTGTACAGCTTCCTTTCTAGTATTAGTCTTCTAACTTTTATCCCATACTTTCTCGTTACAGCCCTCTCAGTCTTCCTATTTTTAGTATCCCTTTCCACGCTTTTGTCACTTATAATTACTGGCGGAAGGTTAGATTGCTATATAATTATAGCGATCTACCCCATGATAGTCGTACCGACATTTATATTCTCTTTTTTTGAGAGCGAAATAAATCCTCTTTGGGCATTTGGGGTGGCGAGTGGAAAACATTTACTTAATACGGCTATTCTTCTAGTATTATCAGTCATTTTCATATATTTGTTAATAGTTTTAATAAAAAGGTCTATTTTTCTTAGTAACGACAACTATTATTACACTAATCTTGGCTAGTTTAGTTAAAGAGTTTTAACTTAGTCCATCATTTTTATTACTTTACATGAAACTTATTTCATGGAATTAGAAAAATCTATGATAAAGAGGTTCTCCTTCTCCCCGACCTCAATGTCTTATATGCTAGGCATGATGCTGTTAGACTCAATTGGGCTCTACTTCGCCCTCAACGGTGTTAAAAACATAGACGCCGGGATAATATGGTACAGTGTCGCAATACTACTTTTAGTGGCTAGCCTTGCGACAGGTTTCAGCATAACACTAGTCTACCACTCCTCTGCACTGGCATATTACGTGAGGTTTAGCAAACTCAGAATGGCTAACTACATCTTGAGCGTGTTCACCGGCTCCCTGGTCTCAACAATCTTATATTCCGTGGCCTTCACGGGCTTAGTCACACCGTTAATAACGAAGGTGACACTGGGCAAACTCTATGAAATCCTCTCACTAAGTAACGTCATCCCCTTCATAGTATCTACAGCCATTTCAAGCCTCTTCATACTCTCCTTAACGTTCACAATTATTTCCTCACTGCTAGTAAAGTTAGGGGCGAAGGCCTCAAACTACGCTTACTACATCTTTTTTGCTTTCTTGGCCCTCTCAGACCTCTCGCCTTCAGCCTCATCAGAGTTCAACCCGTTTTATGAGGCAGCGAACGTGATTTCATACTCCTTAATACATGACAGCTTAAGCGTTTACTGTGTGGAAGTACTACTCCTCGCCTTACTACTATTGGCCGTAGGGTCCGTAATACTGAAGAGGATTAAGGCTTTGAGGCTTGAGGAGGTGGTGTGGTGATGTTAGAGGTCAAGGACTTATCCGTCTCCTTTGAAGACTTTACTGTTTTAAGAAACGTCAACCTGAAACTGGACAAGGAAGTCTGTGTAGTCCTAGGCCCTAACGGCTCTGGCAAGACTACTCTACTGAGGGCCGTCTCCGGCATAGTGCCTTACAAGGGTTCAATAAAGATAAACGGTAAGGAGGTCAGGAGTGCAAAGGGGGTCTTAGAGTACTCCACGAACTTGCAGGAGGTCTACACTATAGGTAACTCCGCGTGGGACACTGCAAAGATAATTACTGAAATTAAGGGTGGGGACTTGAAGGAGTTCCTCAGTATAATAGACTACTTTAACTTGGACAGAAAGGTGCTCCGCAAGCCCGTTTACAAGATGTCTACGGGGCAGAAGGCTTTAGTCTCCTTAGCACTTGCACTATTTACGAACCCCCAAGTAGTCACTGTCGACGAGCCGATAGAAAACGTGGACGTTAATAGGAGGGATAAGGTGGTGTCACTATTGAGGGAGAGGGTTAAGGAGGGAATAATCGTAACCCACCAGAGGGAGTTGGTAAAGGCGTTTAAGGAGGCGAGGGTTTACACTATAGTTAATGGTGAGTTAGTTGAAGGTGATAAAATGCAATAGGAAGGCTAGGGGAGGAGAGGTATATATAGCCTGTTGGGTAGGTTGTTGGTTCAGCTGTTGGACATCGAGGGAAGTTAAAAAGTCTTAACCGTAATTTGCTTTTAAAACTACTAAAGTGAATATATAAGTGGTGGAGGCTATAAGTAAGGAAGAGATCATAAAGCAGTCCAGGGAAATAAGCCTCAGAGTATACTATACTGTAATACTTAACTCTTCTAAAGTTATATTAGACTTTGTAGGTTTGAGTAGCCTCATCACTTTTCTATTAGTTAACCTAGTCCAAACCCCCTTTACCTTGAACGTGGGTATACTAGCCTTCTCCACGATTTACGTGATCGTCTCTTTGAAGGTAACCAGGCAGATAGTCCCCCTAGTGCAAGCGATCAACGAGAACTCTATAATATCGAGAAAGTATCCCTTACTCGTTAAGTTAAGCAGTGTTTTATCACTCTTAACACTCTACACGATCTTCCTTCTCTCCTTCTTTTACCACTCCTTATCGATCTTACCAGCAATCTTGGTAGGTGTATACTTGTCCTTCAACGCTTTTCAGCTGATCGAGATCGTTAAGTTCCTTAAGACCAACCGCGTAGAGTACTTGCTGGTCGTGGCATACGTAATTTCCGGGATAGCGGTTATACTTTCTCCGTTTAAACCCCTGCTCCTCTTAACCCCGCCTACGATGGCTTTCCTATATAGGCTGATGAGAGGTGCTGAAAAGTGGAGATAGAGAGGTTAATAAAACTATTGAAGGACAATAAGGAGTTAAACGTCGGGGTCAGGCTGGGGATCCTTTTAGGCTTATACTATACGAGGTCTGCCTGGTTTAAGGAATTGTTGGAGGCAACGAGGTTAAACAAGGCTGAACTCTATCAGCACCTTAAGGTACTGAGTAAGAGCGGGTATATAGAGATGAAGTACATCCCTACAGTAGAAGGTAAGAGGTTGAAAGTATTCATAACTAAAAAGGGTGACGAGGTAGTAAAGGAGGTACTTGAACTGCTAAAGTAGTTTATATTCACGACTTCACGCCTTCTTTACACCTCTGGGTTTACCTCTTACAATCGTAGGTGGCTCACAACTGAAACGAAGTTACGACTGTTTTAGTATAGTAAAACATTTTATCCGACACTTCTTCTTAATTACTGTGGCTGAAGAGTTAAAGAGGGTGTTAAGAGATCAGAGAGAGTACTTAGACACTTTAGAAAAATAAAGGGTTATTGACAGAGACTTGCCTTTCGACGTGAAGCCTTACCTTTCTAGACCTAATGTCCTTGCAATCTTAGGCGTTCTGGCAAATCGACACTAGCCTACTTACTGGTTAAGGGGAAGAACTTCGCGTACGTAGACTTCAGCGACGATAGGCTAGCAGGGTTTAACGACTTCGACTCGTTAACAAGGGCTTTTTATAAACTTTACGGTGATTTCGAATACGTCGTTATAGATGAGCCCCAGTACGTTAAGGGCTGGGGGTTATTTGTAAACAGGTTAAGGAGCGTAATAGTCACCTGGAGTAGTTCAAGTCTACTTTCCGGTGAACTATCTACTGCGTTGACCGGGAGACACGTGGACTTGACCCTCTTTCCATTTTCATTTGAGGTCTAAAGGGGTCGAGATAAATCTCTACTCTACTAAGTCGACCTCTAACATAGAGAGGGAGTTGGAGGACTATTTGAGGGAAGGGGGTTTCCCGGAAGCCCTTACCCTAGGTAAGAGGATTATCCCTTCAATTTATAACGACATCATAACTAAGGGCGTGATAGGGAGGTATGAAATTAGGGAGGTGACTAGTTCAAACAATTTGCCGTTTCCATCACAAAAATACTACTCTACCGAAGTCTCAGTAAGGAAATTGGCAAACTTAACGAAGCTAAGCACTACTACTGTTGAGGAATGGATTAACGCAATCCAAGAGTCCTACCTCCTTTTCTTCATAAAAAGATATAGCAGGAGCCCTAAACAGTTCAATAACCAGAGAAAAGTCTATGTAGTAGACCCGGGGATAGTGAACTATGTCGCACCTTTCTCTTACGGTGGTCTCATGGAAAACGTAGTTGTAATACACTTGTTAAGGAAGGACCAGCTAGAGGGGGGTGAGCTATTTGAGGGGAGAAGACTTCGAAGTGGACTTTGTGGACGAAAAGGGGAATAGGTTAATTCAAGTCTCTTATTTCTCTTCATTAGACGAGTTAAACAAGAGTGAATTGAGGTCATTAGTAAAGGGGAGTGAGATAGTAGGGTTTAAAGACCTCCTTGTAAGTTGGGACTTGGAAGACGAGGTGGGTTTTGAGGGTAAGAGAATTTAGAATAATACGCCTTTGGAGGTTTTTTCTGACTGATTAGTAAATTTCTGTCTCTTTTTCAAGAAATATACACATTGAATTTCTCGAGACTCAATAATCGCTTATAATGTGAGAGTAGATTACCTCCACTCCCTCCTTCTCCAACTCCTCCTTTACTCTCTTCAATATGAAGTTCGCTACTAAGAACACCTTTACCCTCTTATCAGGGTATTTAGCAGAGAACAGTTTCCTCCTAATATCTATCTGGTCTAAGGTGTCCTCATCAGCGAAGTTCTTTACCTCAAACACGTAAACGTAATCATCAGTCTCGTAAAAGTCGACCTCATATGCTCTACCTTTAGATACAATGCCTAAATCGTCTACAATAACCCCGTGGACTACTTTACTGGGGTCTATTCCGTGAAGCTTTAGTGCCTCTTTATATACCTCGAGTATCGTCCTCTCTATCCCCTTCCCTGCCCTCATAGTAAAACCGCCTATCTCAGTCGATAACTTCTTGACCTCCTGCTGTAGAGATGCTATTGCCTCTCCGTGCTTATCCACAGTCTCTGTAAGCTTCTTCACTTCTCCTTGTAAAGACATTATTGCCTCTCCTTGTTTCTCTACAGTCTTCTGCAAAGACAATACTGCTTCAGTAAGCTTCTTCCCTTCTTCTTGGAGTGACGTTATTGCCTCAGTATGCTTATCCACGGTCTTCTGAAGTGATACTATTGCCTCTCCTTG
Source organism: Stygiolobus caldivivus (assembly GCF_019704315.1). NCBI lineage: Archaea > Thermoproteati > Thermoproteota > Thermoprotei > Sulfolobales > Sulfolobaceae > Stygiolobus > Stygiolobus caldivivus. The sequence continues at coordinate 152,329 of NZ_AP024597.1, read as the reverse complement.
TTTCTCCACAGCTTGCTGTAAAGACTTTATTGCCTCTCCTTGCCTTTTCACCTCTTCTTGTAGTGTCACTACTGCTTCAGTAAGCTTTTTCACCTCTTCCTGCAACGTCCTTATACTAGCCCCGTACTCATCGAGCTTCTTTATCACCATCTCGTCCTTAAGCCTCTCATAAACTTTCTCAGCCAACGCCGAGAGTAACTGCGGGTTATTAAGTATCTCCTCAATTATCTTCTCACTCATAATTAATAATTTGGTGAAACTGTATAAAAAGTTCAAGACAAGAGCTAATCAAATTAAGCTTACACCCAACGTAAGTGTCCATAGTAACACTTGTCTATATTTAAATTATGTAAATATTGGCTTCACTACCCTAAATTTATTTTCGTATATTTGTTCTTGCAACAACTACCCTACACAAGTGCTTCTAATATATATTCTTATCTTACTATTTCTAGAGTCTAGATTAAAAGAGTTTAAATAGAAAATAAATCTTTGGGATCTCGTATGGGCGAGAGCGGAATCGAACCTTAAATTGCCATGATGAGAAACGTTTCTCTAATCTTCTACGCTCTAGACGCTTTCTTCATTATATTTCTATCTATCCTTATATTCAGTGGGATTTCCTTTACGTTATCCGAGTCCTAATCCCAATTACACCACCATTGTAATCCCTTATAGTGGTCTAAACTTTATTGCAGCTTCCTTCTTAGTATTTGGAGCTATGTTCTACGTTGTAATGATAATCTCAACGGAGATCATGATAACTAGACTCTTTAATTTCTCCTTAGTAGTGCTGGTACTTACGATAATTTCTGCAGTATTATACATGATACTAAATGACCTCAGAGCTAGTAGTTCACCTTACGCCCTTACAATTAAACCGTTCGTAGATGTAGTCTCCCTATTAGTAATAGTGTTGAGTATAAGAGCATTTTACAGTGTTTATACGCTTAAAAAGCTGGAAAAGAGGTTGGCAGAATGATCATATATGCTGAAATCCAATGGCATAAGATGAAGGAACTAAAATTCCCCTACGTGTGCTGGAAAGACGTGATCGTAGTATTGAGGACTATCGATAGGGTCTTATACGTCACCCCGTGGAGGCAAGAACTAGCTAAGTTTAAACCCCCTCTACAAGCTAGACAGTTCGACTTCTATGACCAGACAAGTAAACTCAAGAATGATGAAAACGTCAAGTACTTAGAATGCATTGCACTAGAATAACTGAAAAAACCAAGGCCTTGTATAACTAATAAGATAGAATGTAAAGAAGAGGTAACGATACAATTACAGTCGATCTAATAACTCTAATATCCTGCCTCGGGAAGGTAATAAGATACGAGATAAAGGGGAACGAGGTAGAGTCCACTGTATTGAACAGAACAATGCATGTGGGCAAAGCGAAAATCCTAATAGGTGTTTTAAACACTGTAGAAATCGAGTTCCGCGAACCTTACGGGAAAGGTAAGATAGAGTACATGAGAGATAGGGTAGTGGTAACTTATGAAGGTGTTATGGGGAATGAGATGAAAAAGATGTTAGAAAAGTGTGCAATGCTGGCGATCTCTGCCTAGAAGAAAGGAGTTTTCAACCAACGTAATACTAACTCCTCGTAGCACCGGTCTTTGACCAAATCCCCCTTTTGTAAGGTGTGGGGAAAAACCACTCGCCTTTAGAGACTAGGGCAAACCGAACGGTTTTCCGGTCTTTGTTCAGACTGCCCTTGACGTAGCTAACCCAACTCACAACTTTTTTACTTTTCTCGTCCATCTTTCTCTTATGAAAGTCCTTTTCGCACCAATAGGTGACCCCAAAAATTACGAGCAAGTAAACTACATAATAGATTCAAAAACGTTACAAACTAACGCGAGCTTCAAGGCAATAGAACAAGCACTCGACGTAGACGACGTGATAGTATATGCCGGGCTAAGCTTATGCAAGCCACCAAAGGACTACAACACTTGCTTTGAAAACATTTCGACCGATGTAAAACAGAAGTTAAACCTAGACAAAGAGAAGGTAATAGTAGCCCCTAACATTTTCGGCAGTAAGTTTATTCAAGCCGACAGGAAGAACACGCTATACTACAACTTCATCTATTACAACACGTTGAAAATACTAGAAGAGGAGAAACCGGACGAGGTGTACATAGACATAACCCACGGGATAAACTACATGCCACTCCTAGCTACCGATGCAATAAAGTTAGCGACGTATACTTACGTAGTTGAGAAGGGGGAAGACAAGTTGAGGTTAACGATATTCGACTCAGAGCCTGTAATCAGGGGTAACCCGGGGCCTTACAACATAGACAAGGTGTTTGAAGGAAAGGTGTATATGAGGCAAGCAGTACTCTTCATCGTAACGCCTTTCCTATCTTCAGAAAACAAAAGCAACGTGAAGAAGGCGGTGGGGAAAACCTGCGACACGGACTTGATCTATTCCTTAGCTAACGCTTTGTTCTCTGGCATATTCCCCTACATAGTACTGTCGAGGGATGAGGTGAAAAAGTGCTTAGACGGCATTGAGGGGGAGATAAAAGTACTGGACCACAAGGACTTTATAGTCAAAATCCAGTTAGATAACGACGTGTTAACATACAAGACAGTACTACCTATAGAAATAAGTTACGTACACTCACTACTCACAGCAATAAACGGTATTGTAAGGGGGATAAACACTATAAACTATGGAGGAAGCGAGTGGGTGAGCTTAGAGGATATCGAGAGCCTCGCAAAGAAGTTCTCTTCATCAGAAACCATATCCGCAGTAGTGCGTAACGAGGTCGACAAGCTGAAAAGCGTAAAGGTAGGAGAAAGCCCACAGCTTTTGGCAGAGGTCTTAGATGGGGAGAAGCCTAGGAAAAAGTGTAGTGCGGATGAGAGGAACTTGTTCGCACACGGGGGTTTTGAGAAAAACGTCACTTATCTGTTAGGAAAGGACGGGAAGACTTACGTAAGTTATGTGGACTGCAAGGGCGAAGTAAAGAACCACCTCAAGTGACAGACCGGTTTTTGAAGAAGCATTGAACCTCCTTTTCGACCAGCCGAACGAAGTTAGTGCTCACTCTTTCGGATTAGAGTCTGTAACACTCTCTTCGTTGTACGCTGACCAGCGTCTACTACTCCCCTCGGCTCAACTTTATAGAAAAATTACACATTATGACCCCTGTCGCCTCAAACAGCTGATTAGACCTTATCTCCCATTACCAGTCTATATAACTCATACATGTCTATCTCGCTGACTTCTTCTATTTCACTACCCAGCCCCACCGTTTCCTTCACTAACTCACTGATTTTCCCGTCATACTTGATCAAAAACTTGCCATCGCCGTACTCTTTAATAATTTTCACCCCTTGAGGGAAACCCCTTATTTTACCCCTAATATACACTAAGTTCTTCCTCAGTCCTTCCAGGTCGCCGTCCATTATTATCCTCCCGTTTTTTATGAAAATTATCCTCGTAGCGAAGATGGGCAAATCGGATATGTCGTGCGTGGAATATATTATTATCCTCCCTTCTTTAATCAAATTTATCTTGTCGTACAGCATTAGCCTGAAGTTTACGTCTAAATTAGCCGTAGGTTCGTCTAATATTAGGATTTTTGGGTTTTGGAGGAACACCCTATAAAGGCTTAGGAGCTTCTTCTGACCGCTACTCAGCTCTTCAATCTTCTTTTGGGCCGGGAGAGGAATATCAATAGGCTGAGAACCGTAAATTTCAGACCAGAACTCGATAAATTCCCCTACTGTTAGGGTAGTAGGTGGAGAATATTCAGCCGGCATATAGCCTATAAATTCCCTTATTTTCTCCCCTTCTTTAGAGTAAAGATCTATCCCGTCTACCTCAACTTTTCCCCTAATCGGTTTTAAAACCCCGGCTAAGCTCCTCAAAAGCGTAGTCTTGCCGGCACCGTTCGGGCCTACTAACGCGACGACTTCGTTCTCGTTCAATTTCAGCGAATTTACAGTTACTACAGTCTTTCCGTAATAACCTACCTCAGCATCTATAACACTCAACTGCACGTGTGTATTACTCTTCCCTTTTATTTAAACATTAGCGACGAGTACAGCGTGTCAATCGGGGTGAACTTACCAAGCATTTCATAAGGAAAAACTACAATAACCTCTTATTTAATGGTAAGGTGGAGATATCTGTGAAGCTGGCACTAGACCCAGTGCTCAAAGCGTATATTAAGAGAGCTTATATTGAAAATTACAAAAGGAACTCTTACAATAAAATAACTTTAGTTCTGAGTATAGCAGTTTTAATTTTTGTCTTTTCTCTCTTACTTCTCCCCACAAGTCAACTCCACCTACCTACTAATTCGACTTTATATTCTAGAGTGCTGTACGAAGCTTACGGGATCACCTTACCCCCCACTGAGGCAGCTGTAATACTCTCACTAACCCCAATCATAGTCTTCCTCCCGTCACTATTTACTTTAGTCTTGTCCTCGTCTATCCCTTATTATTTCCTTTATAACCTCAGGGTGAACAGCGAAATAGAGGTATTCTTAAGCTACCTGGGAGGGCCGAGAAATGTGTTCTCGATCATTACGAAAGCCACGCTGATATTCACCTTAATTTACTACACAATTTACTACGGGGTAACGACGATCCTAGTAGCAATATTCCTCCCGGTCCTCTTGACTTCAGCCCAGTTCTTAACCCTATTTTATGTGGGCGGGTTCATGGTAATCCTGCTTACAATACTTTTGATGATAATACTTAGCTTAAAGTTCCCGTCACTATCGAGGCCCTCAATGTCCTTCGGGAGAAGCACACCGCCTTCTCTGGCTCTGCCTTCCCTGATAGACGTAGTAGAGCTACTGGTTTTTGAGATAATAAGTGCATCACTCGTGGCCTACTCCCAAATTACGACGTTAGTGATCGTAGGACTCAACTCGCTCATTGTGGTAATTTTAACATTACTGTTCGTCAAGCTCAGAGAAAACGTTACAGTAGAGGATTTTATAAACAGGTGAACAGTCAAACACTGTCACCCTTCATCATTACCCCAGCGGAAGCTGTAAAACCGCAGACAGTGACTTTAAAGTCGAGTTTACAACGTTAAATACTCCTCCAGTACCTTCAAATCCCCCCAGTATTCGCTTGAAGTTGCCACCGCTTCGCCAGTTCCTTCACCTAACGTGTCCCCCAACTTACTATTCCGTCTAACCCTGAAACAGCCTTATTTATAACTTCATAACGTTTATTCCCAGCTTGTCATTGAAGGGCCTTACAAGCTGTGCCACCCTTGAGTTGCCTATAGAGTCATGTAACAAGCTTACCTCACTTCCAGTTTCAAAATGAGGAAAAGCGGATTAAGTATTGAGTCAAACGCTCTTCCCCTAATTCGTTTAAAGCCTCGCCGGAGGGATGTATATTTCCCTTAATGGCTAGGAAGTGACCAGAGCTACTGCTTCGCTCTATCACAACACCTCTAGTCGTTGCCTGGAAGAAGATGCGTAGTTCGTCCTGTTGGATCCCAAAAGGAATTGAAAGACCCTTAACTTCGTTTATAACTGTTCATGTAGTCTTCCTAACACTCCCTTTTCATTAGGATACGGAGTGCCTTAACGTAGTTATTGGCAAGGGCTAGGCTTTCAATTCCTTTGTGGGGAGGAAATGAGCTATGGCAACGACATCTGGTATAATATAGAAGATGTAGGCATGTTTAAGAAAGTTAGAATATCATTTTATAAGATTAATGATACAGACAGTTCAAGGAGATATATGATGAGGTACTGTCACGAAGGTTATCATCACTTAATAATTTTCACCTACTAAAACAAGGGCTTAGTTAACATGTTAAAGCCATTTTTAAAGCAATGAAGAGATTATAAACATCAGTAACTAAAAAGCTCGTCGTGAATTAAGTAGAGCTGAGTTCAATAAGCTTACATACTTGTAATAGATATATATGCGGTTTAGAAGATTATTAATGTGGAGGAAGGAATACTCGACATAAAGTATTACGACATGAACACATGGAACGAATACTTCAACCAAGACGTGTTAAAGTTGTATGAAGCCACAGTCAAGTTACTGAAAATTTACGAACAAGTTAGAAACTTATCTGGTAAGAACGTGATAGAGTTAATAAAGGACGAGGGGTATAATGCAATACTGCTTGGTGGCGTTAGGGAAGATGGAAGTTTTACTGAGTTGAGTGCGTCAAAATTTTACAGAGATGTATTTGGACTTAACTTTGACGTGAATGCAGTAATCTCCGCTATTAAAGTAGGGGAGAGCATTAATGTACCGGTACATTTTAGTGAGAATGATATATACAAGACGCTTCTTAACATTTACTCCAACCTCGATTTCATCCTTAGCGCAAAGGGGATAAGTAAGCCTAACGTTTCCCCTCCTTCACTTACTGACTATCGTAACGTATTGGAGACTCTTAATGAGTTTGTGGAAACCTCGTCAAGTTTTCTTAGCATTTACAATCCTAAAACGTTCTTTGTAACTAGTTTGAGAGGGACAACGTTGAAGGCGTTAAGACTAGCATACCCCAAACTTAACGAGGAGATAATGAAAATGTTTGGCTTAAGTAAAATATTGGAAATAAGCTATTTACCAGACCCTAAAAAGGAGTACACAATTTGGGGTTATGCTAATACTATTAAACTTAATTTATTAGATGATCAATTAGTGGGTACAAGTATTGGTTCAGCAATTATGATAATTAACTGTAAAATATATAAACTTTTAAAATTTGTATTCTATTTATATTTAGATTTAAAAGCAAGCACTGAAAATTATTACCGGAGAATTATAGATGATTACTGGAGATTAGTCTCAAATATTAAAACTCTATCTAAAATCGATATTAGAGGCGAAGGATATTTTACTTGTTCAATTAATAAGTTTAATGTTGACTGTAGAATTTACAGGAATAATCTTGTAAACTTTCTAAATGATATAGGTTTGATACTTATCTATGTATACCGAATAAAAGATTTTTATAATAATGGTGATATGATTTCTATATCATTCGACAGATATCCAGATCTATAAATACTTACGGTGAAGAGATATGGAAAGTAAAAAGAGAGAAGAGAAAGAAAGTTTTACCCCATCAGAAGATATAGAAACTCAACAGAAGAAGAAATTGGCGATAGATAAAAAAGCTGGGGTCTCTTCAGAACTCAGACACATTTCTCAGCCTACTGATAATTTGACATTTAACCCGCTTTTAGTTCTCCAATTCCCATTACCTCCTAAAGTTACGAGTGTAGGAGAGCTGGATACACAATTCAAATTAACTGAGCGTAAGCCCGAAGTCATAAAATTGTCATTCCCTCAAAAACCAGTCGTTTCAATGAGCTCGTTAGACACTTCATTCTCACTCCTTGAAGAGCCGATACAAGTCCAAAAACTACACTTTTCCCCATCTCCTACCGTCATGATGAGCCAGCTAGACACATCTTTTGAGGTCAAAGAGGAGGAAAAAGTTGTGTTGCCAAAGTTGGTCTTCCCTCCCAGAGTATCCGTTTCGATACCCTCATTAGACGTAAGCCTTAAACTGACTAGTAACTACGAAAAGTACGGCAAGGAGTTCCTCGACGTTGATTTCCTGGACAATTTCTTATCATTTACGTCGTCGTTCATAGACAAGGATAGAGGTAAAATTTTAATTATCTACGACGAAAACAAACATGGGATTGAGGATTCTATAAAATACATCGCTACTGAGGTCGCGTTAATTCACGGGCATGAAAGAGACCCGATAACGGTTTCTAGAGTTAACGATCTGTCTAAGTTAACGTTAAAGAACGTTGGTACTACTTCCGGCATTTTCGTGTTGAAGAGGGACAAAGAAAGAGATTTGTGTGAGTTAATTAAATCAAAAGACGAGGTGTGTAAAGACAATTACGAGTGCAAGTCGATTAAGGAAACAGAGGAGATTTTAATTGACTCTCTTAACGGTATAAGTGGTTATAATTACTCGATAATCATTATGCCTAAATGCCTTTATGACATCTTGTCACCTAAACTGGTGTATAAGCCAGATAGGATTGTAGAAGATAACTTGACAAAAGAAGAAGTATCAACGTTGGCCTACTTAGCCTCTGGTTATCAGTTGAATTGGAAGGGTTATGACGCGTTAGATAGAACGAAGCAGAAGTTTGAAGAACTTCTGAGCTCTGCTTGGAGGTGGTTGAGGAGAAATTACATAGATCTAGATATTCCCAACCAAGGTAATGAAAGCCCTTATCACAGAGAATTAAAGGCATTTGTTATAAAGCACTTAATAGAGAATGAAAAGGTAGACGAAAGCGATATCTTGGTTGAAAGTGATGTATGTGGTGGTTTAAAGCCTGACATATATGTGAGTAGTAGGAGGCTTGCAATAGACGTTAAGACCAGTATTGGCTATTTGCCTAGCGATGAAGTGTTAGAAGTGAAAAAATATGCTAGCTGTGCAGAGAGGATTTGGGTAGTAATGAGGCCTATTGCAGCCCTCCTAGATTTAGAAGGAGTTATAGGGAGGATAAAATGCGCTCATAAGCAAGGGATAAACATTGATGTCATGATCCCAGTAAAGGATAGGCTTGTAACGCTAGAGGAGTTCATAAATGGGGGTAGGAAATACATGGAAGATCTCTCGGCTAATAAACATTCAACGCAGAAAACGTAATCCCTTTTTACACTGTGTATAAAAACATATACTTAAGAGAATACATATTTCCTAATATCTACAACGAGGAATTTCCCCCTCCTCTTATGTCGGCGTAGCAAAAATTACAAGTCTGGGGACCAAGCCCTCAAGCTATTCATCACGTTTTCTCATTTTCAATTCTGCAGAAACAATCTAAAAGTCTCTGATTTTGTAATTCAAAGGCTTCAAAATCGTCAGAAGAACGTGTATTACTTTTGGGATTCAACTGCCATGGGAAGTAGGTACAACGCTTAGAGAGACACTAGTCTTTCAATCCCTTTTGGAATTCAACTGTTTGATTTTTATACTACTTGTTGTTTTTTGTTTACATTAATTTACAAGTCTAGTACGCCTGAATGTAATCCAGTGTGAGGGGAAGAGGTTAGATTTATCGAGTAGGAAAAGAAGACGATTAAAAGTTTAGATTGAACTTAGCCTTTACGTAATTTAACGTCCTTTCCGGGTCTTTAACTTTGGGTATTACTATCTCACTCCCGTCGTTTAAAATCACCCTCCAGTCTCCTACACTTTCAGAATAACCGGAAGCGGAAAAGGTACCCGACTGTACTCCGACGCTTACCCCATTATATTTTCCTCTCAATTCGTGTTTCAGCCTTTCGTTAGTGACTACTATAGTCTTCACGTCACTCCAGAGAGCTACTAGAGTGCCTAAAACGTCACTTATGTACCTCCTCTGCTTTAAAATTGCATATGTTATGGGTGGTGCTATAATTATTAAAAGTAGATCCATGCCGGCTACCGTGTCTATCAAATTTGCGAGGCTGTAAAACCCGTTTAATTGTTCATAACCGGCGAAGATTGCTATTCCGAAAAAGGACACGAGTAAAACTGCAAAGACTATAAGCGGGACCTTTCGAGTAGAATATTTAACATAGTAGATACCTTCTGGCGTTACTGAGTAATTCCACGTGATGTCTATTCTTTCATATTTTCTGAGTACCTTCTGCATTTTATGTAATATTATTACTCACACGTTTTTATTTTTATATGATACTGGTAACCTGTCATCACTTCTCCCGGTATGACTTCCTAACTGTCTCTCACTTAAATACTCCTTTATGTGATCTCTCTCCTATGGAACTGGGTGTGGAATACGTACGCGTCTCCCGTTACTGTATTAGGGTGTTTTAAAGAAGGTAGGGAAGAGAGTGAAAGTACTTTCTACAATTCCTCAAGATGACGGGATGCCCGTGATATTGCTTTGGAAAATCGTAGGGGTCGGTATTGACGACGACAGTATTACTATCGGAATATTCACTCTCTTTGCAATGTCTAGCCGACGTGTCTGGAGGTAAAATAGTCAGTGTGGAGATCGCTGACGAGTTTCTTGAGAACTCTATACAGTTAAGTAAGTATTCTGAAAACGTTATGTAACGAAAAGCCTCTCGAAGTTAAATTTCATCTATAAAAGTGATAATACAGCCTAAATCTTTTCTCAACTCATCTATGATTTGGACGATCTCTTTCTCTTTTTTAAATAACGCTTTTACTTTCAAGTAATTTGCAGTAGCAATTACGTAACAGTCTGGTAATGCTATCCCATATTTCTCTTTAATCTCACCAGCTTCTATGATAATATTCTGATTAATGTCCGTAACATTAAGTTTAAATGATAACCATTTTACAAAGTCTTTTGCACGATTATTGGCATCGTTAAGCCCTGCAACTTTATATATTCTGTAACTTACATATAGTACTTCACTTAAACTTATCGGTGTGACGTAAAGGGTACTATCACTGCTGTCTATTAACTCTTTAACCTTTTCATGATTCTCGCTTTTTTCATTAATATATTCTATTAGAACTCCAGTATCAATCACTGCTGAAAATTTCTTCTTCTTTTCTCCTTTCTGCATCTCCCTCCTCCTTAAGGATTTCATCCACCAGCTTAGGGTCTACTCTTACAATTTTAGGCTTTAGTGGACGTAAAATAAGTTCGCCGTCTTTTATATCTGCTATTAGTATGTCGTCCTCACTCACACCGAGCTTTTCCCTAATCTCCTTAGGTATAATTACGACGCCCTTCTTCCTTAATTTTAAGTAAACCATACTACATAAGTTGAACTTAAAGTATTAAGTTTAACTGTTGATAAGCAGTTAATGAGTAGTTGCTACTTTGGAAACCGTTTTATCAGAATGACAGGGAAACGCTATCCCGATTAACTCAGTGTCTCTCGATTAAAGGCTAATTAGTTTGCGATTCAAAGAACATATTATGATATACTTAATTGACGAGTCTTCTACTCCAGTACCTAACGACTTCACTTTAGTAGCCGTAAAAGGGTTCAAGAGTTTACAATTAGACAGGATATCTGGGTTATACGTATTACTAAATGCGAGTGTCGACGTTAAAGAACTGAAAGACTTGCTAGTAAAGGTTGCTGAAGTAAAGACCTTTAGAGGGTTTTCGATCGAGCTTGTTTTCCTGATTGACGAGAACTACAACATCGACACTATTAAGCGGGTAGTCGACTCTTTACCGCTTAACTACACTTACGTAATTAAGTCAACAGCCGACCCGGAGAAACTCCTAACTTCAGACGTGATAAATAGGAGGGAGTCAAGAATAGTCGTAGTAGACGACTAGGTCTATTGGCCAGATAAAGACGTAAAGTTAGTCAAGAGAGTTTCCGGCGACTTGAACGCAGTATATAAGAAACCCGTTTTATGAGGAGTTTCAGGGTAGACCGGAGGACGTGCTTTCTTTTAAAGCAGTAAAGAAGGCTTATCAGTTACAAGGTGCAGTAGGGGTTATAATCGGTCTTAGTCGCTGACTTTTTAAGGGGATAGTGATCGGGTTAACTCACGATTGTAACTTCTCTTCTGGGCACTGTTGCACACCCAGACCCCCACAGAAGTTGAGGCTCGATAAGGTAAAGAGGATCCCTAGAGGAGGCAATTAACTTGACCTTTGTGGACAAGAAAATGAATATATCTGGTGGTGAGCTCACCCGACGTTAAGTGTATTGCTCAACATATTATGAGTTTCTGGTTTATTAACCAGTAACTCCTTTCTAGTTATTATGCGGTTGGGTCGGTTGGGTAAAATTAATGAATACGTGTTCACCAACATAATTTACCCTAACCTCGGTAAAATTCACGACGAAGTCATTGTAAAGCTCCAACACGGTGTAGATACCGGAGCAATAGACTTGGGTGACGGGAGGGTTTTAGTAGTCAAGGCTGACCCGGTATTTATCGTCCCCCAGTTCGGTTTTAGGAAGGCTTCTTGGTTCGCAGTCCACATCCTCGCAAGTGACGCAATGACTTCCGGCATACCCCTAGGTATGCCTTAATAGACTTAAACTTACCGCCTAAGATCGCTGACGAGGAGTTTAAGGAGATGTGGTTGGGGATCCACGAGGCTTTAAAGGAGATAGACGTAATGGTTGTCGGAGGTCACACTGGAGTATATGAGGGTACAGACTACCCTATGGTAGGGGGGTTTGTGATGATGGGGATAGGTAGTAAAGAAAGGTTGGGTATGCCTTCGAAAGTTAAGGTCGGGGATAAAGTGATAATTACTAAGGGGCCTGCAATAGAGGCTACAGCACTACTGGTTAACCTTTACTCGGAGTACTTTAAGGAGAGGTTGAGTAAGGAGGTCTTTCAAGAAGCTTACGACCTTTACTGGCAGATGAGTTGTTGGAAGGACGGCTTAATTGCCTCTAACGTTGGGATACACTTAATGCACGATGCTACTGAGGGAGGGGTGTTCGGTGCTTTGACTGAGATCGCTAGAGTCACGGGTAAGGGGATTAAAATTTACGAGGATAGGTTATTTATGAAGAGATCCGTAATGGAGGTCGCTAAGTTAGTTAATATAGATCCTTGGATTTCGATAAGTGAAGGCACAATGGTCATTGTGACCGATAAGGCTGGGGTTGTAGACGAATTGAATAGAAACGGTATCGAGGCAAGTGTAATAGGTGAGGTTACTGAAGGTGAGGGAGTAACTTTGGTCAAGAAAGATGGGAGTAGGGTTGAGGTTAGGCATCCAGAGGAAGACCCGTTCTGGAGGGCGTTTTTCGATCTAGCTAAAAGGTAGCAATTGAGGTGAGTTTGAGGAAGTTTATGTAAATCCTCGCAACTAAATTGAGGGAGTCTTAAAGGTGATTAATTGTAAAGAAATACCTTAATTATTTATAAACGATATCAAGTTTCGTCGTTGAGGTTTGATTACACCTCTGTTTTGCGTAAAGGTTAGTTATGAAGCGGGATATGTAAGTCAAAATCCCCTCTCTCCAATTCTTCTCAAACAGACTACGTCTATACTGTTTAAGTTAGAGATATTAAAGCCATATCTCTCAAGACAAAAAGTTTAGCCTTAGTGACACTGCTGTTCTACAGCTATCCTCATACCTCTGCTGTTCTACGTACTCTGAGCACTGTTGTAAAGCTCATCTTAGCGTAATAGGATTACTTCGATATTTTAGCTTATGATTTGAATACTTCTCTTAAAGTCTTGTATACCTCTTCTTTATCGTCAAGTATCCCGGCTTCATCTTTGTTTATGTCCATAATGTTGGTATCCTCATTGAAAATAGTCACAGGTGTGAATAGTAGTAAATAATAAAGTAACTGTAACCTATAAACCCCTAATTTCAAGAATTTGAAACCTAAGAAGAAGAGTGAGAGGACTATGAGTGCTACTACTCTTAAAACGTCTACAAGATACTCGTTTCTAACCCACATTGATCCATTGTACACTTTAACGTTAATAGGTACTACATCCGTCTCAGTCCCTTTTATCGGCAATTATAAGTCCTCTTGTTACTAATCCCTACGACTTGTGAGCCTAAGTTATACACCCTTTTATTAGCTTACCCCCGTCTTCGAGCTCAAAACCGGCTAAATACTTAACGTCTATAGGGTCTTCTTTAGTAGTGACTCTACCTCATGACAAGGTCACTAACATTACGGCGGTCTTTGGTCCCTTATTACTTCTTCCCGGTGACGGCTATAAGATCACGGGACTGCTAGAGTCAATAGCAAAATGATGCAGTGCCCTAGTCCATATATCTACAAGTTAGTATTTTCTTACCGTTAGTACTCAATAAAGTGTTTTTTCCTAGTCTTCTACGATTTTCTGAAATCTCACCTTTTATTTCAAAATTTTTATAGTTGAAGTCCAGAGCCTTATCCTCGACCTTGTTCATTACTAGTGTAATAAACCTTATCCCCCCACTCTGAGAGTTAAAAGTAAGAGGTATACTGGATTTATTAACAAGCGCCTCCTAAACTGTTTAAAGTACTCATAGCGGCAAAGCCCGTTTAAACAAGCCTCGTGAAACCTCTCCTACTTCCTCACAATATAAGTCCCCTTTGCTTACCTAGTAGACCCAATCCCCTAAACTACTGAAGTCTATTAATAAGTCAAGGAAGCCCATGCACTAGATAGAAGACGATGAAGCCTAGAAAAGCTGCAATAACTGTCGCTGTCCTTTTTCACAAGCTGATGAGAGACGTTAGTGCAAGGTTGTGTAAAGGTCCAGTGCGTCTGCTGAAACTATTCCCAACGCCATTATTACAATTCCTACAGCGGAGGATTTTTACCCAAAACCCCTAAAACGTCTGTAATTGGTGAGGACAACATGTTGCTAAAGCACTGGGGTTAGCCCAATATGTCTTAGCCAAGTACCCGGAATTGCAGGATCGAGGGGTGTGCGAAGTAATAACTATTTAAAGCCGACTCCGATCCCTTCACTGTAACCACTAACGTAAGGGGACCAGCTCAATACTGTACCGAAGGATGTAAGGAAAAACGACCAGATACAATGATAGACACTTACGTTTATTATCAAATTTAACGTGGAGATGAGATCAGGGATCTCCTTCTGCCCTTTTCTCCTTGGCTTCAGTTCAATAGAATTATATTTTTGTATACTCTCCCTATCCCAGAATCCGTAGTATATATTACAGCACCCTCTTTTTCAGCAAAGGCTATTACAAAACAGTCCACTATGGAAAGGTCTCGGTGCTCGACTTTTATCTCACCGGCCCTTAAGGCGAGTTCCTTGCTAGTACTAACGACCTTTATTGGTGAGTTTAAAATTAATGAAAGCCTGACCTTGGTTTCTTCCACTCCCTTGAGTTTACCATAAATATAAAAGAACTCTGCCAAATTAAGGTCCAAAGTATAGCCTATACTTTTACCCGTGTAGACCTCTTCTACGACTTTCTTAGCCTTATCGTTAAGCCCGGAAAAATATACGTGGAAAAAACCCGTATCAAACAGAACTCTCTTTTTCAATTTCTTCCTTCCTCAGTTCCTCCAACTCCTTTACAGCAGAACCCCCCATGTCTTCATCTATGCCGAATGCGTCAAGTAGGCTCGTTTTACGTTTTAAAATGATTTTATCACCTTCGACCTCTAACTCTAGGACAGAGCCTTCCTTAACGTCAAGTCTCCTCCTGACCTCGGCGGGTATAACTATGATCCCTTTCTTGTGTACTTTTACTTCCATATGAAGTGTTTAGTCTAACAATTATTAAAGTTTAACTTATGATATAGAGTTAAACCATAAGATAAGCATGTGGGGTTTAACAAGGCTTTTAATTTAAGAATTCTATTTGTCGTAGGTTAGAGAAAAACGCGATATCGTTAACGTGCAGTAAAGCCCCGATGTAATACTCAAGGCATCTTAAATACTTTTCCCGCTCAGTAACACTTACTAAGTTTGCTTCCAAGTCAAGTCTAAGCTTAATAATGGCACTAATGTTTGTGCTGGAGCCAACTCTCAGCCTCCAAGTACTGTGGTTTTACATAATGGGGTGGTCACAGCCAAGTAAAGATCAAGTTAGATTACTTTGTTTCCTCAATTTTTATATTCAATTGAACAGGGAATAGTCTAGTACTAAGTACCGATTATAGAATATAACTAGTCGGACAACGTCACGAAGAGAGGTTTATACTACCGTTACGTTAAGCCCTTTAGCGTGACCCCTAACAGTCTTATTGGTCTTAGCACCAGTCAATACCGGGACTAACACTCTTATCTTTATATTCCTCACTTACAGCCTTAGCCTTAGATATTAATTCGTCAACGTTCTTGAACTCAGCCTTCATCTTAACCTCAACCACATAAACCCTATTCTGAGTTTCCACTAAAGCACCTATCTCCCCAACACTACTCTCATAACGTCTATAAACACTTACAACCCTCTCACCTGACTTGTCTAGATAGCCAACAAAGTCCTTGATATAAACCTCTTCAGTGAGCAAAGCCCAAATTACTCCTTGTTGCTTCAATCTTTTTACCTAAATATTCTCTCGTCTCCCCTATTTTGTTTCAAGACTACTCCCTGTTACTTCGATCTCCTTCTCCAAGTAATCCTTTGTCTCCCTTATCTCCTTTTCCAAACCCTCTCTGGTTCCCCTTATTTCGTCCCTCAAATTCTCCTCGACGTCACTAACCCTTTTATCTACGTATTCAATTAGTTGCAGGTTGGAAACATAAACGTGAAACTATCTCCATCTCTACACTGTTCAACTCTTCACCTCTTTTAATCTTCTCTAAAATATTATTAAAAAACAGGAAACCACTTCTTAAGTCCCTACATCATTAGTGAAAATTAGCGAAGAGAGTAATATTATTAAAGTGTTATGTATAAAATCAGTGAGAGAGGTGATAGTGTCGCCATTAATCTATTTATGTTTCTATAAATTTTCAGTACAAAGTAATATGTTAATTCAATATTTATACTCTTTATAAAGAAAGGCCATTTGATAAATTTATATGCAAATGAAGACACTATCACCGCACTCAAATAAAAAGAATATAATTCTTGATATACGGAGTAATAAACTATATTATTTCTAGAGTTGTAGTGATTAATATACTTATAAAAAATTTGGAATCACACATCACGAGCTAAAAGCTGAGGCTAGTGTAGGACGACGCGTAATCATTCTCTAGTTAGAAAAGGAATCCCTCCATACTTATTACTGAACCGAAAATCACAGTCTTGTACAAAGCATATATCTCCTTTCACGGATTTTTATAATATGCTATATAGAGTTAGAGCTAAACAAGGGTTGCTCATCATTAACTTTGACGCTAAGGGTTATTATGCCTTAGATGATAATAAAAGGGTTTTAAATGCTTATGGAGAAAAAGGAAAGCTTTACGTCGATGTTAATACCAAGACTCGTTATGTTTACTTGTTTAAGGCTAATGAGAACGAGTACCCCAGAGACAAGGTCTTTACGCTTTTATATCCAGAAGACTTTAAGATGGTTAAATATGAAGGGTGTGAAAAGAGAACTGAAGTAAAGGATAAAACCTTGCTTAATAACGAAAAGAACTCGTTAGCTTACTTATATTCTAAGAAGGAAGTGGAGGCCCCACTATACTTAGAATTAAGTTATTGTTATGAAGGTGAGGCCGATAACTTATTATTAGGGCTTTTCTCAGAAAACGAGCCGGATAATGTACCGGAGTGCCATGGTAAGGTGTTAGGTGGTTGTAGTAAATATTATTCTAAAGGTAGTGTCGCTGTAGGTTTTGACCCACATTATTCCAAAACCGACCTAGTCGTAATAAACGAGGACGGTAAGTGTGAAATACTTAAGACAAACAAAGATCTAACCGGTTGCCATAATTTAAAACTATTTGCTACGCATAAAATAGGTTTATGGATAGATGAGTACGGCCCTTTGACATTCAACTTCTCAAGGCATAAAGGTTCAGTTTACTTAGTCGCCAATAGCGGGGGTAATACTGCAAGAGTGGAAGTTAATTTTCTAGGCGTATACGAAGGGGAGGCGACTACAGTAGATAAAGTAGAAAAGGCAGGGTTTAGTGAAGTTGAGATCAAGGACTTTAGGGGAATAGCATACGGTAAACTTAACCTTGACAGAGTTAATGTTATAATTGGCGCGAATAATGCTGGAAAAACTACAATTTTAGACGCAATTTATTTACTTTCAGGCCCAGAGCAGAAAATACCAGGCTTTAATACTAGTCTCGAGTTGTTGGCGTACCTCCACGATGTTAAAAAAGGTAATAATAAATTCATTTATAGGTTTTATAATACTGCGACCTCACCTGTACTCAGGGGGGACGAGATAGAATACTACGACATACTAAAATACGTTAATGCTGGGAAAGGTGAGGAAGTAAAGGCTTTATATTTAAGCCCGAGGTTATTGCACCGTTATATCAAATTTATTAAGGACAATTGGGAGGAAATTTCTAATTACACTGAAATATTTACCGATATTTTCAACGAAATTAACGAGATTAACGTAGAAGAGTATTTAACAATGACGTTAGAACCTTTCGGTGGGACTTACACTTTTTACCTGATTAGAAAAGACGGTAAAAGGGTAAGGCTTAATGACGTTGGGGAAGGTGTGAAAATCTATATAATTTCAAGGATATTGTATGAGTACTTAAAGCCTAGTATAATTTTATGGGACGATATCGAGTCCCACTTAAACCCTTCAATACTAGGTAAGGTCATCGCTTGGTTTTCTAATATACCTTCTCAAGTTATAGTGACTACGCATAACCTTGATGTCGCAAAAGATATCGCAAAAGACGGTAAATGCGTTGTTATTGATATAGATAAGGACGGTATACTAAGGGTAGAAGAGGTACAAGACCTTGAGGAGTACAAAAAGTTAGGCTTAGACTCAAGGGCAATAATCAGGGTGATAAGGAGTGGTAAAAGTAAAACTGTTAACCCTTGACTTATCTAATGACTTCAACAGAGTGAAAAGACAACTCAATAAGTATAGAATTGAAATCTGGGAATCTAAAGACTCTAATGAGAAGATCAATGCTTTAATCTTCATTCTGGATGGCGAGATGGATTTTAGAGTAATATTAACTATGTCTGCTATTGTACTAAATTGCAGTAAAACTTTAGCGTTTACAAAAACTTCATACTTAGGAATAACTGGTATAGATAATTGGAACATAATATATAATAAGTTTAAGCTAATAGAGAATAGGATTTACAAACAAGCTAAGACAATAGTTTTTATAGGGGATATCGATAACCAGCGTAAATACGAGAATTTTAGGAGTACATTAGGGGATAACATTAAGGAGGATATTAGCGGGGTTTACATATCTCATGACTACTATAAGGTTCTCGTCATTACTTATAATGGTGATTTAAATAATGATAGGTTCTCGTCACACGAGATAGAAGAAGACATGATAAAATTTTTAGAAAAAATTAATGAAACCGGGGTTAGTGGACGCATTCTAACTCAAAAAGACGTTACTGATGCTAAAGAACTCTATGATAAATTAAATAAAAGTTTTAGAAATTTTAGATTAGGTCCGGAACTTTTTAATAACTTAGATGAACTCCTGGTACACTTAATGGTAAAATATAGAGAATATTCTAGAAAGCCATTCCTAAGATTAAATCGTGTATTAGAACTTATAGCCAATACTTAATGTACTTTAACAAAGAGAAGTAAGGTGATAAGGACAGAATAGTAAGGGGAATACTCAATATTGTGTATGGAGTTAATAACTTACGATATAGTCTGGCGAACGTCTTAAGCATCTACCTCCTTACAGAGATTTTCCGTGAAGCCTTATCCATTCCCTACTTCTTAGCAACTTGATTATTTCTTAAATTAAGATGTTTAAGAACACCTATGTAATAAAATACTCTTCCATAGAATAAATTAAGTTAAATGTAGTCGAAATAGAAGAGTATTGTTAAACTATGAATATGTGAGGTATAATAATTTCGTTTAAACAGAGTAGCGGTTATTGAGGAAATCGCGGCGTTTGAGTATTACCCTAAATATTTACGTAAATACTTATACTTAAATCTTGGCATTTAAGACCTCCTCTTCTATTCCTGATCGTAAAGTATATAATAACTCAAAACCTAATTAGTAAAAACATATCGACGCAAGGATTTTACCTAAAACGTTACATCACAATCACAGGCCTCATTATGCGAAGGGTCATCGACTAGGGCTACTCCCGAGCAAGTTAGTTAGGCGATAAAGGGGGCTTCACCCTTCAGAGCGTCACGTGTCCGGGAATGCTTGGTCAGTCATTATGAGACAGATTCAATGAATCCATTAAATAATTATTTGGAAAGGATTTATAAATGGACGTAATGATACTTTTTCAATGAGAAAAACTTCCTTTCTAACTCTACTGCTCTTTTCCCTCCTCTTTTTAACTGTGGTTATGACAGCACAGCCAGCTCCGCAGGTGAGGCAAGTAGGTTCTTTAACAGTTAACATACCTACGTTGACTATAGACAGCGTAACGCCATATGATCACGGCTTGGTAATAGCACTGAGTTATGTTAACTTTTCCTTTATCAGCCCTAACCAGCAAGAGTCTTCCACATTATACATATATTACGTTAACAGTACTACTAAAGCATTACTGTATAAGTCTATATTGAGCGGTATATCAGGTGTTTTCACTTTTACCAAAGACGGAGACCTCTATGTGGTAGTAGATACCTTTACTCCCCCATCAACACCTTCTGGTGTAGGAAGTTACAAGTATGAGTCTTATGTATACGTCTTCAGCGGTCTGAGGCTGGTCAACACTTTCACCCTAAACGGCTTACTCGCAGGGGGAAAAGAGGCCCAGAGCCCTCTTATAAACGTTTCTGCGTTACAGCTCGCGAAAATAAGTTTATCCTCTTTCAAAAACCCGTCGACTAACCTTACGGAGGTAAGTTTATCCTCCAACTTTACCATAATGTTAAACAACGCTAATATCACTGTAACAAACCTGTTACCTCAAATGGAACTCCAGTTACCCAGCGGCGTCCTCCTTGTGATGGAAAACGACTCCGATTTAGTTACTGGACAGCCCTTAGGTCAAGTGCCTCAAAGTATACCTATTAACATCACGTTATTCAACAACGACGGTAAAATAGTATGGACTGAGGAGTACCACTTCTTTAACGGCTTTATACCGTACGACCTCCCCGAATCGACTAAAGTGTCAACCATAATTACTGAAAGTGTGGCTACTGTGGTCGGAGACCAGCTCTTCATGGTAAACAGTACTCCTTTTGCAGAGACCGCGTTTTACGGGCAAGCCTCACAGTACCCGACCACAAATTCCACAATAGTAGGGATAGACTTGTCTAACGGTGAGATAACGTCTAGTATAAGTTTGACCAATACGTCACCATATATAGCCTTACAGAACTTAGGCGGTCAGTTATACGTCAGTATATTCGGCAGCCATGAAGTAACCGTAGAAAAGTATAACGGTAACGGCCTAACATTAGTGGGAAAAATACCGTTGGTCACGCAAGTTAAGGAAGTAACTCTACCGGGCCCGGGTAGCTTTACGATGAACAGGACTACGCTCTTGACTAACTTTTACTACAACCAAGGGGAGTACTTCTTAGTAGCTAACCCTACACTGGGAGGTACTAACGTTACGGACGTATACGCAGGCGGTATTACGAGCTACGTCTTGAGCGGAAACGTGACCAGTAGCGATATTACTGAGGACAACGTAATACTATTAAATGAAAGTAATCAGTTCACACTGGCATTCCTTAATAATAACGGAACTGTAAGGGGTAGCGTTAGTATAGGGCAAGTAGGTGTCCCCTCATTATACAGCGGACTATCTGAACCGGACGTAGCCATAACACCGATAAACCCTTACGCATATTATGTAGTCAAAGCCTATTCTAACTTGAGCATTACCAACACCATGAGCATCGGGGTCTCTCTTCCTAGCGGCGAGACTCAGGTCACAGTCTACGAGGTAAACTTCCCCCAACCGGTCACCGCGACCTCGACCATGTCGAATACGAGTACAGCCGTAAAGACCCCTATGTCTACAACTCCTGCACCTCCTACCACCTCTGGCACACCCATACTATATATCGGTATTATAGTAGGAATAGCTGTAATAGTAGCAGTTGGAGTAGTTTTAGTCTTAAGAAGATAAAATTTTTTTGTATCTTAAACCAGTTAATTTTATTTAAAGCTTGTGTTAAGCTTAAAGCTCTAAAGCCATCCAGGTGTCTTTTGTGAATTCCATTTGCCTTAGCGTAGTGAGGTTTTAACTATTAAATATAGAATGCAAATATTAATTAGGGTCTGGGATAAATTAGTTTCAGGACTCCCCAAATTAGCGTTTTACGTAAAACCATTACGTCGTCATGTTTTTACTAATTAGATGTATAGTATTACTACGTCTTTCCGGTTTAGGGCTTTTGGGGTCTAAAGCATTTTAACATGATAAGTATTTAAGGAAAGTGTTAAGGGTTTAATGTCTAACTGTCACGATTTTTCATAAATGCTATCCTAGATATTTTATCAAAACAAGACAGCGAGGAATAAGCATTAGTATATACTTCACTCTCACAATTACTTTTGTGAAAAAATAGCGTAAGACGGTGCGTGGAAAAGTCGTTTTGGCTTCATCATCTACTTCCCCGCTTTTACCATTCTCTTCTTAACGTCTAGGATTATTTTATCAATATCAGGGGAGGAACCGTTAATTACTAGCTCGAACATGGCGTCAATAATCTCCTCATACACTTCATAGAGCTCTTTATCCTTTCTTATCTCCTCTAAAGCCCTCTTCTTAAAGTCTGGGCTACTATCGTCTACCTCTACTAGGTCTTCCACACATTCTAAAAGGGCTGAAAGTTTTACTACAAGGTCTTTCTCTATTTCAGCCATTTCAAGTAGTTTGACCGCTAATTGACTCATAGAGCATATCTAACCTCATGTTAATTTCTTCTTCGAGGTAATAATCTTCGACCTTTACCCTCCTCCCAGTGCGTATAACTAGCTCTACGCCTAAAGCAATAACAAGTATCGGGGGAGTGTATGGCGATATAGGTCTGTAGTATATAATTCCGTCCTCCCCTTCTCTTACGAGTCCCAGTTCTACGACTGAGACCCCGGTTTCAGGCTCTACGACCTCACTTAGACCCGCTTCTCCCACCGAACTTCACCGCCCTAATATACCCGGCCCCAGGCTTCCTCAGGTCTATTAAACTCAACTTATGCCTTATACCCCCAAGGGCCTTTGCTGCTACGTTGAACCTAGCCCACTCGTCAAGGATCTCTATGAAAGCCCTCGCTTCGTGGATACACGCACCGGCGGAAAACGCCCCGTGGTTTTGAGTTATCACTACTCTAGGTACTTTCATGCCCTCCCCTTGGAACGCGTCTCCTATATATTTAGCCAACTCTTTCGTCCCGGGGTGGGCGTAAGGTACTATCTTTACCTCACCTAGTATTGCTGCAGCCTCTCCGTGAGTAACTTCCAAGTAGCCTGAGATAGAAGCCCCCATAACGTAAGGGACGTGGGCGTGGATAACTGAATTTACGTCAGGCCTCCTTTTGTATACTTCCAAATGAGCAAAAGTCTCTATTGACGGTTTCAGGTCCCCTTCGATTACATTACCGTCTAAGTCTACCGCTATGAGGTCATCCTCCGTTAAGCTCATCCTGGGATAACCTGAAGGAGTGATCCAGACCTTATTACTTCCCGGCAGCCTGGCACTCTGGTTCCCCCCTGCATTGGTGATCAGCCCTTTATAATAGAAAGCCCTTACACTCTTCACTAGCTCTTTTTTAAGCTGTCCTTCGTCAGACTGGCAGAGCTTACAATAGGTATTACCGATCATGTATACCGTACTTATCACCTCTTACACCTAGGGACGTAATTAACGATCTTGTGGTGGGCCCATATCCAACACGTCCCCTCCTGGGACACCATGGGAGAGCCTTTAGGGTCTTCAGGTGTACAAGTCTTCATATAGAGTGGACATTCGGGCGGGTCAATCAGTCCCATAACCACCTCTCCACACCTAGCGCCTGCTACATACTCGTCTTTAGTTGAAATACCTTTCCTCAGCCCGTATTTCTCTCTGGCGTCAACGTCCTTAAATTCGTCTTTTATCTTAAACCCCGCTTTAGGAAAAACAGCGACTCCCCTCACATACCCGTCCTCGAGGTCAAATACCCTATCCATGACCTCCTGGGCCTTAACATTTCCCTCCCACGTAACAGCCCTTGTGTATTCGTTTTCTAACATGGGCTTCCCCTCATGTATTTGCCGTAATAGCATGTAAATGGATAATAGCACGTCTATAGGTTCGAACCCGGAAAACACTACTGGTTTTTTAGTCCTCAGGAAGTACTCGTAATAGGGTTTCATCCCCGTTATAGTTGCCGAATGTCCTGCCGACATAAAGGCATCAATACCGAGCACGTTAGACTCCATGACGGAGCCCTGGATTGAGGGCGTATATCTGTAAGATACAAGAAAGCTCAAATTTCTGGGGACGCCTCTAAGGATCTCGAAAGCGGTAGCCGGGGCAGTAGTGTCCATACCTACAGCAAAAAACAGGAAGTCCTTGTCCGGCTCTTTTCTCGCCATTGCTACAGCGTCTTGGACTCCGTAAATGACTCTTACATCTGCACCGAGTGCTTTTGCGTCTTGGAGGCTCATTTTAGTCCCTTTACTCCTGCTCATATCACCGTAAGTAGTAACGACTACCCCGTCCAATGCCAGTTTGACAGCGTCGTCAATATCAGTAGCGGGAGTTATGCAGACGGGGCAACCTGGTCCAGCCCTTACTTGTACGTTATCCGGCAGGAGAGCCCTTATACCGTAATGCGTGATTGTCCACTCGTGGGAGCCACATACGTGCATTATGGCAATATCCTCTTGGATTTTTCTGGCGACGTCATTTATCTTCTCTACTACAGCTTTAGCTAGAGTGGGGTTTCTGTAATACTTTAGTATCTGAGGTAATCTCTCCTTTTCTTTTCCTTTATTTTCACTTTGGTTACTCATCTTTACCACCTATTGCCTCATATAAGTCCCTTTTCCTCTGTTCTTCATCCATTTCTTTAGTCATTTCTTCCCACATTTCAATAGTCTTCTTAGCCTCTTCTTCATCAACTACCTGAATTGCATATCCTGCGTGGACTAAGACATAGTCGCCTACCTTGGCGTTTACTAACGAGATCAATACGTTGTCTTTCACAGTACCTCCGAAGTCTACCTTTGCGAACTCTCCGCTTATTTCGATTACTTTCCCGGGGTAAGCTACACACATTTTAACCACCGTAAATTTTTTTCATTTCTTCTATCTCACTTTTGCTTAGTGCTGAAATGGGTAAGTAGTCCTCATCAGTGTAAAGCATCGGGATCGAACAGTGTAAGGGTACTGTTACCTCATACCCGCAAACCTGGCACCTCAAATATTCGTATTTCCTGAAGTTCCCTTTCAACACGTATACCATCTCCCTACCGCAGTGCATGGGAACCCTTTCTTCGTGCCCACAATTTAAACACACGAGCCTAGCCATGACCCTCACCTAACAGATCCTCGGGACGGGGTCACCTACTGGTCTTGTCACAAGCCTCTTCCCTCCGACCACAGTCTCTAGGATCACACCTTGAATATCCTTCCTCACTTCACCTATTACCTCTGCGTCCTTTCCCCACGGTGTTTTATGTAACGTGTCTAATATGTCCCTGACCATCTCGGGTGATACTGCGAGGACTGCTTTTCCTTCATTTCCCAGTTCCATCAGGTCTAAACCTAGAAACTCTACTGCATTTCTTACGTCTTCTCTGACCGGTATATCGTTTTCCCTAATGTATATTCCCAGACCGGACTTTTCACTCCAGTCGTTCAATAGGTCTGCCAGACCCCCTCTGGTAGGGTCTTTAGCGTCAGCTATCCCTCCTACTTCTAATACTGCTTTCATCATTTTGTTCAACGGTGCTACGTCGGATTCGACACTTATTTCGAACTCTATTCCCTCTCTGGACGAGAGGATTGCAATGGCGTGGTCTCCTATATTTCCCGAGACGATTATCTTGTCTCCGTCCCTCAAATTCATCGGGACTAACCATTCGTGTTTGACTTCTCTAGTCTTCCTGAGGACTGAAAAGTTGTACTTTAGGGCATCTGAAGAAACTCCTATACCGCTTGTATTAATTATCATCTTATCTAATGCACCTTTTTCCATTACTTTAGTGTCCCCGGTCACTATGTGGACTCCTGCCTCTTCTGCCGTTTTCTTAATACTCTCCGAGATCTTTGCAAGGTCAACTTTGCTGAAGCCTTCTTCAATTACAACAGCTAAGCTCAAGGCTACTGGGTCTCCCCCCATCATAGCAATATCGTTAACTGTCCCGCTTACAGCTAACTTACCGATGTCGCCCCCTTTGAAAAACAACGGTCTTACGGTAAACGAGTCAGTTGTGAAGACCACACCGTTAACTACTGCACCGTCATCAAGTACATCTAGCCCTATCTCTCCGTAACCGTCGTAGAGCGGGAGAAAGTACTCTTTTATAAGGTTATGCATATAAGAGCCTCCTGCACCGTGTAGTCTAGTAATTACACTCTTAGGATCACTCATAGGGGTTACAAACTTAATATCACCACCAGCCTTATTAAATATTGTGTTCTAAAATATCATTTTAATGATATTATAGTATTTCCAACTAAAAAATAAATAATTTTTATTTTACGATAAAACTACCTTGTAGTATCTGATAGGGCGATTCATAGGTATTTTGTGGACTCTATCTGTATAGTATGCACAAAACAATATTGGTGCATAGTACGTATAAAAGTGTAAGGTGACGGGTTTATAATTTACTTCACCCGGGTGATTTTGCATAATTATTTGTCCACGAATTGTACTAGTTCGAGGGAAAAATTTCAGTTTGCAACGAGTGCCTCAGCGACCCACCTGATATAACTGAGCCCTACTCTATTTGATAGGATTTTTATAGCCCTCACGGCGAGAAACTCGGTAACCGATAGACAGTTCTTAATGGAACTTGAAATAAATCCATGTTTAACTATTAGATTTTTATCTAACCTTAAATGTTTAAATACCTGAAAAGTGATAATTTTCTATGGACTATTGTGAAGTCTTAGAAAAAGTATTGAAAAGCAATGTAGTCTGGATAGAGGCGCAATCCTGCTCAGGTGAGAGCGTATCGATCTTAAAGTCCGGTTGTAAGGCACTAGACGAAATGTTCTTCCAGTCTTCGCCATTTAAGATATTCTCCCTAATGTGTGCCGAAAAAAGCGGGCTAGAGTACCTCAAGGACGTTCTATCACAAGAGGACTTTATCCTGGTAATTGAAGGTGCGATACCTAAAGACGAAAGGTTATGTTACGTAGGGGATATGACGTGTAATGAGCTCATCATGAGGCTCAGCCAAAAGGCTAAAGCAATTATAGCCGTAGGCTCATGTGCAGTAAACGGAGGTATAATAAGGGAGTTGGGGTACATGGGGGTTAGGGAGTTCTTAGGAAAACCCGTCTATGAAGTCCCGGGCTGTCCGGCTTCAGATAAAATGATGATAGCCATGATCTACCAAGCCCTCGCAGGTGGAAAGCCTTGAAATTGGAACCTATTACGAGGATCGAGGGCCATTTAGGTGTAGATGTAAAAGTTGACGGTAATGTCTATAGCGACGCCAACGTCGAGATTACGATGTTCAGGGGCTTTGAGATACTGCTGAAAAACAAGAAGATAGACCTGGCCCCTAACCTTACCGAAAAGATATGCGGGGTCTGCGGTGCGACTCACGCTTTAGTATCTATTGAAACACTAGAGATGGCCAAGGGTGTCTACCCGAGTGAGGGATATATAGACCTCAGGAATATGGCTTACGCGTTAGCTGACATAATGTATAACAATGTCGTTGTTGCCTTCATGTTTGAAGCAATAGACTTCTCTACGAACGTAACCTCCAGACACAGCCCCTCGTTATTAGATAGAGCAAAGGAGACTTACTGTACCTATAAAGACCATCACGGCTACACCAAAATGGTCGACTTAATGCAACAGCTCTATTTCAGCGGTGATGTATACAAGACGGCCCTGAAAGTACAGACAAAGATCAGAGATCTGGCAACGTTAATCTGGTTAAGGTATCCTCAACCTGTTTCATTGAAAGCTGGGGGATTAGAGGTAAGGGACCAGAACGCGGACCAGAAGATAAAGGAAGGGATCAAAGAGCTCAGACCTGAGCTGGAGAAGTTGTTCTACGTAGCTAAAGAGCTCAGGGACTTCTTCCAAGGGATGTATAAAAACATAGGAGAAGACTTCGTTACCTACGGTCTTTTCGAGTCCCACGATTACGACGCTACTTATGAAAACATGGGTAGCTGGGCTTCAAAAAGAGTTATTCCTCCTGCATTAATAAAGGGCGGAGAAATAGTGACCCGAGACCTCAGAAGCATCCTCTTAGGGGTAAGAATAGACGTGGACGGGACTCCCTATGAGAAATGGGAGAAGACCGTAGAAAAGGACCCTCTAGGTAATGAAGTCGACGAAAGGCACCCTTGGAATAAGGAGACAAAGTTGAAGGTATCGGGCAGGAACTATTTATTTACCGTTAGACAGAGTCTGGGTAAGGAGGAATATCTCCCGACGACGGGTGATATAGCCAGGCTATACACTTACAGAAAGGTGAAGGGTAAGCCTAGAGCTTTTGGTGAGGAGTGGGAGTATAGAAGTAATGATGTTATAGAGAGGTTCTTCGCGAGAGTCTTCACAGTTTACTTCCTCGCAGACTTCCTGTTAAACTATGAAGTCATAAAGAAGTTCAACAGTAACTCAACTGGAAAAGTAAACGAGATGGCTGTAGGGGCTCACGATGCCCCCAGAGGCGGTAACGCTCACTGGATGATCTCCAAGCAGGGGAC
This sequence comes from Stygiolobus caldivivus, assembly GCF_019704315.1. Taxonomy (NCBI): domain Archaea; kingdom Thermoproteati; phylum Thermoproteota; class Thermoprotei; order Sulfolobales; family Sulfolobaceae; genus Stygiolobus; species Stygiolobus caldivivus. The sequence continues at coordinate 123,952 of NZ_AP024597.1, read as the reverse complement.
GATACAGAGGTACCAGATAGTAACGCCTACAGATAGGAATTTCAGTAAAGGAGGACCGGTAGAGAGGTCGATAGTCGGTCAAAGGGTCACTGAAGAGAACGGGGTAACAGGCTTAGACGTACTCAGGATTGTCAGGAGCTTCGACCCGTGCTCGGCTTGTGCGGTACACGTCTACAACAGTAGCGGGGAGAAGATAGTGAGTATTAATGCCGTCCCGTAAGAATTTATAGAAAAGTTGGAAAACAGCGAAGACCTTAAAATTTTTAGATAATACCGGACGGTGCAACTATCCTTACGGCTGGTTGAGGCAAAATGAGATGAAATTGAAGACGGCTCAAGTGTATGTGGAGGACGAGTTACATGAGTGTGTCCTGAGTCTTAGCAAGCGGTCGGAAAGGCGGTCAAAGCAATGCTAAGCTTCCGCCATGTAGATCCCTGGGGCCTCTCCGTCCCCCTTTTACTCCAACGTTGCGGTGCATTGATCCCAAGATATCAAGGCCTGCGGGAAAGAGCTGGGTAAGGAGCATCCCGTCCGGTTACCTGATGTATACGATTAAGATGGCTAACTATTATAATCACAAACCTACAAGGTCGTAACCGGGATGTGGTAAGAAAACCCCGTGTGAATAAAGGGGTTAGGAGATTTTGCATAAAATATCCCAACCCAAACTTGATCCTAGAGTAGTAATACTTTTCGGTACTTATGCTAAGGGAGACCACAGGGACGTGTGTGACATTGCGTCTTAGCCTCCTCAGATAGCTCACTTGGAGATACTAGGGAAGGCTTCAGCACATTGCTTTACCCTAATGAGTCCAGAATTGAGTCCGTGGCGATGGACAGTAGGTGTTCATAAAAAACTTAAGAGTGGTAAAACTTTATATCTTAGAGGCTGTTGAGAACGGGAAAAATACCCTGTGGAGATAAGGGGTTTACAGCGGAAATGAAAGGAACTTGTGCTGAAATGAGAATAAGGGGTTTAAGGAGAGAAAGAAGAGTAAGGTGTAGGGTTAACACGCGTAAGCCCTTGAGAGAGGAAAACGAAGGCCTTAACCATTCAGTGCATAATAATAGACTTGTCCTAAGGCGATCCCTCCGTCATTCGCTGGGACTTTTCTGGGTAGAATGACCTCAGCCCCTTCACTGTTTTCGAGCATCCCCCTTAAAATGTACTCATTTACAGCGGCTCCCCCTGATACAACCACTCTGTTATCGTATTTTATTGCAGCCTTAATTAGGGCTTCTCCCAACCTGTACTGTACAGTATAAGCTATGTCCTTTACGTCGTACTTATCCATGTTCTCGATTAGCCACTGGAAGGCCGACGGTGTGTCGATTTCCTCTCCCTTAATTTTTATGGACAAGTCTAATAGCCTACCACCTCTGGCAACCGCCTCTAGTTTCATTGCAGGTTCGCCTTCATAAGTCCTCTGGTCGCAGACGTTAAGGAGTGCCGAGACAGCGTCTAAAAATCTACCCGTACTTGACGTCATTAGACCCGGTTTCCTGATGACCTTTTCCAATATCCTTGCTTCTTCCTCTCTTATCCCCGCAAACTTGACCGCTTCGTCCCATTTCATCAGAGTGGACAAGAACATTGCGAGCATCCTCCTAGGCCTCATTGCATTTACGTCTCCACCCGTGTATGGGACGTACTTCAGGTGGTGCTTCCTTTCGTAGCTAGCTCCTTCAAATTTTATTATCTCTCCACCCCACCCGTTTCCGTCATCTCCGTATCCTATGCCGTCTATCCCTATCCCTACCCCCCTCTCAATTCCGTTCTCGGCCGCTACGCTGAGGACGTGGGCTACATGGTGTTGGACTTTCACTAGTTTAGCTGAGAACTTTTCCGCTAATTTTTCACCTAAATAAACGCTTTGGTATACTGGATTTTTATCCACTATGACCACGCGGGGTCTTAAAGAGTACATCTTGACAAACTTCAAGATATAGTCCTCGAGCTCCATCAATGTAGAATACTCATCGGTATCTCCTATATATTGGGTTAGTATTACCTTGTTTTTTAGCGCGACAGCACCGGCATTTTGGAGTTCGGCCCCCAAGGCAATTACGTCCTCTTTTAATACTCTGTCTTTTAGCTCTATCCATAAGGGGGCAAAACCCCTACTCCTCCTCAACAATATTGTCCTATCTGCTGATACTCTTATCACGCTGTCGTCTACTCTATTTACTATCTTTCTGTTGTGGAAAAGTACGTAATCGACTATTCCCTTTAACTTCTCCCTCACACATTCCTCATTAATACACATAGGGGAGCCGTGTCTGTTACCACTCGTGGCTATGAAAAGGTGCTGAGGGTATTCTTCCAAGAGCAGGTAATGGAGAGGGGTATAAAACAGGAAGAACCCTTCTCTATCCAACCCGGGTGATATGTACTTAGATAGCGTATAGTCGTCACCCCTCTTTCTCAGGAGGACGATAGGTCTTTCGGGAGAAGTCAAAAGCTCCCTTTCTTTATCAGTGATTACGGCATATTTCTCTATTACTTCTAGCGACTTCGCCATTACTGCAAAAGGCTTTTGCGGTCTGTTCTTCCTGTTCCTCAACTTCAAGACTACATCGTCGTTAAACGGGTCGGCTATGATGTGGAAACCTCCTATCCCTTTCACCGCTATAATATATCCCTCCGAGAGGAGCTTTGCTGTAGTTACAAAGGGGTCTCCTCCCACTACATCTCCGTCTATAGTAGTCAGATAAAGTTTAGGACCGCATTGGGGGCAACTTATCCCTTGAGCGTCGAACCTCCTTTCGTTATCGGGGTCACGGTACTCATGTAGGCAGTCTTCGCATAGCGGGAAGTCTTTCATTGACGTATTCTCCCTGTCATAAGGGGCCGTATACAGCATGGAGTACCTGGGGCCACATTTTACGCAACTGTTGAACGGGTACCTGAACCGCCTGTCCTTTTGGTCTAGTACTTCCTTTAGACAATCTTCACATACTGCAAAATCAGGAGGGATCTGGCTGGGCTCTTTTATCGTGTCCCCGCTGGGGAGGATAGAGAAGTCATTCCACTCTCCACATTCGACTTCTTCACTGACCACTTTCTCTATCTTAGCCACTTCGGGGACATCCCTAAATAGGCGTTCCATGAAATACCCTATATTCTGCTTGTCCCCTTGTATCAATACTTCCACTTCACTTCCGCCCAGGTTTTTAACGTAACCCCTTAACCCGCTTTTCCTCGCTATCCTGAATATAAATGGCCTGAACCCTACACCTTGTACGATCCCGGTAATTGTTAATTTATAACAAGCCATTAGACCACCAGTAGTATATCCCTCAAGCTCTCGTATAATCTGGTCTCTTTGTCTGAGAAGTTCTTGAATAGAGAGAGATGAAAGTCTACGGTGAGCCCGGTAGAGAAATAAGTTACGTTCAGTTTTTCTGCTTCAGATCTGTATAGGACTGTAGTTAACCCTTCTCTCGCGCTGTCTATTCTTTCGTTAGAGGGTACAAAGTAATATTTGGGTTTATACTCAATTCCGCAAGACGTTACGAATTTCTTATCAATTAACCTCTTAGATATGTCGTATTGTGTAACCACCACTTTATCGTTATCACATATGTCGTCTCTTGAATTAGCTAGCACAACTTCGTCCTTATACAGCTTGGTCTCGTGGGCTAATAAGTCCCACTCCTTTAAAGCCTTCACCACATAGTAGGGAGACAGTATTATGCTCGGCTTAGTTATACTTAGTCTGAGCTCGCCGACCTTTATTTTCTCATTAAAGATTAACGAAACGATGACGTCTGAAGGTAAGTATAGATAGAGGGGCTTTATTACGGGATTTCCTTCCACTACTTTAGCCAACTTGTCTCTGGCGACCCATATGTTCATGTTAAGGAGCAGGAGCGTATTGTAAGGTATTTCGCCCACAATCTCGCTTAAACTGTTTCTATTGCTAGAAAGGTCTATCAGAACTTAACACCTCTTGGAAGGCTTTCAGTGTACGGTCTTTATTTATCTTCACGTTATACGGTTTCAAGACCTCTTGGAGTATGTCTAAGATTTGGGGGACTTTCTCTCTCAATTTCTCCGATATACCGCTCATGGGCTCTAAAACATATGGCTTATGCCCTATAATATAGATTTTCGGTGAATAGCCCATAAGCTTCAGGATGAAGAGGGTGCTCTGGATCCCGAGACCGTGTGAGCCAGAAATTTCCATATCTAAAACCGTTGACGTAACTTGGTCAGTATCCCCTTCGTTTATCTTTTCTTCCGAGACGAATACCCCTTCCTGATCTACTGCAACAGCGTCTAAAATAACGATCACGTCAAACTCTTTAAGGTAGTCTATTGCGTTTATTCCAGCACTACCTAGGTCGATGACTTCAGCCCCCTCAGCGTTACCGTATAACGCTTGGGCTAGATAAGACCCGAGCCCGTCATCACCCATTATCCTGTTACCTACACCTATTATACCTACCCTCATCATTAAAAGTCACGCCAGTACTTGGCATCTTCAGGCATTGGTTCCCAGCTCTTTTGTTTGGGTGAGTTCATTATTCTCCCATGGAGCTTTACTAGCTTTGATATCACCGGCATTAACTCGTCCCTTTCTCTTATTTCGTCCGTTATTAGCTTTGAGACCAACTCCCTGCTTTTTTGTAAGTTACTGGTTACGTCTTTCCATAGCCCCCAGTCCCTTGATGTGAGGTCTAACACCTTGTCTTCAGGGATATCAAACAACATTAGGGCGATTATGTCTGACAGGTCTTTATTGGTAGGGAAGTGCATCTGGAGTTTCGATAAAAGTAAGTCTTGTCTATCAAACGTAAACTCGGAGTTCCAGTTTATCGGGATTATGTGGCTGAATTTCATTTCATCGGAGTAGTAAACCTTAACCGTTATTTCCTCTTTAAAGAACATCCCGGCTATCTGACCTAATGTCCTTTCCAAGTGAATGTATGGAGTGTAGTCGAGACTGTAAATTACCTCTTTGAATTTGTCCCTACTCTCTGGTTTTACGATGAAATTTATGTCCTGAATACCGTTACGTCTATAGAGTCTAAGTAATTCTACGGCTATTTTATTCTCTTTCACATTACTGTATATCCCAACTGACCCGTAGAGTAATAGTTTTACTCCTTCCTTGGAGCAAGCGTCGTATATCCTTTTAGCTTCGTCCAAGCTTTTATCTAATTGTTTTATCACGTCTACTTTTCTTAGTTGCAAGTCAAACGGAGAGATCTCGGACATTTTTTAACACAATAATAATATAATTAACTAATTATTTAAATGTGATGTAAAAAGAAAATCATCTATAGTCTTCATAATTGACTTCCTTGGAAGGGCTCCCTCCCAGAGGGCTCATCGCTCCCACTATTGATTCGGAATTACATTTGGTGGACAGTCGAGTGGGTCAGATTTCCGCTCTGGAAAGTGTGTACCCATCACAGAATGCCTCCGGATCCCGTGAAAAAGGAGCGATAGGTGTCCCCTCTCTCAGTCCCATTAAGCCCTCAATCGAGCTGGTGAGGAGCATCATTAACGTCACTAAAAATGTTTCAACAAGTGGGTATGTAAATATAAGGGGCTATTCTCTTGGCGAGGCTTTCCCCTACCCCCAATTTTGTTAATATCGGTGAAATATACTCTTGCCTGTGGTTACAGACGGGTCTCGGGTGGTTTTAGCATGTGTCCGTTAGTCTCCCCTTAAAGTATCAGCTACTATGGTGATGTTATAAGTTTGCTTATTAACTCCCCTAATTCCGTCAATACGTTCTGGATCTTGATAGGTTTTTCATCTCTCTTAATTACTTTTACCGTCCTATCTATTTGGACTGTCGTAAATTTCCTGACTCTCATCTTCAGATCGGGGTCATTACTTATTATGATCCCGGTGTTCGTCACATTGCCCACGAGGGGTAAAACAGAGGGTACTTTCACTAAGCTTACTTTTTTCTTTAACTCTACTTCAAGGTATATCTCATAAGACCAGACTACATCATCAGGGTTAATGTTATTCCTGAGGAGTCTGGCGAGTAATGAGTCGACGTAGAACTGGACATCGCCTTTAAGGAATGCGATCTGTTTTATGAAATTCGGGCTCCTCTCGTCTGGTATAATGTCCGCAGCTATACCGTCTAACAGTTTGTCTAATAGGTCTTTGGGGATACCCCTGGTGAAAGTGACCAAGTATGCCTTCTCTTTCACCTCTCCTAATGCTTCACTCCCAATAGTTTGTACACCTCCTCTTTCATTAGTTTGATGCACTGTCTTCCCCATTCGCTTACTTCACCCTCTCCATTTTCTACTTCACACTCCACTACTATAGTATTTTCGGGTAGACTGCCTAATGCGTTCCCCGCTTTAATTAGACTATCTACGTCCATATAATAGGCTTTCATGTTATTATAGAGGTCGGCCCACTGAGAGAACGCGTCTTCACTTTCCGGTCTATACACTCTTAACTCTCTCTTCCCCCTCTTCTCACTTGCCAATAGGATAAGTTTTGAGGGAGAAATTTCGGATAAAAAAGTAGATGCCTTAATCGCACCCATGCTCAGGTCTAATACTTCTATTCCTTCCTTTCTCAGCTCTTCCATGACGATGAGCGGTATTTGGTAGTCACCTTGGTACCAATACCCGACAGCACCTATAATAGCCAATTTTATCCACGCTTTTTCGGCTTGAGCTCATTAGTAAGTTTCTCTAACATCTCTTCCCTTGAAGTTTTCTCATCTACATTTATTCCGTAAAGCGAGAGTATTTCTTTTAAGACGTCATTATTGTCCTCCGAAGGGACTCTGATGGTAAGCAGTTCTTTAAACAGAGTATACTCGTCGAGGACTGATCTCTTTATCTCATCTAATCCTAAGATCCTAGATAATATACTCACTTTACTATCGCCCCATCTAATATAGTAGTGATGTCAATCACCTTAAAGCTCCCTTGGTTATCTTTGACCCCGCTCTCTAATGAGAGTTTACAGTTAGGGTCGAATACTACTACGGTTTTTCCGCCCCACTTATTTAGCTGTGTCATAACGTATTCCCTAGCTTTCTTTACAGTGTCTTTCTTCTCGTCCAATAGCTCCAACATATGTCCGCACGTGTAGAGCTTATCCGAGGAAGGCGGGACCTTGGGCTCCTTAAATTGAGGTACTGTAAGTCTGAGTAATTCTCTAGGTGGTTCCTCTACTCCCCCTAACCTACTCAGGAATTCAGAGTAGTGGACTGCAACAGGGGTATCCACGTCAGCTTTCTTCAACTTGACGTTCCCACCTTTATATTTCTCGTAGACTACTTGTGTAATATGCTGTATTTCAGAAGGTAGTTCCATTCTAGTGCTCTTAGGTCCCTGCCACCTTAACCAGAAATACGCTGTGCCGTCCGTGGTTACGATCTTTTTAACTCCTAAAGTCTTTACCGCTTCGGCTATATTTTCATAGACCTTTCTAGCTGTTTCAAAACCTCCTAACATATAAGCATAGTAACCTGGGTCAGATATTACGGAGCTTACAGTATAGTTAACTCCCAGTTTTGACATAACGGAAGCAACGCTCGTTAAAGTTTTACCCGTTTTTATTTCTAGAGGAGTAGGGATATATAAAGTGTCGGCTCCTTTCTTATCTACCGGCAGTCCTGTGCTGTTTGCTGTTGCAGTCCATTGGTCTTTTGTTATACCTAATGCGTTTCCAGTATCCTTAGTATTACTTACCATCTTTTCGGCACTCGGCAAATTAAACCCAGAAAGGTGCAACACCCTCCTCATTAGAATTGCAGTATACCAGTTAGGGACCTCCATTGGAGATGTCATGGTACAAGCACCGCAAGCAGTGCAGTTATAAGCTGACTCAGTCCACGCCATAAACTCCTTATTCGATAACCTCCTTAACCTCAAAAACCTTGCCACCATACCATATGCAGTATAATACATTGAGTATATTTTGTTTATCTCATACGTCCTCCAAGCAGGGACGTCTGTAGATGACTTGCTTGATAACCAGAACGGGCAGGTATATGAACATACACCGCACCTCATACAGTTTTCGATACCTATAACATCTGCCGGTGCTAGTTCATCGGTAACTCTTGAAACTATCTTTCTATTAATTTCAACTCTCTTTCCGCTCACCTTTATCCCCCCACATTTAAATTCTCCTTCTGCCATAGCTATAACCAGCGAAACCTTTACTTACATAGTACCAGAACATGTGGAATGCCTTACTGAAGGGAGTATAGCCTATGAATATGCCAACCAGTGCTATATGAAGCCCGTACCAATTTGCTTGGTTAGGTATACCTAAATACGGAACGCCCCAGTCATACGCTGCCCCCAGTCCGGTGACGATTATAGCAGCTAGCAGTACCAAGAATACGTAGTCACCTACACTGCTTAACCTCCTGTGCTTAGTGATGTCATCCAGTATCCTTGTTACCAGATACCCTGCCAGTCCTGCTAATGCTAATAGCGCCATAAAGTCACCGTTCACAATTACAGATAGGACACTCCAAGGAGAAATAGTATTAGTGGCTACCTCAGCTGAATTCCATGCACCTACTGGGTTCAGTATGCCACCGTGGGCGAACGATGAAGAACCTAAAATCCCCAGTTGGTAACCTGAAGTAAACGACTCTGGTACTGAAGCCGGCATTAACCAACCCAGTATGTTTTGCACCCCCGTCAGCTCGCTGAATATATAGTTCCACGCAATGATATGTATCCCGACTACGATAATTAACCCTAAGATGAAAATGTGATTAAATATCGTCTCTAAGATCAGTAGTGGGTCTTTTCTGGCAGCACTTGAAAAGGGCCTCGGGATAGACGTTACAGCCTCTTTAAATTCTGTAGCAAAACCCGCTTGTGCCTTCACCGGAGTCCTCCTAAAGAGGAACTCCCTTCCTATTCTGTATATAGTCCCGAACACAAAAAGGACTATACCTATCGGGAAGATTACGTTTAGCCCCCACCAGTAAAGGCTTAAAGGAGTAGATGGCCCTCCGTTAGCCCCTATTGCAGCATGGACTACTATCATTTCACTTCACCCTCATTGCAAACTTATAGAATGCTTTCACAGACTCAGCTAGGTCGATTGGGGCCCCTAAGGATATATACCTCACTTTTCCGTTAGGCAATACTACGTGGACTCCACATACAAAGCAAGGGTCGAAGGACCTAAGTGTAGCGGCAAACTCAAACCCGTCCCATTGGTCGAACGGAGTAACTGTGAGCTTAGGTACACCTTGAATGTTGTATGCAGGATTACCTTGTATTACTTCCTCAAAAGTCCCTGCACCACCGTTTTGGGCAAGTAACGAGAACGGCCCTATAGTCCCTATCACGTCCTGATAACTCCCCGTTACTCTGGGACCTGAGTTCACTGTAGTAGGCTGTATTTGTTGCGGGTTTATAGTCGGAGTGGTGGGACCGCTACCCGGTGCTATTACCTCCGAGTGATACTGTGCCCCTCTGGGAGCCTCTTTCATTCCTACTCCTAGAGCAACACCATTAGAAGTATTTGCCTTGTAAGTCCAATCATACTGGTTCCCTCTACTTACTACAGTCTGTCCTTGGGTCAGGTATTTTAATGCTGAGAACCAACCTATCCACGCTCCTCCTGCATCTAAAGCACACTCATGTGCTCTCGCTCTCATCCTTTCCACAGCATTGGTTACTACTGTTATACTACCGTTTGATAGTTTGGAAGATAGGGCCCACGGTGATACATATGTGATATCTATCTCCCCTTGTAGCTCTGGTGGTAATGCTATTCTGGCTGAGACAGTCTTAGGTAAGTTCCAAGTTACTGATTGTTGATTGCTATTATATGTGATCTGTATCCCGGCTGATGGGTAATTAGCGGTGTATATTGGGTGAGGGGCTTGAGGCTGTAATACTTGGGCCCACATAACTGCTTGTGGGTCTGCTTCAACGTTGAAGAAGGAATTCATTGTAGGCTTGTGGTTCGCATATGGTACAATTCTAGGTGACACTGCCCAACTGTACTTCCCCATGCTGTTCCCGCTCCCGAAGGGATATCCTCTAGCCTGTGGGCTGGGTATAGTCCATTTCTTCCAAGGGTGGTATGGGCTCACAGGGTTTCCTATAGGATCTTCGGATATCCCGCTGACTTCTGATGGTACCTGAGGGTTGTTTACCCAGTCATCGTAAAATGATGATTCCACAAACTCTCTGATACCTAAGTTAATGTCAATAAGGCTATTAGTCACCAGTGTCGGTGGAGAGTTAGGGCTCGTCTGTATTACAAGACCGGGCTTAACTACTCTAGCCCTCCCCCAATCTCCCATATTCTCATACGTACCGTCATAGGGAGATACGGGAGTAGATGAGGGTGTTACTGAAGGTGCCTCTGAAACGTCACTCTGACCGTAACTTACGAAGTTCCCTGGCCTATTTCCCATCTCAGCAAATCCCAAGTTGTCGAAGTTTTTGTCATAATAGGCTTGTACCCCGAAGTTATTTCCGTAGTCATTTAAGAAGAGGTTGAGTACCTCCCAATACGCTACTTGTTTCTTAGCATAAGCAGTACCGTCAATTAACCTTTGCAGATACCTTTGTAGGTTTTCTACTGTTGCTGGGACGCCTATCCCACCTGGTACCATTGAGATCGGGTGAGGTATCCTCAAGTAGTATAGGACTTCGGCTTCATGCATGATCCTCCACACGTAAGCGCCCTCCAGCCATATGGCACCTATTATAGGGACTAGCCCGTCCATTATATCCGCGACTGTCTTCATTGTAACGCCTGAGAACTTCAGTTCTGAAGGAGCACCGTTGGGAAAAGCTTCAGATAACTCCAAGACATTGCTAATAGGTGTCTGCTGTGCTAATTGATAAATTTCTGGGGGATAATAACCAGCGATTTTGAAGAATAACGAGCTCCAATCGGGACCTCCTAACGCCGTCAGGTGTACTGTAGCGTCGTATACCATTGCTGCGTCGTTAGCTAATATTATCGTCTCAAGCCCTAATGGAGGTGGAGCATACCCTCCCATAGCCATCTCTTGTGCTATCCTCTCAATGAACTGGTGATGTTCTCCGCATATTCCGCATTCCCTTGATGTTAACATTATCACGTCTGGTGCTGGCTTATTCCTTAAGAATATCTCGAAACCCCTGAACATACCTGCCCCGGCATAAGCTTCAGTAGCCCTTGCCTGGTTAGTCCCTTCCATGTTTACCGTTACTTGGATTCCTAATTCTGGTTTAATCCTCACTATCGGTTCAATCACTACTGGCTTAGTCCAATCATATTTAAATAGATAGGAATTTGGAGAGCCACTCATATTTAACTCACCTCTTTAGTTTTAGGGACAGAGGGTTTACCCCTCCTTCTTGATAACGCATAAGACCCTGCTCCGACTATTATTCCTGCGGCTACAGCAGCAGCTAGGAGGGTAGTAGAAGGTAAAGTAGGTGCATTGGGTGGTGCGTAGAAGGGCTCGTATAAATCAGGGAAACCTGGTGCAGTACAGGCTATACACACTCCGCCCCTCGTACACCCTCCTACTCCACCGATCCATCCTAACCTCGGTGCCGGGCTGTTTGCTTCTGTCCCCTTACAGCCTAGGCTGTAGGTACACTGGGGGTCTCCGAAGTTCTGGGCAAAAATCCCTTGCGCGAAGAACCCGGCCCTGGGACAGTTCTGGTGTGTCTCGTTTCCGTAGAAGAACTTTGGCCTATTAAAGACATCTAGGTAGGTGTTAGGTGCGGGTGCTAAGCCTTTTGCATATAGGACGCCTGCAACTAAAGTCCTCATTATCCAGTCCCCTGCTGGAGGGTCTGCGGCTATCGCGATTATAGGCTGCCCTAGTTTTGACTGCCAATGATAACTTGGGCCTGGATAAGAAGTGTTGTAGGGTGAATTAGTAACGGCGTATATATCTTCGTCAATTACCGTTTCTCCCCTGAATGTCCCCAGTCCCTTACTGTATACCTCATGCAAATAGGCCGGGAAGCCCATAATGCCCCTATACGGATCATCTAACATCCCCATGGCATAAGTCGGGCTCCTATACCCCAACCCGTTGGTAGTCGCGGGGATCCCCCCATATGTAGCACATGCACCGGTAGCGTATACTAGTGCGGCGTTTTTCATTAAATTAAATACGAATTCGTCACAGAGTAGCACGTGTCCGCCCGGAGTCCTCCCTGCCGAACACCAGAATGACCCGTCTGGTTTGGTATAGCCGTATAACCCGAACTCGTCAAACATCGTGCCTTCGACGACTAGCACATACGGGTCAAAATCTCCAGCGAGAGCTGCTTCCATAGTAGGATACGCTACATCATCTTGGGGCATTAATATCGGGTGATAGACCAGGTTTACGTTTGGTAGTCCTGATATAGAAGGTGTCCTTAAAGGAATTGGCTGTAGGTTGAATGTTACCTCTGTTATCACGTCCTCGACAGCCGGGTTCATTGCGTCGATAAAAGCTATTGTATTCCCACCACACCAACCGTTACCGGTCCATATGACGTTTACTGGGTCGTTATCGGTGCTAGCAGCCATGTTAAATAGGTCTTTCCATGTTAGCCCTTTTTCTACCATCCACGCGGTAAGTCCAGTTATTGAAGCTATTTTCATGAAGTCTCTTCTAGATATACGGACTTTAACTTCCTTTCCCTGAGTGTCTTTACTCATACTAGGTATATTTTAGGAAACCTGATTAATAAATTTTATTTTGAATCTTAGCATAGTAAATAGCGATTACAAAAATCTAATTTTTAGTTAAATTATTAAATTTCACGTAAAAGAAAGGAGACATGCCGAGTACGAAAGGAAGAACCGAAAAGGGGAATACAAACTGGTACAAATTGTAGAATAGAGCTACTGAAGCACCCCAGAACAAGTTAGGGAGAGCAGAGGCCAGTACCAACGGTAAGCCCACAGTTCTCACATTAACTTGGACAGGCTTAGCTATTAATAATAAAGAGACGAACAGTCCTACAAGCGTTGTGATTGCGTAAGGTACTTCGTTTAGCGTTATAGAGTAATAAAGTTCGGAAATTGATAAGAGTGATGAAGCAATAAGGAACGAGGAAAAGTAATAAGTGTCTATCTTGTTTTTAATGTACTGTACGCTAAACGTGAGTTGTAAGACCACAGATATAAGTAATGCCAAAAGTGAGGCTTGCTTTATAGGGTCTTCTTGGAGCGGTAGTATTGAATGGGTCATTTCGGATGCAATATTAGGTCCGCTGAGTGCTAGTAGAGAAATCCCCAATGCATAATAGTTCCTTGTCTTAGCACACACAAATATAATTTCCGGCAGTATCATGAGAAAGAACATGAAGGAGTTTACAATTTCTAAGACCGATGGGACTATTATACTATATAGAGAAAGTGAGAAAGAAGGTATATCAGTAGCATAAAAGTAAAGGGAGTACAACGCGTTTAATAACCCACCCCTAACAATAGCATAATAGATCAGACTCATGATGATCTCATGTGAAATTGTTGACGTTATTGAAGCCAGAGCTATTTTACCGGAGGAGTGTAGCAGTCTAGGGATCAACCAGAGATAGACAGTAATCAAGAGTGATACTAGGACTGAATTGGATATAAATATTAAGAAGATACCCGTCATTATAAATGATACCTCAAGGAATAAGTAAGCTTTTTCCTCCCTTTTAATTAGGCTCAGGTAAAGGAGGTACGAGATAAGGACAGTCATTGTAGCAATATAAAATAAATAGATCTCTACTAATTGGTGAATCTCACCGCCCATATAATTACTTTTTCTAATAATAATTATAAAGTTTACTTTATTATACCTAGTATACCTTTTTAAATTAATTCCACAACATTATAATGTATGATATTTTCAGACTGGAGCCCGAGGTTTAGAGGGGAGCATGAGATGAAAGTCCTGCTTACCGTCACCTCTTGGTGCGAACTTTGCGATAAGCAAATAACGGAATTGAAAAAAATTGAGGAGGAGTTTAGAGATGTTGAGTTCGTACTCATTGATGCCGATGAGAGGCCTGATATAGCCATCAGGTATACCCCCCAAATATATCCGAGCATTAGCGTTATTACCGATCGAGGCATTATAGGTGGGAGTTACGGTCTAATTGAGAGTGAAAAGTTAAGGGAACTGATTTCTACTTCTATCTATCTCTTGGGGGGAAAGGGAAAACTCATAAAACCGCCTGAGGTAGAGAAAAAATTACCAGCCTTCTCAGAAGAATATGTGTTCCGGGACATTCTAAGGAGATGTGAGGGGTACTTTGACTGGATCTCGGGTGGGTTTGAAAGAGAGCCTAAGTTTGTGTCTCCCGAGGTCCTCAAACTCTTTCTTAAGTTTAACGATTTCTATCACCAGTCAATGGTCTCCATAACGTTAGATAACGCTATCGACTACTTATGGGATAATGGGTTCTACTTATTCTCGAAGAGCATAGACTGGAAAGAGCCGTATAAGGTAAAGATGTCGGATTTCAATGCGAGTATGGTAATGATCCTCCTTGATGCTTACAAAACGATAAAAGATGATAAGTATTTGGACTATGCTATTAAGACCGGGGAATTCCTTAAGTCGATGACGAGAGATGACGGACTGATAATGAATGGTGTCGCTTTCGATAAAGTGGATACAAGGCCCTTCATGCACGTCAATGCACTTGTCTTAGAGGCGTTTTATACCCTAGGTGACTATGAGGACTATTCAGAAAGGGCTAAACTACTCTTAGAGCTCTTATCAAGATCTGGAAATCACAGGGTCGATAACCCGGAATCCCCCCTCTATCTTTTTGATATAGCCCACTTGTTGAGGGCTTTGACTCTAGCCCGAGAAGATAGCTTGACGCGTAAGGTGTCATCAATTTTAGGGCATTATTATGGTGGAGGAGGGTACTATGACGTGACTTTAGAGTTTGCAGAACGCGAAGGTATAGGGAGGTTTAAGTTTATTTATGATAACTCGGTACTAGCTGAGGCCCTAATTAATCTGGGAAGGGTAGACGATGCGAGGAAAATTATCCTCGACATATTACCCAGTTACGTATACTACTCCTATTTTAACCAAGCTCAGTTTGCGTTAGTTCTAGGTGAGATACTTGGTAAATTTAATAACTAAGGTATACTTTGTGCTTGTAGGATTCGGTCAGGTAGTTTTTCTTTACGAAATTTTGGACGTATTTACTCATAATGTAGTTTATCCTTCTTCAATACTGAATTATTTGATCGGTTATTCCATTCTGGCGGTCTTGATTGTCGATATCCTGATAACCTTAGATGGTCTGTCACGATACGTGTCCTTTTTGACTCTGATACCCGCGATTAACATTATTGCCGTGGGGTTTTTAGCTTACAAGCTTTCACAGTCCTTATGGACATCCTTTTTTACCAGCCTAATCTGGTTTATTAACCTCTTATTAAGTCTAACGTTACCCGTACCAGCAATACTAGCTTATGGCTTTGATCTATCTCTATTGAGCTATATGGTCCTCCAAGATGTGGTAGGTTTAACCTCCTTAGCTCTCATGGGGATCCTTATTGTTAGATATGAAAAGAGTAGGGGGAAGTTAATAAACGAAAAAAGGAATTAATAAGATGTTTAAACTTCTTTATTTTTCTAAAAATAGTTAAATTAACACTATCTTTATTACTTTGCATGATAATTTATTAATTTGATGAAAGTTGAATACTCAGTTACCACGTCTCACACAAGAGAGGCGCTGAGGGAGATCTTATCAGACCCAGTGTTTGTCCTTCCCAGGATTTTCAAAAGCATAAAAAATGTGCAGAGGGATCGTTCTTCTTATTGGGGTTCCGCAAGTTTTTTAGGAATTTCCCACGAGTTTCACGGAAATGTGTATACTTCATATAGCAGGATAATGTATGTCTTTCAGCTTAGAAGGAGAGAGGGAGAGTTGGGTAATGGAAGGATAGTGTTCAACTTGAAATCAGAAGGTAGTCTGCAAATAGAAGTCGAATATGAAGGATGGATGGAAAAAACCTCGCTAAGGGTTTTAAAGAGGTGGATGGACGAATTTATATCGGTAATTGATGAGGAAATAAGGCTAGAGAGGATAAAGAGAAAGATATAATATTAAGGCTTTATATTCTCTTTCTTTTTTATTCAATTCAACTTATACTCACTCAGTCTATTGAAGGGCAAGATGAAGTTAGCTAATAATGCTTTTGGGCTCATAACGCAGGACAAGACATATACCGCCCTACGTTTATAGACCCGGTTTGTTAGACGTTACATGCTGTACGTATAAAGGAGTACATGGGGTTTGGGCTTAAATTTAGTTTGTGATTTGAAAAACAATATATAGTAATTAAGTGAAATAATAAACAGTCGGTTAATTATGGTGACCGAGAGAACACAGTATTTTACACTCATAATTACCTTACTATTAATAATCAGCATCTGTCCTCATTTAGGTCTGAATGCGGTAATATTGTCTGAAGTAGGTAGCAAACCTAAAGTTATTCCTCCCGACCTCGTGATCGATCACGTTAAAAACGTCGCATTCGATAACATTACAACGAGTTGTATTACGATTAAGGACTCAAGGAATATAACAATAGAGGGCTCTTACATACACAATAGTCAATATTTTGGTATTTCGATTATAAATTCGTCTAATGTGTTAATATTTAACGATACAGTGGTAGGGAACAACTATGATGGTGTGAATATACAAAATTCGTCTAACGTCTTTATCCAGTTCAACAATATTTCATTTAACGGTCACGACGGAATAACCGTATGGGAAGGGAGCCAGAACATAACCATAAGCAGTAACGTACTCGTGGGTAACCAATACGGCATATTCATTTTAGGTAGTAATAATGTTAGCGTAACACGAAATCAGGTTATTAACTCTACAATATACGACGTATACCTATATGATCCTGCTTACGTTGAAGTAAAAGATAACGTAATCATAGGTGGAGGAGCAGGTGTAGAAGTAGATTACGGTGATTTCATTTACGTGAGTGATAATGTTATAAGCCATGACCAAGTAGGAGTTTATCTAGGTTTAGGCATATACAACATGAGCTTATGCTATAATAACATTTCTTTTTCCAAATATTTTGGCTTGGTTATACACTATTATCCTCAACCTTTTCTCTCTAAAGGAAACATATTTAAGTCCGCCCCTACTATTTACTTTTTCCAGAGACCTAACTCAACGAACACAGTTGAAAAGCAGTCCGCCCCTACGATCATTACATCTCCGCATAAAAAATCCGTGTTAGTATCTCCTATTGCGGTTGCTGTTTTGGCTACCGCCGTGTCGCTAACCTTTCTTTCCCTGCTCAAGAGAAGACGTAAGGGCTAATTCTCTCATCTGCCTTTCGTAACTTAACAGCTCAAGGTATTCTCTTTCACTTATTTTCTGTATTATCATACCATAACTGACTAATACGTAGTCTCCTTCCTTTATTTCGTCTTCAGCGTTGTTAAGTGCAGGTGTAGGTTCTCCGTTACCGAAGTCTACTAATGCTATCATATCTCCTACTTGTACTACCTTAGCTGGTATACTGATGCACACAATAATAATGTTATTTTATTAACTTTATAAATATTAGTTACATAATGAGCTTGTTAGATTTAGAGGTAATCGATTTAGATGTGGAAATAAGGAAAGGAAAGGTGGTAAGGGCGAGGAGTTCCGGCAACAGGGTCAGGGATTTCGATAAAGTGTTCTTAGGGAAGAGGGCTGACAAGCTCTATCAGCTCCTACCGAGGATCTTAGCTACTTGCGGACAATCACATATTTTGGCTTACACGCAGGTAGGAAAGTCTTCCGTAGAAATTACACAAGCCTTAGTCATCCTTGAAATAATAGAGAGCCATATAAAACACCCTTACGCCTACTGGTTCCCTTACACCGTGAAAGACCCCGCTTATTCCTTTCCCAACGGAGATAAGTTTAAGAAGATCATCAAAATTTCACAAGGGATAAAAAGTTTAATGGAGAGAATAGGAGGAAAGTGGCCCCATACAGACTACCTTGAATCTAAGAAAAAGGTAACGGTTAAGGAGGAATGGATCAGGGACGTAAAGACAATAATTGAAAAGGAGGTTATAGGGATGGACTTACAACAGTTCATGGATTTAAGTTCAATTGATGAACTGAAAGGAGACGTAAAACTTCTGGTAGAAAGCGGTCAAGAATTTGATACTCCGTCAGGGCTGGACAAACATTTGGTAATAGGGTTTCCGTTCAATTATTCGGGGGATATTAAAAAAATTGAAGATAAGGGCTTGGAGGTCTTTTATGAGGGTGAGAAGGTTGAGGTAGGCCCTTTAGCCCAAGCACTAACGTTTGACAATTTTACCAGGAGATATTACTATAGGAGAGGACCTTCGCCTTTACTCAGGGAGCTATCCAGACTTAGAGTTATGGGAAAACTGCTGTTAATGTTGTCGGATATAGATATTGAATCGAAAGGTTTTGAGATAGAGGAAGGAAATTACGTCTCACACCTAGAGTCTATAAGAGGGTCATTAATACATACTTTTGAAATTAACAAGGGGATAGTTTCGTCTTACAGAATCCTTCAACCAACTACGTTTATCGCTCAGCCCGGCGGTGCACTTGAGAAGAGTTTAGAGGGAATTACGGTCGACGACCCAAAGAACCCTATAGGAATATTGTTAACTGTGGCTTCTTTAGACACATGCTTTGTAACGAGGATTAATGTATATAGTGAAGGAAAACTAGTAACTCAGAGAAGAGTAGGGGGGTTTTGCTGACTGTAATCTCTTTTCTCAACTATGACTGTAACCGTATTATTCTCCTTCTCGTCCGTGATTATACTCAGAATTTTCTTGTCTGGAAAAAGGGAGTTAGTTATTTCCGTTACCTTCTCGGCATCTTTTTCTGAGTTAGCTACAAATAAAATAATCTCTGTATTAGTTGAGAGGAGTAACAATTGTATAAACTCATTAGTTATTTTTGAAGTATCTACGCGTATATATTTTACTTTTCTAAGATCTAAGCCCATTAATTTCAGAAATTCACAAATTTGTCCTATTTCGCCGACCATTAAAACTTATCATACCGTCTAAGTTATATAAAGTTATTTTAGATCGTGTTTAACATTACCACTAGACAATTTACGTGTTAGTCAGATTTAAAATTATTTTATTTATAATAGATTATTTGTTTAAAAATTTAGCAATTTTTATTAATAAATACCTCAAAATGCATTGATGCTCCTCATCATATCGTCATTAAGCTATTTATAAATAGAGTATTACTTACGTGTAGGAAGCCTGTGATCAGGCAAGGTTTAGCGTGTCCCTCTTGTGGTAGTCATCACGTTGTTAAGTGAGGTAAGCCGTGTGATTACCTCCCACTCCGGTGGGCATTAGACCGCCTTAGAGTTAATTGTGGAAAGGATCACGAAAACATATATACTGGTGGTAGGAATAAACTATTAAAAATTCCTACCGAGGTGAGAAGATGAAGTTAGGTTGGCTAAGGAAAGAAGTATTACACATAAACGATCTGATACCTCTCTCAACTTCCAGTGTAGCACCAACGTTCAGTATAGCAGCAGCTTATGGAAGTATGGTATCAATCATGGGCCCCCATGCTATAATGGCAGTAGTGCTATCGTTTCCCTTCTTCCTTTTCGCTTCAATAATATTCAGGCAGCTAAATAGGAAAGCGCCCCACGCCGGGGCCTCGTACCACTGGGGGATGAAATTCATGGGCAAAAAATACGCTGCTTTTCAATTCTGGATCGTTACACTGGCCTATTTCCTATCCCTACCCCCGATAATAATACCTGCCGGGGAATATACGTTGGACATGTTATATAGGCTGGGGTTGATCACGAGAAGTACGGAATTAAGTGTGTTCTGGGACTCTATAGTAGGTATATTATGGGCGATTGTAGCCGCAATACCCCTCATACTAGGAGCTAAGCCCACAGCCAGGTTCACAGAAGCCTTCCTGATCGTGGAATTAACCATTTTAGGTAGCTTTATAGGTATAGGTCTCATTTCCTTAAACTCTCACGAAGTTAACAATTTCAGTTGGGACTGGTTCTTCGACCCCAAATATTTTTCATCCCCGAATAGCTTCTTGGCTTTAGCAGCTACAATGGTTATTGTCGCCACCATCTTGGACGGGTGGGAGATAGACAGCTATGCATCCGAAGAGTCTAAAAAGCCCCACAAGTGGCCCGGTCTATCTGGTATTGTTGGGCTCCTCTCAGTATTCCTGATTTACATGATCACTATGCCAATAATGACTATTGAAACACCTATCCCTGCCCTGTCATCTTCTGTAGACCCACTGGCCAGGTGGGCATCTTACGTGATCCCTCAATACGTATGGTTAATGGATATAGCAGTTATTACTTCTACAGCCAGTTCGCTGTGGCTTACCGCTTACATCCTATCCCGGGCTTGGTATGCGGGTGCTAGGGATGGAATACTACCGGAATTTTTCGGGTGGACACACTCCAGAACTAACTCACCCGTCTTAAACGTGTTAGTTTTGACTGCACTCGAGGTCTTGGTTCAAGTGCTGGAACTCGCTTTTCCCTCTGTGTCGTCATTCTTCGGTATCGTACTCACCGGGGCTGGTGCTTTCCTGTTAGCCGAATTCGGTATGGACGCAATAACAGCAACAGTTGTTTGGTGGAGGAGCAGGGCTGTAAAACCTGTTGACTGGACAGTAAGGATAATATCGCCCTTAACTGCAATAGTAATGGTAGGAATTGTAATTGTAGGCGTTATAAATGCAGGTTCGGCCTTTCAGGTTCAGCCTTCCATTTACGCTGTCACTCTAGGGGTACTCGCGTCGTTTGGTTTACTTTTTGTTTATCGTTCTGAAAAATATAAATTAGTTGTACCGGAGTGGTTAAAAATAGATGATAAGACAATTTTAAAAGATGAAAAATAATAACATTAGCGTGAACTTTAGCTCTCACTTATTAAAAACTTTTTAATCTCTATATTAGTCAATTTTTCTAGGTCTTATAAATTTAACTGGCGTTGGACTTAGGCAGGCCTGCAAATATTACTGTTCAACTATAATTACAAATAAAGGATAGTTATTTTTATTATAATAATATTCGTAAACAAAGAATATTTTTACAGAAAGCAATTAGTTGAAACTATCAAAATATTTTTATTTTTCCATTAGTAAAGAGGTAATGATGACCGAAGATCTCAAGGAATTACTAGAAGATGAGGACTATAAAGAGGGTCTCAGAAAATTAATAGAGATGGTGATCTATTTAAACAGTAGCGGGATACTTGATTCTATACTAGATCTTTTAAAAAGCGGAAACTTACTAAAATTCATCAGGTCACCAACATTTAAAGCTATAATTGAGTTATTGGGAGATATACAACAAATGATAGATAGCGGAGAAGTGAACTCAGAAGACTTTATCAACGGTATAACTGCAATAGCTAAGCACCTTGACAAGATAGGGAAGGTAGTGAGTAATCTAGAACAGCATGGAGTATTAGATGTTATGACCTCAGGGCTTTCTAAGGCTGCTGAGAAAATAGTCAGAGAAAACAGTCAGTCTAATATTGTTGAGTTATTAGCGTCGTTTGATGATCCCGATGTTAAAACTACCTTAGCTTATCTCCAATACATGTTAAAAGAACTGGGAAAATCGACCAGACCTCTAATCGAAAAAGATTCCAATAGTAACGGGGAAAAAGGTGTTAACTCATAATTTCTAAATAATAATTATACTCGATCAGCGTATAGAAGACAATAGCACCTTTAAAATTATATCGGGATTTTGAGCGTGTTATAGGTGAGAGACTCCCGTCCTTAAGGGTCTAACTAAGTATACTCCTGCATATTTCACTCAAATTGTGAAACACCAATTATACTGTCGTCACTGACCTATAAAATCTCCTCGCAGCACTTAAGGCATGTTAAGTCATTGAACCACACCGTAGCTGTGAGGTAAGAATCCCTTTCGTGGACAATTTATAGCCTAATAAGTGTACTATGGACGCCAATTATAAACATATTTTTACTCAATTAATACGTAATTCACATTATATAGTAACTTAGTATATGAAAATATATAAACGTATAATTTATGATCATTTTACATGACAAAAAATATTTTATGGTTACAAGGTGGCGCATGTGGCGGGAACACTTTATCCTTCCTTAACGCTGATCAGCCCGACGTTTTAACCTTCCTTGAAGACAATAATGCCAAGCTCCTTTGGCATCCTTCACTTTCCCTAGAGTCCGGAGAAAAAGTGAGGGAAATTTTAACTTCGATCCTCAGAGGAAGAGTCCGCTTAGATGTACTTATCTTTGAAGGTACAGTGATCCTAGGGCCGAATAACACCGGAAGATTTAACATGTTTGCAGGGAGGCCCATGAAAGACTGGTTAAGGGAATTAGTCCAAGTAGCAGATTACGTGGTGGCTGTGGGTGATTGTGCGAGTTTCGGAGGGGTACCAGCCTCAGACCCCAACCCTACCCAGTCAACAGGCTTACAATTCCACAAAAAAGAAAAAGGGGGATTTCTAGGGAGCGGGTTTAAGAGCGTTAAAGGCCTACCGGTAATTAACATTTCAGGCTGTCCAGCTCACCCATCATGGATAACTACTACACTTATTCAGGTTCTCTCTGACAGGCTTACCTCGGAAGACCTGGACGAATATCAGAGGCCTAAATTTATTTACTCCACGACTACGCAGTTTGGTTGTCCAAGAAACATTTACTTTAGCTATAAAATAGGGTTAAAAGAATTCGGGCATCAAGAAGGTTGTCTTTACTTCAACTTAGGGTGCAAGGGTTCTTACACTAGGTCTCCGTGTAACCTAATCCTATGGAACAACCAAAGTAGCAAGACTAGGGTGGGAACTCCTTGCTTCGGATGTACTGAGTTCGATTTCCCTACGTTTAATTTCTTCATGACCGAAAAGAACAGGAGTGGGATCCCTAAAAGACTTCCCTTAGGGGTAAGTAGGGGTAGTTACACTACTTTTTCAGCAGTAGCTAGAGCAACGGCTCCTAACTACTTGCTCAAGCCCTTAAACAAGAAAAAAGGAGAAGAGGCAGATTGGCTTGAATGAGAAAGTTATAAGCCCTTTTAATAGAGTTGAGGGAGACTTAGACGTAAAACTAATATATGACAAAAACAAAATCGTTGATGTCAAATTCTCATCCAACTTATTCAGGGGAATAGAGGTAATACTCAAGGGGAAGAACCCGTTAGACAGCCTGGTCATAACCCCTAGAATTTGCGGAATTTGCGGGGCATCACACTTATACGCTGCGGTGTCAGCTTTAGAAATGGCTTATAAAGCAGAAGTACCTTTTAACGCAGTCAAAATACGTAATGTAATGAGTATGGCTGAAATCTGCCAAAACGACGTCAGACATACGTATCTGATGTTCCTGATCGATGTAACCAATAAGAGATACAAGGACACAGAGTTCTACCCGGAAATAGTGAAAAAACTCTCTCCTATGATCGGGACTTCGTATAGGGAAGCGTTTAAATGGTCAAAAAAATACACTGAAATATACGCCATTTTTGGAGGACAGTGGCCCCACGGTTCCGCGATGGTACCGGGCGGTATAACAGCTGACCCTCAACAACAGGATATTGTAAAAGCTAAAGGGATTATAAGGCAAGTAACAAAGGAGTTTTGGGAAAAGACAGTCCTAGGAGGTCCGTTAGACCAATTCCTTGAGACAGTAAGGAGTTTAAAAGACCTCGAGCAGTGGAGTGAAGATTATAAGGAGGGTGATATCTCGTTAATTTATAAGTTCGGTGTCGAGATGGGACTGGATCACTTGGGATATGGTTCAGGAATACTGATGAGTTACGGACACCTTCCCGTGGAAGAATATTCTTATGACAGCGAGTTAAGGGATTTGAAAAGGCGTTTCAGAGGCGGTCTATATTTCATATCATCGGACACGTTAGACAGTATAGACCAGAGAAATATCTTAGAGTTTGTTAACTTCTCCCACTACACCTATTCTAGGGGAGATACAGCGGGGCTACACCCATTTGAGGGGGAAACCGTACCAGAAATAAGCGATGGGAAATACACTTTCACTAAGTGCTTCAGGTATAGATATAAGGGCTCACTCGTGGCCCCTGAAGTGGGGGCATTATCGATGATGTCCATAAGTGCTAGTCCTCTTATTACGGACATGGTAAAAAAGAAGGGACCAAGTGTCCTCGCAAGGGTTATATCTAGAATAGTGAGGGTTTCACTGTTTCATAAATTAATGGAGGAAGAGCTCGACCAGTTCGTCATCGGCAAACCGACATATAAGAAAGTTAACCAGAGGGATGGAACGGGTTTTGGTCTAGTCGAGGCCGCAAGAGGAGCACTAGGGCATTGGGTAGTTATAAAGGACGGAAAAATAAGTAATTATCAGATAGTGACACCTACTCAGATAAATATGGGCCCTGAAGATCCTTGGGGGAATAAGAGCCACTTGGCTAAGGCACTTATAGGAGTCGAAGTAGCTGATCCAAGAGATCCAATAGAGGCGTACCACGTAATTAGGGCCCAGGATCCGTGCTTAGTATGTACAGTCCATTAACACAGAAATGTATCCTTATGTTCGTTATCGATAAGGTTGATCACGCTTATAAGAATCTGAATCGCGTTCTTCACTGCCCTACCTTCAGTAGTCAGGGAATAATAGACCCTCAGAGGCTCTTGCTCGACCTCCCTCTTTACCAGTTTAAGCTCTTCCAACTCCTTTAAACGGGTAGACAATGCCTTCTGAGTTATCCCGCTCATCTTACGTTGAAGTTCATTAAACCTTAACCTACCGTATTTATCTAAAATAATAAGGATAGCATAAGTATATTTCTTGGCTATCAGTTCGAACAGCCTCGAAGAATAGGCCATACATAGATCTTCATCCTTAATACAGCATTTAGAGGACATAGGCTATTTCACCTTAACTGCAAAATAAGTTTTTTGGGAATTAATTAGGCTATAATTATAAATAGATCTAAAAAACATAATGACTATATTATGATTAGTTATGGCCACTAAGGCATTTATTGTGAACTGAAGAATTTTTTCTCGAATTAAGGTAATTCTTGGACAAATAATAAAATGTATCTAAAATTATTCTAGATAAATTATAAACACATTACCTTACGCTTTTATACGTAGCATGTAGTAATATTGTAGTATATGTATTTAATAATTGTTATAATCTTACTTTGTTTAGATAAATAGAAACCGAAAAAGAGACATGAATCACCTAAATATAAAACGGACACGTTTTATAGCGAGATAATGAAAACTTTGCCCTTTAACACCTGACTGAGTATAATATTGTGAAAAAGCAGTATTAGTTCTATCAATTACCTCTCGTTAAATAATGTATCTTATTATCGGCACAAGTTTTATATATTCATACACAAAAGAAATATTACTGCATACACTTATTTAAGTGTCCATTACCATTTTAACTAGTTCATATCATACATATAAAATAAATCTTGTTAAAATCATTTTAATCTTAGTCCGTGTCCATAGTTAGAATAGTTTTAACTCTTTTTTATTACTTTTCTAAAACTATGATAATATCGGACTTAAAATGAAGCGAAAAGATAAAGAAAATAAACTAGACAGAAAAAAGAAAGCTGTATCAAATGTAGTATTTGGTGCAGCTGTAATAATACTTTTAATAATAGCAGCAATAGGGTTTTACTTATATGCAACTAAACCAAGCGTAACCACTACAGTAAAAACCACGTATACGCATACTGTGCCTATGATGTATAATTTGTCTGCTGCTTTTCTTAATGGTCAGGTTATAACTTTTAATTATACTATGGACTTTAGTTGTAATACGTCTGGTATTACGATTTTTGCTAATGAGTCTCAGCAGGAGAGTGTTGCTGATGGGTGTGAGGTTGGTCAGGGTTTGCCTTCTTCTGATTTACCGTCTAATGCTGCTCCGGTTTATGTGATTGTTCCTGCTTTTGCTGGTTTGTCGATTTTTGGTGTGCAGAAGTTGGGTGCTAATGCTCAGGGTTTCCCTACGTTTACTTATAATGGTACTACTTATACTGTATTGACTCAGTGTGGTGCTGCTGATACTCCTGCTGCTTGTCCCGACCACATGTCTTTGATATATTCTCCTGCTTTTACTGCTGTTGAGGAGTCTTTGGGGATTAAGAATGGTGTTTTTGGTCTTCCTGAGGGTGTTTTGCCTACTCCTGCTCATGACCACATTGTGACTTTTAGTACTACTCAGTCTATACCATGGTATATTGTAGTAGTACTGGTGTTTAATCCTAATATTTTCCCTAACCCGTTGACGGGTCAGTGTGAGCAGATTGTGCCTTCTAATGTGACTAATGATACTTCCTTGTGCTTGAACTCTTATGCTAATTTGCAGAAGGCTTTGAGTACTTATGATAGTGCTGTTTTGATGGCTAACCAGAATAACCCAATATGGAAGACGCTGTTGAACGGTAAGGCTGTTGACGCTATTGAAGTACCTTCAAATATGATATTGTACTTCAGTGACCCCAACGTATACCCATACCCAGACGCATACTACACATACACAAGCTCATAAACAAGCCTTGAAAATACAAAGATAAGTCATCCTAATTTTTTTAACTATTATAATTTAGTTGTTACTTACTTTTTTCGACTATTTAAAGAGCTATAAACACTTGAGATCACAGAACCACGGGCTATTCAGTTTTTCATTGCTAATTGTAATTTTACCTTTTAAATTGACATAATTCAGTGCACAAATAGTATAATATACTGAGGTTGTTCTATGTAATTCAAATTATAGCCTCCTTATATAAGCTTTCACTCGTCCCGTCGTGTTAATATTACTTTTAGTATTTATTTTATAGTTAAAACCCTAACTTTAGTGAGATAAATTGAAATCACAAAAAGACCCGTTAATGTTTTTCATCTAGCCCGTTAATAATACTACCGATAATAGGGATTTAAATTAAAGAAAATAGACCTATTAAGTTTACCTCCTTTTTTAGTCTTTTCATAGTAATTCCTAAAGACTAACGCACTACTCTTAAAGATATTAAGTAGTGTTAAATGTGGAACAGACACGTTACCTTGGAAAACACTACAATACTTAACCGCCACGGTTTTTCAAAAAGTAAAACGAGCAGACCACTGTCGTCTTACCTGTAGGGGGCTCGCCTGAGTTTTATCTAGGCCCTACTTGCTCTTTAATAGTTTATACCATAGCTTGCCGTTATCATCGATGCCTTTTTGGACTTCGTACCCCATCCTGATCCATAAGTCTATACCACCTATTACGTTATAAGCCCTTAATCCGTCGAATAAATAGGGCTTACTGTAGACTAAATATGTCGACCTGTTAGCGTGTTCACATATCACAGCCACTTGACTTAACTGTGTGCGCTCAATGAACCGTGGGAACAGAAAGTCAAAATAATCTAGGGGTATGAGTACCGACCCGGGGATGTGGTGTTCTTGGTACTCCCAAGGTTGCCTGATGTCCACTATTACAGCTTCCCCCCTTTTATACAGCTTCCTAGCCACTGAAGGAAACACGTCTAATATGTTGGGGAAATACGGGGTTTTTCCTCCTATTATTTCCATCACATTTTATTCTCAAGACCGGTATTTAAACACGTTGAAATTTTAGATTTTATAAATAATTTTTACTTTATATTTAATTTTTAAACAAGTCTAAAACCCCTGCGGAGAACAGTTTTATAAAAGACGGAAAGCCTTACCATTTAAAGCCGGGACGTAGATTTAAATACGCCTTTTTCTAACGATAACTCAGCAGCGGGGGAGAGGGTGAAAAAACATTACATGTTAAGGGGTGTTAAGCTCGAAATAAAGACCGATGAGAAAACCGTGACGTCACACGTCCATTTGGAAAAAACACACCAGACATAATGGTGTCATGTAGGACGCTAATACTACTATGATACACCTAGTCCTTTCAGTGATAGGCCTTGTAGGTTTTCCTAGATTTCACATAGGGGCCGTGTTATTTACCGTCTTCTTACTCTGTACCCTCTCTAACATCGCCATTACTGCGTTGTCTAGGTCTAGGGAGTATAACGTCACCTTAGCGGTATTGGGTATTGATAGTAGCTGGAGTAAAGCGTCCTGCCCTGATATCAAGCTCTCGTTGTAGTTGACGTTAATCCTCTCTATCCTCCCGTTTTTGATCAGGATTTTCCCGTTTACACCTTCTCCCTCTATCGTTATTACACCGTAATGGACCTCGCTTATACCCTTTAGTACTTTGGCTATTATATCACTGAGGCTACCCTCGTCACTATACACGACAGTAGGTGTTATGTCCAGTTGTGAGGCGTCGCTCGGCTTAAAGTAGTACTTTACGTAAGGGACTATATGGTCCTTGACTATATGTTCCGGTAGGGCGAAGGGTGTCTTACCGAAAAACCTGTCGAACGCTGATATCTCGTATTCAGAGATAACAGAAATCCTCACCAGTGACTCTAAAGTCCTGACACTTCTTACTTCGAAGTTAATGTTCCATTTGAGTTTGCCGTCACTTGTATTGCCCTCATATGCTATCCCTGAAGGGGTGTACAGTGGCCCTTTCATCTCCCCAATGTTTGTATACACTTTACTCTCAGGCGTCCCGAAGATATAGATCACTTTAAACTTGGTAGAATAACCCGACAATGAGGACGGGGTCACGTATTTCTGGGACTTGGGGTCGAATACTTGGAGTATGCTCACGTGCCCGAATACACCTGATAAGAGGAACGGGTCTGACAACCAGCGTAATATCCTCTCCTTAGACGCGGGGACTGTAATTTCATGTGTATAAGATCCCATTCTCTTCCCAATTATTTAATATAAAACGCTCTATTTAAATCTAGTGGTATATTTGAAAATATAGGTTAAATATGATATCTCCTTTTAACTTAAGAATTCTACTTGAAATAGGCTAAAGGAAATCATAGTGTCGTCACCGGGCCATAAAGTCCCGTTATACTACTTAAGGCATGTTAAATACTTTTCCCGCACCGTAACCCTTAATAAGTTCACTTTCACGTCCAGTCTAAGCTTAACGACGGGACTATGAAGGAAAAGCTCACTTTTAGCGTGGGGAATAGAAACCGTAAGAGGGACCACTAAAACGATATATTTATTACTTTAAGAAAAAAAGATTATTTTGTGCCCAGTGATTTATGGCTGGAGTATTATGTAGACCCAGAATACTATAGGATGGGTAATTACGAAAAAGGGCTCTATGACATGGGTTTGAAGGAGCTCGCTAAGTTCCGCTATGCGAGTATGAACCCCTACCAGACCAACTCCTCCCAAAACGTCCCCCCGGTTACGATAAGTTATGGGAAGAGGCCGACTAACCCTTCGCCCGACTCTCTTAAAGAAGTCCTTGGTTACGTCTATGGCATCTTATTTTTATTATTTATCCTGTCCCAAGTCCCATCGGGGCTATTTCACAGTTTTCCAGACCTCTCTTCAATTCTCCTTATCCTCATTATACTTTTTGTTGTTTTTCCAATACTGATTACCTTAAGCGTGACATTTTCACTATACTCCCGCTTGCTCTTACGCCAGCTGAGAAAATTATTAAGGAAAATAAAGAAGTAAATTTTTAAGTAGATCTTTTTTGAGAGAATATTATTCACCGTAAAGGTGGTTTTGGGCTATTCACGGGCGTGTTACGAGCCGTACTCACTCAATTAATAAAAGCCCACCGGGACGATAGTACAGTGCGGGGCATCTATTAGCAAGGACTCGGGTCTTGTACTTTAGCGTCCTTCTGAGTATGAAATACGTTAGACCGGTGTACCCCTACACCTGACGTCCCCTTACACTGGGAGGTCGAGGATCTCCCCGGACCGGGCCGTCTTCTACACCGCGGTTCAGGTAAAGGGTTTTATGTAAAACCCTTATGTCAACATATTTTTATTAATTAAACTTGAGTTATTACATATTTCACGGTTATGGGTAGAGGACTCTTGAATATTTAACTAAAATTAAGTATAAGCACAGACGTAAATATTTAGGGTAATACTTAGTTGCCACGATTTTTAAATAAGCCCGACCAGAGTTTATTTCATTTGACGGTCAATATGGGGTTAAGCCCCGTTAGTCCCTGAGGAGAGGAGTAAACATGTCCGGTTACTCTTTAAGGTACAGACGGGCCTCTACACCCGCTCGGTATATTAAAGGGAGTAACATCGTTTGTCAAAACTTTAGGGAGTTAAGGTGCTAACAGTTTTTGGTAACATACTACTCGGTATAGTAGTGGTGGTCATTTATCTAAGCCAAACCCTTTGGACACCCTTCACTTTATCGAAGTCTGCGTCTTCACTGACGACCCTTAAGACGGAGTTATTTAACATAACAGCTACATGGAAAGCGTCGGATGGCTTTAAGCCCACCAGCATTATGTCCTTCGCCCTCTTATACTCCTCAACCGTTATAGGGAATACTACAGAGTACGGGAGGACTACATTGTCTAAAAACTCCAAAGTGTCTTCATACTTCACACCGTATTTCTTCTTAGACACATAGACTACTTCATCAATAACTAAGGGGTCCAGTGCAGTATTTTCCTCACTGAGGAGCTTATAATAAAACTCTTCTACTCCTCTTACACCTAAGTTCAAATAGATGAGGAAGTTAGCGTCGAGGAAAATCACTCAAATTCCTCCTCTAGGCTTATATTAGCCAGCTCACCTAACTTAGCCTCCTTTGCATACGATATTTTCTTCTTGTGTCCCTCCATATATTTCCTCAAGGACTCGAGGTCGACTTTCCTTTCAGGCTCGAGGATAATTTTCCCGTCTGTGACACGTAGTATTAGTACGTCCCCCTCTTTAATCCCGACGAGGTCCCTTATACTTTTAGGGATTATTACGTAACCTTTTTTCCCGACTTCCACCTTCAGGGCCAAACCCGGTTCACTGGAGTTAATCTGGTTAAACCCCAATTTAAACTTTATACCCCGTAGCTGTTTATACTAACATACGTGTCCTAAAGCCCTGACCGTAGAATACGCAAAACCGTTTAGCATGACCGGTAAAGACACACCGGGTGTGAAGGGTCTCGCATAAAACGCTGTCCATTTACAATTAAAGAGGGGAGAGGTTTTCCCCCTTTTTGCTTTTTAACATTTTGTCTAGTTCACGGCGGGCTGGTCTGCATTAACACGTCGTTAAACCTGATAGACTTGACCAGTGCTAACCCGGGAGGTGCACTTACCAACATGTCAATATACTCCTTTGCCCCCATGTCCTCCAAGACGTCCTTGTTGTTCCTCATAATTACCTTCGTGTTGGTCAACTGGAGTATGAGCTCGTTCAGGTCTTGGGGCATATGAGTGGCTAATACCGTGCCCAGTCCCCTTACCCTACCCAGCCTCAGTATCCTGTTGATCATCCTCTCTATCGTGGACTTTGAGACTTCACCCCTAGCTTGGGGAAGAACTCATGTGCTTCGTCCATTACAAGCAACGTGAGGAACGTCTTCTTTGGGTTCTCCTTATACCACTTGTCCTTGAAGCCGTACACCTCGTTTAACACTTTGTATACGATAATACTGAGGGGGTCTGTGGACTCTGTGGACTCTAGCAGGAACGATAAGTCTACTATTACCAGTTCAGAGTTCAGTACGTCATCAGGGATTTCGTTTATCGTATTAGGGATGTCGAATATGCCGAAGTCGTTTAAGCTCCTGAGGAGCCTGTTAATGTTTGACTCCGTACTGGAGTGTAAGTCTAAGTCCTCTTCCATGACGTATTTCAGGAGGTCGAAGAGTTGGAAGGTAATTGAAGGGTTAGGGCCCCCACCGAGCTTATCGTTTCCTCCCTCCTTCTTTATTATCACGTACTCTACGCTCTGGTTACCGTGTTGGACCCTCTTTGACACCCTTTTACTACTCGTGACCTTAGAGTTAACCTCCTTGAGGAGTTCCCCGGTCAGTTCTAAGGGTTCGTCCACCAAGTTACTGAGGGCCATATGATTTAAGACCCAACCGAACAACTTGTTGACCAATGCCTTATGGTCGTCACTTAGGGGTTTATTGCTCCCTACCACCAGTTCCATTAAGAAGTGGTACAGGTTGGCTTTAAACCTGTTATATATCGGTTCCCACATCATCGACGCTTGGTCGCTCATATAGGGGCTGATCTGGTTGAAAGTCCTGAACACTTTAGAGAACTTAAGTGAGTAAGGGTAGAACTTAAGGTCCCCGCAACTGACGTAGTCCC
The DNA here is from genome assembly GCF_019704315.1 of Stygiolobus caldivivus. Lineage (NCBI taxonomy): Archaea > Thermoproteati > Thermoproteota > Thermoprotei > Sulfolobales > Sulfolobaceae > Stygiolobus > Stygiolobus caldivivus. The sequence continues at coordinate 91,748 of NZ_AP024597.1, read as the reverse complement.
CGAGGCCCTCAGCGCCTTGGCAGTACCTCTGCTGGACCATTTCCTCAAAGGTATTATAGGTCTCTAAGAGCTGTTTAGTGACGGGGACGATTACTGACCCTTCTAGCCCCTTCTCCATGGCGAACCTGACGAAGTCCCCCTGCCTGTCGAAAACGACTGACTGCTTGGGTATACCCCGGTCGAATATGACGGACTTTAAGAGGGTAGTCTTCCCCGACCCGGTAGTCCCTATTATCAGGACGTGGTGCCTCAGGGTCTCTTCGTCAAGCACTACCCTCGCCCCTATCTTCTCAAAGCCCGAAAACACGTTCCCTATTGTCACCCCTTCCTTAGGCATGTTCAGGGCTATTTCTACCAGCTCGTCTTTAGGCAGGAACACGGGGGACTGGGGGTCTATGGGGGAGACTACGGGAGTAGGCCTTGGGGCCCCCTTCTCCAAGTCTTCTACCCTGACTTCTGCGAGGGGGTTTATTGTCAGGACTGTGTTCGTTATTATAGTCGACGGGTCTTCCCTACCCCTTATCTCCCTTATCCCTAAGGCGGTCATCATGTCCCCTCTGGTTATCATGTCGACTGAGCCGATGACGATGACTTTCGGGATTATTGAGGCTATAGCGATTACCTCCCCCCTCTTCACGGGGTTCTGGAAATAGCTCTCAAAGGAGATGTCCACTTTTATGAGGGGTTTACTCCCTATGTTAACGTACTCAAACCTCGTGACTTTGCCTATTACTCTCCCGTCCTTGGAGAACTTGGACACGACGTCATTTGCTTCCTTAACTCTAGCCTTCAACTGTTCGATCAACTTATCGGTGTACAGTTCTTCCATAATACGGTATTAGTTATAGACTTTAAAAAGGATTACGGAGCTTGTAAACACTCCTTAATATTTACATAACCTTTACCGAAATTGTGAGAACCCTCGCCTTTTCATACCAGTCCCGCCTATTGTGGGGCATTCCACCCCATTAGCTCTTTCCACCTGTTCACGACCCCCAGTCATTGGTTTCCCTCTCCCTTCAAAACATATTTAAACTGAGTGGGGAATATCTGGTTATGGAAGACGAGATCGCAAAGTGGTTTAGGGAGAGCGTTTTGAGGATAGTCGAGAAACTGAAGAGCGGGCAAGAGCTGACAAATACTGAGGCTTATATCGCCCTGACATATTTCTATTTACAGTCTTTTGAGAGGAAGGTAGAAGAGTTAGAGAGGGGCTTAAGGGACGAAATAAGGAAGACTAGAGAAGAACTGTTAGCTAACGACGAGAAAATAAAGAGGGAGCTACTTGAGAACGATGAGAGGGTTAAGAGAGAGATAATAGAGTACATGGATAAGACTAAGAAAGAGCTACTGGAAAATGATGAAAAAATAAAGAGGGAACTGCTCGAGAACGACAAGGTGATAAAGGGTGAGCTCGAGGCTAAGATCGACGAGGTGAAGGGCGAAGTCGCAGCAATTAGGAGTGATCTAGGTATCCTTAACGAATCGTTCTTTATCAGCAACTTTTTGGGTAGTATTAAAGAAGGGGGTGAGAGGGTAACCAGCGTTTACAAGCATTATGAGACTCCTGTCGGTGAGGTCGACGCCGTTGTCGAGACCGACAAGGCAGTTTACGTTATCGAGGTTAAGTTTAAGGCTGAAATAAGGGACGTAGACGACTTGTTGACTAAAGTCAAGGAAGTCGAGAAGGACTACCAAGGTAAAAAGGTCGTCCCGGTACTCGCTGGCCCAAAGATTAATAAAGCTGTGAGGGGTTACGCAAAAGGCCTAAACGTCATGATATACCAGTGACAGTTGACCATAAGGTGATGCCTTACAACGAGTTACTACGTCTAATACGGCTGAAAATACGACGGCCCCTTTAACGCCCCGTAACGCCTTAAGGAGGACACCCCTCCTGATAACCTGAAAGGGCTACTATACCTGCGGGCAACATCCTCTTTCGTGTCATGAACGCCATAAGACTTGTCAAACAGTTAACCCTGATTTCCCTTGGTAATACCAAGCAGTGGTAATACTGATAAAGTTTTCAGGCTTACACACAGTTTGTTAAAAAGCACGGAGCTAGGAAGGGGCTGAGCACTGCTAAGGCAAGTCCCGAAACCGGGGGGCTCACCGACCTAATGGGCGTGGAGGGAGCTCTTCAAGCTTGTCGGAAACCGTTTAGGTGCGTTAGCCCCGATGAAGGGCCTCTAAGACGAGTTAAAGTAGGATAGGTACTGTCATAAGTAAAACTACAGTTTAAGGATCCCTTACACAGATTTCCTCTCCTTTCTTAAACTCGACGTTTAATTTCTTTAACATCTCCCTACCTATTAATGTCAGACCTCTGCCGAATATCGGGGTTTCGGCAAAACCCTTAAGAATTAAACTCCCTATTTTAACGTCTACCTTTGCTACCTTAGTTTTAATTAGGCCGTTCAACGTCAAGTAGAACCTTGAGGTGTCAATCTCTAAAGAGCTAATTTTATCATAAATAGGTTGGGGGACTAAAAGAAAACCAGAAAACCCGGTGTCGATAAGGGCCTCAACGTCAACCGTAACTCCGGTATTTGGGTCAATTACAGTTACGGGTATTAAGGGCCGGTCGCTTACCCTAAAGCAACTGATGTCCATCCCCATTCTCCTATAACTAGTTTAGGGTATTTATTACTGCTCAATAAACATTTAGTATGGCCTTTAGCTTTCTCAATTGCTTCCTCCTCACTCTCGAAAGCCCCTATAACCTTTCCTTCACACACTAACACGTACTTTCCCTCATTATAGGCTTTTATCGCGTTTGGGTCTGTTTTTAACACCGCATAGTTCAAGTCCTTTACACTGTTAGTTACCTCAAGCCATAAGGCTATAGCTTGCTGGACAGCTTCAGATACACTAATGCCTAAGGCTTCCGCCTTTACTTTAAGTACCTTATAGAGGTCTTCGTCAATATCCTCCATCACTATCTTAGCCATAATTAATTATACGCCTAAGGGGGTAATAAGTACCTTTGAAACCAAGTGCCCGATGACCCTGACCAGGGAGTCAACGAGTAGTTTTAACTCGGACTGTTTTCAAGTAAGGGGGCAGTCAAGTACCCTAACCGTGGTATCTCAAATATACACACTCTACGAACCCTTTAGTTTAACAGACGTTTCTCTCCTAGCCTTCACCAATACTCAATGAGACTTTAAGAAATACTAGAAAACAAACCGTAAAAACTTAGGTCGTGAAAAACCTTCTAACTAATTTTTAAGGCATATGTGGCCTACAAACCGGGCCTGACGTCCAGTAACGGGCCTTTCGGTCACGTTTCGAGCACAGTGTTAGCCGAGATCACCTCGTGAGCCACCTAGACGTACATAGGAGGGGCTTATCTCCCCTCCCCAATAACGGTAATGAAGGACAGTGCCAACTATCAATCCCGGGGGCCTGCTGACCTCTCCTCCAACCTCTTACGGCAAACCTCAGCTTAATACTTTGGGGGCGTCATAGCACGTGTTAAATCTGTCCTACCACCTTTTACAACTGGACTGCCCTATCACACCCCAAGTCGAGGATGTTAGCGATGTCCTTAGGGATATAAATCACGTAGCTTTTACCTAACCCTTATAGTCCCTTCTTGACGAGGTTTACCTAATTAACCGGGGCGATAATACTTTCCGCAATACTATACCTCACTACAAAGGCCTGACTTCTTATATTAGTCAGGGCTTAAGTCACACTGAAAGGGGTAGTGACGCCCCTTAAGCTCAGACCCGAGGAAGTGCTTAGCCCCCTTATGTAAGCTGAGGAGTCTGGCTTACTGGAACAGTTGAGGGGGACCTATTTCGGTCTACATAATCTCCCCCCTTTGATAAGAAAAACACTATACTTTATCCCCTTAACTGCAGAAAAGGGCAATTACTGTCAGTCCCTTATAGAAGAAAAGGGTCACTATAATGGTATACCGATGTGATATTACGGTAAACTTCGTCATTATTATTAAGGTGAACGAGGAAATTACTAAGGCTTCACAACTAGTGAACACGATAGTGGGGCTGAGTCCCCTACCCTATGCGGTTTTTCAGCTTTATTCGGTCGGTAGCATAATGAGTTTACCTATGATTACGCGTAGAGGTTGATAATGAAGGAAACCCTATGTATTTCACTACCTATGAGGAGTGGCTGAGATATGTGAGGACTTCAGGTTTAGAGGAAATAGCGTTACCAGAGGTCAAGACACTGGAGCTGGAAAAAGTATTGACAGCAGTTATTCTACTTTAACGTAACTTAAAGATTTTCATCAGAGCCGGTGCACCCCCTAAACGGTTTTCAATAAACCACAAAAACTCTTCCACACTCCTCAAGTTAAGGGAGCTCACCAAACCCCTTACCGTGTTAACAACCATCACGAAGAGGGACAAGTAACCTTGCAACCTCGACCTCTTGAGGAGGAGTCCTGCACACCCAAGGCCTTGATGTCCTTGTGCAACTCCTCTATCTCCCACCTTATCTTCCAAGTCCTCATTACCTCCTCGTCGCTTAAGTCCAAGTCAGTAGTGTACAAGTTTAACCTATCACCTTTATATACTACTATTAACAACTTTACTGTGATAACTCTGTCCCCTAGGGTCAGGTCGGCTAAGTAAGACCCCGGAGGGAGGTCCCTGACGTGTGGGTGCCCCTCTACCCACGACGTCACCCCAAGGCCTTGACCCTGAGGAGCCTCCTGTTAGACTTCAACTCCGAAACTACACTACCCTTCACTAGTTTCTCAGACCAGTACCAAGAGTCGAAGACTACCCTTACCACGGTGAAGTACTGCTTGAGGACTTCGAGTATTCCTGCAGCCATGTCTATCTTGGTCTTGAACTCGTTTACCACCCCACTCTCCCAGGTTTTTCTCGTCGCGTAGGGGAACGCAGATTAGGTAGGTCTTGCTTGTGGTTAGGTCGTGTATTGTTAGGACTTGGGCCCTTGGCCCTATTTTGCGTGTGTTGAGCGCTAGGTGTAGTTCCCGTATTTGCTTGCTGTGCCTTTAACTCTTGAGTATGGTTTGTGGTCGAATGTGTCGTCGGTTATTACTATTACGGGTCATTCACGGCTCCTTTGCGATTTCTATTTGTCTAAAGAGAGTGAGATTATAACATTAAACATACACACAGCAATATTAATACATAGTATGTGTAAAGGCGTAAAGTGACGTGTAAATAATTAGATTTACATAGAATAATCTTCGTGTACTGTATTATTTGTATACCGAATTATATTAATTTAAGAGAGATAATTACAATTCGCAAAGGATCCGTGAAACTCCCACTATTACTGGTCCTGTTATTTGTTTGCGTAGTGCTTGGAGGTAGTCTTCCCACGTGTTTTCGAGGTGTTCTAGTGCTTCGAGTAGGTTGGGGTAGTTTAGTTTGAATGTATTGGAGGTGTTCTTGGTGCTCGCTCTCCCTCCTGTTAGGGGTGTGAGTGATAGGGTTAGTGCTGTCTTTCTGCTCAGCCCTGCCATGACCAGTATCCCGACTAAGAAGTTGAACGCTTTGATGAACTCGTTTTTTGCCTTGTGTAGCTCGTTTTCGTTGTTGATGAATTTCTCGTGTTTCACATTTTTCAATAAGTTAGGCACTACTCTAAAAACTTTATTGGTAATACCAGGAGTTTGGTATTACCAAGGAAAAGTAGAATAACTGCTGTAATATCATAAAAACAAGATTCCCATACTGACGAAGTGTCCTTTATTACTGGCTTTCGACCTCACTAACTTTCTTTTCCTGTATGCTTAACGCCAGACCCGTCTAGCTCCTTGCCTGGACGTACCATTACTACAGTCTCTTAATCACTTATAAAAATTACGAGGGTCATTTAACTAGAAGTGTCCCAGTTAATTTTAGTAACGAATAATGTTTAACTATACTTGCTTTTACGAAACTAAAACGTTAACTAACGTATTTAGTACGTCGCAACTGTCATCCTTACCAAGTTCCAAAATAGCCTTTTCTACCTCTTCGTACTTAAGATAATAATTTTCTATCTCAGTTAGACCCGTAGACTTAACTTCAGTATGTGAAACGTTAATTAGGTACCTCTTCCTTATGTCCGTCCATTTATAAGCCAAAGATCTAACTTTATCACGTATTGCTTCAATATCAAGATTTTGCATTACATAATAAATAGCTAGAAAAAATTCGTATTTAATCATATGTTCACTATAAATCCTACTCCTAATATTTCTCCTTAATGTAGAGTCGCCACATTTACTTATCAAAACCTCAATAAAATACTTGCTCATCTCTTCAATAGCAGAGAGGAGTAAGAAAGCTAGAATATTATTACTGAGGTTAAGCACTTTTCCTTCTTGGTATAATCTATAAAACTCCTCACTATTCCTTTTTATTCTTCGTCCTAATTCCTTACCCATACTCCATTCCTTTTCTCACAAGAGAGAATTACGTTATCACCTCTTTCGACCATCTTCCCTACAGCATACCCCGCCAGTCCAGAAAGGACTGCTATAAGAAGAGCGACATTGAGCTTCTTAGATGATACCCCAGCAGTTATACCCCCTGTTGTTCCAGACGTCACTGCTCCTTCGTATTCATAAGTTACTACATTAGAGACTATTATCCTCACTGCTGTAACCCCTACCTTTGACAACAACTCGTCAATTTCCTCACACTGCATTACGCGAACATTAGCTGGAGTCCTAAAAGACAGTGAAACCCTATATCCCTTCTTACTTACCCTCACATCGTCGTCTAAATTAGTTAAATAAGACTTTAACGCATTTTTAACATACTCTACACCCTGTGTGGTATAACCGTCAATGACATATCTAATATGCTTCTCCACAAGATAAGTATTCTATTGTGAATTATTATATATTTTCACTTCCTCCTCACTTTCACACACAAAACTGTGTTTACCCGTGGCGTAACTTATCCTTACTTTTAATCATTTTTAATTCCACCTCGGGGCACACCTCTTAAGGGATCATACACACTCACTCCCAACTCATTGGGGCTGGTCGAGGGAAACACCTATGTATTTCACTACCTATGAGGAGTGGCTGAGATATGTGAGGACTTCAGGTTTAGAAGAAATAGTGTTACCAGAGGTTAAGACACTGAAGTTGTAAAAAGTATTGAAAGACTTTATCCTCTGTCAGGGATTAAAGGACAATGTCAATTCCCTTGCTCAGCGAATTCTGATCCTACACTAACAACACCGGTGCCCTTTATTAACCGACTGGGTATAATTCTTATTCAGTTCACCGACATAACGTGGGATCGCTAATATCCATATAAGAACCAATTTGTCGTCCCCTCGTCATATCATAAATTGATATAATGGGTATAGGTATATCTATTAAAATCTCAATGGCACCTCCTTTAAATTTACCAGAAGGCTTAACAATACCAGAGTACTTTATATGCCTAGGATCGATGTCGACTAACCTAAATCCACCGATCCTAAAAAACTCCCTTTTATCTATAGCAAGCCAATTCCTAGCGATTAAAGCGGAATCTGTGAAAAGCGTAGTCCAGTAGGTCCCTTTGGGGTTCTTCGTAGAGTAAACTATACCGTTCTTTAGAACGAAACATAACTCTGCACTATCCACATATCTATAAAGATAACCGGAATCATATATGAATACCATAAAGAGAATTAACCAACACTATTTTAAAGCTTTAATCATACTTGTAAGACGCTTTATTTTTCCTTAAAGTCAACATGGAACTTATTATACTCGGTCAGTCCATAAAGGGCAACAGTAACTTTAACTCAAAGCGTATATACCCCACCATATATAGGGCTATAAACTTGCCCTTTAGTACTTGACTGAGTATATTAACGGAGACTTTTAGAAAGATGAGCTTAACACCTGCGAAAATTAAAGGACTCAACGAGGCTGTCCTCGCACGGGAATACACTCATTCAATACTTCGGATATTGCATTCACTATTCTGTTTGCATCATTAATAACATTATTAAGTGAAAGAGTAACGCGTATCACCTTATTCTGTACGATCGACGTAACTTTGGACCTATAAACTCCTCCATTACTTACACTAACTAAGGGACCGTCCCATGTGAAACAATATGCGTCCCCCCTAAGCGTATTCCTCCCTTCCATCCTAAGGTTTTCGATAGAGAGGGAATAAGTTTTTGAGCCCACTATCGGGATATGTGTTTCACCTTCTTCTTCCTCTCCTACCTTTCTATTACTTGCTGTAATTACTATCCTCTCTGAGTCAAAGGGATATAATTCGTACTCTACAGAGAGGAAACCCTCCTCTTCCTTTAGCCTCCCTTTAACTTCATGCAAAGCTAATTCGAAGACCTCCGTTAAGTATTTTAGGTACTCACTATCTAAGATGTGTACTGAACCCTCTTGCATAAATAAAAAATAGTCGTAACTCATATATAAGTCGTGGAGCTTCTCGTCATCGTTATTCATAGAAAATGTATTTTTAGTATATGACCTCTAACGGCCCGTCCTGACTCACGCATAACCGATATATTGCAATTACCAGCCTGAGGAAGAAATTCTCTTTATAAAAACGCTGGTCGCAGAATAACAAATGCCGTAAACTGCACTACCTATTTTTGTTACTTTCTTGCAAGAAATCTCCAGAGCTAGAGGTCCTTCATCATGTGCTTTTAACATAAGGGAAAAAGGAAATGTGACAATTCTCCCATAAGTATACTCATAACGTCGCTTAATCCGTCTCCTAAAACTAGAAACACTGATGTATACTGTTCTTACTTACACACCTAAATTAGAAGACTTCAACGCGTTTTTAATATAATCAACGCTCTGTATAACCGTCAATAGTATATCTGACGTGCCTCTCCATAAGGCATATCCTTAATCTGAAATTAGTCTACTTTGTTTGGTGGCGGGTTATTACCAAGCTATTGCGGATTTTCATACCTATAAATTGCACCGAAACCTAGTTCACTTAAAATTCCCAAAGCTTTGGCGTCCCTACACTTCTCTTTTACCTTAATAACAGTACCAGGCGGTAAAGCTTGGAGCATTGGCCTTCTCACCTTTCCGTAACCTAACGCATAGTATACAGTCTTAACCTTAAAGTCAGCCCTGTTACCCTTCTCGACCAAGATACCGTAAATTTCCTCAACGCAGTCAAATCCCTTTACAGTGTCTATCCTAGCGAAGTAATCTTTATCCGTTTCGAAGAGTAAGGGCTGTAACAATATCGCATAGTCCCCTTTACCGTAATCACACAGTGAGTCCTTTATCTCAACTCCCGCATATCTATTTTCACCTCCTATCGCGACTAACCTGCCTGGTTTAACGCTAACGTTCACGCAGTACTCTAATGTATATTCAGAAGAGAAGAATTTCTGATAGAATGAGTGAATAGTGGTTCTATTACTTCTATTTATTTGGTTCATTTGCCTCGTCTGAAAACGTAACTCCTCTACTACGCCCTCCTTATCCACGTTCATGTTAACATACTTTTTAACATCGAGGATTAACTTGCTAAATAGTAGCGGATAGTAAGGTGAGGGCTCATTACCTTTGTAAATCACAGGGCCCCAGATTAGGGGATTATCGGATTTATCATTATACGGATTGAGTCCCCTAGAGGTTAAAGATTTGTAAGCGTCTTCTAAATCCCCTATCCCTTCAGCTTCGTTCGGCCGAACTACATTATTCAACCTCCCTATTATTCCTAATATCGTGGTCGGAGAAGGAAAGGCCGAAATTACGTCAACGTTTTCTATTATTATCCCGCTACTTTGCCTTAGTCCTATCCTATATTCTTCAAGCGGTCTTATTATGAGCTTCAAAGCACTCCCCTCATTATTCTAAACGCTTTAAATACCTCATTAAATATATTACTTTTATAACCTCCTACTTCAAGAATTTTCATCTCAAATTCGAAATTGCCTATTAAGTCTTCCCCTCCATTTCTAATTAACACGTAACTAATTAGCCGTTTAAGTAGCTCATACGTAGGTCCTTTCGTTACCCCATTTTTTACAAAACCATCTATTAGTCCCTTGAAACCGTTTTCATAGTCTTCGTATACTGAGGAACTCAAAATATTACTCAGGTTTAATACCCACATTTTCTTTAATAGTCTTAAATATTTATAATCCCACATTGGCAATATACTTTCATAGTTTAACCTAGAGGAAGAGATGATAACCGAGAACTTTTCCCTTGCCTCTACTGAGCTCACCCATTTTACCTTTTTCACCTTATTAAGTAACTCAGTCGCAGTCTGTATTTCATTCGTCATGAAATCTGCTATATTAGCAATTCTAACGGAGAACGACCTACCGTTAGGAGATATCGCGGGGATATACCAATTTCTTACACGGAAGAAACCGTCTTTGCCTACAAAGTTATCCTCGAGCCCGATCAGTGTATCTATTAACCTGTCTATTGGGACTAAAGTTACTACATCGTCACCGCCAGCATAAATTATCTGCCCGTGGTTATCTACCTCAACAGTCTTTATGTCTCTGAGTAACGTTAACATCATTGCAGTTGAAAGTGCGACCCTATAAGTCGGAGTCATCAAGATGTACCCTTCATTAATGGTATTAGCCACTGAGGTCATGTTCATATAAGTATAGATTAAATATTTACAATGCTTGGATAAAACTTTAGAAGTAGGATTTCGTGAGTATTCCTCAAAATAACCGTGCTTTAGCAGCTTAGGTAAAACGTCTAAGTATTTTTCAGCTTTTATCTCTGCCCTAGCGGTTTCAGTCATGTTATCAACGTCAGCCTTAATGATAGCATAAAACCCTCTGTAACCTTTTATAGCGTTTATGAACGCCTCGTTGACCTCGCTTACCTCATAATCCTTTTGAATACAGCTCAGTTTCTTGTCACCTATCTCCGTACATTTACTGAACTTTTTCCTAGCTTCCACCGGGTTTCCAAAGGCCTTGTATACGTCAGATTCCTCTCTGTCCAGAAAATTTATCAAATCCTTACACTCGTCTAAGTCCTTAATTTCCGGCTGTATTACTTCCTTATAATAACTGTAAGCTATGTCGTCTGTACTCCTAAACACCTTCAATTTACCACTTAAGGTGTAATATAACCCCCTTTTGATTATACATAAGGGGCCCAGTTTTTCCCCGGGCTTAAACCAAACTTTTAACTCTTCGAACAGTTCACCTTGAGAACCTTTAGTTACTTGAGCCAGCTTCAAGATTTCTTCCTTTGTAGAATCAGAATAATCATCTTCGTTTTTCTTTTTAGCAAAATTAAATATTGCCGGCTCGTTCCCGCAAACTGTACAATATTCCCAGTTCTCGCTCTTATAATCGAACAGCCTTTTAAACGAAGAGAACCATTCTGGTTTAGGAAGAATTTCTTTCTTATACCTTTCCTTGATTTTCTCTCTATAGAGTTTAGTAGTAATATAATGGAAAACGTATTGACCTATAACCTTATTAACTAGCTTTTCAGATAAGATTTTATCGACTTTCTTCTCTTTTAAATCACTCTCTATTTCATCCTTTACCTCATCAATATCTATTACGTATATTGCGGGCCTGATCAGGATTTTGTCAGCATACTTCTCTGCTATTTCAACTAACCCCCTAATTACTTTATCGAAGTCACTACTACCTATTGCAGGTAAAGTAATGTCGAAAGCTTTAACAAATTCCGTACATAACTCACTACTTACATTCCCTGTGGGGAGTTCCTTAATTATACAGTCATATGCCCTCTTATAGTATTCCAGTATTTTATTCTCGGTTTTGATAGGACACTCACCGGGCTCTTTAGGCAAAATTAAGCTAGCTGTCGCAGGAATTATCGCCTCCTTCACGAAGTCCTTATAATTGTAAATTCCGCTGACCTCACCTATTATTGTATTTAACACGTCCTCTACTTTCTCCCTTACTTTACCGCCTATTACGTCTTCTAAGTAGTTCAGGACCATTGCGTAATACAGCGGGTTAAACCTCGCAGTTGGTGCCAATAATATGTCCGGACCATACTCCTTGATTAATTGCCACACAGTCAACCAAACTATCATTGAAAGCATCCAACTTCCAGCCCAATAGTCACTCGCTTTTCTAGCAGAGTTAACTACTCCCTGCACCCCCGGGATATCTATTACTACGTAGAACCCCTTCGGTTTTGAGGAGCTGTATACCCAGTTTATCATTGAGGCAGAGGCGTATAAGTGGTCAAAAATTGTGTAAAATGGGGCTCTGGAATCTTCAACCTCTACTGGTAGATCAGAATAAATCCACAGAGGTTCGTATATTGTATATATCAGAAAGTAAAGGTATTTGGTCTGGTCCGATATATTTTTGATATTAAGATTCGAGATAGCGTCTTTAATTACTTCCTCAAATTTCTCCTTAAATACTTTAAGTTTTTCTTGATCTATATCGTAATTAACCTTGACGTAATATGAGGGATTAAATATGTTATGAAAATTAAAATAGTTAAAGAAAGCTTGATTTTTGAATCCCTGCTTATTTATATCATGATCTTTAGATTTCCGCTTATTTTTATTATTATATAGATAGTTTAGAACCCATCTGTTATATTCAGATGCAAATATATCGGCGTAATATACTCCCGTCCCTTTTTTTATATATATATTGCAGAAATCTTTAGGTTTATTTTCTAGCTCTTTAATAATTAAATTATAAAGCATTATTGACGCTTCTCCTTTATGACCTCCAACCCCGCACGCTCCTTCAAAGTTTTTTCTAAAGAAATCTTTACCGCTTTTCCCCATTGTCACAGTCATTTTATGAGGGGGGTCATGAAATAAAGCGTATATCTTATTCAAGAAGAAGTTATCGTCCACTCACCCTCACCCTCCCCACCTTTTTAGGCTTAATGAAGTTAAAACTGACAAGCGAAAAGTCTTCTAGTTCAAATTCGCCGTATCCCCTTGAAGTCTTAGCACCAATACCTTGTTTGAAAGCGTAAAATAAAGGCAAAAGAAAAGACATCCCGCCACTTTTATAACCTAAATAACTCGCCCATTCTTGAAATAGCGGTAAAGCGTCTTGGTGAATACCTACAACAAACCTAAAAGTAACCCCCTCATTTATTGCGACCCTTAAGGAAGGTTTTGGGCTAACCTCATACTCGTTCTTAACCGCCCCTCCTCTTTTAAAATAATGAGGAGTGGTTATATCGCCAGTCAGTAATCTCTCACCTTTAATAGGGTATGAGTCTAAGACTACTAATAAAGAAGAAGAGGCGTCAAGACCGGTCACATAAATCTCGACGTTTTCGCCTCTATGTATGTCCTTTTCCGGCACACCAAAAATCTCGTAAACATAACTAATACACTCCTCGTTCTTATTACACAAGTCCGTCATATAACTCCTTAAAACTCCCTTAATTACAGAACCGGGAATATAAGGTAGATTTAACGCGAGGTCCCACACTAACCCAGTTTCGAAGAAGAGGTAAAAGGGTGAGAGTTCGGAGACCCCAACGTAAAATTTCTTGGCTGTCCTTGCAGTTATGTCCAAGGCACAATAGCCCGTACTCCTTAATGCGTTCACACCCTCATCTAAAGACTTGTTAGCAATTTCCATGTTCTGTGAAAATGAGCAAGAGGTGAGGGTTTTGACCATTTTCCGTTTTATTTCGTCTTTATTCTTAAGGTCGTTAAGTAACATACCCACGTAATCTTGGAGTAAACAGATGAGTGAACAGCCATCAGGCATCGCTACCACCAGAGAGCATGAGTTTTATCTGCTTCAATGCCTTTTCGACATAACTTCTTACATTTCCTTTCACTACTTCTTTTTCTCTATCATGCTTCCCCCTATGTATTAATTTTTTTGCCTCTTCCTCCTCATAAATAAACGGGATTAGATAAATCTCTTCGCAAGTATATCCGTCGCATTTTGGAGACAGTGTAATATATGATATTCTCCTTCCTTTATCTTCTTTCTCCCTATCTTCTTCTTTTTTAATGGAATAACCTAATCTCCCTTGTCCTCTTGGTAACCCTAAAGTCCACGTATGGTAATTATAGCCGTGATCCTTGTAAGGTTTTCCTTCAAATCTCTTCCATGCTACTTTAAGTGTTGCATTTCCTATAGCAATAAGGTAAACTATGGGGTTTTGACCATATATAGGCAGGAAGTTATCATTCCTATAATTGAATAAGCAAGGACGAGATATCTTCTCTAGGTTTAAAGGTCTCACTTCGTCGTTTTTAATAATAGGCTTCAGCAAAGAATATAATTTTCCTAACTCTTCGTCTAAACTACTTTGTCCGCTTTGGTTTTCCGGTACAAATCTCCCGAAACCCCTAGTAGCAGCCCTCCCAATTCCCATATATTTCATTGTGAATATTAATGACATTTTAAAGAATTCAAAGAACTCTTTACTAGCCCCATTATTTATTACCTCGACCTTTATCCTAATACTCCTAGGCCTGGCTGGCTGATTGTAATAATAGAACTCAGGGCCATTTTGGCCTAAGTGGACAAGATTAAATCTCGGCACACAGAAATACATTAAATATTCATCTATTGGAGAAAGGGAACCTAAGTTACATAATGTGTCCTTATTATGACAAATACTCTTATCTAACTTTAAAGATCTCTTAAACGCGCACGCAGCTTCTTCTTTTGTAAAATAATGTGGCTCAACATCACCCCTCTCCTTAATAACTCTCACAGTTATCTTAGACTTATTATTTAAAGTCCCTAACTCTTTAAGGTATCTTTCATCTACCTCAGAAAAATTGTCCCGAGATAAAGCTTGTGCAATAATGTTTCTCATAAACCATCTAGTCTTACCTACAATTCCGTTAGCAGTAGGATAAGTAACGTTCCCGTCGTCGTCAAAAGTATAACCGAACTCGTTACCTCCCCACCACGGTGTAACGTTAATAAACGATATTACCTCCCTCCTATCATTAATCAGCTTATTAACTACTTCTTCTATCTTAGCTACTTCTTCTATCACCTTCACCACCATAAACACCGTCAACTATTTTCTTTAACTCTATAGAGAGATTAAGGACGGAACCCTCAATATTCGCAAGGAGGTTCCCGTCATTTTTTAACGTTTTGAGGGTCGATATGTAATCCTCCTTTATGTAGCTCACGACATCAACAGACTCATCAAAGTCGCACTTATCAAAAAACTTTATGTCATTGAGCTTTAACTTGACCCACGCGAAACTCACTACTAAGTACGAAGTATACCCTTCCTCCTCTACCTCGTCACACAACTTTTCTTTTTCACCAACCCCTTTTCCCTTTACAAAGTATTGAATTGAGGGGAGTAAGAGTTTATCGTCTATTTTTGACAGCAAAAAAGTCAGTGAGGGGATTAAACCGAGTTGCTGAACCATTTGCGGCATCTCCCTAGCCCTGCTCCTAAAACCCTTAACGCTCTTGTTACAAGACCTCACCAGCTCAAGAAGTTTCGCGCCGATGTCCAAAGCGTAATCCACCTCATCCATATTAGACACCCACGAAAACTTTCATGAACCCCTTACCTATACTCTCCTTACCCCCTATGTTAAGGTAAAGGGAGTAAACGTCGTCCGAAATCTTGTTTGCGTTAAATACCTTGGAAAAATAAGGCAAGAAACGTAAACTATCGCAAGCAACCTTGCTGGTAACCTCACAGTACTTATTACTAACACTTTCGTCAATAACGAAACCTCCTATAAAAATCGAGCCCATAGGGATGTATTCCTCACTCCACAGCCCTCCCTCATTAACGACCTTAGTCAAAAGATTTAACCTATTCCTAGTATAGACTATTAAAGACCTATCAATAAGCCTCCTATCATCTGAGACCGCCAGTTTACTGTTAAATAAAGGAAGAGAATTCAATATTTTAAAACCGTCGAGATTGAGTGTCTCGATCTCACTATTATATATTTCAGCTACCTCACCGTCTCCTTTTTTATCTAAGAGCAAAGAGATGTCGTTACCTAAAGTCCCCGTATACCCGTTTATGTCCTTTATTACGTTAAATATATTTCTAGCCCTTTCAATGAGATAACGTGTGGTTAATTGCACAAAACCATTACGAATAGGAGCCGGGACGGAAAATAGGAGTAAATCTAAAACGTTGAGTACACCCTTATTACTCTCCGCTTCTTCGGGCTCGCTACCGAACAAACAGCAACATTCTGGTTTTTCCTTACAGTTTATTCTCCCGGAGCCATTGACCGCCTCGCCAGCACATAAAGCCTTTAAAGGGCCTTTAAATGCCGAGGAGAAAATTATGGGATAACCAAGTTGGTCTTTCTGAACGGGTAAGTCTACGACCCCGTAACCCCTACCTGCACCTGGATGAAGGTTAGTAACTGCATACGCTAAAACTAAAAGCCCTTTCATTGACTAAAATAAGTTTTTCTTTTTTATAAGTCTTCACACCAAATAATATTTATAATTTGAGAAGTTAGATAAGTATAAAATGAGCACCACCCAACAAAGTGGCAAATCGGTCTTTGTACCAATTATTAATGGTATAGAATACTCGATAGACCAAAAGAAAGCTAAAATTTCTTCTGAAGAATTAGATTTTGTAAAAAACAATATTAATTTATACTTTAAAATTAAAGATAATAAAGTGACAGGATTTAATAATGTGTTCGTGCTATTCGGTGTTGTAGCATCTGTTAGTAATAAAAAAATTAAATTGGAGCTCACCTTAAACCCATGTGATTATGTGAGGGGATTCGTATTTCATGTAAAGAACTCAAACCAACTGAATAACATATTTGATGGGTGTAATGAGCTTGAGGTAAGTGAGAACGCATTTGCAGTACTCAATAGGGAAGATAAGATGAATACTTCTACGATTTCAGTTTGCCTAGCTCAGGATAATAATAAAGTCTCCGTTTATACTGGACAGACAAAGATAGAGGAAATACAGAGTACTACAAAACCCATTAAATTTAATAATGATATTAAAGATAATATTGGCCCTAATGACTGGAAAATATTCAAATATTCAACACACTAAGAAGCAGTAAATTTAGTAAATCCAGATAGAGCCACTGAATGACACGACTACTGTGAGCGTAGCTGGAGCTGAGTAAGTGTGCCACAAAATATATACTCGTAAAGATCTATATCTTCTCTCTATGAAGACTAGAAGGTCCTAAAAAGAATTATTTAACAAGAACTGAAAAATCATTTAATAAACTTGACTAGATTAGGACTTAATGGGCTTCAATTCTAGTCTAAATCGATTTCGTTTAAAGTTTGTTAACAAACTACTTCTTCGCGTGAGAGCGTCCAATGAGTGAGTAATAAATATAGTTTACTTTATTAATAGGATTTTATAGAAAAGTCAGTATTACAGACTCGGCCGGTAGGACAGCATTTACAGTGGGGATCACCTAAGATTGTGTATCCGTTAAACTCTACGTTATAAAACCCCATTAGAAAAGCTCTCTTAACCTTAATTACAGGGCCTTTCACGGCCCTCTTGCGGTCCTTATTTGCCTAAGTATAGTGAGGTCATAGCCATTAGATAATACACACAGCAGTATTAATACACGGTATCGCATATAACCGTGTTATAAGAAAGTTATAACTCAGTTTATACGTATGACTTTACGTGCACCGTATTATTTATGCACATAAATTGTGCTGGTTGGAGAGAAAATCGCAATTCGCAAAGGACGAGTGAAACACATTTTTAATGCTCCAACAGACATGTAATTATGGAGAGCGGAAAAGACGGAGAATACTACTATGTAACGATTGAAAGTGATGAGGAACTGAAGAAGTTAAAGGAGTTAACACTTAAGAAAGTCAGAAACGGTAAGCTTTCTTACGCTCCCCGACCCTCTAAATAAGAACAGTACAATTTTTTGGCTCAAAACTAGTTGTCTTCATATCTCCGGTAACTCCTATAGAGAATAAAGGCCCCCACCCCTATCTGTTTGACCCTTTAATTTCTCCCTAGCGTAATTCTTTGGATCCCCTAGTAGGTACAGCTTATCAAAGGTCGACATTATGACTCCCTCATGGGGGAACTCCTCAGCTAGAAATTCTGAGAGCTCTCACAGGTTAGTTATCCCCTACCTGAACACAAACTTTAGTCCAATTTTCTACGGATCATAACGTAAAATGGCGTGGAAATACACACATTTTTCTCTTTTCGTAATGATCTCATTAGTGATAGTAGTTATAGCTATGACGGTAAGTACACGCCGAGGAGTTTACGATTATCTGAACTAGTCTGAAACCATCACGGCCTCGATGGGGTCACTTGAGAAAAGAATAGTTTACGTGGACCCGTTTACGTCGTGTCATGCTAAGTCAGGCACTGGGGTTGAAGGTAAACTAAGGCCTACGCGGTGTGCTTGACTTTGCGGGTAGGACTGTATGTCCGCAAACAGTACGAAGACCGCACCACTTTGACCTATAAGGCCTGACCGGGTATAAAAAGTAAATTTACAAGAAGGGACCTCAGGCTTTACGGTGGCTATTCAATTTCCCTCATCAGCAATTTTGATAAAAGCCAGCGTTAGCCGGGACGATAAACTGGGTTTCCCCCTCAAAGCACAGGCTACTACTGTAAGACTTCATTAGACGTGTCTCCTACCTCCTCTGCCGTACTCGGAACCTCTTCCGGGGCATCCCTGCCCCTTTCCGACAAGACCTTTACATCCTCTTCGACAGTAAACGCAAAGGGTAAACGAATCCCGTCGACGAGGACTACGACTTTTCGCTCGCATAAATTAGCCTACTTTTGACACCTCAAGCTAAAGCCAGCCCTTTGCGGATATCGTGAAAAAGGCTATTATTTTCCACGTTTTTGTCAAATTTCTTTTCAGGCCTAAACACACCTTTATTACGGGTAACTGCTATAATGTTTACATTAAACTCTGAAACAGTACGGCATTTGTGTATTTAGCATAGTTAAAAACTGTTAAAACGTGGATTTAACGTAAAACATTACTCAATATGCATAAAGCATTTTACGCTTTCTATGTTTTTGCCATAGTGATAGTCACTATATTAGGACTGAAGGACCTCGTCTTTACCCCCGACACACTACGTTTGTTAACTCATAATCCTTAAGATAGTGGACACGAACTTTAAGCCACGCGGTAAGAAGCCTTCTATGACCCTGATCTCGTCCTCACTAATTATTTTAAATAATTTGAAGATAAAAATAATAGCGAGAACTAATAGGAAATCCATAAAAACTGGGTCAACGAATATTTCATAAGCACCAATAAGCGGAGTAATTGAAAGGAGGACAAACTCTTTCTTAGTCGGGATAAAAACTGAGGTCCTGGTCGCATAAAAAAGGACAAAGAGAGAAGATATAGTGGCTACAATGATCTGAGATATAGCCCCTCCTATTATCCCTATCCTAGGAATCAATAAATAGGAAGTGAGCACTACTAAGCTACCGTTTAAAACTGAGAGGGCAAGAAAAGGCTTCAAGTCCTTCTTAGCCGCGACAATGAAATTAGTTAAGGATCCCATAGAAAAAGGAAGGGTAGATGAAACCAAAAGTAAAATGAAAACTTCTAGTCCAGCCTTATATGCCGGGAAGAAGTGATCAATTACTATCTCACCTACGGGAATAGAGATTATTACGGCTAGAAAAGTTAAGAGCGATAAAAATCTAAAAGAAAGAGATGACATCTTCTTCTCGTCTTTTCCCAAAGCTCTATAAAAAGATGCTGTCGGTAGCAAGACGTTTCCTAAAGCACTTAAAATCATCGAAGGCACTCCGGCTACTAATGCAGAGAATTGATAAATGCCTAGGTAATAAGAACCCAACAAGTATGCCGTAGTTACTCTATCCCCTTGAGAAGAAAAGAAACTAGATAAAGAAGAGAGATAAAGGGGAAGACCCTCCCTGAAGTGCTTAAAGAGGAAGGTAAAGTCCGGAGAAGGAAAGAGTAATCCGACTTTTCTGCTCAGAAATACATAATTTGTGGAGACCGAAATTATTGCACCCAAAGTCCAGATCTCGATGAAGAGGTAAATGCTGTGTAAGAGAACTGCAATTATCGATATCCCCCATCTTATGACTAGAAAGAGGTTCCCTGTTATTGCCGATTCAGTAAACATGTCCATCCCTATCATTACTGCTGTTAATACGCCGTTGAGGAGATAAAGAAAGAGATAGGGGATTGCTAACTTAACGTAATTTGGGAATATGAGAAGGATAAGGAAAACTGGAAGGGCTAAAAAAGGGAATGAAAGAAATATTTCTATTACTCTTTTATTTATCTCTTTTTTAGCGTAAAGATATGAGATTTCTCTTGTTATTATTTGACCGGGGATTAAATAAAAGAAAGCTGATGTGACTACTTCAAGAAGTTGAATTATAGCAACTTTTCCAAAGAATGATGGATTGGAAATCTTTGCCGTAATAACGAAAAAGATTAAGGCAGTTATAACGTTAGTAGTAGTCACACTAATGCTTTTTAACGCGTTCTTTATTGGATTCATTCAGTTTAGGTCTTTAAAAGTAAAATATTAAAGCTTTTCATATCACCTTTATATACTTTATTAATAATATTTCTATTAGGAATGCCTATTAAATTCTAAAAAATTATAATTTCAGAAAAATTATTTAAGTTTAGTACAATAGAATAGTTTAGTATTACTGTCTATTTTTATTCTTTCTTCACATCTATAATATTGTTCTTCTAATCTCTTTATTAACTCTCCATGGGGTATTTTGGTTATTTTCTCATGAGATTCAACAAAAATTTTCTCAAAGTCTAACTCTGATGAAAAGATTATATCAGCCTCACATCCTTCGCAGTCCAGCTTTAAAAGGTAAGGGTCTTTAACCATTTTTCTTACATTATTAAAGGAAAGCATAGGAACTTCTATGTCTCCTTCATTTGTTACAGTAAAACCTCCGGACTCCTCTATATCGACAGTTGATGGAACTTTAGTTTTTCCTTCTTTAGAGCTAATTGCAGCATTGATTAAAGTAATTTTATCCTCTAGGTTATTAATTTTAACATTCTGTAAAGCAATTTTATAAACTGTAAATAATGGCTCAAATGCATAAACATGCGTTGCTCCTTTTAATACAAAATATATTGCAGAATCACCGATATTAGCACCAATGTCTACTACTTCACCTTCTATCTCTGTGTTATATTGCTCTAAGACAAAATTTTCAAATAAATTGAAATTTATTTTATTAATAAATCTAATATTATATTTCTTATTATACCATATTTCACCTTCTTTTATAAAGCCGCCAGCAGAAATTATAATAGATAAGTAAGAATCTTGAATAACTTTATAGTCATTATAATAGAGACTTTCACTCTCAAAATGAAACTTTGAAGGATTAAAGTTAAATTTATTGACTAAATCAACAAGGGCTATAACACAATCTATTGTACATTTTCCCCTAGATTTGTCCTTTAATACAACGTCAATTATTTTTTCTCCTTTATTTATATTTTTTAATATAGAAATCCAATTATCATAGACTTTTTTATACGCATTTATTCTAGTAGTTATATACGTTAAACCTTTCATCTAGTACATCTATGTAAAGGTGAGATTTAAAACCTTATAATATTTCATACTGTAGAGGATATAGTGATAGGAGTAGTAGTACCAGTAAGGACATTTATCAATTTTTTTGGAGGAGGAGAAGTACATTCTAAAGAGGTTATAACTAGACTAGCTAAGAAAACAGACTTACTTTTATTACCTCCTTCTAGTGAAATTATAAATAATTGCAGAGAAATATGTAATTATCTTGATAAAATACCATTTGATTTTCCAAGTTTTATAAAAAAATGTGAAAGACTTAACTATTCGGAAATTTTACATAGATACTCAGAATGCCTAAATGACGTTAAAATAGTGTATGACCCTATTACCTACGTTTATATGGATATGTCTTCTAAATTAAATAAGATTAAGCTCTTTCTCAGATCTCTTAATGGGAAAGTATATTGTGATGAAATAATATCTTTTGACGCTTACTGCATTGCAAAGACTTCCAATAAACCATTAGTTACTACAATTCAATCTGAAATAAGGACTTATGCCGAATCACTAAGATTCTTACAAGGAAGCATAAAATACAGATTAGGAGACCCTCTATTCGGGTTTAAGAATAGATATAACTTCCTCGACATAGCTAAATTTGGAAAGATTTTGAAGGATCCTATTGTTAAGTATGTTTTATCAGTAAGTGAAGGAACTTTAAATGCTTTAAATATTAAGAACGAAAAGATTAGAGTTCTTAACCCCGGAAACGCATTCGATCCAAAACTTTTACAATACAGAACTAAGAATAAGGAAAAATACTTAGTATTTTGGGCTAGGTTATATTATCTAAAAGGGATATTCGAAATCCCATATGTAATGAGGAATATTGTAAAGAGAAACAATGATGTTAAACTCATAATATTCGGCAAATTCTTTAATGATAAGGAGAAGGAAAAATTCTTTAAATTAGTTAAAAAATTTAATTTGGAGAAAAACATAGAGTATCTAGGTTTTATTTCAGACAAGGAAAAATATAAAATAGTCAGTAAAGCAAAAGCATTGATATACCCATCTCACATTGATTCTTTTTCACTAGTAATTCTTGAATCCCTAGCATTAGGGACTCCGATAATATCTTATGACCTTCCAGGACCTAAGAGTGTATATGGAGATTTAGAAGCTGTGAAATTCGTAGAAGAGTTTGATGTAAAAGCAATGGCTGACGAGACGTTGAATATTCTAAATATGAAAGATGAAGATTACCTTAACTTAATATATAATGAGAAGCTTAATAAATTCTTAGAAAAATATAATAGCTGGGATAAAGTAACAGATGAAATTTTAAAGTATATTAATAAGTAATGGTAACTATAAAGGCTCTTTTATGCATTCTATTTGAGGAGAATTTGACTGTTGTAATGTAAGCTTAAGTCCTTCTTCGTTTTTAACATATCTGAAATATCCATCATTACACTTATAAAGAAGTAAATCTCCGAGTTTCTCTTTTAGATTTTGTGACGTATAACTTTTCATATTACTATACATAAGTGGTAAAGGATACATGAAAAACTTCTCTGGAATTGCTAATTCCTTTGGGTTAACAAGTTTTGATAAAGAATTGTAAATAAGCAAAATATCATTATGTACTTCTTTATTATATCTATAAATTCCCTTTAATTTAGCTAAAATAAAAACTATACTAGCTGCTAACGTAACCATTTTTCCATAATTGCTATAAATTTCAATTATATCATGATAATTAAATCCATGTCCCCTTATGGAGTCTATAGTATTTCTCAGTCTTCTCTTATAGTATTTTATACCTTTAGCATATCTAAATTCCCTATCAATATTTTTCCTATACAAATTTATTGTAGCTATAACTGGTATATAATAATCAAATCCGATTCTTATAGAAAATTCTGTATCTTCTCCTACATTCAAATCCCTCCAACTGCCCTCATTTTTAATAATTTCTTTTTTAGCTATTAGTGAGAAAGGACCATATACTATCTTATCTAGCATAGTTGTTGTCCATTGTATAGCCTTGTGGAAATTTTCATTATAGTATGTGTCTAGATCAAAGTATGCTGTTATTGAATTATCAGGACAATGTTCTAAAGCATAGGCCCTGCCCTTACCCCTACTTGATTTTAAACGCAAAAGAGTTAAATTATACTCCTTCCTTAACTCCTGTAACTTCTCCCACGTACCGTCCCTAGAATAATTATCAACTATTACTATATCATAAGAAGGATTAAAGACTGATTTAATACTCTCCTCAATAGTATTAACATTATTAAACACAGTACCATATACACAAATCCTATCCATACGAGTATATTAAACGACTTATTTATAAAATATTATAGTGAGGCGCTTAACAATCAGAATAAACCAAGATAAATAATATATATTAAAGTATTATTAATGCATTAAGCTATTGTATACATTTATTATTCCCTTTATGGAGTTTTCCCAAGAGAATTTACTTGCCTCCTTTCTTAGTTTCTCACCATATTTTTCACCGAAAGATAAAATATAATCCAAAGATGGTAATTCGTCTTCAACTTTTATACAATACTCACAAACTTCTTGTGGAATCCCAGCATCTTTAAACACTATAACTGGAATTCCCCTAGCTTGAGCTTCAACTATTGGAAATCCGAAACCCTCCTCCCTAGTTGGAAAGAAGAATGCGTCAAAAGAATCGTAAACTTCTATAAGTTTCTCATCTGACACCGGTCCCATTATCTTTATTCTAGAGTCATCTTTTGCCTCCCTTAAAATCTCCTTATAAATTTCGCTGTTAGGATTATAACTTCCCCACAATTCGAAAACTACATTTTTCTCTTTTAATTTCTTAAACACTCTTATCCCCCTAACTACGTTCTTCCTTTCTGAGTCTATCCTTCCTATATAGCCTATTTTTACTATATCTCTCCTATCCTTCTTTCCCACAGGTTTATTAAAGAATAACCCGTCTATACCAGGGTTAACTATGAAAACCTTTTTCTTATAACCCAGTTTTTCCACGTCTTCTTTCACTAAACTTGAGACTACTATAACTGCATCGGAACTTAGTATACTCTTCACGTAAAATCTTTTCATTAAAGGCATTGGTTGTGATTCTCTATATCTAAGAAAAAATAAATCATGTACGGTAGTTATTAACTTTGCCTTGCTCTTCCTTATCGGAAAGAAAGGTTTGGGAGATAGTAAATGAATATTGTCATAGCCAGAATAATTATTAAATATTCCTTTAACTGTAGTTAAAACAGAAGATGAGAGCGAAGAGTAATCGTAAAGGGGTAAAATAGCAACGTCAACCCCTGCGTTAATTAGGCCATTGTAAACTTCTCTCGCATACCTCCCTATACCGGTAACTTTACTTACGTCTTCCTTAAAGTCTCCTTTACTAGATACTAGAAGTACTCTCATCAAATTTAATATCTGTCTATAAGAATAAAGCTAACTGTGAAGATAACAATTATAACGTCAAGTTTGACTTCAAATTATTCCGGAGGGTCCACTCACGTTAACAATGTCGTTTATCGTCTAACGAGATACTTTGACGTAGAGTTTGTCCCTTCTATAAACTTCTTTATTAATAACCCTAAGGCCGAGGGTGAATTGGATAAAATACGCAAAAACGGGATTAAAATCCCTGAATTTGTTTATTCCTTCTCCTTCACTAGCCTTAAGCCGTCTTTTCTTCCGTACTCTCCCTCTGTGTATGAGGCTTTTGCTGAAAAGGTTAAACTTGACTCCGACTTGATATATGACCCAGATTATACTACGCCGGAGAGCGTCTTCATTTCAAACAGAAATAAGGTACCGCTAGGCATGGCTCTCCATGAACCTTTATATTCTCTCTCACAGTCAATATTATACACTTATTATTCGCTAAAGCCATTTTTCTTAAATTCAATAGATTACTTTATAAAAAGGTCTATAGCACTTTATTTACTTACTAGGAGAAAAGAAGGATATATTAAGCGGGCTAACTACATGAGCTTTATAGCTGGAGTAAGTAAAGGCACTCTTGATTCCATAAAAATAAACAAGGCAAAAAAGTACCTCCTTTATCCGGGCAATGGCGTAGATAAGGAGCTTTTACAATACAGGACTAAACGTAAAGAGGACTATTTAGTATTCTGGACTACTTTAATCCCGCCTAAAGGAATTCTTAATTTCGCCTATATACTAAAGTCGCTAAAAAATAAGGGAGTCGATGTTAAGGCTAAGGTAGCCGGCAAGTTTCTTTATGATAAGTTCAAGAACCATTTCTTTAAATACGTGGACGAAAATTCTCTAGATATAGAATACTTAGGTTTTACCGAGAAAAAGAAACTTTATGAAACAGTATCTAAAGCGAGACTTTTAATATACCCATCTCTAGCTGACGGGTTTTCCATTACAGTTTTAGAAGCACTAGCATTAGGCACTCCAGTTATAGCTTATTCAATACCTACAGTATATTCAGTTTACAAAGACGTCCCGGCGGTAAGGTTTGTTAAGGAAGGTAATATAAATAGAGTGGCAGAGGAAGCTGAAAGAGAACTTAGAAACGGGGAATTATTAGACGCGGTGTTTAGCGATGAGGTAAGGTCGTTCGTAGAATTTCATAACTGGGATAACGTCACAGAAAGCCTTGTTAAGATTATTAAAAATATTGTAAATAACCGGTGATAATTACATGAGGATCCTAATTTCGCCACCGATGAGGTTTGGCGAAGAATTTACTGGAGGCGCCAGGAGGACTTTAGAAGTTTATAGTAGAATAGGGGAGGAAGTGTACCTTTGCGTCGATAAACATACTTTGAGTAAAGTAGACCCTAGTATTTCACCGCTTCTAAATAAATTTAAGTTAGTAGAAAGTAGTAGCACTTCGAGAAAGGATTATCTCCAAGGCTTCTTACACTGTCTGTCCACGGCTAAGAAAGCAGATGTTATATTAAGTTATTCCGAGTTTTCATTAAGCGTTGCCTACTCATATTTTCTATCAGTCTTGTCCAGAAAACCTCTAGTAATATTCGTCCACCACGTTACTGAGGAGCTTAGAGGTAATTCAAGGTTACACTTCCTCCTTAAGTTAGGGTTTAAGGGGAGCAAAGGGATAATTTGTCTAGATAATCCAGAGGTAATAGAGGAGTTAAAAAGGATGTTTAGTTGCAAGAAGGTCTTACCGTCTACTAACGGTATTAACGTAGAAGATTATTATACTACCGACGAGAAGATATGTGATGGTTTATTTATAGGAAATTACGGTGAAAGAAAGGGAGTAAATTATCTAGCAAACATATGGGAAGCCGTAAATGAAAGAACGAGTGCAAAGCTCTGCATAATAGGTAAAGGGTGGAAGGAGGTTCCAAAAAACTCTATTTATTACGGCTTTGTAAGCGAAGAGAAGAAGAGGGAAATTTTAGCTAAATCGAAGGTCTTTGTTTTTCCATCAGTCTATGAGGGCTTTTCGTTAGCTACTGCTGAAGCTTTGGCTTCTTATTTACCCGTAATTACCTGGGACTTACCTTGGGCTAAGAGGTTTTTAACTATTAAGGTCCCGCCTTATGATATAGAAAAATTTGCAGATATAGTGATAGATCTACTTAGAGATGAAGAGAAGAGGAAGCAATTGGGAAATGAGAGTAGAAAATTTGCAGAAACCTTAACTTGGGAAAGAGCGAGCGAGATGGAAAAGAAGGCATTATATGAAATTCTTAATCAGTGAATCTACAGCATTAACTACGTTATCCCATGAAGAGTGGAGTTTAATGAACTCGTCAAGGTCTGGAGAAAACATTTCCTCTATCTTCCTGTTATCAAGTTTAACTAGGTCTTTAGCCTTTTCTACTAAAGATTTGACATCAAATTCTCTTATAAAGAATACCGGCTTAAACTTATAAATCGAGGTCAGTGAAGGTAAGTCATAAGCTATTACTGGCGTTCCTACTGCTAATGCCTCGATCCCAGTGACTGAGAAGGACTCCTGGTGTGAAGGTAAAATTAGAGCCTTAGCTTTAGATAATATTTCAAATTTCTCCTCCTCGGACACGTTCTCGATTACTTCTACTCCCAGGCTTTTAGCTCGCTTGGTTATGAACTCTTGTTCAGGGTAACCTATCATTTTCAGCTTAACATACTTACCTACTTCTAGAGCTTCGTTAGCACCTTTTGCAGTGTTTATCCTCCCTAAAAAGACGACGTAGCCTTCCTTATTAAAGTCCCTGTATTTTAACGCCAAGGGATTGAAGGCGTGAGGAGGGGATAAAACTCGTGTATTAAAATACCTAGGTAAATTAGTATAAGAAAGGGCGCCATAATTCATTACTGCTATAAAAGAAGGTTTTCTCCTTAGGGCCTTTGTTAAAAAGACTATGTTTTGGAGTCTCTGGATACTGCAAAACTCTATTGCACTCTTTTTGTTAAACCATATTTTGTTCCAAACATTTACACAACGCAAGAACGATTCTTTTTCAAGCAAAGAATTATGAGGGTCAGTCATTAATAACATGCCATAATTCCTTCCAAGTCGTGAGATTAGGATCGAAGACATAAGTTGTATTCTGTAATTATGTGAGGTGTAAGCGAAGTCTAACTCATCAATTTCCTTCTTATAACCTTCTAGGAGTTCTTTAGCTAGAGGCGAAAAAGTTAGAAGTTCTCTAACTAGGGAAAAAGTAGGCTTTTTATCTAAAAGACTTTCAAAAAACGCTGGGACTTTTGCGTACTTTTTTACTTCCTTCAACTGATCTTCGGAAATACCCAAAAATGAGTGGGGTGTGGGTAAATAGTAAAGTTTATATCTCAACGAAAGCCTCTTAATTATTTCCCTTACATGCCTTTCTGTACCGCCATTAAGGTTACTTATTGCCCTTGAGTCCACTAATCCTAATGACATCATTCCTAAGTACCTCTATTCCTTTGCTAAGGACATTCTTATATAGTATGAAGTAGATAAACAGGGCGTAAAAGAAGATATCTACTGCAGTCATTAATACGTTAGTTACGAAGCCTAACTTTATAGAAATTGTTAATATACCGCTGGAGGAAAATATATACTGACCGAAGCCGTTAACTCCTAACGCTTTTCCGTTGCTCACCTCTATCCCGCCATAAGGTAGCGGTAAGGAAGTTTCTACTAGATACCCGGAGTTGCTATATGCTGTAAACTCTGCCATTAATTGGTTAAAGCTGAAATTGATCGGAATGGACACTAATTCTGTAAGGCTTACATTCTCCGGAATTATCATAGTCCAAGGCTTTACGGTTACGTTCTCCTTAGAAATTACAGCTAGGTGAGTTATATTTCCTTCGTCATCAATTATGTAATTACCCGAGAGGATAGTAACATTTCTAGTCCCGTTATACAATGACATATAGTCCTCGCTCACAGTGGATGGATTAAGTACCATTGTTATAGTATTTGAAGTCTTTACTGGGCTTATAATCGCGGGAGTGTAGTTGAGTAATGGATAAAGTAACCATTCTGCTTTAAATAATACAGTCTCGGTCTTACAGTCGAAATAAATTCCCATTTTAGCCTCTCTAAAAACTGAGGAGTTTGGTTGTTCTAGTAGATATACGTCACCTTTTGCGTAAATTACTTTTAACCCTGAGTCGTTAAGGTAAGAGTAAATAAAAGAGTTACTTATTGGAATATAGGAAGTGTCATCAATAAAGAGGTATTTTACACCGGCTATATCGTAAGCTAAAGGAGCCTGGTTGACGTAATTAGTTTGAGGAGGAGAAATTGTGACATACCCAGGCATTAGAGGGGGAGAAAGGGAAATGAATTGGTAATGGGCCCATTTCTCACTAAATCCTATTTCTCCGACGTAAACTACGCCTGCAGTAGAAGTAGATAAGGTATTCATCACATGAACCCATTGTGGTGGGGGGTTTAAGGGATAATAATATCCTTCTAGGGATATACTATTACCAGGGAATGAGCCAGTCACTTGTGAAGGATATAGTGTACCATTAAAGTACTGCCAACTGGCAAATACTGCTAGTACAATTATTACCAACACTAGGGTTTTCTTAGTTATCTCTTTATTAACCTTCTCTAGGATATAATTAACTCCTAGTATGGAAAGGTAACTTGCTAAAGGTAAAGTCATTATTTCTGCATCATATGGAATAGCAAAAGTGGTGCCAAATATTCCTCCAATAATAGGTAGTTTTGAGGGGTCGATCTCGAATAGGTACACAAAAGTCTTTATAGGTACATTCGTCCCCGCGGATATTGAGAGTATGATAAACATAGGGGTGAATAGTAACGCCGAGATAGGTAACCTCTTTTTATCGAATAACGCTAATGTTGCTACTGTTATGAAAATGTATAATGACGCTAACCAAATATAGGTTATTACATCTGGTGGTAGTAAAATTAACGAGTGATCACCAAAATAGGGTAAAAACCACCAATCATGCCTAGGATATAGAAGGATCGAAGGCGGTGCATAAACTATTGAAGTCCACCCGGTATTTATGAACGCAAAAACGTTAAAGATATGAGAATTTCCAGACCACGTTGCAATATATGAATACGTATCAGGTCTATAAGCTTGTACAGATACAGCCTTACTTAAACTGGGTTGTGTTATAAGTGAAGTGTAAATAAATATATAGTAAACATAAATTAGTATGGGTAACGATAAAATGTAACTTAGGGAAAGGTATTTTATTGATTTTAATATCACGCCACGTTTTATAGTTATAGAGATTATGAAGATTAAGACCATGATGTATAGTCCCCAGACATAAATTCTTGGGTCCATCAGCCCTCCAAAACCTAGTGCTACTCCGGACTTCATTATATCATATTTGTTTACACTTTTGTTATTAATTACAATATCCAAAAATTTTAGTACAGCGTAAGAGAATACAATTACTCCCCAAATAGAATTGAAAAAATTGTATGTAATATACTCAAGGTAAACTGGATTAAGTATGAAGAATAGGACGCCAATTATTCTTAATAGATTTTTATACTTTGTAATTCCAAAAATTTCTATTGCCTTGTTTATCATTGCCCATAATAATAAAAATGTTACGCTGAAAGTAACTAAGAGAAATATTTTATCCAGTATGATAATATTATAAATACCTAACGCTGTAAATACTGTCAAGTACAAATATAAGATTCCATCGTTTACAGCTAATCCAGTTTCTGGGTTATAAACCGATGCAGTTAGTAAATATTCTACCTCTTTTCCGGAGAATAAGGGTAGGTTGTAATTATAAAAGTTTAAATATCCATTGCTAAATAGAAATACATAAATAGGTGCTAATGATACAAGATACATTATTAGGGCAATTATAATATCTCGTCTAGTAATAATAACAAATCTACTCATTATGAGATGGGTAACTGCAGCACATATAAAAATTTTGGTATGTCCTAACGCACGGTTAAGCTAACTTTTAAAAGATTATATGGAGAGAAATATTTATAGTGGCATGTTTTATAGTTAAGGGAGATATAGTAGAATCCAAAACCGGGACAATCAGATGGGCTTTAGAAGTTCAGAAGTCTATTCCTAATACTTCCTTGTTTTACATTGGTAAATCGAAACCTATTTCTGAAAATCAATACTTAATCAAAACTGAAAAACTCGGTAAAATGTACTTAATTATACCCAGTTTTTCCAATTTTAAAAATATAATTTTATTGTTTAAATGCAAATCAATATATTTTGTAGATATTCCTGCACTTCCGTTCTTTTTACCGATATACTTTGTTTTAAAGATTATGAGGAGAAAAATAATATTTGGCCTTCATGGTTTTATCCAACGTGATAATGGCTTTAACGGGAAAATATTTAGATATATTGCAAGACACGAAATTGTTCACGTATTAAATAAGTATGATAAGGACTTAATGGAGAAAAATGGTTGTAAGAAAGTTGTTCTAATTCCTAATTTCATATACACTGATAAGTCAGAAATTATAAAATGCGGCAAATTTGTAGTATTATTCGTAGGAAGACTGGATATCTATCATAAAGGGATAGATTTGTTAGCTGATATAATATCTAGAATTAAAGATAAAGCGGAATTTCATATAATAGGGGATGGAGAAGGAAAGAAAATAATAGAAGAAATTGCAAAAAGTCAGCATAATGTTAAATACCTAGGAAAAGTTAATGATGAAACTTTACGTATGGAGTACGCCAAAGCATCATTATTTATTCTAACTTCTAGATTTGAAACATTTGCATATGTTTTGCTTGAAGCACAAACCCACGGTTTGCCTGTAGTCGTATTTGATTTGCCAGAAATTAGAGATAATATAATTAATGGAAAATTAGTAAAACCGTTCAATACTGAAGAATTTTCTAGAGCAATCTTAGATTTTTATGACAAATATACACTAGACAAAGAAAAATACTATAAAATGAGAGAAGAGATAAGAACATGTGCGTATAATAGATTTGGTAAAGATAAAATAGTAAATGAGCTTATGAAGCTTTTAACATAGGCATTAATTCATGCTTATTAGACATTAAAGACACTAATATAAATTATAGTTATTTTCACGATTCTAGCTAAATATCCGCTATTTACGATTTCTTCTTAACCTTACTTATTTATAACGTCATTATTAATGATGATTCCTCTATATTTATGATTTATATAACAAAACACATAAATGTGATGTAATGATAGTAATAGGCTTTAATTGGCCAATATTCCATGATCATGCTGTAGCTGTAATACAAGACGGAGAATTAGTTTTTGCTACAGAAGAGGAAAGGTTTACTAGACATAAGCACTCAATTGAAGAGCTTCCGTTAAACTCTCTAAAGCAAGCATTCAAATTCTTGAAAAAGAGAGGAATAAAGCCTAAGGATGTGGACGCTTATGCAATAAATTGGCACCCTTCGTTGTTTAATTTGAAATACAGATATCTTAAATCGTGGCAAGCATTAGTTAAACTCCTTTCATATAGTGTTATTAATTACACGGAATTTTCGTCGTTGGTAGGTAATTTTGCTAGACCAGATATTGTATGCCTTGCAAAGAGACTTATTAGAAAGGCAATTTCAGATCTCGGAGAAGAAGTACCCTCAGACATCAAAATATATCCTGTTAGGCATCACTTGTCTCATGCAGCTTCTGCATATTACTTTTCAGGCTATAGTTCAGCAGCAGTCATGACGATAGACGGCACTGGTGAATATGAGGCGACAGTAATTTGGAAAGTTAAGGATGGAGAATTTGAGCCTGTTCTATCTATGCATACATCCTATGGATCTTTAGGAGATCTTTACGAGAATATTATGATGCATATATCTTTCAATTTCCTTGAAGGTCCTGGAAAAGGTATGGGATTAGCCCCTTATGGTAAAATGTCACACTATTACGATAAACTAAAGCAGTTTGTTAAAATTAACCCAGAAGGAGATATGCCATTTTATATAGCAGATGGTAAGATGATAAAAACAAAGGATCACGTGAAGCCCTATTTAATATATTCGAATATCGCCCAAAAAGTAGTAGGTAAAATAGTCTGGGATCCTCATGGAGAATTGAATGAAGACGCTGTAAACGTTGCTTGGGCTGTTCAAAAGGTCACTGAAGAAGCAGTTTTGGCTACTGCAAAGTGGGCAAAAGACCACACTGGTGAGGATAAGGTGGCACTTGCTGGAGGAGTAGCACTAAACGCTAAAGCTAGTATGGAGTTGCATTACGCTAAGATCTTCAACGACGTGTTTATCTTTCCGGCTGCTAATGATGCCGGTGGGCCTGTTGGTGCTGCAGCTTACGTTTACGAACACGTCCTTGGGGGGAAGATGAAAAGACAGAGATTAAGGAACGTTTATCTAGGCCCAGAATACGACGACGAGACCGTTAAGAAGGTCGTTCAGGATAGTAAGTTTAAGGCCGAATATGTTGGTGAGGACGTTAATGCTGTAGCTGATTTAGTTGCCAAGGGTTATATCCTAACTTGGTATCAAGGTAGGGCTGAACTAGGCCCTAGGGCACTCGGTAACCGTTCAATTATTGCGGACCCAACTAGGAAGGAGTATTGGCGTTTGGTCAACGAGATTAAAGGTAGGGAGTGGTGGAGGCCATTGGCACCGTCTTTGCTAGACGAGGATAAAGGCACTTACTTTAAAGACCCGGTCTCTCACGAGTTCATGATTTTGATGTTACGTTATAAGGACAAAGAAGTATGTAAGAGAGTTCCGGTAACTTGTCATGTTGATTTAACTGCAAGGCCTCAGACTGTCACAAGGGATCAGAATAAGACTTGGTATGATTTGATCAAGGCGTTCAAAGACATTAAGGGTGAAGGTCTCATAATGAACACTTCCTTTAACCTCGCCGGCGAGCCCTTAGTTGAAACACCTCAGGAAGCGCTACGTAGTTTTGCAGTTAAGGGGTTCGACGCGATGTACATTCAAGGGTGGTTAATATACAAGAGGTAAAATTTTTATCTAAATAACGCGAACCTTTATACTGGTATAAGGTCTTAAAATCATATCTTGGACTAAAGGCCCTCTATATTATAGATTAACTTTTAAATTCTCCTAAGTTAGTTTATAAAAATGAAAATAAGCGTAGTAATTCCGACGTTAAACAGCGAGAGAACTGTGGAAGTTGCAGTTAAGTCAGCCCTTTCCGTTGCAGACGAGGTTATCGTAGTAGATTCCTTCTCTTCTGATAGAACTGTTGAAATTGCGGAAAAAGGGGGAGCAAGAGTGATCCAAGTTAAGGGGAGCAGGCTTATTGCTAGGATTGAGGGGGCAAAAGCGTCTCACGGCGATTATATAGTTAACCTTGACGCTGACATGTATTTTTCAGAGAACTTTAAGGCCTTTGAGGAGAAGGTCATTGCACTTGGTGAGATCACTGTTGGGAAAGGGGTAGTCCATAAGTTAATGTCATTGGACAGGGAAATAACACACAAGAAGTGGAGTGAGAACCTATCCGTGACTAGCGGAGGAATTATCCCCAGGGTGTATGACAGGCAACTGCTACTGAAGGCTTACGAAAATATCCCTGCCAATTTGAGGGAGAAACTGCACGCCTTTGAGGACAGCATAACCTATTATGAAGTTCTAAAACTATATAAGGGAAAAGTGCAGTTTATCCCTAACGCTGTTTACCACATAGAGGACGACACTCTCTTCCACTTCATGAGGAAGTGGTACAAGTATGGTAAGAACGCAAAGTTGTTGAGGGGCACAGAATATGAAAGGGTTATAAAAGAGAGGAAGACTAGACCTGGGCTCTCGACCACTGAGAAAATGAAGCTCCTTTTACCTACCTTGATAAAAGGTATTCCTTTTGCTTTAGGGTACTATTTATAGCATGAAGCGTATACATTACAAGAGCAGAATTTATCAATTATGCTGTCCGCTTACGGTAGGGCTACAACAGAGGTTCTGGTAGAGAAAGATCACGTGTATTACTCGACCTTTAAGGTAGGTGAGTGGGCTGTCTAAAGGCAGCAGTTATTCTACTTTAACGTATCTAAAAGATTTTCAATAAGACCTGTGAATTACCTAAACTATTTTCAACAGGCCTGAGGAGTTCTCCTCCATGCACTTCAGCCTGGAGAGCTCCCCGATAATGAGTTAGCCCTTAGTAATGCCCAGCTCCTTTTAATACTTCATATTTTTCAATAAACCGGACGTAAAACCTAAAAACTTTATCAGTAATACCAAGTGTTTCGTATTACCAAGGGAAAGTAGAATAACTGCTGTAAAGGTAAAGGGAGGCGATATTGCCCTCGACGCTGGGACCTTTATAGGCTACTTTATGGTGAAGGTAGCTAAGAGAGGAAGTAGTTGCAGTAGAACCGTTACCTTGGGCTTTTAAACTGCTGAAGGGCGTGGAGTTGAATAATTTGAAAAACGTGGTACTGGTTAACTAGGCTTTGTACAGAGTCGATAGTATGAAGGTCAAGGTAAAGGGCAGCGGGGTAAGCAGTAGTATAAGTGAAGAAGTAGAGGCGGAAGTCGAAACTACGACAGCAGACTCCTTAGGTAAATTTAACGTAATCAAGATGGATATAGAGAGGACAAAATGTGAAGTGATTAAAGAGAGTGCTAAGTGGTTAGACTACTTTAGGT
Organism: Stygiolobus caldivivus; assembly: GCF_019704315.1. Taxonomy (NCBI): domain Archaea; kingdom Thermoproteati; phylum Thermoproteota; class Thermoprotei; order Sulfolobales; family Sulfolobaceae; genus Stygiolobus; species Stygiolobus caldivivus. Next base: position 56,226 of record NZ_AP024597.1, on the reverse strand, counting down.
GATAGCAGTGGAACTTCACAGTAAGAGAAATGTGAGTTTAATTCCTAAGGTACTTAAGGAGAGGGGTCTTGTCGCGGAGTGATGACAAAAAATGAACCAGGTACACTTTACGAAACATAATCTCTCACCCTTTAGGGTTTATGAGGGCAGAGATGAAGACTAAGACCTAACTAGAGTCCCTGAAGGGGGAGTACAGAGTCCCCACGTTAGAGCAAAGTAAAGTTATAAGGATAGTTTACGGTAAGAGACCCAAAAACTAAGGTTGTTTTTATTTTAGCTACACTAGCGTTTGTAATTTGCAACAAGCGGGATAATATGTACGGCTCACGAGTAGTAGAATATCTATCGTTAGCTTATAATGAAATCCTCCAGATTTTCCCCGGTTTAGTTAAAAATTATTAGGTAGAACAGCGTGATGTGTCTGTGCTATTCTACCTTGACGTAATTTCCTCGTGGATATTGACGTGAGAGTTAAGCCCTGGAAAAACCAGTAGGACTACTTTCATCCGGTAGCAGTCGCGGAAGCCAAGTAAAAGTACGTTTGCGTAAGACGGGTCTGATGTCGAGTTTGAGGAATTCCTTAGAAAGGCGTGAATACCCGGCTGTAATAAGCGGAGGACTACAAGCGTTTTTGCGTTTTACTATTCTTTAACAGTTGTAGGAAATAAACGCAGTAGTTTCTACTGCTAGTTGCTTTTAATCCAAGACAAGGCTTACAATTATAGTGTTGCTAGTAGCTTAATCCATCTTTTATTTCTATTCCCGATCCAGTAATTTCTAGCGTAGACAATATTAACAATATACGAAGTTATCTCATGTACGGATAAAATCGACATTAAACTAATAGCTTTGAATTGTTTACAAAATCGTGTGCATTTTCTACTCAGACATGTTATCTCCATTAATACTAAATAATCTAAAACGGATAGAAGCAGCTCGCTCGCTGATGTTTGAAACTTAATTTACTCGCTGTGTTTTAAATTGCCCTATTCCATTTCCGTGACATTTATAATCTGGAGTTGAGACTAGCTCTATAAAATGGTAAGCGATGAAGATTCTGCATTACTAGATTTGGATGCTGGTTCAGTATCTGCTGCAATAGCTACAGCACTTGTTAGTATCGCAATGATAAACATCTTTTTATTAATGCCTACTATTTTATCTTACATATCACTTCTTCTTACTCCGATTTCGTTATTTAATTCATTGATTGTAGCTATAGTTGCAGAGTTTATCGCGTCGATGATATTCATTCCATTTTCAGTATATGTGTTTAATTGTGGGTTTCGTGAATTAAAAGCTAAAGGTGGGGTTACCGGGACCACGTTATGGTATGCGGGAGTAATTCTAACGATGTTACCGTTAATTCCGATATTTATAATCATTGGATTAATCTCAATAACGGTGGGGGTTAGTTTAATTGGGTTAGCGATTTGGAGAATAGGGAAAATTTATAACGTAGGGGATATACGTAACGGTGTGATTCTTATAATAATAGGGTCAATAGTCCCGTTCGTAGGGACTATAGGTTATGTACTAACACACAAAGGGTTGGGAAAGTTATGGGACACGATGAGGACGAGTGCCAAAAATACCAAGTATACCCCAACGACTTCATCTTCAACTAGTGGATCTACTCAACAACTCCCGGTACGCCAAACCGGACAAGGGTATATTTTCTATCACGGTATTGCGATAGTAGAGTTATTATCTACACAACCGGTAAAACTGCTTTTTGCCCGAATTGAGGGGACAAAGCGTAATTCTAACTCGTTTAACCCCGACTACCTAAAGCCCAATACAATAACAAAAGTTTCAATATATTTCGGTGATTCCTTAGAGATAACAAAGGGAAAAACATATAAGGTCATCATTACCGCACTGGTGGGAAGCGAGACGCTAGATATCCCGGTCAGTGTAACGGGGGTATAACCCTGTTATTTTACGAAGTACCATCTACGTTAGGGATGTTGTATCTCATCACTCCCCTTCCAAAGAACACATTTCTATATTTTCTATCTAAAATAAATTATTAATGTTTACCACACCTACCGAGCATATTCGTTATATGAGGAACGAGAACGCGCTAAGGACGCCCTCACAAGTAAAGTGCGTTTTTTGAAGTCCGAATTGAGTAAATAGGATCAGTTAATAACTGTTTACAAGCTTTTGTAGGAGGCGGTAGAAAGTTACGCGTCTATTTCGACAGTTTGCCACTAAGAACAATGATACTACTTTACATATTAGAGTAAAATGAGGAGAGATTTAAAATAATTGATACAGATACGGCAGTAGAGTGTATATGCTTACAATATACGTGATGCTAACGGATCTTGTATTTATAGTTAAGACTGACAGGGAAAATTTCTCTGTAATAAGATCTGGGTCTTGATATGCAATTTGTCGAACCAAGGATCAAGTTGAATAGAGTTAATATTCTTAAGGTCTCAATGTATTGTGATAATGCTACATTAGATTTCCCGTGTCTACATGTGAAGAAAGTCCCTACTTACGACAGTATAAAATGTAAAGGAGTTCCTTGAAGAAGTAGAATGCCCTAAACTTTAGGGCATAGGAAATCTATCATATAATTTGAATAATTTTTCTAAAATACAATAAATATAATAATCAAGATTGAATGAAATAAGACTTTGAGTATTTTTAAAAAATTCGGGCATTATCACCAGCCTCCTCTGTAACTAGACTATTCTCGACAAAGATAATTTACCGATGTAGGGAAACGTAGTCGTTCTTTTACTGCCGTACTCCGAAAAAATTTAATTAACACGTAAAACACTAATATAACATAATATTTATGTATTATAGAGGTAATGAGGGGAGGGGTCATGGGTCGTATAGACGTTGTTCTGGCAATCCTGAAATATGCTAAACCAGACCTCAAACTGGACGCGAAGAACTCGTTTGAGGACAGGCTCAGATTACAGAAATACGTATTTATTATGGAAAAGCTGGGTCTTAATTTGGGTTACAGTTTTAGTGAGTATCTTAGGGGGCCGTATTCTCCGGGTCTAGCTATGGATTATTATAGTAACGCCGATATCGTTAAGGAACTAAAGACTACTCACGAACTCACCGACAAAGAACGTGAAGTAGCGGAAAAGATGAAGATAGTAGTTGAACTGACCCCGGGAGAATTAGAAGCATTGAGTTACCTTGTATTAAAAGGTTGGCTATGCGATAACGATGCTTTAGTAAACGTGGGATTTTATAAGCCGCATCTTACCGCCGATGAAATTAAGAAGGCTATAGATGTGGGTAAGAGGACTTTAGGGTGTATTTAAGCTGGACTGGAACAGTGTCTATAATTACAGCAAATCTTTACTTGACTATTCGAATGATGATTTAAAGCTGGCAGTTTATTTCCTCGACTCCAGTACCGATCAGTTACCTATTGATTGTGATTCGAAGCTATTTTTTTCGATATATTTTCTTCACCAGTCAATTGAAAAAGCTTCAAAAGCCTACATGACTATAATTACAGGCTTATTATCGTTAGTCCAAGGTCTATTGATAACCAAATCGTTATCAAATAGCAATCTAAAAACGAGTTATCTCAGAATGTTTATATCGTTCTATTTAAATCGGCTGAATGAAGATGACGAGAAACAAACCATAAAAATAACGGATCTCCCGGAAATCTTCAAGAAAATTGGTCATGATGAGAGGAGAATTCTTTCTTTTTTAAATGATCTGAACGAAGATGTAAGTGAACACGGTAGATTAACGATCTTGATAAAAGAGGCATTTAATGAGCTTAGATCTGAACGGGGTGATTTATTTAAGATTTTAGAAACCGTATTTGATTCGTCAAACTACGAATCATTGGGGTACAAACTGTTAGGTCAGGACAGAGACACGTTAAACCTTATAAACCAAATTATAGAATTTTTAAAAAATAACTTTGGGGACTTGCTTGAACTGCTTAACAACGTCCAGGACTTAGTTAGAATTAATATTAATGAGAATAATGACTAGCAATCTATACAAGAAAAGAGCGAAATATTTCGTTACACGTTAAATCCTATTGGGCTCAAACCAAGGAACTGTTATCTAAACAAGAAGTGCAAACACTAATGACTAAGAGTGTTTAAATTCTTTGTTAACTCTTTAAATAAACCGCGATTTTGTCCCTTCTTTCAGAGACGCGTCATACTGTTTCTCGTCAGGAGTTATTAACCCAGTTTTCATGGGTTTAGCTAAGGCTATAAATAAGGCGTCATAAACAGTAATTTAGTAGCGATTTTAAATGCTTCAACTAGATATTCATCTTGATTTACTGTAATTATTGCTCCCTTCTTGAGCAAATCAGATAAAATTCTTGTCGCTACGCTCTCACCCATTTCTCCCCTTATCACTTTTTTCATAGTGCGTTAGCAATTTCTTTAATAGCTTAGGTCTAACGTTACTACACCTTCAGGGATTATTTCAGCTACTTTTTCCCACCCTTTCTCTTTAGAGAAAAACTTAACTAGTGTCGACGAATCAATGGCTTTCACGGTCCTCCCTCACCGACCTCTCAGAGAACCCTTCTTCGCTGGGTTTTACACCTTTAAGCAACTCAATCCACGAGTTAACGTATTCCTTAGCCTTAACTTTTAAGTACAATTCCTCTAAGAATTTCCTAACCTCTTGGTCAATATCGATTCCGTGCTTTTCTAATTCCTCTTTTATCTCCTTTTTTATTCTCACACTAATAACTGTAGACATAATTGTCTATTATACGTAGGACGGTAGTAAAAATTTTCCCTTGGGACGAAAGAGAGCTCACGATTCTTAAATCCGGACTTAAAGTACTTTAAGTCGTAGTCGAGCGTCGGGTGGGTCAGGTTTCTTTTTGCGAATTATAATATTCTCATAGGGTCAGAATAATTGTATGAAGGAATAACTGGTTATATGTTATCTCCATTAAGTCCGTGATACGAACTCTGTGGTTCCTCCAATTGTCAATCTACAATACAAAATGAGGAAATAAAGTGAATTCTCAAAAAAGCTGTGAAAGACCCTTTCGTAATTAAGTGGATTTAATTTTAAGTGAACGTGTTTTATAACTTTTTACTTTATTTAGTTATTCATATTTATTACACATTGGACGCTCTCATGTGAGCGACCCTCTAAATTCCCCCACTTTTTTATAGTTTATTAAACTCTTAGAATTACAAGAAATTTAATTTAAACTTCACAACCAAAACATTACCAAATAGAAATTATTTTTGTAAAACGATTTTGGGTCTACCGTTCAGGTGGGGCCTCTGAGCCTCCCGACTGCACGCCAGATGAGGGATGTCAACCCGAACCGATGGCGGGAACAATGAACCGCTTCATAGAGGAACCCTCACCTCTACGAGGTGGTGAGGAAATCAGCTGGACAACACATACCAATATACCCGAAATTTCCTCTAAACTGTAATAGGGACTACCATCAGTCCCTGATGGAAAAAAGCTTATTATAATGGTATACCCATATAATATTATGGTAAACGTCGTCATTACTATAAAGGTGAATGAAGGAATTGCCAAACTGATTGAAAAGATGATCGAGCTCGGGATCGCCAAGTCGAAAAACGAGGCCGTGAACCTATTAATAGAATATGGAAGAGTTGAAATAGAGAAAAAAATACGTGAACAGGAAGAGGTCATGAAGTTGGTAGACGAATGGTTTAAGAACGGTTTTCCATATAAAAAGTTGGACACTTCCGACTTGAGGGAAGAAAGGTATGAGTGACCCACATTATGTAGATACTAACGTTATTTTATCCCTAGTGGAGGAAGACCCTAATTATGAAAAAGCGATAAGGATAAGGGATATCAGGAATTTGGTCACCGGCGAGGTAACGGTTTTAGAGCTTAACTCTTTTTACTCTAGGAAACTTAAGGATGAAATTAAGGCTAAAGCTGCAGCCCTTTACTCGTTAAAGTTTTCCGACGTGAGGGTAACTGAAGTTGACTGGAACAGGCTGTTGAGAAAAAGTGAGGAACTTTCTTTAAGGCTGCAGTTAAAGACGTTAGACATATTACAGATATCATCTGCTACACTGATCGGGGCCCCGTACTTTTTGACTTTTGATAAGGACATACTGGGTAAAAAGGAGTTGGTAAAAATGTATACGGGGATAGAAGTCAATGAGTTAAGTAAATTAGGTTAAGTATACTTTGTCAGGTACCAAAGGGCAACGTCAATTTTCTCGTTTAACAAAGTTTCTGGCCTTACATTAACAGCACTGTTACCCTTTATTTACTGACCGGGTATAAGACCCTCCAAGACCGCTTTACAAAGGTAATTTCGAAAATATTATATAGCTTTTATCGGAAAATCCTGACAAGGTTAGCGAACCGTGAAAACATTTTAACAATTATGGCGATTAATTTTGGTATGATCAAGGAGAAGGCAAGGGAGCAGTACTACAAAGCACTTGAGGAGGCAGTCAACGAGGTAGCCCAGTCTTTCACTGGGGTGAGAAAGGACGTCGCAAGGAGGCTAGTGTTGGGAGCAATCACGGGAGGAAACGCCATAGAGATAGCCCAAGAGACGGGGATGGACTACGAGACCGTGCTGAAGGGGTTAGACAGCTAGTACAAGCTTGACCGAGGTAGTGAAGCACTTGGTAGGGGACCACCCTGTCCTCCTCATAGTCGACGACACCCACGGCCACAAGCCCTACGCTAGAGCTATGCCGGTCTCAAGGAACGGGACACGAGCCTTCTACTGCAGGGCACACAAGGAGTCCAGGCCTCGATCCAGCCCCTTGTAATAGGGGTCAAGGACTTGACCAACAACGAGTTGTAGTCAACACCACCCCTTACGTACCTAGAAAGGTGGAGGAAGAGAGAGGGGTGAGGAGGTGGAGTCCAAGATAAAGGTTGACGTCTCCCTAGAGTTGTTACCCTCCCTCGCAGGCTTCAACGTGAAGGCTATAGTCTTCGACTCGTGGTACGTGAACTCTAGGACTCTCCGTGGAAACACTGTGGGGGAGCTCAAGTCTAACGCGCGGGTCGTCGAGGGTGGCAGGTCCGTGCCCGTTGGCGAGTTCCCCCAAGGGGAGTACCTAGTGGAGTACCTAGGCACTCCCATCAAGTTATTGGTAGTAGACGATTATAAAGGTTACGGGAGGGGGTACTCCTCCTCGACCGACCTGCACGACACACCCGAGGACGTCACCACGACGTGGGGGGACCGTTGGGACATTGGAGCCCTCATAAGGGGGCCTAAATCGTTGGGGTAGGGAGGGATCCCTCCCTAACCCGGGTAGGGACACGGGCTTAGTGGCCCTGAAGGCCCTCTCCCTCCTTATGGTCCGGTAGTTCAAGTACTCCACGGGTCTGGACCTCGGAACAAGGAGGTCGTCCAAGCTCATAAAAAGTATCTACCGTGTAGCAGGTGGTATCAAAAAACTGTTCAGAAGGAAGAGAAAACCGTAAAGTGCTATCCGATAAAAGCTACCGGAATTTAGTTTCTTCATTATCATTGGTTTGGATAATATTTTAGTAATTACTTGCATTTAGAAATTACTGGATCAAATAACTTAGCTTAAGATATCAATTTTTCTGAACTAAAATTCTTTCCTATTAAGATGGTTAATAGTACCGCTACTATAAGGAACACTATTCCAGAGTATAATAGTATCTCCTCTATCTCTGTTTCTGAAGTCACTGTTGTCGACGAGTATATGAGTATAAATAATAACCCTACACCGATATACGTTCCTAAGGGTGACCTAGAACTGCCAGAAACTCTCTGTAGGTAGGCAAAATACATTGAAACTGGTACAATAATCCACGATATTCCTATACTGTTAGTCAGTAATATGACGAAATACGCCATGTTGTGTACGAAAACTCCTAAAATGTAAGATATTAAAGCATCTATTGGCACTGATACTAATAAGTAAGACACTGCATAGATATAGAAAATCTTTTCTGGTTTAAATCCCTCCGCTACTAAAAACTCAAGAAGCCCGTTCTGTCTATCGTCTGTGAATAGCCCTACCGCTAAAGAAGAGAACATTATACCGAATAACGAAGGGGATACTAAAAAACTCGAGAGTATTATAGGACTCATTACTCTTATTTTGAATATGTCATATAAATCAAGAAACAAGGCAGTTATTGATAATACTAAAAAGTATACGGTTATTGCCCTACTTCTGTTAACCATCCTTCTTATGAAAGTCGTGTAAATCATTTTAACAGATCCTCCAGAGGGTTCTTCATTTCTTTAACCTCATAAATCTGTATATTCCTACTTAATAACTCTTGTATTATTTGGTTAACTTTTGAAGGGTCGTCAACTGTGATAACAAAGTACTCGCCTTGGTACTCCCCGTCCAGTATTTTAGAGAGGTCTTGCGAAGCCCTTATCCCTATCTTATACTCCTTGAGCCTAATCTCGCTTATCGGCTTAAATAACTTAAGCCTCCCTCCATCTATCACTAAGACGTACTTCCCGATGTCCCTAGCTTCGTAGAGGTTGTGAGAAGTGTAAATTACGATTTTTGACTTAGATAGTGAAACTATCTCCTCCCTTATCCTTGACGCGGTAATAGGGTCTAGATTCTCGGTAGGTTCATCAAAGAGGTAAATATCGTGATCCTTTAAGAAGGTCTTTGCAACTGAAACTCTCTTCTTCTGTCCTTGAGATAAATCAGTAATCCTCTTGTCCAGTAAGCCCTTTAGGTCAAATTTCTCGACCACGTTATTAACATCCCCACCTAAAATGCCAGAAAAGAACTCTAACGCCTCCCTTACCGTCATCTCGTTAGGTAATGCTAAGGAATGAGAGAGGTAAGCTATCGACCCTTCCTTTACAATTTTTCCTTTTAAGGGCTTAAGGATTCCCGCAATAGTCCTTAGTAAAGTTGTCTTGCCCGCGCCGTTCCTACCTAAAACAATATAAACTCCACTTTCCTTAATTTCAAACGAAATGTCTTGTAGGACTAACTTTTTACCGTAGCCCGAACTGACGTCATAAAGGCCCAACACCTATTACCACCTGTGCCTCCTTGGTATAAAAATCAAGGAAATTACGAAAATTAAAAAACCTATAATATATAGAGGTGGATTTCCAATAAGTATCCCAACTACTATAAGTGCTACACCGACCGCTAATATAGGTATACCTATTTTCAAATTAGGCTGAATTTTCCCCGAATACACAATGATAATTATAGCTATGAGAAATATTGTAGGCAAAATTGTGTAAAATAAGATAGGGAAAAGGGACACGATTTATCCCCTAGCAGAATATTTCACATGCGTCTGCTGCTTCAGCAACGCATTCCTCACCGCACGTTATAGAGTCGGTAATTATCTTACAGGGTTGTCCATTGCATTGAACTTCTGTGCAGAACTCCAAGGCTAATTCACTCGTCTCAGGCATAATATCACCCTATCTTTCTATTTTTACAAAGCTTGACCCTTCCCTTTTCATTTTGTCTGCTGGTTCTTCTATAGTCATTTTTGATCTAGGGATTCTATATCCGCCACCTAACACTTTAATAATGGATTTAGCCCCATGAGTCATCTCTATTGCTTTCATATCCAATTCTAAGTAGTCCCCTTTATTAAGTACATTGGCAAATTTTCTACGTTTATAATTAAGCCGTTTTTTGATAAGTGTGACACAACTACATAGTGTACTCCATTGCCTACATCGATATCTATTTCATACCCTTCACCATATGGCGTTTTTACATATCCTACTGGTATCTCATCTAGGCTTCCATGCCTTTTCTCCAAGATTTGTACTTCACCCGGTGGCTTAGGGGGTTTATCGGGATTTTCCTCTATTACCTTTGTATGATCTATTATTTCAACCATTTTTGTTCCCTAATAATAGTTGTTTTAAAAAAAGTTACTCTTTAAGATTTTCGGTAATGACATGAATGTTAGTAAAAATTGTGTAAAATAAGCCCTCGATATTATACAAAAAACCATTAGTGACCCTCATAAAAACTAAATGAAGACACACAATAAAATTTATTAAATCTTATCTTAGACCCACAACTTCATTACCCCGAAAATAATTCAAGGGAGTTAAAAATTGGATAAAATAATAGTTTAACTAAATATTCTCGTAAAGTGATACTTTCTTGTAATAACAAGATAATTAATAGTAAGCTGAAGTCTTCTTTACTCGTTGTCCCATTGAGGAATTAAGTATAATGTGTATATTAGCATTGTTAGGATGAATAATCGGAATTTCTTGATGAGGTAAAGATGAGGAATAATTTAAATTATCTTGTATGATATCTCTGTTGGTGTCCTAACCTTATTATACCACCTATTCACGTTTAAGTCTGTTCCCTTTGCAAAGTATTTCTTTTCCCTACCATAATGTACTATTAGCCTGAATGTTGCCTTCTTACCCCTCGATTTTACAGCATATTCTCCATCAAAATTGCAATGTTTTCCACGGGTAATGAAGTTGAGAAGTTGTTAATTACGTCTACTGAGTAAAAGCCTGCATCTAGTACTACTAGTTCTATCTCCGATCCAAGTTCTAGTATTTGTTCTGTCAAGTTTTTACTATCTCTACTCTTGTCATTTTCTATGCGTGTGAATGCTAGTATTTTCCCCTTTACTGTTGCGTAATTCCACGCGTAACCATATTCTGATCCGCTAATGCGAAAGAGAGTGCATTATCGATACTTAAGAGTATTAATAATAATATAATTCGTATAATAGTCGGATTTTTGCTAATTTCTATTCTTATTGTTATTATAATAGAGCTTGTCATGAATTTAGTTAGTCAGTATCAAGTTTATCTTACTCATATTACTAGGATCAGTTTTTAGTTCTTGATTTTTATTCCTGTTTTTATCTTTTCATATATTAAGCTCCTTTTGATAGTGTCGTCACCTCCATATAAATTTATTAAATGATCTTTCTTTATAAGGAGTATAAATATTGAACTAACATACATATTACTATGTGATAAAAATTCATAGAAATATAAATAGCTTAATAACGACACTGTGTCCACTCTCGCATTTTTAAGGAGTTCTCTTCTGTTATAAACTGATGTTACACTAATTAATATTTATAAGTATAATATATAAGCAATTAATAATTTTTTATTTACAGTACCAAATATGAAAATTTTATTCGCGTTGGTCAGAACGAAAGTGTCGGGCGGAGTTAGGTATATCTTTGAAGTAGCTAACGGATTAGCGGATAAGGGTCATGATGTAAAGATAGTTTCTTTATACGGAGATCATACTTGGTTCAGGAATTTGAAAGCAGAAGTTATTTATAAACCTTTAAAACTAAACAAATTCAGTGTCCTTACTTATAATCTGTATAAAATTTATAGATATCTAACCTTGAGAAGCGCTAGGGGAAGCCCTTATGACACATTTCTGCTAATATCATCTGCACTTGGAGTGAGACCAGATTCTATAGTCGAATTAGCAGGATTAATCAGGAATTTTGACGCTGACGTAACAATCGCAACGTATTATTTAACCGCTTTTTCAGTCTGGTTCTCACAGAATAAGAACCCGTTTTACCTTGTGCAAGATTTTCCTGAGCTGGTTAAAGAATATGATGGGAGGCTCGGTTTAAACGTGTTTTTCCTTTCATTGAGGCTACCTTTTTCCTTTGTGACGGTGTCCTCATATGCCAAGCAAATCATCCTTGAAAATAACCCGACAGCAAAAGTCACGCTCGCTCACCCCGGCGTCAATTTAAACGTTTTTAAGCCTAAGAGGGCTGACGGTAAAAGCGAGGGGAAAGAGAAGGTAATGGTAATATTGAGGGGGACTAAGTTTAAGGGCGATGAGATCGCCTTGAAAGTCCTGAAAAATGTTAATAAAAAAATCCCTATCCACGCGGTTATCGTAGGAGGGAAAAGCCTGGTTAGACACTATGCTAAAACTATAGGCCTTGATTTCGAGCATTCGGTCTTTTCTAATGTATCGGATGAGGTCTTAGCTGAGCTCTATTCTTCCTCAAACGCCTTCCTTTACACCTCTTATGCTGAAAGTTTCGGTTTACCCCCTTTGGAAGCTATGGCGTGCGGTACTCCGGTAGTCATGACCGATAATAAGGGTTCCAGTGATTACGCTGTAGACGGGTTTAACGCCTTGATTTCACAGCCCGGCGATGTTAAGTCTTTATCTGATAATCTGCTAAAATTGTTACAGTGTGATAAGTTGAGGGAAACGCTGATTGAAAACGGTTTAAACACTGCAAAAAAGTTCACATGGGAAAGAACAGTAGAAAATTTCGGGAACGCGTTGAAGGAGATAAACTAAAGTGTAAAATTGTATATTAATAAAGTTAAATAATTTTTATTTATTATATCCTTAGATAATATAACTTTCTATTAATTTAATAAAAATAATTTTATTTATAAGTAAATTAATAATATACACGTAGATTGTAAAAGATTATAAAACTATAACAAGGGTATTTATTATAGTTAAAAAGTTCAGCCTACAATCGAGAAAAAGGTCATTAAAAGTTATAATAAGCTTTCAGTTGAGTCGCTACATAGCGGTGTAATTATAATTAGGGGGCTTTAACGACTTAAGATGACCACGTCAAGTCGTGGTATGACCTTCACAGCTTCATTCTTTTCACTTAAAATCCTAGCGAGAAACGGATAACGTTACGGTAAATCCCAGAATTAATTTCTCCATTACCGGACTAAGATATAGAATGTTAAGGCTTGTCCTAATTGTCTCCGTTAACTTCTAGAGCTTAGTCGTATATTTAACAGTTACTAATTTAGATTAATTACATCGCTATAACGGGGAAAAATACTATAATTTATTTTTAAACCCTCATAGTATTTCACTAACTTAACTCTAACCTCTGATCCTATACAGCTGTGGAGTTCTAGTTACAAATTTTAAGCCTTCGTTAACCCGATTTTTTATTCACTGTAATAATAACTTAGGTTATGCTATATAGTTACTGTTAACCGAGATTGTAACCGATTTTAGATAGTTTATTTCTATTTTTTATTATTATTATATAATTAACGTTTTAACTATAGAAGAATAGTCGTTTATACACTGACTTAGTACAAAATGAGTTAAGGACGTTGGTAGTTAAGTTCTGTTAACTTACTCCTTATCCACTTCTCGTCTTTCCCTTCCTTAATTGCCTCTAGTGCTATCCTTAAACCCGCCCTTAGCCCTTCTATCATGGCTCTTTCCTGCTCGCTCTTCTTCCTCAAATTCCACACCGCTAGTTTCGTCTTAACGTCCAGGGACAGCCTTGTCAGGTCTAATTTATAGAATTTACTTAAATAATACACAGAAAGCATAAGCTCAGCATACCTCTCTTTTATCCCGCTGACTGACTTGGGGCGGCTTAATGAATCCCTCTCTTCGTGCGTTATATTACAACAGCTGTGGAAATTAGCGCTTACATAACCCTTCCTAAAGGTGTGCAAGGCTAGGAAAGGTTCGTTACCTATTCCTCTAAGTGTCATAGGCAATAGCCTGAAGTCCTTATAGACTTCTCTCTTGACGCTCATGTTAACCCCCATAAAGCTAAACGACTTTACATAAGGTGTACTGACTTTACCTATATTCGGGTTTCCTACAAGGATCCCGGTCTTAGCGTAATAGGTAGAGTACTCATAAAAGGAGGGCTCTAAGGGCGGTTCCATAAACTTGTTATAGAGCCTTTTAAAGAAGCTGGCCGGGCTCTGTGAACTCATTATTGGGCCGAGGAGACCTACTTCAGGGTATTTTTCATGCAACCTTACGTGGTCCTCTACCCAGCTTGGGGACGGGACTGCGTCGTCATCGGTAGTTATTAAAATATCCCCGTTAGCTCTTGAGTAGAGTAAGTTTAAAGCCTCATCGAAGTACCCCTCCGTCTGGTGGACTATTTCTATATCTAGCTGTCCTGAGTATTTCCTCACTACCTCTTCGGTCTTGTCCCCTTCCGAAGGTTTATAGACTATTAACACTGAGAACTTCTTATAAGTCTGCACTGTTAGTGCATTTAGCAGTAGACCGATAGTGGTGCCGTTATTTTTGTACGTCGGTAGACCTACTGTAACGTCCATCACGGCTAATTTAGGTTCAGTAATAACTAAAAGTTTTCGGTCAGTTAGATTTTACGTTAGGGGTCGAGGGCGTGCAGTGACCTTTTGAGTGCGGTGATGGTGTCGTTGCTAAGCCATTTATGTTTGTATAAGGAGTTCTGCTTATTAGTAGGGACGGTAACCAGGACGATGTAACACGTCAGCGTCATTGTAACCATGACGTAGTGTCATAGGGTATGCAGAAGTTTCCGTATAGGGACTGCGGCAAGTACTTTCTTGTAAACGCGATTTGTCACTGCTCTAAGGAGTGGAGGGAGTAGGCTTTAAAGGCGATGCTAACCGGATGATGGTAATTCTGAGGTACTTAACGTGCCTTTGGGTACCGTTTTCACTTAGGTAAAGCGTTATGATAGGCAGGAGAAGGCTGCTGGCTAAGGCTCGGTCAAGGTTAAGTCGCAACAGTTGCAGGTCATGGACTTACTTGTACAGAAACTCAAGGGCATTTTACAAGTCACGTGTAAATGAGCCCCTGGGCTTTTACCTAATTACTCTGCGAGCGATGGGGTGAGGGCACTTTACGTGAGGTCCGCTCGTCAGAAGACTGTAGGTTAGTAATGACTATAACGTTTACTTTCGGTTAAAAACTGTAACGAGTCTTACTTGTTAACCGCAGCAAGTCACCGAGAGATGGGCTTACTAAGGGGGGCTGTTAACGTGTGCACAGACGTGGTGGAGCATTCCGTGCACCGGTCTTATCAGAAAGAAGGTTAATCTCAGAATCTGTAGCTTAATAACGGCACTATCACTACACTCGTTGCAACTCTTGCAATAGTGAATCTAAACTCCTCGCTCCATGTAATCCATTTACTTCTATGTACCTCCAACAAGTTTTCGTAGATTATATCTGATGATCTTTGATATATTGAAAAGGAGGGGAAATAGATCCGGTTCAGCCTTATTTTTTGTCATCTTTTTACGCTTCAATACTCGCTTTTTTGCAGCCCGGGTAAAGGTAGCCGAGATTACAATATATTTATCATAGCAGGTATTATTACTGTGCTGGCGACACTCAAAACGTATTACAACATAAAAGGAGATATAAGTGATTCAACGAGGTTAGGACAATTTTAAGTATACTTAAAAATCTTTGGAGATATACTCCTAGCCGGTTTAGGCGTACTTTTATTCTCTGTTTCTCCGCTTATATCTTCAGTACTCATTTATGTAGGCGTAGGTCGGGTTTTACCAAAGCTTTCATTGGGCAAACCTCCTCAGCATTATTATCAGCCCCAACAGACTTTACAACCTCCTCCTCAGCCCCAGCAAGTTTCTGCACCTCGACAATCCGTTCCCTATCAATATGGTTATGGAAGGATTTATAGTAACGGTATTGCAGAATTCACCGTCTATTCCCCGTATAAAGCTCAAATTATAAAGGCAAGTATTTCAGGAACAAGCTACACGACTACTGATATAGCTCCTAACCAACTAAATGTTGGTTATAATAACATAAAAGCAACATTTATAGCGAACCAAGGACTAATCCTAAATACCTCCTACACAATTCAACTATACCTATCTGACGGACAAATTGTAGACATACAAGCGTTATACTCATAAAGCGCATTATCTTTATTTTCTTTGAGGATTTAGGCCCTTAGCACAGCGATATAACACACTGAATTAATTGCTTGTAATCATTAATACAAGCGTTACACGTTAACGCCGCTTATATAAGACATAAGTCGTGTATATTTGACCGGATAAGGGCGTTTCTCCTCTTGGGCTCAAAGCCCGGCTGTTACCCTAACCTCCCTCCAAGCTGGAAGTCGGGCTTAAAGACCGAACAAAACATAAGAGCGAGTATATTTAGGGCACTAGCCGTAGTTTTAGATACGAGGTGAGTGGAGGAAAAAACTTAACATAAAATTTATTTTAGTTATAACGTCCGAAACGTAAATAATTGGATAGACTTGTATTTGAATATAAAAATAATTATTTACGAAAATGTAAATCCTTGAAATATATTGTAAGCGAGAGAAATTTTAAAATATTACATCTCGTCACTGTAACAATACCTAATTCCGGTTCTTATTTTTCTTACTCATTATTTTTGTCACCTCGAATAACGTCTGGGGGGAAACAGGGAATTAATCATCGGCTTGACAATTTATCCCCTATTTGGATTTAACTCCGCACTATTGGGGATTTACCAAGAGGAGCGGGTTAGCCTTATCGGGGAAGGGTGAAGCGATGTTTTCCTTTAGCAATAACATGCTTTACTCACGTCATCTAACTTGATTTTTATGACAGGGCATTTAATATTTACGAAACCCTTCTTGGAGAAATTACATCGAAAACTTCCGAGATGTGCCCGATCGGCTGAGGGCTAAGGTATAAATTCATGAAAAAGGGGAAAAACCGATACTTGCTTAGATACTAGGACAGTTTTTTTGTTAAGTTTGGTAATTAAATGTAATTTTATCTGGTCCAGCGAAATGGGCTATCCGCAAAGAAACTGAGTTCTTAAACCTTATAAACTAGTCTGATGAGACTAGTCCTATGAGATTATATTTTAGAAGACGAGAAGAAGAAAAGATAAGGGGCATTAACAGTTGGACTTTAATTTACGGGAGGAGAAAGACCGGAAAGACTACGCTCATAAAAAACAACCTAAAAATGGACTTTTACGCACTAATAGCGGACTCAAACAACGCAATAGACCTTAACGATAATATAATGAAAATAGACGACGTCATAAAGGAGGTAAAATCAACGCTATCCAAGGGAGGTACTGCAGTAATAGATGAATTCCAGAGGTTACCCGAGGTATTCTGGAGTATGATAAGCAATTGGAAAAGGGAAGGGGTCCTAGTCCTCGTGGCTTCCAGTTACGGGATAGTCAATAAGGTATTTGATAGGAATAGCCCGCTCCTCGGGTTATTTCTGCCAATGGATAATATCTTATGAGGACGTGCTTTCACAGCTGAGAGACCCCCTCCTTTCGGTGCTCTACAGAGACCCTTGGATAATCCCTTTTGTAGACAGTTATAACGACTTTGTTAGGGAGGTAAAAGGGCTTACCTTAGTCTCAAAGGGGCTAATAGGCAAGGTGTTCAAAGAGGAAGAGAGGCAGTTAAGTGAAATATATTACAAGACATTACTCCTCCTAGGAACCATCTCGCTACCACATCAGCATAATAATATCCTTTAACACCCCTACACATGAGCATTGATATACTACCATTACAATTAGTACCCTAAGTATGTAAAAGTCTGCTATTGATGATAATACTTTTGACGTGGTTAACATGTTTTCAAAAGAGTTTTATGCCTTGATGATACCTTATTATAGGGGATCTGCGGGTCATATTTCTCCCAGCGTCTCATAATACTACAGTCTTCCGATCCCCCTTAACTATTACGCAAACTTGGAGTAAAAATTCAAAATTTCTCGAGAGTTTACGTCATATTTTGAATAATTACCTTGTATACCTAAACATATATTTATTCAATTATTTGCACTCGTGACGGTCTCTTGACGAAATAGACAAAACACTCTTGAAATTGCAGTAGCGCCCAATAATATTGCCGGAAATAAATGTAAATTAAGCTTAAATAACTTCGTGGAAAAATGTATACTAAATATTAAATAAAATATTATATAAGTTCACTTCAAATAATACTACAAAGAAAGATCAATAATTGTCTTAAAATAATACTAAAAAGAAGATAAAATTAATTTCTGGTTATAAACATTAAAAACCGTGACTAAGCTAGTTAGATTAAACATGAGATTAGATGAAAATAGAAAAGTGCATTATCGAGTTATTTATAAGATTTTTAATATGGAATAATACATGAATCCGTTTTATATTCTCATTAGGAAATAGTTGTTCATTAATTATACATTAATGACTGCAGTATACCACATTACTTTAATTTTTATATAGTAGAATTATGAAGGTATATTAAATATGACAGAAATCTATTACGTGTTTGTTCCTTTAGTGAATAATGTAAATTACAACCTATCAAATAAAGAAAATAATAAGAAAAATTTTTCTGTGAATCATAGTTCAACAGGAAAAGAAATTAAAATTGAATTAACAGGGAATGATCACATATCTGGGATAAAGGAAAACGATAAAAATGGTAAGAAATATGTAGAGATTCATAACATTTTAGTTCTTACTGGATACGCAATAGATGAAAATAGTTTAGAATTAGTTCCTACATTAGATCCTTGTGATTATGTCAAAGGGATTCTCATAGCCGGTAAATTACAAGAGGAGATAGACAAAAAAGCTATGTCTATAACTTTCTCTAAAGATGAAGTAATGAATAAACTGTATTTTATAAGGAAATCTAAAGTTGATTTGAAAGAACAAGCAACAATTAAACTAATAATAGCGGAAAATAAAAAAGTGTCCAAAACCAAATATAATTCCTTAAATATTGACGAACATAAAATCCAAGGAATAAAATATCTCTATGGCATTACTGATGCCGATGCAATTAATGATTTGAAAATAAAGCTTAACGATATGATTAACTATTATAGCATAGGATCTTGAGGAAATCCTTATGGTTTACTACAATTTTTTTGAACCATTTTTTATTCACGCTGTCACCAACTTACATGTTGGGTCAGGTTTATCAGTAGAGGAGGAAATAGACCTACCCTTTCAGAGGGATGAGTTAGGTTACCCAACTATTTATGCTTCAAGCCTGAAAGGGGCGATAAAGTCCTTTCTCTTTAAAGAGTTTCCGAATAAGAGAGACGTAATTTATAAAGTACTGGGTGAGGATGAAAATCCCGAAGGAGCATCGCTAGGTACTTTCTTAGACGCAGTACTTTTCGCAATTCCTTCTAGAATTGTAGAGATTAATAGTGCTAGACCTCATATATGGGTCTACGTTACTACATACGAACTATTAAAGAAGGTTAAGTCTTATTTGGAATCATCCTCTCAATTATCTAATGCCTATTTTAGTTTACAAAATATAATCGATAATATACTTTCTAAGGAAGGGGTAAATATTGCGCTAGGAAGTCATTTAAAATACGCTATTTTAAATGAAGACTTCTACATTGAATTAGAGACTTTTGACGTTGACATCCCCTATATAACTGACGATAATGTGCCATTATTGGTGTTAGAAGATTCTAAAGGTAGGGAGGTAATTAATAGGTCTTTAATTAGGGTTAAGAGGATTAGGATAAATAGGAATACTAAGACTGTAGAGACTGGCGGTTTGTGGTCTGAGGAGTACATACCAATGAGGAGTATTTTCTTTTCAGTGTTTTTAAGTAAGGAGGGTAAGGAGAGTGCGGTGTTCATGAGCTGTATTTTGAGGAATTTGAGATACGTCATTCTAGGAGGTAAGGAGACTATAGGGAAAGGGATAGCGGAACTGAGGTGGGCAAGGGATGTCTTATGAGGATTACGAGTTAGCGTTGAAGGCTTTCGAAAAAGCGATTAATTCGTTGCCTAACGAAGAGGCTAAGAGAAAGTTCAGGAGCAGGGCGAGGGATATGGTGGAGGAAATTTACACTTCCGGTTTTATTCCCACGTTCTTTTACATAGTTTCTAAGGCTGGGCTTGAGGATAATGATAAAATGGACAGGTTAATTATGTTGTTATCTTCTCCCACAAGCGTTGACCTAGGCAGGGGTGATGAGGCATCCTATATGGCTTACTTATTTATTATCCTATATTATTTATCCGAAAGAGATATAGTGGATAGAAAATTCTTAATTGATAAGCTCAGATGTAATAGGTTAGAAGTTATAAACATGATGTATGAGTTGTCCCCTATAATTTCTGCTAGAATAAAAAGGTATTTGTTAGCGGTAAAAAGATTAGCAGAGGCTATGATTGAGGGGAGGTAAAACGGAAGAGTTATTAATGTCTCTTAGGCTGAAGGCCCTTTATCCCTTAACGGGAGGATATAATAGGCATAGTATAAACACGTTCTACGAGGAATTTGTTAGGCCTACCGAGATTAAGGGTTTATGGAGGTGGTGGAACAGGGTCTTGTTTAATACTGCAAGTTACGCAAAGGGAGGCAAGCTTTATACTTATGATTCTATAGATGGGCTTTTTGAAGACGTTTTTGGCAGTGAGGATAGGAAGTCTGCAGTTAGGTTAGAGGTTATGACTGAGGAAGGCAGTCAGTTTGAACTTCCTGAAGTAAAGCTGGATAAGGTGCTGAATTTTTTACTGGATAAGGTGGGGGATCGTTCAAAGGGTTATAAGAGGAAAATAACGTTAGACTATAAAGATAGTCTAATTGTTAAAGCTAGAAATACTCAAATTCCTACTTATTCTAAATCTAATATAAATATAGACGAAAATAAGGATCTAGTATTTAGAAACAATTTACTTAAGTTTGAATTATTAGGTTTTAGCAGTACTAAAATAGATGCTACTAAGATTTCTGGCAAGGATGTACTTGAGGAAATCCTACGCGATTTAATTACAGATTACTTAGAATATTTCAATATTAAGTGTGAAATAGAATTTGCTTTCAATATTTATCTAGATAAAAATCGCGAGCGAGAGAATTTTAAGGCTAAGCTTAAGTTCACGTTATATAGTCTGTTAATTTATATTCTGTTAGGAGGGATTGGGAGGAAAACTAGTAGGGGGTTTGGTAGTTTATCTATAGTAGACATTAAGTGCTATGATGAGGTATGTAGTGACCTGGAAAGCCACGTTAAGGAAATTTTGAAAGTAGAAAATGGAAAAGAGCTTAAAGAAAAATTAATGGATTTAATTCGTAGTGTAACCACGTATGATATTCATCTTTCCGATGAGAGGCATAGGTTGATCGAAGCTAATCTCGATGCCAATGCAGTATATTACTATTTCGCTCCAAATACTCTAGAACGTACAATATTTGCTAATGAGATTGATCCGAATAAGAATAAAATAGCTCAAATACTTAATTCCATAGTTGAAGCAGTTACAAAAGGAGGAAAATGTATTCGAATTATTCAGAATCCGTTAGCGTTTCTAATACTATTTTGTGGGAATAGAAAAAATGAGGAAAAAATTCTTAAATCTACACAAAATGTTGATAATTACTTAAAAACGTTAGGATATAATAATTATGACGTAGCCTCTTGGATGACTAAATATTATAATATTTTTGGCTCTAAGCAACGTAGACCATCAGCTTTAAGATTTAAAATATTAATGAATAACAGAAGGGCTTTCCTTTTAACATACTTATTGGTTCCGTCGTATATTGAATACATTACAAATAGTCCTGTTAAGATTGATTATAGTACATTATGTAAAGATCTTAAAACTATAGCAGACTGTGTGAGCAAAACATGACAATTCATCCTAATCTATTCGATATCTTAAATAAGTTGACACGCATAGGAGATATTAATCTATTCTCGGTGTTAAGTTTAACTAGCATAATATACAATAATTTTGAAGAATTTCTTTCAAATACTCTGACGTACAGTCTTGATAATCCATTATTAAAATATAACGTTATAATCCTAGATGACAAAAATAAAAGTAAAGACATTAAAGATAAGAAGAGCCTATTTAAGAAGGAGATAGCTGAACTTGTCTCAAAGAACTTTAAATTAAAAGATAAAAAAGCAAAGGAGTACTTTGATAACCTTAGAGAAACACTGAAGACGTTAAAATACACAGTAGTAGATGTAGAAATAACTACTAGAACAAAAGCTCTAATTGGGGTTTCAACGTCATTGGGCAAGTTGATTTTCGACTCTGGAATTTCCTTCGATCCTTACATGAATTTGCCTTACATACCGGCTTCTGAAATTAAAGGAATCGTAAGGAGTTACATTGAAGATAAATTAAGTGAGCAAGAGGCTGAGGAAATTTTCGGTGATGAGGAAAGAGAGGGGAATGCAAACTTTACAGACGCTTACCCGGTGAAGGCAGAGAATTTCGTGTTTGTACCAGATGTTATTACACCTCATTATAATAAGAAGAGGTCCGAAATGGATGCAGAACCAACACCTATTATACATTTAACAATTGTCCCTAAAGTGACTTTTCGCTTCTTAATTTATTACAAAAGAGAAGATTTAGGAAAACCAATCTGCTATACTTTACCGCTAGTCGTGATAAGAGGTTTAGGTGCTAGGTCCTCGGTTGGGTATTCATTGTTTGAATTAAGTAAAGTGGAGGCGATAAAATGAGTAACGAAATTTCAGTTAATAATTTCATAAATCAAAAATTACTAGCCTTAATCCATGATCCTCCAAACAAGGCATGGGTAATATCGGGGGAAGCACACAATTTAACAAGTGAAATAAAAAAAATCATTAGAAATGGAAAAGCACATGAAAAGGTAGCCAAGTTTATAGCTAAGCAATTATTTAACATGGAGAGTCTTGAAGAAAATATTGAAAATGCAGATTCACTAGCTAGTTCTATAGATAGATATTTAGGGAGCATTACATATAGGGAAAAAAGTATATTTAGGGAGCGCAACATACTCTTAAAAAATATCTTCTTGCCAAGTATTCAAAAGCATGTAGGTAACTTATTCCCTAAGAATAAGCCTGAATTAGATAATTTAATAAATAAATATAAAAAGATATTAAACATCAATAATATTGATATTTTAAGGTACCAGTTGTTTTACCTTATTTATGAATTAATATGGATAGATTCTGCATATGAAAGTAGTCCTTCAGATACTAGAAACCCTACCCACAGCATTTTCGACCATTTATACGCAACTGCTGCAATGATGAATTGGATATTGACATTTAATGGTGATAACAAAGATACAAGAAAAGGTTATTTACTAGGTATGGATACTGTAGGCGTTGCTGACTTCATAAGTAAGGGAAGGAAAGTAAGAGACTTATGGGTTTCAAGCTATTTAGTCTCGGCACTTTTATGGTACGTCATTACGGCTTTCATAGAGGAATACGGACCGGATGTAGTTCTCTTCCCATCATTAAGGTTTAACCAGTTTTACGCGTTCTATTTATTAGAAAAATTAAGGAAAGAAGGAATAGATAAGGAAGTAATAGATGAGGTTAAACAACTGGTAACCGAGTATATATTTAATGGTGACGACCTATTTGAGAAATTGAAGATCCCTCCGTATCCCATAATTCCCGGCAGGGTTACGCTTATCTTACCTGGGTTTAAGAGTGACGGAGATCATTATTCCCCCCTTCCAGACGATAATTACTTCATTTCGAAGGTGAAGGAAAGATATGATGAGGGGTGGAAGAGGCTAATTCGGGCTCTAAGGATATATTCACAAGAGAAGAGAGGAGATGGTTTCTGGAATTTAGTTTGTAACGTATTAAAAAGGACTGAAGAACTGTTACTTATCCCTCCTCTGAAGATCCGCGTAAGGCAAGTAAGTGTAGAGAAAAATGAGATATTTGAAAAAGTAAATAGCAAAAAACCGGCACTAAAGTCAGACGCATGGAAGGTCTACGATACTAAGTATCGTCAACTGGTTAGTGAGTTTAAGAAGGATAAACTGGTCAAGGTTACACCAGAGTCACACTTAAAACTGTTTGAGTTGACAAAAGACGGCAAGCTACCCCAATTCGGTGAGAAGTCAAAGAGGGGGTATGAATTCTGTACTTCTTGTGGGGTTTTGCCGGCAGTAGTCATAATGCCCAAAGAAGAGGAATTTAACAAGTTAATTGGCCTCGGGATGGCTAAAGACGAGAATGATTTAACGTGCATAAAGAAGATGATTTCGCCCGGCGAAAGGCTCTGCCCATGGTGTTTAGTGAAAAGGGCTTTAGGTGCTGAGCCTAGACTTATGAGGGTTCTGCTACTAGGGGGCCTTTACGACGTTGAGGAGATTGTGAAGGAAGTACTGACTGAGGCTGTTAAGATAGAGATTCCCTCAACGAGCGATGTCGCATCAATTAGGACTTTTGAGGAAATGATAGAGAAGAAAGACGAGCTATGTGAAGATTTAAAGAACGAGAAGGTTTGTGAGACGCCTACTGAGAGTAGACTTTCCATGTGGCAGTGGTTTAATGAGAATTATAACAAGGGTATAGATCTCACAATAGACCCGGAGGAACATTGGTTTAGTGAGGAGAAAAGGGGATATTATTTCTCGCTATTTAGAAAACACGGTATTAATTTTCCATCACCTTATTACGCTTTAGTTAGGGCTGACAGCGATTATTTAGGCGATTTATTGGAAGGTAAGTTGACTCCTTATTTGGCTGGAATTATTGATTCCGGTGATTATGCTAACATAAGTGCGAAAAAAGAGGAAGTAGATGAACTGCTAAAGGGATATTTAAAGGATTCGGCCAGCGAAAGTGTAGAGCCGTACATTCATTCGATATTATTATGTATAGAAGGGGAGAAGGAGAAGAGATGTTGCCCTTGTGCAGAAAAAATTTACTTAAATGAATTAATGAAGAGAATAAAGAGAGGGGGAAGGAAAGGAATAAATGAAAACGAAGTGAATAAAGAAGTAAAATCGACCATCAATTACTTTAACGAGATATTTAATAAAGGAAGGATAATAGTCACTCCAGCTTGGCACGTCTCAATTTCCTCAGCACTTAACAGAGGGCTTATTGCGGAGATAAATCTGATTAATAAGCATAAGGGGTTTGTCATATATGCTGGTGGAGACGACTTACTTGCTATGCTTCCAATAAGCGAAGTTTTAGACTTTATTAAGGAGAGTAGGAGGGCTTTTGCGGGATATGGAGACAGATTAGGTAATATGTGTTTGGAAGGCGGTTTTACAAGGTTAAATAATACATATTATCCAGCATTGCCAATAGTAGGGAGGAGTTATTCCGTAATTGTTTCTCATTACGCAGATCCCCTACCTACAATAATTAATGATTCGTATTACCTACTAGAAGAGGGGAAGGAGAGGATAAGTATAGATACTGATAAAGGGAGGATTAAGAAGGACATCGTAATCTTTAAATATCAAGGATTACAATCTGTAATTCCTCTGTCATTAATTAGGCCTATAGTTACTTCAAAGGACAGCTTTAAGGATATTGCGAGTGTCATAGAGTTAATCTTAGCGTTGAAGAGAAAGGTAGATGAGGGGGAGATTTCTACTTCTTTACTTTATGACTACGAGAATTATAGGGGCCTAATTACTTCTTCACCCTTACCGATCGCGAAGCCGTTACTAGAGTATTGGATAAAGAGGAATTCCTCCCTTAAAGATGCAAAATACCTTGTGGAGTTATTCAGACCAGAGTATTTTACAACAAGGATAGAAGGTTATCGGCTTAAGGGGGATTTGATATCTAACGTGGTTTATACTTTAAGGATAATTTATGGTGGTGAGTAATGGCAAAGAAGATTAAAATAAAACCTTTAGAACCATTAATGTTAAGGGCTCAAGGGGAATTTGAGCCTTTAGTTACCGGCTCACACGTTTCTGCACAGTCTTTAATAATCCCTAGGCCGTCAACAATAGCCGGGCTTTTAGGATACCTAAAATTCAGTGGAAGCAGTGATGGAGATTGGCTCACAACTCTTCTTAAACAATTAGGAGACGCTAAGATTTACGGTACTTTAATAGAAGAGGGCGATGAAAATTACCTTTACCCATTAAGAATGGGGAACCTGTTTGCCCTCGTCAATAGAGAAATCCTATTTTGTTTGAAAAAAATTTTAGATGGTATGAACGAAAAACATGAAGGGTGGGAAAAAGAGATTTATGATATTTTCTACGAGAAGAATAAACTTTTTGAATTAATTGATTTTCAAGATAGAATTGGAATAAGTTTAGATAGGCAAAAGAAGGTAGTTAAAGAGCATTACCTATATACCGCGAGGTACTTATCTTTTAAGAAGGACATAAATTATGTGGTATTTGTAGAGGGTAATCTCGAATTAAGTGAGACGATAGCTAATTTAGGCGGAGAAGGCAGGGTTGTTAAGCTTGAAGTTGAGGACGATGATGATATATTGAATAAAGACTTATCAGATGATTACTATCTTGCGTTATCTCCAATTTTAATACCGGACGACATTATAGACGATATTTTAGAAGAGAATTTAATAGTTATGGGCAAGGTGGATAAGGTTAGTTTGGGGTTTGATATTGCCCATAATAGAAGGAAGGAAATGCTTACTGCAGTGTTTGAAGGTAGTATAATTAAGAAAGAGTTTGTTGATAGGTATCAGAAGTGTATTAAAAACAGTAGTTTGTTTAAAGATTATGAGAAAATAGGCTATAATACTATTTGCGGAATAAGTAATCAAAATAATATGAGAAAAATATTACCAGATTCGTAGGGCAAATGTGGAGAAGTAACACACTCATGTCATCCTATGGCTAAATCTTGTCTTTTCGCTACAAGGTACCGAATTTTACTAGTTAAAAATGTTAACCATTAATTTTGAATTATCTTTAATCAGGAAAATTTTGTTATAAGCACAATCGAGAGGAAACGTTATTTCGAAACCTTTAGCAATTTTCACAGTGCAAAGTATACTCCACGGTATCCCGCAAAGCTTAGGCGAAGAAAATGGTCACGATACGTGATAGGGAAGTATTATGAAGTGTGGCCTAACTAGCTTAATCCACGCGTGAAGTGTAAACGAAGTTCATAAAGCTCTGAAGAAAATGATAAATTAGGGGACGGGGGGATCAGGTGTATACCCGTTCATCAAGGTTCAGCCCAGTCCGGTCTCCTTGCCCCGATTCTTGCTAAAGTTTAAAAATCTTTGATTTCAATTTAATTTGAATAGATGAGAAGTTAAATTTACAACCGGAAGAAAGTAAGCTTTTAATAGAGGAAAGTTGCCGGATAAGGCTCGGAAGTGTCTACCTGTGTAACTGTTAGATCGGGATGGAGACTGATATTCCTCTTTATAAGTACCTATAACTTAATACTTCTCGTACCAGATATAATATTCTTGGATAAGTTAAATAGCTACGTAAGAGTATTGTACTGTTCCTTAAATTTTATTTTATATTTTACCGTAATAATTGTAATACATTACTGTTTTTGTAAGAAAATACTAAAAAGACAGAGATAAGCATAGGCACTCCCATCAAGCTGTCGGTAGTAGGCGGTTATAGAGGTCACGGGAGGGGGTACTCCTCCTCGACCGACCTCAACGACACGCCCGAGGACGTCACCACGACGTGGGAAGACCGTTGGGACATTGAAGCCCTCATAAGGGGGCCCAAATCGTTGGGGTCGGAGAGGGATCCGTTCCTAACCTGGGTAGGGACACGGACTCCGTTATCAAAATCTACGTAAAACTTAATTTTAACACGACGTCTTATTTTGAATTTAAAAGATTATATAGGTTAAAAATTGAAATTCACGCAAAGTAGTGGATCACATATTGCCTAATAACGTGACGATAAACCTAATTATGGCCATTTCATAGGCACTATTTTTACTGGCATTGTTTTACCACCAGGTTTGGACTATATCTCGCTATAATCGGCCTTCTAAAATGTTTTACCGAATTTTTAAACGTCCTCACAGCCCTATCTAAGGTCGCAACTTCTTTAGGGTTTGCCACGATCACTAGGTCAATATTGACCCCTCTCATGTCTATTTTGCTTACTTTATTACTAAAATACTCAAGAAAGCACATGCAATATTCAAACTTGTTCAAATATGTATTAATATCCCTCCCCTTATACATTGATAGCTCATAAATACCGATACGCGAGTCTTCAACTATAATCGCGTCACAGTGCTGTGTATTTTTTACTTTTAGTTCCTGACTAATCATAGAACTTTTAAACAATTCTTCAAAGTCGAAAAAGTAAACGATGTTTTTATTGGAGATATCGTATTTGCATTTTTCATCCTCTTTGTTCTGTTTCTCATCGACTAATACGCAATCATTTGCTATTAGAATCTTTACCACCTCTGGATAAATATAGTTCGGAAAGCCAGCTTAATTCAATATCCATTACGTCCGTAACGCTGGGGACCCCTTCACTCACTTCCTCAGCAGGTTTTTCTTCCACTTTTCCGTCATGGAAATAATAGAACTTTACCTCCTTATTGTTTGCCTCTTCTACAGCTTTAGCTAACTCGTCGTCCTTAACTCCCAGTTTCTCCAGCAATTTTTTAACCTCTTCAGCAGTGGGTTTTAGGTAAGCCATAAATGAAAGTGTATATAATATTGTCTGACTATGAGTAGTTATTACCAACTTATTAAATAAAGACATGGCATAAAGGATAAGTGCCATGAGTACTTGCAACCGCTCGTGGAGTTGAGTTTCGGGCTCTTCATAAAGTATTAACTGTCCTTCCCCCACTGACAGAAGTAAGCTTACGGCTTCCATAACAGAAGCTGAGGTGTGTCTCCAAGGGATGGGCTTGTCTCCCTCTACGTACGTCAGCTTGTCGTTCAGGACTTTGACGTCACCGGGTATTAATGGTTTTAAGAGTTCGTATACTCTCTTATTGATCTCCCTCCTCCCTTTTATTTCATCGAAATAGGTTTCGAGTTCCTTTACGTCTCCTAAAATATTCTCTAGCAAGAAAGACTTATATGAAAAGAGAATTGGACTCTTAAGTGATTTCACTATGCTTTGTATAATGTCTACTAATAGACTACCTGATTTAGACGGCATATTACTGGCAGCTAACTCTATAAGAGTTAACAGTTCAAAAGTTACAAATGACCTTGAATAAGGTATGAGCACTACGTGACCTACCTTTTCTTCTTTTCTCAAATACTCGAGGAATTTTTCTTTATATTTATCGGCAATCCTTTTACCTACAGTAGGCATGATTACCTTACCTAACTCCGTATAAAGCGCCTCCTTGCATTTAGGGGTAAGCTCGTTAGTGAGGTGTATTATCACTTTTCCAGATTTTCCAGAGATTTTAACCTCATATGGCACTTCTCTTACTCCTTCACATCCTGAGGGCAACATTATTGAAGGGTTTACTAAAGTGTCCTCGAAGTCCTCAAAGAGGGAGTTCTCTTCTACAAACTTTGCGAATAAAGGCTCTGCAGAGAACTCCCCTTCTGGAAGTAATTCCTTAAGGTAATCAGTTGAAGGGTGGAACTTAAACTCGTAGGAATTGTCCTTTGTTACGTATTCGAGCTTCATACTCCCTAAATCAACAAACCCGTCTCCCACCTCGTTGTTAAGTAGAGGGTGTAGCGAATAATATATCGCCTTTAAAGCAGTCGACTTCCCAGAATTAGGCGGACCGAAAAATACCGTCAGGTCACCGAGTTCAATTTCGCTCTTCTCTGTGATCGGTCCAAGGGACGTGATCTTAAGCCTCATATACCTTATTTAAAAACACAGAGTAAATATTTATATGCAGTACTCAATACGTAAGGGCGGGTAACCCACTTGCTAAACTGTTAGATGGGTCTTCTAACGTGTCCTTGTCCAGCTGCTCAATTTCTCCGACTCTAACCATACTGCGTAACTGGTGTGCTTGCGTTAGACCCCTCGAAATATTTTAACTATCTTATCGTTAGACCATTTAAGAGAGCCCACCATTTCTGATGCCGTCAACACCCCCCGTAGCATGGTTTATAACGCGTCTTAATAGATGGTTAGTAACGTATCTATTCAATTAGTTCACAAAAGATCGAAAGCCTCGTCCCTTCTAAGGGTGGGTATGTAGGTCTATACACGTCTCTTTCCCTTAATTTCCTTCAACGGTTAGGAGGGGCAAAAGCCTCAACAGAGTAGCTATTTTGGCGAAGGTCGGCTTATCCGACTCCCTCTTAGCCTTAGTCAATAACTACGTGAAAGCACTACGCACTGTTCTGGATAAATGAGGATGTTCCAAACCTGGAAGAGAAGGGAGTATTGGGAAAGATCCACGAAAGACTATACGAGAAACTAAGGAGTGAGTACAGACTACTATCAAAGACCGCTGAGGGCTGTTATCTGGTGCTCCCTAATGGGAATTACAAGAGGGGCATAACTACCCCCCCCCCCATTTATATAATTAATCAGGGTCTTAATCCGTTAAATATTTGTAGCTTATCTGTTATCATGAAGCTGGTTGATTAGAGGAAAAAGATAAAGACCAGATTCTAAACACTTTTGTGATGAGCAGTTGCAACGATTTAGTCAATACGGGCGCTAGTCTATATAAATCTGGCAAGTTAAAAGAGGCACATGAGAAATTTAACGAAGCCCTTAATTTATGTCCTAAGGACGAGAATGCCTTGTTGTGGAAAGGTAAGGCTGAGGTGATGATGGGTGACTTAGAACAAGCTATAAAAACACTAAAAAGCCTGAATAACGGTGAGGCCCAATATTACTTGTCCTTAGCGTTATACCTTTACTCCTTCTTCGTCAAGGATCAGCAAAGAATACTTCAGGAAGCTTTATTTCACGCCTCTAGAGCTATAAGGGGCTCAACTAATAATGAAGTAATTAACCTAAGTAATTTACTGCAAGTTATGATTTTGATGGAGCTCGGTCGTGTGAACGAGGCGTGGCAGGTTCGGCCAATAAATACAGATACCTATGATGATTTAGGTTTTGCATATCTTAGGCTTAAACAAGGTGATGCAGATAGTGCCCGACGTTTTGCTGTGCAAGCTGGTAATAAGATAGAGCAGAGTTCTACGTTAGAGGGGCCAGACAAGGAGTTCATAAAGGGTTTAGCACAGATGATAATAGGGCGTGCGTCAATAGAGAAAAAAGAGTATGGTAGAGCTGTGTCAGCGTTTCAACGCTTAAATACCGATGCTTTAAGGCAAGTAGCGTTACTCTATGAAGCCCAGGCTTATGAGAGGATGGGGCTACAAGACACTGCATGCCTGACTTATTCAGAATTAGTACAAATCCGAGACACACCCCTCATAAGGGAGAAGATGATTAATTGTACGGGGTTAAGTCCATTTACGCTAAACTTTCCTTCAGTGTTATTGGGTAAACCCCTTTCCTTTCTCTATTCATGGGACCCTAACACATGGGTTAACAGGAAGTTAAATGATTATTTAGTTAAGAGGGTGATAGGTGAGGGGGGTAACGGTTATGTGTTAGAAGCTACCGGTCCGGATGGGAGAGACTACGCTATAAAGGTCTTAAAGGTCGGGACCGGGAGTAGGGCTGATGAGAGTTTTAAGAACTTGATGAACGAGGCTTCCACCTTAGCGTCGCTCTCGAATAACCCTAATGTAGTAAAGATTTACGCCATAAATGTTGACATGCTAGTGCTTAAGGAAATACTCTCCGGGAATACTAGCCTCTATTTAAAAAGCCCTCCGATGATAGTCATGGAATTAATGAGTGGTGGTACACTTTATGACTTACTGAGTGATGATAGGTTTTACTACTCCAGTTATTGGAAGAAGGCCGTTTATAGGGCTATTGCTTCAGTCGCTGAGGCATTAGTTGAAATACACTCTAAGGGGTTTGTACAATGTGACATTAAGCCCCAGAACGTATTCTTAACTTTTAAGCCCAAAGACCCGGTAGACCTACCTAAGGTTCAGTTCAAGCTAGGGGACCTGGGAGGGGCAGTAAAGGTCGGGAGTGACATAATACAGCTCACGACAGCCTATGCACCGCCAGAAGCGCTCACAGATAAGGCTGAACCAAGCTTTGACATATTCTCCTTAGGGATAGCACTCTACGTACTGCTCACACGTAAAATGGACAGGCCGGACTTACAAGAGATGGAGGACGCGTTTAACTGTTATGGAGTAAATGATATGACTTGTGTTACGAGAAACGTTACAACAGCCAAGCAGAAGTTAGCCCTATGGGGCTTAAACGTACCAGCTGAGGTCGAACCCTTACTGAAGAGGATGATAGACCCAGACCCGCTAAAGAGGCCTGCAGCAAGAGAGGTTCTGGATCAAATAACTAAATTGGTGTGAAAAGGTGTTGTTACCCTATTCTAAAATGAGCCCAAAACCGGGAGTGTTATCAAACAGTCATCAAATTCGATAAGTATTAGTAAAAATAATAGAGTATTTATAAAAACCACCCTTTCTAGCACTACTTGTAGGAAAGGGCTAGAAGTAATGAGAGCAAACACTACTTCAGAAACACTTACGTGCAAAGGTATGAGGTTCATGCGGGTCTACGAGATAGACCTCGTAACCCTACACAATTAATACCCTCAGTTTTAAGGGATTTAAGCCGAGAAAACGCGAGCCGGAAGACCTCGCTTACACAATAGCAACGTACTCGGAGTACAAGTCACCAAGTTAGGGACACCACCAACACTATTCTACTACACTAAAAACTCGGGGTAAAGAAGAGGAGAGAAGAAAGACCACCATGCCCCTCGTACAAATCAAACAAAGTAGTAAAGAACGGCTCATCTAGAGGAAAAACACAAGTGCAAGACTTGCGGGAAGACGTCCTACCAGACTGCTAACCACAAGGTGGGTAAAGAGCAAAAGGAGAGAGTACTGAAAGAATACACGAATAGGATGAGCATGAGGGGGATAGCGAGGGTCGAAGGGGAACCGTTAACGACAATATCCTTATAAGGAGGAAAGGGATAAAAGCATATACTTACCTACTACTCTTGCAAGGGCGACTGGGGGCTTTCACGGCAAAAGCTATGGTGCTCGACGAGAGTTGGGCTTACGTGGGGGCCGGGCGTGGGCGAAAGGGGGTGGACTTGTGGGTATGGGACGCGTTAGCAGGTGTACCCTTCTTTATCACGGGTGATAGGGGTTGTAGAACTTTCAGCTACCTCTGGAGTCCCCTACCCGAGAGTAGGGTGTACTACACTGACGGTTACTCGGTTTACCAAGTACTCGACAACCACGTAGTGGGTAAGGAGTATACTTACACTGTGGAGAGTTATCATTCTTACTGTAGGGCCCACCTAGCTAGGTTGGCAAGGGACACGAGGGCTGTTAACAGGGACGTGGGGATAGTCGAGTATAGCCTAGCCTTGTTGAACGTGATGAACCCGGAGTTTACTCGAGGGAGAAGGCTCCGTTAAACGGGGTTTACTTGGAGGGTGTACAGTATATTAGGAGTAAACTGATATACACTTATCAAATTTCATGACTGTTTGAGAACACTCCCGGGGGAGAGGGATTTTCACACGTTACGTCTATTCCTCAAAGGGAGGAGACGTAGTTACTCCTCCAGCAGTCCCGTTAAATTGTCAACCCCGTTTTTGTAAGCGGGTTAAACCTCAATGTACTCTTTGACAAATTTTAGGAAGAAGTCCTCTTCGCTTTTACTGAGCACTTGGACGTCTATTATGACCTCTTCGTCTACCTCGTTAAGTATCTCCAAGGCCCTCCTCACCTTTTCCTTATCTGTCAACTCCTCGTCGTAAAAAATAGCTATATCTAAATCGCTACTCCCCGTTACCTTGCCTTTAACTACTGAGCCAAACACTATTACCTTGTGTACTTTCCCCAGCCTTTCAGCTACACCTTTCACCCTTTCTGCAATTCTCCCCCAGTTGTTCTCTAAATAGTTAATGTATTCTAGCCCCCGCACCACTTGTCTCCCCATATTTTCTTTACAAGGGGCAATATTACGTTTTCTATTGTATCTAAGCAGTCTGAGGCCAGTTCTGAATCCACGTCAACCGGGGAGTATTGTCCTTCAAACCTACTCACCTCGACCAAGTTGAGCTCCTTCCCTTTTCCTTAACTACTCTGCTTATCTCCTCAGACTCGGCCAATTTCGCGAGTTCACCTAAAAGCTTTCGGATATTGTGGGTCTCCGGGTGTGTATACCCGAGGAACAGGAAGGTAGACTTTATTAAGAGTTCAGCCGAGATCTGACAGTTAGTTGCTGAGACGTCGTAAAGCCCTTCATTAAACGCGTCCTTGGCTACTTTTAAATAGTTTAACGCCCTCTTACAGAGCAATGACGCTTTTTCAAATGAGCCCATTAATGATACTATAGGGGGTTCGGGGTTAAATCTTCTTATAAAGGCCCTAAACGAGCTCTTATCCAAGATACGGAATAGTTACACCTCGGTCTTCGTATAGTTACACCTTGTCTGAAAAAAGTCCCCCCATATTCCTACTGGCATCAGCTAGGGCTAACACTCACCCGCCCTTTAACACCCTAGAACCTCTTCTTCCTGAGCCTGTTCTAGTGTTTTTGATATATCGGGTAAGGGTCTTAGTGCTGGTGAAATCTATGGGACATATAAGAAATGGTTAAGTGAAGGTGTTATTGACGATGGTGGTAAGGTCCCTTCATTTAGTGATTTAAGAATGAAGTACTTCGACGAAATCCTTTTGCCTAGAGAAGGGGACTAAATACATAGGGGGTTATAAGTAGCAGATGTCAATCCGTGGACTATAGGCAGAGTTGATAATATAGATATCAAGGACAATACCCCCCGTGTGTATTGAGAAGAGCGAGTAAGAAAGACTATGAGTATAGAACGGTTTAACTATGCAACGCTATCTTAAACAAGCCCTTTATAAGATATAAGTCGAAGGTTTATCAGGCGCGGACTTGGGCTTACGACCCTTATCGCCACCAGTTCTACCAACATTTTAGTATTAATTTTACTTTAATGCTATGAGTAACAGTTAAAATGCTTAATGATACTAACTGAATTACAGAAGCCCGTGGAAGTCCCGGCCCAAAAGTCTAGATAATTTTATATCATGAAAAATCTAAATCCTCAACTGTATTTGTATCGAACTCTGTCTGGTTCAACATTCTCCCTAACAGAATCTGGTACCTTGACGCCAGAAAACCTGTCGGAGGTATGAAGACGGCGCTAGGACACACTAGCTACTGTCTTCTATTTCATTAATTAGTGTGTCGATTTTTTCTAAAATCTCCTTAACCCCATACTTGGGGAAATAAGTACTTATCAATTTTTTGGTCTCCTTAACTACGGTAATGAGGTCGGCTAAGACTTGCTCCTTTTTGCTGTATTTGCTGAAATCGGGTTCAAAGCCGTTATATTGGTAATCATGAAGGTCTAAAGCAAAGTTCACAAGGTTTATAATATCAATCCCTATTTTCCTTAACATCTGTGCTAAACCGTACATACTGTGAGTAGGTACTACGTGGGCCTTCTTCTTCAACCACTCCCTCTCTTGCTCGTCCTTAGCTAGAACAAGTAATTTCTCTTCATTAGTTACTATTAACGCGCTCATTAACGCTTTTACCGCACTGAAAGCTTTCCCTGCGGAATCCCTAGTATATCCTTCTTTCCACAAGGTCAATGAGAGGAGAAGATCAGATAAACACTCAATGACCCTAGCCTCAACGTACTCTTCCCCGACCTTATAAAGGTTCCTCTCCATAACTATTCATTTTTAGCCACACTTAAAAATCCTCACGTGGGAGCTACGCGCAAGCGGGGCTGTCCTCAAACGGTCATGAAATTTAAAAAGTATTAGTAAAACATATCAAACCCTTTTTTAATGCGTTAAACTACGATTAAATAACCTCGTTAATGAAAAAGAGTTAATTAAAAAGACTATATTTGACCCCACGGGGACGTGTTCAGACTTAGAGCCTGCGTCCTCGTACCGCAGTAGCTCCTGCTGTGGGAAAGGTAATGTCTAAGTCCCTGAGAGGCGAAGGACAGGCTTTTAACTTTAGGGTTAGACAGTATAATTCATGGGGCTTGTTACTTTAAAGGGTGCCGACGAAAAGGACGTTAACGGTTACCTGGACTTCATGACCAGGCTATCCAACGACGAGGAAAACTACACGCTATCACGTTATAGTGAGGTCGACAGGGGGCGTATAGTAGAGTGGTCCAAGACATGGGGTAAGCAGACCCTGATGGTATTAGCCTACTCGGAGGGCAAGGTCGTCGGCTTGATCCAGCTAAACAAGGGGAGGTACTTCGGGATGGAGATGCAGTCCCACGTAGGTGAGGTAGCATATGCAGTGGACAAGCCTTTCAGGGGTAAGGGGCTTATCTACCTCCTATTCTACTATTTGTTAAAGGACACGGACGTCAGGATCCTTACCGCGTGGGTCGACGAGAGGAACATAAGGTCACAGAGGGTGTTAGAGAAACTGGGGTTTTACGAGTTGGGAAAGGCCGACGAGTTCTTATATTCCGTGAAGGAAAAGATGTTCGTCAACATGCTATTTTATTACGGGAGGAAAGAGGTGGTAGAACGTAAGTGTAGGGAGATAGGGGCCGAGTATGAGCTCTTTAAGGACGTTACGGCCTGACCTTTGGGGTGTAACAGCCTTAGGTTATCCCCTAGCTAACGAGGGGAATTGAGAAAAAAGGAGTATTTAATTGCCATCCCTGCCTGAATGGGGGCTTTCAACCTTTTGTAAAGCCCTCAGAAATGATATAACGCCTTACCGTTAGTCAAACTCGGTCAGACAATAAAGGGCACCGGGGTATTAGTGCAGTGCGGGGGCGTTAGACGGGAGGACGAGGACATGCACTTTAGTGCAAAACGGGTATAAGGACTGTGACAGTTACGTAAAGCCGTATGTGGCATAGGTTTCAGCCAGATCTTTACTCCCGGCTCTCGGGTCGGAGGCCCCTTTCGTAACTTATAATACTGGAAGCGTTGTGGGTCGTCGTTATCGGCGTACATTTCCTTTCTGCCCCGTGAAAACGCGGGAGGCCCGCTTTAGGTTTATTAACCACCCGGAGAATGTACTCTCGATGGACAAAGAGACCTACGAGGAGATAATAAGGCCGTTCGGCTCATACGAGAGGTTCAGGAAGAGGGTAGAGGACATAAAGTCCGACCTAGAAGTAATGAAGAGGACCGGTAAGACCTCAGACGAGTTATTCATCGAGCTCTACCATATATGGGAAACGGAGTACTTGAAGGCGTTCAACGGGGACGTGAAGAAGGCCAGGGAGCACCTCATGAAGGTGAGGGAATGGAGGAGGTCTCTGAGGCACTCCAGAGGTTAGTGAGTGCCCTAGAAAGCGCAGGGGTCGTGTACGTTATCGTAGGGGGTTAGCGGCGATCCATTACGGTAGGGACAGGGTAACACAAGACATAGACGTCGTTATAGACACTCAAAATATTGGGCCCCCCTCTCTCAGGAATTAAAGGGGCACGGGTTCGAGTTTTCGAACCAGGAGTTGGAGGACGCATATAGGGAGAGGGGCTGGGTAACTCTGTTCCTCCCCAGAAGTACTCTATTCCATGTAGACCTAAAGTTCGCTAAAGACAGACTCGACTATGAAGCCCTTAGGGGAAGGGTAAAGGGTGAGTTGATGGGGGTTAAGTGTTGGTTGGAAAGCGTAGAAGACGTGGTCGTAGCTAAATTAGTCTACGGTAGTGGTCAGGACGAGGAGGACGTAATGGCCATCCTGTTAAATAAGGGGGTAAGTGAGGGGATGAAACAGAAGGCAAAGGAGTTCGGGGTCTACTCCAAGCTCTGCGGCATCGCCGAGATAGTGGGGCTGAGGTGTTGACTGTATCCCCGACGAGGGATAGCGGGGGAGTATTGGGGTTATATGTCCCTTTACCGTGTAAAGGTGACTTAACGTCCGCTGAAGCGTGTTGTGGTGTCATTGCTAAATTTGTTCACCTTTACCGCAGTCAGGTCGTCCCTTCCTTGTATCCGAGATTGCCATGAAAGGCCGTATTACTGACGCAGGGTTTTAGGTAAAACGCCGAAGTCGTGCCCTGCCTATACTAAATTATACTCCCCGGTGTGTCGACCTCATCGCTTTCGACAGTAGGCTAGGCAACAAGTGGTGTGTACAGGTGAAGAGGTATTCCGAAGACAGAAAGGTGACTAGGAGAGATGTTTATTTCGGTGTGTCGACCCACTCAGCAATCCTCACTCTCTCGGTACCCCTTCACGGTCATATTAGGTCTAGCGGGTCGTCTGTGTCTATAGAGTAGTCGGAAGCGATGAAGTTACTAACCGAGAACTTCAGCTTCGAGAATACCCCCTTAGGTACCTCTCTCCTTTCTACTACTCCTCTAGCGTCAATAACGTTGATCACGTCCCCCGCGTTGACTATTAAACACCTCCTCTTCTTGTTATACCCCTTTTTTGTACCCGCATACACGTTCGCGTCAGGCACTATCAGGCCGTCGACTATCCTACCCCCGTTATCGACTTTAGCCAAGTAATGGTAGTTATTAAAAAATACATCGACCTTAACGCCGTCACTTTCCTCTTTGAACCTACTCGCCCCACCTTGGACGTGATAGAACGCCTTAGTCAAGCCCACCGCGTACTCCGGCCTCACCCTTTTCATGGTCTCCACGACTTCACCCGCTTCGTTTACCTCGAGCTCTTCAAGGAACTTATCGTCTAAGTCCCTGACCACCTTTATCCCCTTGTCCTGCCTCACTACTCTCCCCCCGTAAAACCTCTTCAGCTTTTCTTCGTCTAACGGGGCGAGACTGGCCCCCTTTACCTTACCTTGTCTGTCAACGACTACTTCTGCCTCAGTCAGCCCTACGGTGAACCGTAATACGTAATAGGAGACGACCCACGCTAACTTATAGTTCTCCATTTTTACCTCTATGTCCGAAGCACCCTCGGGGGCTTGCTCCTCAGCTTCTTTCGTCAGTCTGTCCCTTACGCTGTGGTAAAGCTCAGAATTAGTCTCATATTCTACCTCGAAACCGACGTCCTTTACCAGCGTAGGTATATCTTCGTATACGTTCCCGTCAGCGTCTATACCCAGTATGAGGCTCTGGCTCCTCCTGCCCTTTAGCTTATAGCTCACCTTCACCTTGAAGAAATACAGCCTTTTCAAATGGGCCTTTACTGACACCAGTTTGACCTCCTTATATCGCGAGAGCTGATCTTTCGCGACCCTCACCGCTTCGCTTACCGAGATGGGTAAGAAGGCCCCGTCGTCTTTCACCTTCACGAGAGCTGAGTGCCCCTCTTCTCTTTCTGCCTCTTCTCCTTTTCTTTCTCTTTTCGGCGCCATCTCTCCTTTTTTCCTTACCTCGTTGCTGTTGCCCGGTACTAACTTTGATGTCAAAGGCATCGGGACGCCGTACTGCCTTATTATGTACAATAGTCTGGAGCTGTTAATACAGTCTATCCCCCTGTCCTTAGCCTCTTTTAAAGCAGGACCGTTAAGCTCTGAGGTAGTGACTATCAGCCCTCTGTCACACTTGTGGTGCTCCATGCCGAGGACTACTTCCCTGACATCTCTCGTAGTCACCTTCTTGTCCTCGGAATACCTCTTCACTTGTACACACCACTTATTGCCGAGCCTACTGTCGAAAGCGATAATGTCACACCCCGCGTCATCGGGGCCGCCCGTGACAGAGAGTGGTGTAAGACCGAGGACGGGCAATACCTTTTCAGCTACAAACTGCTCGAAATCTGCAGGGTCTA
This sequence comes from Stygiolobus caldivivus, assembly GCF_019704315.1. NCBI lineage: Archaea > Thermoproteati > Thermoproteota > Thermoprotei > Sulfolobales > Sulfolobaceae > Stygiolobus > Stygiolobus caldivivus. The sequence goes on along the minus strand of NZ_AP024597.1, from coordinate 16,988 downwards.
AAGACCTCAAAATGTCTAATTCGTCCACATAATACATGACTAATATTAAAGTTAATAAATATTGATCGAATGGTCTAGTTGAAGGACTAGATATAGTTGAGACGACTTAGGCCACTCCTGACCTCCGGTTCCTTACCGAGGCGGTATTTTAGCTGTTGATTTTCTAGGATTATGTTATATTCGGTGAGCACACAAAGGGTAACAGTGGAGTTAGTGTAGGAGCAAAAACTTGCTGGACAAACGTAGTATTTGTTGAAAAATAACAGTGATGATAGAGTATTACCGTGAACGCTTGCACTAATATTTATACTCCGCTTTATGTTAAGTACTTAAGGGCCCAGATCTCTTGGTCGTAACGACGTAACACCTTACATCTTGTCAGTCAAAAACATGTCGAAAGTATAGGTTGAGGGCTGAAAACGATCTAGACTATTAATATATTAAACGTCTTTTCTCTCCCTTGAATAAGGGAAAAACTCCCTTTGCAGGAGGCATGCATAGGGAGCGTGAACGGCTTGCTAATACACCGTTTATAAAAATTTAAAACTACGTCCCAATATATATTTTATGAGCCTGGTAATTTTTAATATTATAATTGACGGCGAGGTAGACCCTGAAAAAGTCCAAAAGTTGATCGACAAAATGGGCATGGTGGCCAACATACTTTCCACTGAGTTTAAAAGTGAACCTTTTAAATCCCTCCATGAAAAATATGCCGACAAAGTAGAAGTCCCAGTTGAGCTGAAAAGTAAAGACGACTGGTTCTTCTACTTCTACTTATTACATAAACTGTTCGAAGACTACCTTAAAGGCGGGGGACTAAAGGGGCTGATCGAAGACCTAAACAGACTGAAAATTAAGAAGGAAGAAATTCTTGATACTATAATGGGAGAAGACGTAAAAGAGGGGAAAAGTGACAAACCGGTGGATGAACTAGCCTCACTCACAGTCTGGACATACAAGACACCGGACCTATTAAGCCTACTGAAGAAGTTCGAGGTTAACTCGGGAAAGGAATACGAGGCAGAATACCTCGGGCTCAAGGTATACGTCGCGATAAGACCGGACCCTGATGAGTTGGGGTCATACGCACCCTACGTGTTCCTTACCGATAACAAGCCCAGGTTGGGGCTGGCAATGGGACGGATATCTATAGACCCCTACGAGACCAACGTGACCCAGCTGACGGAAAGCAGGCAGGAGTTGGTACAGTCGGTCCTAGAGGAGCACTATGAAAAGCTTACCCTGAAGTCAAAGACAGAGTGGAAGGGGGAAGACATTATGATAAATCAAAGGACATACGACATCGTTAGGGCCTTAAGGTATTCGCGTTGGGCCCTGAAGACGGTCAAGCTATCCTTCACTGAACTGGTCAACAGCCTACCACTATTACTAAGCACAGTGAATGACCCTAAAAGTTTCCTAAAGTTCTTGAGGGAATTCCACGACGACGCTGAAAAGAAAGGGATAAACCTTGACGTCATTAAGAAAGAAGTAACGGAGATGGGCTAGTACAACATAAAGTTACCTGAAAGGCCGGTGTTGAGGAACGATAGGACGGTCAAAAAGTTGAACGACTTACTAGACGTCGCCATGAAGACCGGAGACGCGTATTCTATAGTGTTCCAACTCGTATATTCGGTAGTGTATGTATATGAAGTGAACGGCTATGACTACAAGAAATTATTCAAGGCGTTAAAATGAGGAGAGTTTTACTAAAAACTGGGTCATTCGTGTCTCCATGGTCTTTCACGGCTCCTTTATGATTTCTATTTGTCTGAGTATGGTGAGGTTACCACATTAAATATACACACAGCAATATTATACTTAGTCAGGGACTAAAGGGCAACGTCAATTACCTTGCTTAGCGGATTTTTTGGCCCTACACTAACGTTACCGTTGCCCTTTATTAACCGACTGGTTATAATACATGGTATCGCATATGAGCGTATTATAACAAAGGTCTCATAATTTGGTTTATAGGTATGACTTTACGTGTACTGTGTTATTTATGATGTGTTATTTATGGAATGAATTGTACTAGTTCAAGAGAAAATTACAATTCGCAAATGACGTGTGAAAGGGCCTATAAATACTAATTAGGGAACTCTTACTAACAGTTATTGAAAAATAGTTGTATCTAGTATTTACGCTGAATTTTATACACACTAAAATACATTCTCTGTTATTATTACGTTATACTTTGTCAAGGGCTAAAGGACGAGGCCCATCCTCTCATCTGGTAAATTCTATGCACTAAACCAATGGCACTGTTGCCCTTTACTAGCCTTTAAGAATAAATACTGGAGGACTGGGAGCTCAAGTCATTAATTTGGTAATACCAATACTGCTGTCGGTAAATCATTTCAAACGTAACGATTTTATGCGAACTGCTGTTCAACAAATACTACATTAAGTCCTCTCTGACCCCCATCTGAAGATAAATAGCCGAGAGCGTAATTTTTAAAGGGTAACTGTGATAAGTTTTGAAGAGCTCGAGTCCATCATAGACCCCATACCATTGCGTAAGAAGAGGGAGCTCGAGGTCTATTACTTCATGTACCAGATAGCCTCCAATAAGTCTACACTAGACGAGTTTGACCGTTACTTCCGCGACGTCCTCATGGCCGGACAACATAACAAAAAACACGTACTGATGTCCGCTGAAGTGTACGCACTGGCCGGGGACAAGGATAAGGCAACAGAAATCCTTAAGAGATACGGAAAAAACTTGGACGATTTAGACCTCATAAACATCGCCACCCTCGTGAGGTGTATAATAGGTGAGAGGCCGGAGTTTGACCCTTCCATCGAGCTCGGGGTACTTACCGCATGCGCCCACCTCGTCCCAGACTATAACCCGGTCAAGGACTTCCTTAGGCTTGACCCTAACGAGGCCGAATACTCTATGTTCATAAGGAACTTAGTGCTCAGGGATAAGGACACCCCAGGCAGGAAGGACCTAATAGAGGAGGCCATAAAGATGTTGAAGAGGGTAAAGGACAAGGACGAGCTGGTGATGGACAAGGTCTACATTGCGGCCGCCCTGAAGAAAGTCGGGGACGAGAGGTATAGGGATTACGTCAAGGAGCTTGAAGGAGTACTGCGAGGTAAAGCCACAATGAAGGGCGCGACGGCGATGCTCCTATATTACGCGTTTTTAAAGGACAAGGAGGAGCTGGACCAGTTCCTTAATACACTGACCGCAAGCCAGACTAGCGGGGGTAAAAGGTCGGGAAAAGAGGAAAAGGTCTCACTCATAACGTTACTGCTGAACGCATATGATTATACTAAGGAGGCTAAGTTGCTGGACTTAGCCCTGAAGGAGTACGGGGAGGTAAAGTGGGGAAAGGACACCAGCGAGAAATTAAGCGTGCTGGGGGTGTTCATAGCTGTCGTCGATAGGCCTGAAGTGACCCTTTCATTCCTACGTGAGCTTACGGACATCGTGGAAATAGACGCCATTAACGTGTTAGCCCTGGCCCCAATCTTGGGTATTGCTTATGTAAACATAAAGGGTGACGACAGGCTCATACAGTACGTGTTCTCCAAGGCGGAGGACCAAGGAACTAAACTTGCGTTTATGCCGGGTTTCATAGAGAATGCGGCCTGCGAGCAAGTAAGAGTCAGGCTCGTCCTACCCGAACCGCCTTGCTCGCTCGGTCCGGTGCTGTGAAGTCCTGTGCAAAGTCACCCTTTATTGAAAGGTAGCGGCTGTTGGGGTTACCGTAAGCACCTTCCCCAATGCTTATATTTAACCTTAAATGCCTTAAAACCCGATAATTTTATAAAAAATTTTTTGTTTATTTATACTCAGTCAGACACTAAAGGACAAGTCCTTCGTCGTATTCATAGCGAATGCGTATACTTTAGGCTAAAGCTCCTGTTGTCCATTACAAACTGACCGAGTATAATAAAAAATATGTCACCGTAAGGGTTTTACTTGAAATGCCAACAGTAACGAACCTACTGCGTCAGTCCGTTACAAGGCATCAACACTTGCTGTGAGGCGGACGAGGGACAAGCAAAAGGCGACCAGTCGGGAGGTGGGCGCTCGTCCGTTCTATAATCTTTATATTACTTGTAGTGTTTATTGGAAAATCACGGTACTCAGAATTTACCCTGATACTTACGTAAATACTTATACTCCATATTACGTTAAATGCTCAAGAGATCTATTTCCTAATTCTAAAATATGCACTAATACACATACTGTCAGTAAAAATATATTGACGTAATAGTTTTATTTGAAGCCCTAGACCCCAAAATCATTTTACAAAAATAATTTCAAAGAATAATTATAGTAAACCCTAAAAATTTTGTAATAAAAGAAAAACTTAAGGTAGGGGGAGCGGTAATACGTTATGAGGGAGTCCACTTGGTACTACCACACTCCCCCTACCCAACAATAAACAAGCAAATAGGACTAAAATTACTTTCTATCATACCCCTTGAAGGAAGAAAAGCAAGAGAAGTCGTGAAAACACTCGCAACAGCAGCACTACCAAACGACTCAATAGAAAACAAAGCAAAACAAGTGGGGACATCACCACAAACCGTGAGAAACTACATAGAAGGACAAAGACAAGTAATAGACACCATGATACACGAGATAAAGAAAAACTCCCTAAAACTACTCGGGAAAAGAAAAACAGTAAGGATCTCAATAGACCTAACCCCCACCAGTACGGGGGAAACCCATAGATAAGCGGGTCAAAACAAGGCAACGCGTGGGACTACGCGACAGCCACGACAACCGTAAAGAAAAAAACACTCATACTAGCTTGCACACCCGTGAAAAAAGGGGATGACAAAACTACAAATAGTACAAGACTTGGTAGGACAAGTCCTGGCCTTGGGGCTCGAGATAGACCTAATAGTACTCGACGCGGGATTCTACTCCGTAGACGTACTAAACTACCTCAAAAACTTCGACTACATAATGTCAGTCCCTGCAGGTAAGGGTGAGGCACAAGTATGACGGGGAGTACACTGCGGAACCCAAGGGGAAAGGAGTTACCTTCAGGCTAATAGTATACGAGGGCAGGAAGGGGAAGTACTTGGCAAAGGCGACCGGACGTGAACAAGAGGTTCGTGATAAAGTGGTATAACAAGGTGAGGACGCCGATAGAGACTTCGTACAAGATGACCAAGTCCTTCCTCGTCTTCACCTCATCTAAGAGTTGGGTCTTCCGCTTCTTCATCTTCGTCCTAGCAATGCTCATCTACACCCTTTACCTAATACTCGCAAAGGGGAGGACGAGTAGGGAGTCCTTCAGACTACTCTTGTTATTACTACTCTTGTTGGATAATATTAATGATTTGATTGAATATTCAATTCAATTCTTCAACACACTTTTAAATTCATTTGAATTAAATTCAGGGTGATGAATTTGGGGTCTAGGGATTACCAAGGAAAAGTAGGATAAATGCTGGAAATGTTTTTTAGCTAGGGTGTAGAGGTAAATTCGGTGAAGTCGGTGACTTTGGTAATAAAAAAGGTAAATGAGGAGAAGCTAAGGGAGTTCAAGGCTGAGGCTATAAGGAGGGGGTTAACACTATCTGAGGCACTTGAACAGGCAATAGACTTATGGCTTAATAAGGTTAAGGATAACGACGAAAGGGAGGCCAATAACAAGGTGTTTGAGAGGATGAGAGCTGAAATATTTTCAAAATACAAGGACAAATACGTTGTCATTGCTCAAGGGAGGTTTATCGGTGCTTACGATAAAATAGAAAGTGTCCAAGAGGTTTTAAAGGGGCTTAACGTAAGCCATGCAATAGTATTCAACCCATCTAAAGATATTAGGGAGGAGGGAGAATGGTTGGGAGGAAGTTTATTGCCCTGAAGTGTTTTAAAAGTGATAAGCCTGTACTCTTCCTTAAACTTTACAACATCCTTGGAGAAAGCTTTGAGTTTGATTTCAGAATAGATACGGGTTTTGACGGGCCTATAATGTTAAGTAATAAGGAATACGTAAAATTCCTGATCTGAGAACTACCAGAGGAGTCTTGGTTTAGGTTTAGGACATTAGGCGGCTATTTAGTCGCTAAGACGTCTAAAGCTATACTCGACCTAGACGGTAAAAGGATTGAGACTTACGTATTGACCCCAAGAGATTTTGAAGGAAGAAACTTGGTCGGGTTCGACGTTTTAAAGCACTTGTCTATAGTGATAGACGAAGGCAGGGAAACTTGCATAGTTTCCGAATGAATGAAAGTTTAATAGTAGTTGGTTTAAGCCTAACTATCATGCTAGGAGTTTAAGTCCCTGAACCTGGAAAACCCTCATCAATTTGGTCTTCCGGTACCTAAAGGTTATAGCCACCGCTCTACGCCCTCCCCTTACGCTTTGATCTGATTTTATTTGTAACTTACTAAGTCGGATATCGTCTGGAAATGAAGGTGAAGAGGCAGTGTTGTGCAGTACGCTTGAAGCCATGACTAAGGCGGAGAGGGAGGAGTTGGACAAGTCGGTGCCTTCGGCTGGAAGGGGTATTGCTGTTGTGGACGAGTACGGTGTGTCCGACTACATACAAGAACCGGAGGAGTTGTGGGAGTGGCTTAAGAGTTATGACCTCGTGGTGAGGAAGAGTTTCGGCGAGTCCCACATTCCGAGGAGGTTTTGTAAACCGCTCAGGCTATTGTTATTTGGTACGACGACCTATCCGCTAATTTTTTCACAACTGTAATAATGTTACAGCTGTCCTCATTATTCTCGTTATTGGGTGCTTATAGATTATTTATACATAGAATTATACTAAATTCACTAGAGGATATTTCAATTCGCGATGGAGACGTGAACGTCCCGCTACTATTATGGGAATCATTGTGCACGTGACGCGTAGACCTCCCGAGCGCTATTGTCAATTTTTATTTGACAGATCTAGGGAGGACTGTCAATTTTTATTTGACAGATTTAAAAACCGGCGTGGTAATAACATCATGTGGAAGTAGAGGAAATCAAGAGGATAATACTGGACCAGGAGGAGCTGCTGAGGGAAAAGTTTGAAAAAGAAAAGATAATAGAGAGGGAACCGGGGTACAAAGTAGACCTAAACGGCGCGTACTTAATCACAGGGCCTAGGAGGTCTGGTAAATCAATTTACGCAGTCCAGCTGAGTAGGGGGAAGAAGTACGCTAGGGTAGACTTCGAAGACGAGAGGTTTTACGGGCTGAGGGCAGAAGAGCTCAACAAGGTCTTGGAAGCGGTATACGAGGTCAAGGGCGATGTAGAGCTGTTGGTCTTCGACGAGGTTCAGGAAATTAAGGGCTGGGAGAGGTTTGTCGCCCGGATCAGGGATACTGTCCCGGTGATCGTCACCGGGAGTAACGCAAGGCTTATGAGTGCGGAAATGGCAACTTACCTGACGGGGAGGCACTTAGACTATGTCCTATTCCCCTTTTCCTTTCGTGAGTTCCTAAAATACCAAGGGGTAGAAGTGAGAGAGACTACGAGGGGGGTAGCCGGGCTCAAGGCTAGGCTGGAAGAATATTTAAAAGTCGGGGGGTTCCCCGAGGGCTACAGACACGACACTAGGGCGTACTTGAGGAGGCTCTTCGACGACGTTATAACAAAAGACGTTATGGTAAGGTGTAAGACCAGGAGGGACATAAGGGACTTGGCTGTCTTTCTGGCAGAAAATATAGGGCGAGAAGTTTCCTCCCGGAGGCTGGGGAACGCCTTTTCTCTATCCCATCAGACTGTGATCAACTACATGGACTGCCTAGAGGACTCTTACTTGTTCATCCTATTAAAGAGGTTTACCGGGAAGGCTTTGGAGAAGTACTCCATGCCCAGAAAGGTTTACCTTATCGACCCGGGAATATACTCCTCACTGGTCACGGGAGAGAACGTAGGGAGGAAGATGGAGGACTCCGTCTTAGTGGAGTTGCTCAGGTTCAGGGAATACAGCGGGAGGCTGTATGAGGTCTACTACTATAAGGGTAGTAACTATGAAGTGGACTTCGTGACCTATGGGGATGTAAAGGCCGCGGTACAAGTCAGTTATGAGGTAGGGGGATTAAGGGACAGGGAGTTGAAGGGGTTGGAGAAGTTCTCCGAGGAGTTCAGGGACTTTAACCTTATACTGGTCACGTGGGACAGTGAAGGTGAGGAGGCCTTAAAGAACGGGAAGAGGGTGAAGGTAGTCCCCTTATGGAAGTTCCTGCTGGCACCAGAAAAAGTCCTGACCCGTTAATTGCCTGTCCATTTCTATACCGAGTCGTTTAACGCGGGGTAAGGGTCTACCAATAAAGCGGGCGAATGTGCTAGGCTGGAGGGTGAGGTCTTGCCCTTCAGGGCTTAACAAGCTATAAATGTGTGGTTTATTATACTTATTCATGGACTAAAGTGGGATGTAGCATCCAAAGTCACTCAATGTATCAGAGATGGTTAAGTTGCCCTTTGAAGCCTCAGGAAGTATACAATTAGTATTTGTGGAAAAACTTGACTATTTTAAAGGTCTAATCTGGGTAATTAGTAATCATGAACATGGGGTCTTTCACACGTCCTTTGCGGACCGTAGTTATCTCTCTTAAATTAATACAATTTGTGGATAAACAATACAATATACGAGAGACCATTCTGCATAAACTAAATTATTAAACCCTTCACATTACACTTTTACACGTGCTATGTATTAACATTGTAGTAAAGTTTATCATAATTTACACGTACTCTGTCAGGACCCGAGGGCAATGTCCATTCCCACCCTTAGCGAATTTTTTAACCTTACACTAGTGGTGCGTTGCCTTTTATTGACCGACCGGGCACAATAGTTATGACCTCACTCTGCCTATACATGTAGAAACCACAAAATAAGCGTGCACTGACCGATCTAGTAATACTTGAGCGATTTAACTTGAATAAGCTAATAGTGTTTCAAATTCAAATCGTACTATAATTATCCTAACATTGTGTCTTAAATATGACCTCCTACACATTGAATACAGGTTTTAAATTTAAAAACGACACTATCTCGTACTGATGGTGCCTTCAAAGGAAAAGATAATGAAGGCGGTAGAGTACTTTAAGCTTAATAGGAGCATTAACGAGGTAAGGGGGATAGATAAGAGTACTTATAACTTACTCGTCGACTTGGGGATCCTAAAGAAAATTGGGGGGAGGGTAATAACACTTGACGGGAACTATACAGCAGTACACACATACATAGAGGTCATAGATGACAAAAACCCTAGGATCAAAATGAGGAGTGTTATCTTTGGTAAATTGAGGGACATAGACAAGGTGTACATTATATGGAAGGGGTACTCGGCGGAGCCCATACCTGTGGTCGAGAAGGGGGAGTTTGAAATACGTCCGGTACAGCCCTTACCGTGGTCGGTGAAGTACACTACCACGTCTATACAGTTCATTAACCCGGTGGTAAAGTTGAGGTTCGTTACCGACCAGGAAGTGATGGTAAACTTGTCGAACATCAACTACCACGCAGTTGTTTCACCCTCAGGTGAAGTAGTAAAAGGTGGGTTTGAAAAAGAGAAAATAACCGCTCCCAGTACCCTTTACGTATTTTATTCTAAATAATTGACCAGTACGTAACTTGTATTAGGTAACATGTCACTGAAGTATACGGTTACGTCATCATACCCGTGGCTTATTTCCTCACTTTCTTTAACACTCAACGGTTTACCGAACACGTCAACTCTGTCAGCTATGACCTTCAGGCTTTTCCTTATCTTAAACCCCGGGTATTTGGCAGTGATTTTGTATTCCATTATCGGTACTGTGTTTGCGACAGTGACCGCGATGGTAATGTAGTTATCTCCATATATCTGCTTTAAAGTCCCTAGGATTTTTTCCTTATTGTTTAACGTCATGTCCATTAATTGATATTGGTATTTTAGGGTTAAGTCCTCGTCCTTTTTTATCTTTTCCTTGCACTTGAAGGAAACACTCAAAGCGTATTGATGATCTATTGTATTTTTCATGCTAGTGAAAGAAGGCTCACATTCTTTTCCCTCAATTTCACCCTTAAACTGTAACAATTTCATCTCTTCTGCCGGGAAATGAACCAACGCAAAGAAGAGCTGTTGGAACTCTTTCAGGGGGTGAAATATCGCACGGGTAGACGTTTCAGAATAACCGTTAGCCGAAAACGTTATAGAATATTCTATGCGTTCAAAATACAATTGCATGTTTTTAACATCGTAGCCCAACCTCTCGAAATGACTCATTATCCCATTTCTTTGCACGGCATTTACTCACCTGACTTCTATTTATACCCTGTTGGGAGTATATTACGTTTACCATTTCACGTATTTACGTAAACCCTTACACCTAGCGAGCCTACCGGTCAAACAGTCGGTATTACGACATGTCTACTTTAGGGCCATGGAGCCTCGTCAGTTAAAGTGAGAGTGTATGTATAGGGTTTTGTATAACTTTTAGTATTTATTGAAAATCTGACGGCTGGGTATTACCCTGAACATTTACGTGGATACTTATACACGATCTTGTGTTAAATGATCAAAAACTCCTGATTTCCGACCGTGGAGCATGTAACAGCACATACGTAACCGATAAAAATATGTCGACGTAAGAGTTTTACGTAAATACTAAACTTTTATACACTGTCAGTTAATAAAGGGCTAGAATAAGTTTAATGTAACGACGCACTAGCTAGGCGCGAGGCACTGTATGATGTCCCGACACACTCAGCAGTTGTGGAAGGAGGAAGACTTATCCTATAACGTCTGACTGGGTATAACTACACTTGGTCGAAAACTAAAGGATAGCACCAAGTCCTCGGATCAACAATGTTTTTCCTAGCCCAGCATATACTCGGTCGAAGTTTATAAGGCAGTGAGTGTATTAACGAGAAGACCTCAGCCCTTTAATACCTTTCAAAGCATTACGGTGTCATCGCCCTTTATGGATCGGCTGAGTATATTATTAACCGCTACTCGATACCATATCAAGGTCTTGTGTAATAGCGTTCAGAGTAAACGCTCGGTCGTCAGCTTTTAAATAAATGCTACCCGTACTGGGTGTAGGAATTTCCCGCTGGCACACATCTATGCCCTCTTCACCCCCACAAAAAGGTATAGAATAGGGGACCTTCAGTCCCCCTCCCGAGCTGAAAAAGGAAACTAGGCCCGTAATGCCCTCACTTAACACCTTCCCCCTGTTTTGTCCACTTCCTCCAGTCGCCGAATTTGGCGTCGTATTCAGGGCATCCCCTCCTATAGTTAAACCCGCCTACCCAGTCCACGTTCACAAACTTATCGAAGAAAAACTTGTCCTTTGGTGAGCCCTCAACGTAGCCCGAAAGCTCTTCAATCGCCCTTTTCATCTCCTCTTCCCCGTTAAAATAAAGTATTATCACTCCCCTGCTCGCGAGTGAGATGGGGAACGGGAAAAGGGTAAACTTCCCGTTATAGCCCCTCTCCTCTAACACCCGTAAGAACTCCTCCAGCGGTACCTTTAGGGCCCTCACCGGTATCCCGAGCTTATAGCAATGCAGTGAGTTCTCGTGTTGTACTCCCCTTTCGTAGTTTGCCCAACATATCTTGCACTTACCCCATCCCTTGCCGAAGTACTCCCACTTTAACGCAATGAGTTGACCACCTCCCTCAGGACAGAGAGCCCCAGCTTGGCCTCCTCCTCGCTGATTATAAGGGGAGGGATGACCCTTATAGAGGACTTCCCTGCAGGTAGAACTAAGAGCCCTTTCTTGAACACCCCTTCTATGACCTTATCCCTGGTCTTTGTGTCAGGGTCTTTCTTCTCTCCCTTAACGAACTCTATCCCCCACGCCAGCCCCATTCCCCTGACGTCGTCTACCTTCATCAGGGAGAGCTCGTCACGGAAGACCTTACCTACCTCGTTTACTTTCGGTAACAGCTCCTTGACTATTTCAAGGGTCTTTACCCCAACGGCGCAGGCTACCGCGTTACCCCCAAAGGTGTTGCTGTGCATACCCTTTTTCTTAAAGTCCAACTCTTTCCTGAAGACCGTTGCACCTATAGGGTAAAGCCCTCCTCCTAAGGCTTTCGCCATAGTAATTACGTCCGGAGTGGAGTCGAAGTTTTCGATCGCGAACATCTTCCCCGTCCTCCCCATACCCATCTGGACCTCGTCGTCAATTAGGGCAATACCGTTATCCCTAGCCACCCTTTCCAATTTACGGAAGAAGCCTTTAGGCGGTACCACGTAACCCCCTTCACCTTGTATAGGTTCGAAGACTATCCCCGCTACCTCCTCTGGGTCCACGAGACTGGAGAATATCCATGACTCCAGGTATTCTAAGACCGCTTCTGTCAGCCCTTCAGGGTCCTCATAACCGTCTATGTGCCACGGGTTCCTGAACGGGTTCGGGTAGGGGACGTGTATGACACCTGGGAGAGTAGGCCCTAACAAGTACTTCTGGACGGGCTTACTAGCGGTCAACGAGAGCGAGCCGTAAGTCCTACCGTGGAACGAGCCGAGGAAGGCAATTAAGTACTTCCTCTTAGGGTCGTACTGCCTGACCAGCTTGAGTGAAGCCTCTACTGCCTCAGTCCCGCTGTTGGAGAAGAAGACTTTCTTGGGGAAGTCGCCCGGGGTGAGCTGTACCAGCCTCTTTGCTAGCTCCAGTTGGGGTAGGTTATAGAAGTCGTTCCCCATAGCGTGGGCCAGTTTGTTCATCTGCGCCTCGGCGACCCTTATCACCTCGGGATGAGACGGCCAGCCCAAGTTGTTTACCCCTATCCCTGACGTGAAGTCCAAGTATTTATTACCGTCTACGTCGTAGAGCCACACCCCTTCACCCCTGTCGAGAACCAGTGGGAGGTCTCTGGTGGTAGTCGCGAGGAACTGTTCCGACTCTTCAACTATTTTTCTACTCTCCATATAATGATCTTTTGTACCGTCGCTTAAATTTGTTTGTTAATGTTTAAAAATAAAGTTGTGAAACATGTGCAGTTTTATGCTGTGTATACACAGTCACTGAGACGGGCACTTATAACGGGGCAAAAGCGCGTTTTTACCGTGACCCGCTGTACGCTGTAACGAAGCGCCGTATCTTTAAGTGCTATGTTAGTGGGGGGCACGTCCTAACCCCATTAGGGTATAGCAAAGCGTTACGTTATGTGGTCTCCGCCCCGGTAATGGCAGGGTATATAATTTGAGATAGGGAATTTATTACTGTTATTTAAGCATCTTTCAAAACTTTGTTTAAATTTTCCGGCGTGATCTAATCCCTATGCCAGAAATAGGAGAAAAAGCACCTGACTTTGAAGCTGTAGACACAGACCTTAAAAAGGTAAAGCTATCGGACTTCAGAGGTAAAGTAGTGGTCTTGGCGTTCTACCCCGCAGCTTTTACGGCAGTGTGCACTAAGGAGATGTGCACTTTCAGGGACTCAATGGCGAAGTTTAACGACATGGACGCTGTAGTCTTAGGCATAAGTGTAGACCCACCTTTTAGTAACAAGGCGTTTAAGGAACACTATAAGCTAAACTTCACCGTCCTGAGCGACTACAACAGGGACATAGTGAAAAAGTATAACGTCTACTGGGAATTCCCAGCCCTACCGGGCTATGTCTTAGCCAAGAGGTCCGTCTTCGTAGTGGACAAAGACGGCGTAATTAAGTATAAGTGGGTGTCTGACGACCCTACAAAAGAGCCCCCCTACGAGGAAATTGAAAAAGTGGTACACAGTTTAAAGTAAAAAGCTTTTTTACTTTTTCCTAACCCAGCGTAAGGTGTTTACCTTTTTGCGTCACCAAGAAATCACAGCAGGGGGACAGTATCACGAGACTTTACGCCTCGTACTTGTGCCGCGTTTTACGCATAACGTTTTACGTAAAACCCTTATGATAGTTTTTTACTAGTTAGGAGTGTGCTATTACATACCTCACGGTTAAGGGTCGGGACTCTTGAATATTTAAATGGAATTAAGTATAAGTATCCGTGTAAATGTTTTGTGTAATGGTCAGCTGCCGACATTTCCAGTTAAGTGTTATACATATTATGGTTTATACTGGCCACACCTGACAATGTCCCTTACAGCGGTTCCACAGACTCGCGATCTACATCCTCTACTCCCTTCACTTCATCACTATCGGGTGCTGAGGTTATTTCTCCTCCTCCCCTCCCCCACTCCACTCGTCCCGTGTCGGGACACAAGCTCGGGTAAAATTAGACCACCCGATACTAACGCAGACCGCGACTTAAAGCGGGCCTTTCACCGCCTCCACCTAACTGTGGGCCATGCTCACTTCACCAAGTTGCTCAAGTACTTGTGAACTTCTAAGGACGTAGGCCTTTTAACAGGTTCCGGGGACAACATGGACTTTACAAGCGGCTTTACTTCAGGGGGGACGTTAGGGTCCCAATTCCTCAATTTCTCCTGGGCCTTTCTTACCCTGTCCCTCACACAGCCCAAGTCCTTCCTCTGGTAACAGTCAAAGGCGTCGTTCATCTCGCTCATGTCCGGCCTGTCCAGTTTCCTTGTCAGCAGTACGTACATGGTCATACCTAGAGAAAATATGTCGAAGTAGGGCTTTGCAGTCTCCACGTACACTTCAGGGCTAGCGTACTCCACGGTCACTTGTGTTACCTTGCCGTTTACCCTGACCACACTGCCTAAATCACCTAACTTGAACTTGACGTTTGTGAGTTCATACGGGTACCTAGGCTTCTCTGTAAGGAATATGTTCTGGGGTTTCACGTCCATGTGGACGAACCCCAGCCTGTGGAGTTGGTACAGTGCCTCGGTGACGCTAAGGGCTGCCGTATACACGGCTTTATTCCACTGAGATGAATAGAAAAACTTATCGTCACGTGTCAGTTCGGCCATGTTACCGCCCTTCATGTACTCCATGACGATCCGGGGCGGGTCTTCCTTATAGAGCTTGGAGTTACCTGAGAGTATGTCTTCAAGGATCAGCTTGTCCACATACACGGCGTACACTCCGACCACGTTAGGGTCGTTGGAGAGCTTAGATAAGCTGTTCACCTCGTTGACTAAAGCGTCGAAATGTTCCTCCGGTAGACCGGAATAGACTTTGAGGACTTTAACGGCCACTTCTCCTTTCCGGGTCTTCGCCTTTAGTACGTACCCGTTACCCCCTTCGCCGAGCACGTCGGTGACCTCATAAATGGAGAACTTCCTCCCCAACCAGGCCTTAGGATCCCAAGACAAAGGCTTAACCGGGGACAAGGGCTTTGAAGGCATCTGTTGGGGCGGTGGGGCAGGAGATATTGAAGGGACTAACGGTGCTGGGGCAGTCGACAGTTTCTTCTTCACCAAGGGGTTTGTGAAAATGGCGTTTATCTGCTTATACACTT
Source organism: Stygiolobus caldivivus (assembly GCF_019704315.1). Classification (NCBI taxonomy): domain Archaea; kingdom Thermoproteati; phylum Thermoproteota; class Thermoprotei; order Sulfolobales; family Sulfolobaceae; genus Stygiolobus; species Stygiolobus caldivivus. The sequence continues at coordinate 1,693 of NZ_AP024597.1, read as the reverse complement.
TAAGCGCCTCACCTACCCGACCGGTAAGTTCTAAGGCCTCCGCCTTGAAGAGCATCGCTAAGACGTTAGTCGGCTCTAACCTCAACACTATGTCTAATGTGTTCAGTGCTTCACTGTAGTCCCCTTTGTCCCTCAGGGCTAGCGACCTCTCCGTTAGTGCGTCTACGTCACCGGGGTAGTATAAGAGCGTTTTGTCTACTTCGTATAAGGCCTCTACACTGGACCCCTTCAGCCTCTTTATGTGAGCTAGGGCTGTACCGACATATGGGTTCGAGGTGTTGGACTTTAGGAACGGTATGAGGACCTTTTCCGCCTCCCCGAGTTGCCCTAAGTCGGAGAGTATAATAGCCCTGAGCGAGGCTATTTCACTCTTATTCCTCCTCGAAGCTAAATATGCCCTTTCGGAGTACCACAAGGCTGATTTAAGGTTCTTAGTCCTGGACGAGCGGTTGGTGAGGAAGAAGGAGTAGTGGTAGGTCGCCTTGGAAAGGTAAAAGAGCCCTTCCCAGGAGTCCGGGTTATAGTCCTTCACCAAGAGGCTTAGCGTGTTCATCGCGGTCTTGAGTTTACCGAGCTTGAACTGTGTCTTCCCTTTCCAGAGGACTACTTCTTCGTTATCGGGGGACAGCTTATGTGCCCTATTAAATATTTTATACGCACCTTCGTAGTCCCTGTTGTCGTATAACTGCCTACCTTGTGAGAGGAGTGACCTTAATGACGACACATAGATCTTTTTGTACAGACTATTATAAACTTAGGGCGTAGACTAGGTATTCCTAACGTCTTCAAGGTCTTGTGGCATAAACCCTCATGAAACTGCCACTTTAAACTCGTTAAAACGGTATACCTCAAGTCCTATGGGAGGTATGTTTTAGTAAAGCTTATCAAACCGCTTTTCAAGGAAGGGCTGAGTGAGAGGACACTTGACGGTCCACCGGACACACGCCTTTTCGACGACCCCCACCTGGTTTTCCTCTCCTAGGAAGTCCTTAGAAGGACCGGTAATACGCAGTAATATTAACTAGGTCAGCGTACGGGACTATCCTCAAACAGTCGTGAAATTCGATAAGCAATTGTAATATTATATCAAAATAATGAAGTGTGTTTAACCACCCCCGAATAATCATCATTTAGGGTCGTTTTCCAGTTGGGGACACGCTAGGACAAATAGCTCGTGCTCCTTTAGGTGACCCTATAAAGAAATCATAGGTCTTTTATGTGTCCAAAATAAAGTGAAGTATAAGTACGACCGCAAATGTTTAGGCAATTTTTACCCTCACGTTTTCCACAATAGGTGCTGTCGTACTCAGCCAGCGCCTTCTATGCTTATAACCTCAAAAGCCTTAGGATTAGTCGTGGCAGACCATTTAAAAGTAAACGCGGTGGACTTCCTAAAGAACGCCGAGGAAAACCTCGATAAGGGGAGGTATAACTTAGCTATGTTTAACCTCGAACAGGCACTCCGACTTTCACTTAAGTACACGCTCTACCAATTGACGGGTAGCTACGAAAAGACCCACGACATAAAGAGGTTATTGAGAGAGGTAGTCATGTTGACTAATAATAAGGACTTAGAGGACATATTAAGGCGTGAGCACGTAGTCATTGACCTATTAGAACAAGCTTATATAGCCTCAAGGTATTTACCCTATAACTACGATAAAGACACTGTGGAAAAAGCAATGCAGGTAGT